>JBJXHE010000132.1:0-9951 GCA_046160785.1 Planctomycetota bacterium
CAAATGGCGTTCAGAAAGTGCTGGCGCAAGTCGGGCTCGCATCGTTTGCAAACCAGGATGGCCTGTCGCGCTCGGGCGATACTACTTATGCGGAAACTGCAAACTCCGGAGTCGCCGTGCTCGGCACCTCGCAATCCGGCGGCACGGGCGTCATCCGCCCCGGCGCGCTCGAATCGAGCAATGTTGATATTGCGCGCGAATTTGTAAATTTAATTGAAGCGCAGCGCGGTTTCCAGGCGAACGCGCGCGTGATTTCCGCCACCGACTCGCTGCTCGCGGAATTAGTAAATATTATTCGATAGTTCTCGATAACGATATTTAACAAAACGGCGCGTTTCGACGTGCCGTTTTTGTTTAATGAAGTGTGTCTGTTCGTATCGACGCGCCCCTCTTGCGAAAGTTCGCTGCTTTCCGCAAGATCCGATGTCATGAGCAAATCGACTCGCCTTGTTTTAGCATTTTTAGTCATCCTCGCGTTGCTCGTGTACTTCGTCGTATGGACTCCCTTCGAAACTAAGAATACGAACCCGTCCGCCGAGGCACCGTCGCCACCGCCCGTTGAGATCTCTAAAGTTAATATTACAGAATCGAGTCTGGCCGCCGCGTCAAATCCCGCATTTGTACAAAAAGAAGGTACAGATAAGAGAGAAAAAATTGTCGTTGAGTCGGATAACTTCGAAGAGAACACTATTTATGGAAGAGTGATCAATGAACAGGATGAACCGCTCGCAAAATGGAGCGTTCGTTATCTCGTCGAACAAACGCGGATCAATATTGTATTCACAGACATCAAAGGTGAATTTGTTATTAAAGACTGCAAGGCGGTTCCGTTTGTACTACAAATTATGGAACCGCGCGTGAAAACAAATAGAACCGCGGCGGAAGTGGCTCGCGACCGGCCGGCGAAAGAGCGAATTATTATTAAGATTCGCGATGCGGATCGGGCGCTTGCATCAATTATCGGAACCGTTTATACATTTGACGGACTGCCCGCAAGAGATGCAAAAGTTGATATCTTTGATTCGCCCTCGATGTCGTTTGGTGCAAAGGTTGAACAAGATGGAGAATTTGCCGGTCGATTTGTCGCAAATGGACTCAAAGCTACAAAACACCGCGTCCGCATTTCCGAACCGAAGCACGCGCGATTCGAGTCGGATTGGCGAGAATTAGCTTCCAAGGAAACGTGGGATCTCGGAACTATTACTTTAATGAGAGGCGGCGAAATTGTTGCAAAAGTCGTCGCAACCAATGAGGGCTTATCAAGGACGCCGATGGTTCAACTCATTCAAATCAATCAAAAAACAAATAGGTTGGATCCCAGCACAAAACGAGTCTTCACGCTCACCGGATCTGTATTATCATCGGGGCCGATAGACGGCGGAGAATATTATGTATGGGCGAATACGATGAATCCGCTCGCGGTCTCGCCGTGGGAAAAAGTTTTGCTAAAAGACGGTGAGCAAGCAAACGTAAATCTACAAATGACGCCGGGTGTAACTGCAACGATTGAATTCGGTCTCACAAAATCGAACTATCTACTTTTTGTAGACACTACACTCGTGCTGTACAACGCTGCGGGTGTACCGGCGTACGTCCATCACAATAGTCGGCCGGCGGGAAGTATCGACAGGTTGGGGTGCGTGTTAGCGCCCGGAATCTATCGTTATGAACTAACATCCAATCTTAAATTAGTAACGTCGGGCGATTTTCAAGTTAACGATAACGGCGAAACAGCGACCCTCAAAATTACTCCATAATAAATATCACTGTTATTCACGTTTCGTATTTTTATACCATTCGCTGTCTTTGCCGCGGTGCTTGCCTGCTTTTTGTTCTATTTCCGCGAGCCATGCGGCAGTTCGCGATTCCGTTTCGAGCGCGACGGCGTACGCCTCTTCAACGTGCTTCACCGAATCGCAGCCGGGCACGAGAACGGTGGCGTCTTTTTGTGCATGAGCGAATCGTAAACATTCTAGGGATGATACTTTTCCGTCTGTTAACAATTTTCCGCCCGCGAAAATCTTCATCGCGATCGTCGCAATTCCCTTTTTTGTTGCAACGGGCAGCAGCTCGCGCGTGAACGAAAGGTGTTTTGTATCAATCGGGTTTACGGGAATCAGCGCCGTCGCGAATTCGTAGCGTTCAAACGCTTTTATTAAATAGGCCGGATCGCGATGGCATGTGATGCCGATGAATTTGACGAGCCCCTCCTCGCGCGCTTTTTCGAGGCCGGCGAGCACGGATTCTTTCTTTGCTAACAATTCGAAATCGTCATGAATCTCGTGAACTTGTATACAATCGACGTAATCTAACGATAGCCGTTTCAGCGATTGCTCCAATTCGCGGCGGGCTCCGCTCGCGCCGCGTTCGAGCGTTTTTGTAGTAATAAAAAATTCTTTGCGATTATAACTTTTGAGCGCTTCGCCGACGCGCCGTTCCGACGTGCCGCTCGAATAGGACGGCGCCGTATCGATATAACGAATCCCGAGATCGAACGCTCTGCGCAGGATTTTCTGAGCTTCGTCCGCCGATGTTAAGTTTCCGACCGGAAAACAACCGAGTCCCATTCGTGGAACGACGCGGCCGGTTTTTCCAAGATTCACAACCGGAAGAGTCTTTACATCTTTTTGTTGCATTCCTGCGGCGCCCACGGCCGCGGCGGTGCTTAACTTAAGAAAATCGCGGCGGTCGATGGGAAGCATTGTTATGATTCAATATTATTGCATTTGAAGTTGCGCGACGGCGTCTCGAATTTTATCCGCATACGTACGTAACAGTTCTTTTCGCGACGCTTCGTCGCCGCTAGCTTCCGGAGGCGGAATCGGGGCTCCGTGTCGAACGATAACTTTACGCCACATTTTCGGAAACTTAGCATGCCGTGGAAATGCTTCAAATGTTCCGATGACCGCTATGGGCACGACGGACGCGTTCGCCGCCTCGGCGAGAACTGTAATTCCAGGATGAAATTTTTGTAGCTTTCCATCTTTAGCAATCCCGCCTTCCGGAAAGATACAAACCGTCCAGCCGCGATTTAATGCTTCAACGGCTGCGCGGATCGCGTCGCGGTTGCCGCGGCCTTCCTTTACCGGGATCGCGCGGAATGCTTGAAAAAACCAGCGCGTCAGCGGCGGATTATAGAATCCGTCGGTCATCATAAATGATATATGGCGCCAATCCGCCATTTGTATCACCGGCGGATCGATCAGTGAACAATGGTTTGGCGCAAGAATCACGGCTCCCTTCGGAATCGGCGGACCTTCTCTTTTTACAAAAACGATTCCGCGCAGAAGCAGGTGAATGATTAAATATAACGTTCGAAAAATAATCTTAAACAAAAACTGTCCGAACGCCCCCGGCGGAGTGCCGCCGGATTGGAAAGCGCCGCGCCCGCTTTTGCGTTCGGCGATCGCTGCGCTCGCGTTGGTTTCAATGGGATCCATCGAGTTAATTTATAAGTGATTTGTAGCGATTCTGCGGCGCTGGATCAATTCGGCGGCGACGGATATAGCAATTTCCGCGTGCGTTCGCGCGCCGATGTCGAGCCCGATGGGAGTTTTGATTTTATTAATAAATGTTTCGGAGACTTGCGCGGCGCGCAATTTATCAAAAACAAGTTTTTGTTTGGTTCGCGAGCCTATCATTCCCAAGTACGGCGGATCGTAATTGCAATGATACATTTCGCGCAAAACGCGTTCGTCGTCGTGATGCCCGCGCGTTACAACAATACACCGCGCGTCTTTCGCGGGCGCGAACCGCCGCACGCCTTCTTCCCAATTTGTATGAATCGTTTGGTCCGCGTCGGCGTGCCGCTCGCGGGTTGCAAACATTTCGCGGTCATCAATAATAATAATCCGGAAGTCGGAGAATCTTGCAACTTTAGCAATCGCGCCGCTCACGTGCCCGCCGCCGAAAATCAATATTAACGGAAGCGTCATCGGCTCAACGAATATATCAAATGGCGCGTTTCCCGGAATCGTAACCGTTAATCGCTCCGGCCGGTCGGCGCGCATTGCGTGGTCCGCGGCCGTGAAAAGTAATTGATCAATGGATGCGTGTCGCAGATTGCCGAGGTCGGTGCCGTCTCGCGCGATCACACGGCTGCGGCCAAGCCCCCGAGGAATCTCTCCAATCGCGGTCATCCGCGCGGCCGCGATTCCCGCGTCGCGCAATTGTAGTAAACGCTCAAACGTCGAAGCGGGTTCGTCGACGGATTCTACAAATACGGTAACGATTCCTCCGCATAGCAGCCCGCTGTCGGGGTAGTCGCGTTCATTTAACTTAAATTGCAATAATCGCGGAGCCGCTCCTTCGATCACCGCGCGCGCCGATTCGTAAACTTCAGCTTCCAAGCAGCCGCCGCCGACGGTTCCTACAAATGTGCCGTCCTCCTTTACTAACAATTTCATCGCCTCCTTGCCCGGAGTCGATCCAGCGGTTTCTACAATTGTTGCAAGAGCGGCGCGTTCGCCGGCGAGTCGTAATTGTTTAAGTTCGGCTATTAAATCATTCAAGATCGCGTGCGCCGCCGGACCACTCGAGCCGCTCGGGCGCGCACCGGCGCAATCTTATCAACTCCGACGCGAACAAGGCAAAGGCGCGATGCGTCGCGTTCAACAACGCGGCGAAGCGTTTCGTCGTCGAGGTCGTTCAAAAGTTCGCTCTTTAGCGATCGATCAATCAACATTGGTAACAATTCGCGATTCAGGCCGTCGCGCATCACAAGCGGCTTGCCCGTTCGCATTGCTACAGAAAGGAATTGATCAATTTCCGGCGACTGCGGTCCGCGGTCGTCGGCGTATGCAATAAAAAAACCGGTCGCGTCTTTCGATGCCACGTGAAACGCCGCTTCCAATAGGCGCGAGCGCTTTTCTGTATGTTCGTGATTAACAATGACGCGAAGGCGCGGGCGCGGCTCGAGAGAATCTTTAGCAGCCGCGAGCCGCTTCCCGAGGATTACTACAACTTCGTCGGCGCAGGAGAGAAGCGCTTGTTCCACCGCTGATTCGAGAAACGTCATTCCGCCGCGCCGTTTCAGAGGTCGAGGCACTTGCCGCCCGCGATTGCGGCCGGCAGCTAATAATATGGCGGTTGTATACATGGTGGGTTGGGATCCGGAGATGTGCTGATGATTAGTTCATCCCAACGCGGTGGTCATCGTCCAATTCGGAAGTCATTCTTCGGAAAAAGAATCCTAGTTGTCGTTAACGAGTCACTTTTTGTTTGGAGGTTCTTGGCGAACGGGCGGACCGAGGTGGACGTCGAGTACGCCCGCCATGCGCAGGTCGTCGAGGGCTTGTTCGCGCCGAGTCGAGCGCCTCGATTGAAATTGTTCATTGTTCTCGCCCGACTGCGGCACGAGCGCCATCACGATCACCGCGGCTCGGCGGGTTCCGCTGCCGTGCTTCAGATGCGCCGCGTCGACGCGGGCTTTCAGCGCACCCTGCGCCACGGGCTCGCCGTTCAATCGGTAGCCATCGTTTACAACTTCAAGTTTCATCGCGGCGTCGAAATCAAATTCGCGCTCAAGCGGATGCGGCGCCGCGCAGCATAATTGCAATAACGCGATCGTTAGCGTTGTGGAAATCATTAACAATCGCGGTTTCATAACAGTACGCCGGTTTTGTTAAGCGCGGCTTTTGTTAAGAAGCCGCCGGGCGGCGCGCCGTGCAAATCACATGAAAGCCGAACGCGCGGAGCAACGGAAGCGAGCAAAGGAAGCGATCAAACTGTATCATCATTTTTGTTAAGAATGCGTTTCCGGGGATATATTTCATAAATCCTAAATGATCCGGAAATCCCGCAAAGGTATACGCAAACACGCCGAACTTCCGCGAGCGCGCGACCTCAAATCCGGCGTTCTTTACCATTTCCGACATTTGCGTTTCGCGGAAACCTTCGTCGTCGGGATGAAACCGCGACGAAAAGCGATATAACAAAAACCTCGCGAAACGAATGATCGGATTATCGTTGCACGGTTCTGATAATATTAAGACTCCGCCGGGCCGCAGCACGCGGCGGCAACCCTTCAAGAATCCCTCGTGGTCGCGCGTGTGATGAAGGCTTCCTTTACAAAAAACGACGTCGAACGAAGATTCTTTAAATGGCAGATTTTCGGCGTCGCCCTGCGCCGTGAATGTGTCGGGAAGTTCCTTCTGCGCCAAATCTAACATTTCATAGGATATATCTAATCCAACGGCCTGGCGGCTGTGCGTGCGGACGTCTGCTAAGAAAAAACCCGTGCCGCATCCGAGGTCGAGCGCCGCGCCCACCACTTTTTCCGGCATTTCGCGAAACATCTGTTCATGCCATTCATACTGAAACAATCGCGAGAATTCGTAGCCGTAGCGAATCGCGTATTGCGGCGCGAGTTTGCGATGCAGTTCGATTTGTATTTGTTGATGCGTTTTGGCCGTCATTAGTAATCGGTTTCTATTTCGAAGCGTGCTCAAAGATTAACGAACTGCAGGCGCGCTCTCCACGCCGTGCGACCGGACCGCTCGGAGCGTTTCTAATATTTGCTTTCGATGGCGCTCCTCGTGGTAGGCCATCAGCTTCGCCCATTCGAGTCCGTCGAGCGCTCCAAATATCTGATGGCGGAATCGCTTGCCGCGCAGCACGACGTCTTCGTGCGCCTGAATTGTTAAAATTAACTTTTCGCGCGCGGCAGTGAGCGATGCGAGCGCGTCTTTTATTGTTATTTTTGAATCGGAAACCGGAAGCACAAACGCGGGCGCGGGGAACCGTAGCATCGGCGGCCGGAACACGACCGCGCGAATTGGAATCCGCACGCGGCGGCCGGCGGCGACGTCGCCAGGTTGTTTTAGTATTTCTTCCAATTTTACAAAAACGGATTCTTCAACTTTTGCGAGATGTTCAATAGTTTCGATCACCGACCATCGGCCGGGCCCGGGTCTTATTTGAGCTTCCTCATCTGTTATCTTTTGAATCGTGTGCAACAATTTCGCGCGGTTTTTTTGTAACAACACGAACGCGCGGGCTTGTTCGCCGCGCGGCTTCGGATTCAAACGAAATTGTGCAATAAGCCCCAGCAACCCTACATTGACTAATTGTACGGCATGAACCGCGAGCGCCGACGCCGCCGCTTCGGTGCGCGTCAAACCTAATTGTTCAAATCCCCACGACCAGCCCCACTCCTGCGTGCCGAGACCGGCGAAGGAATTGATAGGAAGCAGGTTTGTTAATATTGCAGCCGACGCTCCGAATGCGACGTCGCCTGGCCCCAAATTGTGAAATCCGAGATCCCTCATCAAAATATAATAAAACATGTCGACGCCGATCCAGATCAGTAGCGTTAGCGCAAACGCCTCCGCAACCGCGCGGTAGCGGCCGACGGTTTCAAATCCGCGCGCGACTTGCTCGACACGCCCGACGATGCGAATCCCCGCGCCCATCCGCGCCGCGATGGCGGTAAGACTACGAATAAACGGCGCGCCGCCGGTCGCAACGGCGATGAGTGCCGCGGCCGTCAATGCTAATATAAATATTAATGGTACGGCCGTTCCTTTCGGTAATTGTTGCAATGGAGTCTCGACAAGAATCGCGCTGAAAACGGCAATTGTTAACACTGCGAGCAGATCGAGCGCCCTGGACACAATGAGACCCGCGACGCCGACTTCGAGCGGCACTCCCGCGTTTCTCAAATAAATCGGATAAGTTATTTCGCCCGTTCGCAACGGTAATAATTGCGCGGCCATTTGATTTGCGCTCTGAATCGACCACAAATTCGTGAACGGAACGCGGCGGTCTGGAATTAGCGATGCGAATCGTAGCGTTCGAAGCGCATAGATCGACGCGTGTACGCCGAATGCACAGATCCAGGCCTCAGGCGAAAGTTTCCGCAGCACCGCCCACGCGTCTTCCCAATCGACGCCGCGTAATAGTAAATATAATAATATTGCCGCCGCGGCGATGGACAAAGTGAACTTGATCCATTTTCTTTTTGGAGCTGCGGCGCGCGGGTAAGTCACTGGAATTTATATTCTGTTTTCAAGTTTGTTAATTAACAAACGCGCTGCGGCCATTCCCAAGAAAATCGACGGCGTGCGGCGTTGCGGCTAAGTGTTATTCACACCGACTCTGAACCAAATCGCGAATTGGTTTCGAGATACGACGAAACTTTTTGGAATTGAAGATTTGGGGTCATTAATTATAGAAGTCGTGTCCTCGAAGGCGGGATAACCACAAGATATCGAGTCTTCCACAATTCTGACCTCAATAGATCGTGGATTCGCTGCGAGATGTTTTGTAATGTGTCTCCATAGTTTTCCACTAGTTATCAACAACACTCCGCCATGCGTTTTATTCTTAGCATTTCCGTAGCCCTCGCCGCCGGATCTCTCATTCTTCCATCTTGCAAATCGAATTATTTAGAGCCGGCGCCGCAACCCAAGGACTACACCCGCGAACTCCCTCCGGGCATGAAAGGATTGCGCAAAATTGATCCATCGAAGTATCCAGACTTTGGCCCGGGTTTGAATGATCGCGAAGGAATGACAGGCGCTCGACGCGTCGGCGGCGTATCTCGCGCGAGCTTCATCACAAAACTATTTTCCTTATTTAGATATTTCGCACGAGCGAGCGGAATCGAGTATTCATGCATTTCGTAAAGACTTAAAAACTGCAACGGACGGACAAGATTTAAATCAACGAATCCGGAATCGTTATGAAGTGTATGAAAGTATTGGATGGAATATGGAAGGCGAAATGTTATTTACGGCCTACCACGAGCCGATCTACGACGCGTCGCGCACGCCGAATAGTAAATTTAAATATCCGATTTATCGACGGCCCGCTGAATTAGAAACCGACGACACCGGCGATAAAGCGTTTTGGAACGACGCGAGCGGGAGCAAGCGCGCGGCGCCATCGCGGGCTGAGCTCGGATCGATGTTAAAGAACCGGGATCTCGAATTGATATATCTCGAAGATCCATTTGATGCATACGTTGTGCAAGTGCAAGGATCGGCGCGCTTCCGGCTGCAAGGCGGCGGAGAATTGCGCGTCGGTTACGCGGGCGACAATGGCCACGATTACCGGCCGGTTTGGGAACCTCTCGTCGCCGCCGGAAAGTTAAAGAAAGAGGAAGTTTCGCTGCGGAAGCTGCGCGAATACTTCAAATCGAATCCCGCGGAAGTCGAGATGGCGATTAATAATAATCCGCGATATGTATTTTTTACAGAACGCACGGGGCCGGCCGTCGGCTGCTTGAACGTGCCCGTCACTTCGTGGCACTCGATTGCTACAGATCGAAATCGGAAAGAAGATCTTTTCCCGCGTGGCGGCGTCGCATTTGTAAAAACAAAGCTTGCTAAGACTCCGGGTTCCGCGGCGGCGGACTATTCCGGATTTGTATGCGATCAAGACCGCGGCGGCGCGATCCGCAGCGCAGGCCGCGCGGACATATTCTTAGGAACCGGCGACGTTGCGGAACAGCTCGCCGGACAAACACGAGCGGAAGGCCGTCTTTATTATGTTTTTGTAAAACCCGAATTTGTTGCATCGGAGCTCGCGGAACTGCAAGCGTCGAAACCGCAAGCCGCCAAGAAGAAAGCTACAACTGCTGCGAATCCGACAAACGCTACAAAAACAAAGAAGCCGGGCGTCCAGGAAAAAATTGATCACGACGATCATTAATAAATTGCCGGATTCAATTTATTAAATACCGGCTTTTTTGATAGCGTCGTTCATTGCTTCGGCAATCGGAGCATCGCTATCGTTAGGTCCAGGCAAATAATCAAATCCAGCGGCGAGAATACGCGATTTCCAACGCGGGTGCGCCCGTCTCGCCTCTTCGAAAATGGCGGCCGCATACTTAAATTCATGATTCTGCGTGCATTTTTGTAACAATGCGCCGCGAATGTGATTCATAAAGATACGATCTTCGCCCGGAAATTCCTCAAGCCGCGCGCACACCTTCGCCGGATCACGGCT
>JBJXHE010000133.1:0-21273 GCA_046160785.1 Planctomycetota bacterium
CCCGATTTCGGCGAAGGCAAAAGTAAACAGAATACTACAAATCGTTAATTGATAACTTCGCGGTGCTCCTCAACCGCGTAACGATCCGTCATTCCCGCGACGTAATCACAAATCGCGCGCTCCATGCCTTCCCTTTCGCCGCGCTGCCGGTGTTCGGGAGGTAACAAATTCGGATTAGATATAAATGCGTCGAAAAGTTCTCCGAGCATTTTCTTAGCCTTCGAAGTTGCGCGGTTAATTTGGTAATGACGGTAGAACGTGCGGTAAAGGAAGTCTTCTAATTCGGCCTTCTCCGCCGCCGTGTTTTGCGAAAGGCAAATCGACGCGTGCGCTGCGCCGCGTGCGTCGACCGCCGATCGAAACGAAGCCGCTTTGAGTTTCGACGCGGATGTTAACGTTAAATCTGATATTAATATTCCGATCAACGCATTCGTGGTTCGCCGAAGTTTCATTTTCCCCGAGACGCCGGGCGTGTCGGCCTCCGCGTGTTCGCGCGCGCGCCGCCATAATGATAATTTATCCAATTCGCTTTCTGTAAACATTCCTTCCCGAAGCCCGTCGTCGAGATCGTGGTGATCGTAAGCAATCGAATCAGACAGATCGACGAGTTGCGCTTCGAGAAACGGCTGCGCGAAAGCTACAAATTCGCCCTCTGCGCTGCGTTTGACCGTTTCGTGTTTTAGCAAGGATTCACGGATCTCAAATGTTAAATTGAGCCCGTCATAGTTGGGATGCCGCTTTTCTAATATATCAACAACGCGCAGCGACTGGCGATTATGAGCAAATCCATTGTTATCTTTCATCTTCTCATGTAACAATTCCTCGCCCGCGTGGCCGAATGGCGGATGCCCCAGATCGTGCGCCAATGCTAATGCTTCGACGAATGCTTCATTTAAACGAAGAGCCGATGCTACAGTTCGCGCGACCTGCGCAACTTCGAGCGTGTGCGTGAGTCGCGTGCGCGGATGGTCGCCTTCGGGCAGCACGATCACCTGCGTTTTCCATTCGAGCCGTCGAAACGCCGTGCAATGAATCACGCGGTCGCGATCGCGTTCATAACAAGTACGAAACGGATCATCGGGATCTGCAAACTTACGACCTTTCGACTCGCGGCTTTTGATGG
This sequence comes from Planctomycetota bacterium, assembly GCA_046160785.1. Classification (GTDB taxonomy): domain Bacteria; phylum Planctomycetota; class UBA1135; order UBA1135; family JACQFD01; genus JACQFD01. The sequence goes on from JBJXHE010000133.1 coordinate 1,124, forward strand.
CGTACGGCGCAAGCTCGTGAAGTTCGCGTTCTTCTTTTTCTTCGCGGATGGCGGGCATATCAGATCATTAGCTCATGGGATGGCAATACTGCAAGTGACAACTTTGAAGTTATGATAAAAATTGTGTGGACCGACCCCGTCGACGAAACCCACGCGCGCCTCGGCATCGTAATATTTGTAATATTAGCGATCGCCGCGTCCGCCGGGCGTTCGTTATGGTTTTTCTTTAGACACGGCGTGCGCCCCATCGCGCCTCCTCGCGATTTCCGGGAGCGATTATGGCACTGGGCGTTTATCGCTGTCGCCGCAGCAATCACACTGATTTGTAGCGTTCGATTGCTCGCGCCGAAATATACTTATCTCTTAATGCCAATCCCCGGCGGGAATATTTATTTAATATTCGGCTTGGGGATTTTTCTTACAATTCTAGGCTTCGGCATGATGCTCGCCGCCCAATCGCAGATGGGCGGTTCATGGAGAATTGGAATTCCGAAAGATAAATTAGAATTAGTTACACTCGGAATTTATCGTTACACGCGCAATCCTATCTATTCGGGATTTCAGATCGGAATGGCGGGATTCGGTTGTTTGTTTCCATCGGTCGCTACACTTATCGTTTATGTCGCGACGGTGCTCGTTCTCCTCGAATGGGTTGCGCGCGAGGAAAAGCATCAAGTCGAAATGCACGGCGACGCGTTTCGCGAATATTGCAAAAGAACGGGCCGGTTCTTTCCGCGGTTTAAGTAATATCAATAATAACTAAAATCCCGGCCCGATTCCCGGCGGAGTAAATTGCCAATCGTAACCGTGCGCGCCAGCAGCATCCCAAACGTTGGCTTCGAGCCGCACCTTGAGATTGTGCGGAACTGTATAATTACCAAAATCGACGGTCAAATCTTTGCCATCGGGGCTGAGGCTCACATTGGTAATATATTGGAATAGGAACCCCGTCACGTCGCCGTAGCTTCCCGCGATAAAGTTAAGATTTACAATTCCGCCGGTGGGGCTCAGGATTCCGTCCGGGTCGCGGTAGAGAACGCGAATCGTATCCTGGGGCGTAAATGTAATATATACTTTCGGCCCTGAAGGCACGCTCGTGGAATCAAAGGGATTCGAGCCTGCGGCGGTTTCGGCGCCATTTGTAAAACTATCGTTATCGTTGTCGCCGTCGCGGTCGACGACGTTAGCAAAGATAAAACCTGTCGGGTCGCCGGGTGCCATGTAACTGTTTACGATCGCGGGATCAGTCGGGACAATTGACATTTGTTTTGTAACAGTATTGACACGCGCAAGATAACGATCGTTGACGCTGATTGCGTACGTAGCGAATAACTCCTCGCCGGATGGTCCAAAAGCGTATCCGGTTACCGATCCCGGAAACTCATAATTATACACAATTCCACCGGTGTCTTTATCAACTTCAACGATTTGCATGCCCAAGGGAGGAGAGTTTGCATTTCCAATGACATAAACATTTCCTTTGGCGTCTACGCGTGGAATCCAGCTGTCGCTATTTCCTCCAGGACTCACAAACTTATTTTTAGTAACGTTTCCCTCTATGTTGAACAAATTGTTAACTAAACTGCCGGGCAGTAGCGCGTCCGCCCAGGAGCCCGCAGCCCATACCGTGCCATCGGGTGATCCCGCCAAACCTACAATTACCGAAGCTTTATTTAGCTCTTGTTGGTATCCAGGGAGCGGTATCACTGAAACAACATTACCATTATCGGGATCAATTCGGACAACGCGTCCAAACGCGTGTGTACAACCACACTCGCCTTTTGTCGAGCCACCTAAATATATGGATCCGTCAGTCGAAATTGTATAATGCTGCACGAGGCTGCCAAAAAATGGCTGAAACGGCGTGTATCGCCTCCACTCAAGGCTTCCGTCGGTATTTAAACAATACATCGGTCCCTGGCCGGCGATCGAAAAGCGCGTCAAAAAGTATATTTTATCATTCTTTCCAGCTGCGGCCTTGAATGGATAATGTAAAAATGGAATGACATTGAGCAATTGACCGACGGCGCCCATGACTAATGATGTCGGCGAGGTCAACGTGTCCCACGGAATCCAGCGCTGGCCGAATCGATCGTTTGCTATCGTTACCCAATCGCCACCGCCGTATAACATTCCGGTATCAGGAAATTGCGTATTTTCAAGGAGATTTAGCTTTCGATCAAACCGAGTTCCCTGTTGATTCGTTGTTGTAGGTTCCCAGGAGAATACATAGATATCGCCACCTATTTGAGCAAAACCAGAACTCGCGATTAATAATATTCCGGCAAGAGCGGCGCACCAACGACGAATGCGCCGGTCGACGATTGAAATTGTAAACAAAGACAATGTACACCCCCTCACTTATTAATTCGGCCTGAAAGAGTATACAATTCCAGCCTGCAAAATCGGCCCGGAGTGCGTAAACTCCCTTGCCGATACAACAAATTGCTGCCCAGGATCATTGCTATTATATCGAAGACTTACAATGCTGGCCCCGAAGTTACAACAAGCTTGGTATTCCGGCGGCGCGAGGATGATCTCGGGCGTGTCGTTGGGTAAAATGGGTGATTGATACAAAAAGACACGACCCGACTGGCATGTGCCATGATTATAGTTTCCAGGTTCTCCTACAATGAGAAATGGCGCCGTCGATCCATCTGTAAGTTTCCAATTAATCGCGGCCGCCGCACGGCCGAACCGAGCCCGCGGCGAAGCGGCCGGGTTCGGCGTAATCGGACTAATTAATTTGATATATCCCGCCGGAAGCGTTGAACTATTGTAAACACCGTCTTCTACGATTTTCGTGGAAGACGAAGCGGATATATTTTGATATACAAAAAGGGCGCCCGTAAATGATTTACATGAGGCGGGGGTAGGAGTTATCGTCGGACAAGCGCATGAACAATTTTCGGCATTACCTACCACGTCCGATTGGATGTTTTCCGAGTAGATCGCCAAGTCTAGATCATTATCATTTGCATTTCCTCCCGTCCCTGCGCCTCGAAACTTTCCAACTGTAATTTGCCATCCAAAGACGTCGGCCGGGTTTGTATCTCCCGAAACAATCAAATTCGGGTCGAGTAATTGATAGTCTGTGGCCGTCGGAGTTGTAATCAATCCAAACGGCGCGGTTGTTGGAATTAAAGCTTTTTTTGCACTAATAAAACTGCCTCTAATAATATAAACGCGCCCTGGATTGGAGCGCCGCTGGGTCGCACCGACAATGAGTTCGGCACCTGTTACCGTGTCTAAGTTAGCAATTTCGATATCCGAGCCGAATCGAAGATCGCCAATAATGGGAGTCGGCGGTTTAATAACAATCCATTTCTGTTGTGAAGGATTTGTTATAAATCCAGAGTATCCAAAAAAGATATAAACGCGGCCGTCGTCGCTATCTGATCCGTGGGCTCCCACGGCCAAATCATCAATTCCATCGCCGTCGAGATCACCAACCGCGACCGCGTGTCCAAACGCCTTAGTTTTATCCGGGTAACAATCAGTGGGAGGATCGGCCGGCGGCTCCAATATCATATCTGCAATACCTGTAGGATTCGTCGACGGCTCATAAATATAAACGGCTCCGAGATCGGGCGCGGAAGCCCCGCAACTCGATTGGTAGCTTTTGTCGCGGCCCGGGGAGCCGAGAAATACAAGATTCGCCGCCCCCGATCCCCTAACGTTTCCGACTGCATTACCGAGTTCTCCGAGCTGTGCCGATTCTGTTGCTGCGGATTGTTCGGGCTCTAAGCGATTATTGAAAGGCGACAAATTGGTATCGCTATAAATAAATCCTGATCCAACATCTGCGAACGTCCCGAGGTCTTGCGCGATCGCCGCTACGACGAGATCGTCGAGTTGATCTGAAGCCGGGTTTCCCAATTTTCCGGCCGACGTCGTCCACCCAAACCACGATCGTGCCTGCGGCACCGGACCCAATACTACACTTTCGGCGATGATCGTTCGGTCGAGTGTTGGCGTCGCGGGTCCGGCCGGTGCTTGCGGCGCGCTTGCCACGGGTGATGCTAATAGAGAGAGAGAGAGACAACAATTGTGCCCGCGCTCGCTACTAAAGCGAGCGACAGAGCGGCGCGGTTTGTATTCGTACGTGAACTCATATTGGACTCCATGTGGCTCGCCAGGTTTTTCTTAGTATCGAATGCGGAAGCGCTGCACCGCCGCGAATCGACATGGCGAGATTTTTACAGTTTCAACCGGTTCGTTCTGGCTGTCAAGGCACTTTGTTTAATATTGTATTCAGCACAACTCGTTCGACTCTACCCCGCGACGACCTCCGGCCCGCGGTCGAACTCTTCTTTAAATAACAATGCCGCGCGTTTGCTTTGGATATGTAACACGTGCGCGCCTTTCGACGACGACGCGCGATGAAATTCGCCTCTTGCTACAAAAACGGCGTCGCCTTTGTTCGCTACAATTTGGCCGCCGACGCGATCGTGAAATACAACAGAACCGTCGATGACTACCAATAACTGATCGCCTTCGTGTTGATGAAATTTGTTACCGGAACCGTACAGCGGCGGATCTCCATCCTTATAAAGCGCGATATAAACAATTTGATCGTCGATCTGCGCAACTAACGATGGAATCCAGGCGCGGGTCGTTTGCGCCATCTGCTCGTCGAGAGAAATTCTTTTCACGCGTCGTTTATTAATAAAAGATGAAAGGGTCAGAAATTATTTCGCCGGCAATTCTATCCCGGGAAGGATTTTTCCGTCGCAATCTTTTGGCGGATCGATTTGTAATATTGCCGCGAGTGTCGGGGCCAAGTCGAGCGGAGTTACTAATTTATCAATCGCCGCGCGTTTCTGAATTCCGGGGCCGGTGAGCAACATCGGAACGTGTGTGTCGTACGAGTGGGGCGAGCCGTGGGTTGTTACATATTTGGCCGATTCGAATTGAAGCCAATGCGGGTTCACGATTGTTATAACGTCGCCGGAGCGATCTTTATCAAAACTCAAATATACAGATTCCGCGATCGGGTCGGATTTTCGGACTTTTGGATTTAATATATCGGCTTGCGTATACGCGCGATAAACGCCTTTCTTTGTTTTTAATATATCTCGGAGCTTTTCCGCGGCGTCATCGACGCTAATATTCTCGCGCTCCAATCTCCGGCGGCTGAGGTACCATCCGGAGTCCATCACGCGTTTCACCCAGTCGTCGTCGCTTTTCGATTCTTCATAATATTTCGCGGCAAGCTCTTTCCCAATTTCATGGCGGTAATTTTTGTCAAATATATTCGTTCGATCCGCGGAAAGTTTATTATTCTTGCTTTCAGGTACGTCGCAAACGCCGTGGTCAGACGTCAGCGCGAATACATAATTTTCACGGCCGGCCGTTTCATCGAGATATTTTAACAGTTTGGCAAGCTCGCGATCGAGATGCTGGTACGCACTTAACAATTCCTGCGACTGCGGCCCGAACGAATGCCCAATCGTGTCGGTTGACGAAAAAGAAATCCAAAGAATATCTGTTGCATCGTCTTTTCCGAGGTTCTCCCGTTGAATCCACTCCATCGCCAGGTTTGTTAACATCGAGAGCGGCACGGGCGAACATTCAACGCGATCCCATACTAATGACCCGTCTCGATATAAATAGGGAAATTCCCGTTTATTGTAAGGTCCGCGTTCCCATGAAACGTTATCATCGCTACAAATATTCCGATCGCTGAACGCCGGTACGTTCTGCGGGAGCGCCCACTCGTTCGGAATCTTAGCAATTTCTTGATCAAAGAATTGTTTAATCCACCCCGGCAAACCTTGCTGATACTTATCTTTCGGGAAATAGTGGGTCGACGAAACAAATGTAAAATTCGAAGTAGTCGGCCCGTTGCGTTTATCCAGTTCGATCCAAAGCGCCGCGTTGGCGCTGGCGCCCCCCATGAGAATCGCGGATCGATCTTTAACACTCATCGAAAAAACCTTCGCGCCGGGAATAGACTTCTTCACTCGATCTGTAAGATTCTCGCCGCGGAAGTTCGCGTGCGACCGCGCAAACGGGTCGGTGCCCGTTGCAGGTGCTGGATAAACCGTGCGGAATTGATACTTCAAATCCTCGACACAATTTACAGATCCCCAATTCGGAGACTCCTTTTCTGACGGACGGAATTGATACCAATCATTTGCAATAATTCCGTGGTTCTTCGGAAGACGCCCGCTGCCGATGCTCGCGTGTCCGGGGCCCGTTTCCGTTCCGGAATAGGGATAATTACAATTCGTCCAGCGCGTGCCGTCGTTTAATAATCGTTTGAATCCGTCATTACCAAAAACCGGACTATAACGATCCAAATATTCTTCTTTCATTTGGTCGACCACGCAGACGACAACCAGCTTCGGCCGCGACGCCGCTGTTTCGAGAGAAGGATTTCTGGGCGCGGGAGGCGTGCACGCGGCGCACGCGAAAAGTAAAAATAATGATTTCAAGAAAGTGTTGAGGTTCATGAAAAACTCATTTTAGACAATAATCACGCCGGCCTAAGGTTCGTCAAGCTCCAACGATTCTGGAAATTTAGTTAGCTTCGCCGTGTCGAGCTTTCCTCGCGCAGCATTATTCTCCGGCAAATATTTTCTTAATATTTCGCGTATTTTATCTTCGTCATTCTTAAAGTTTCGGAAGACGTACGGTTGCACGGCAATCAATCCCTTTTGCGTCAACTGAACGCGCGCGAGGTATGCCGCCGCCCGGTCTTCGATCGATTGTTTAACATTCTTTGAATCGACGCCCACGCGGTCGATCCACGGCAAGTCTTCCGCCGCGCCGGGAATTGAAAATATTACAATTTCACCGGCGAGCTTCTTTAATTCTTCCTTGAGAGCTGGAAACGAAGTCGCTGCGCCCGCCACTTGAATGGTTTGCTCAAAAAAATTCGCGATACCGTGCACGCCCTTCTTTCCGTTGGATATTGCAAATAATGGATTCTTGATTTCATGTACGACCGCCAATGCTAACGCTACTTCGTATCGATTTAACAAATCTGCGATTCGCGCTTCTGTAGTCTTAACATGGCTTGGCGGCGGCGCTGCCGCGAGCCATTGTCGCAGCGATTCGGCGAGCTGTGGATTTGTATTGAGCGCGGAATATTGAAATTTAGTTTTGCCTTTTGCGAGCGCGCGGAAACTGCGTCCGAGCGCAACGGGCATGCCGCCCGGGTTGGCGGGTGCATCCAAAACCGGCGGCGGTTGTACCGGCGGATTTGTTGGGTTTGGATTTGTAGGCTGCGGAATATTCGGCGGTGGATTAGTAGGCTGCGGATTTGTTGGATTCGGCAGCTGTGGGTTCGCGGGGGCGTCATCGGCCGCCATGTCGGCGATTTCCCTTAAGGAAGTTACCCGCGAAAGTTTTGATATATCAATTTTAGGTCCGCCCAAGAATTGATTCGCGGCGAGCTTCGTCGCCGCTTTTAACAATTTGTCGCCCGACGGCTTCGCGATCGAGAATTTCGGCGATGATACTGTTCCGCCGAATGTCGGAGTAAACAATTCAATAATCGGCCGAAATGGCTCCGTCTTTTTTCCTAGCTTTGCTCTCGACAGATCCACGCCAACCGACATCGCGCCGTCGAATGTAACAGATCCAACCAGCGGAAGCCGGCTCGCGTCGCCGTCGACTTCGATTCTTTCAATGATAATTTTTCCGTTTTCAATCTTGGATATTTGGCGCACTGAATCAAACGACTTCGCGAGCGGATTGATTCTTAATAAACTAAGAATCTGGCCGAACTCATCGCTTCCGACAAGATTCACTTGCTTCAATTCCACCGTTAACGTTCCCGTCGTCGTCGATTTCCAATTTGTAGCATCCCCCTTAAAATTACCTTCGCCGTCCGCCGACCCGTCGAACGTCGCAAACTTAAATTCTCCTGAAAATAACGGAAAGATATAACTGAGCGGAGCCGCGAGCGACTTGCGCGCCGGAACGGCCTGCGCGCGAAAGGAAGTTACAAAAGGACGCTCGGGAGAATCCACTTTTATCTGTAGATTTGCCGTGAGCTGGCCCTGCTTCGGCGCCGCGCCGGAGTTTTGTACAAAATCGCATTGGATAGAATCCGATTTAAATAATCCGTCTTGCAGCGTCCACGTCCCGCGCCCTTTATGAATATCCAGATCGTCATAACGAATCGACGGAAACGAAAAGTCTCCGTTCAATTTCATTGAATTCAACGGCACCGCGCCGAGCGAACCTCCGAGGCGGATTCCGATATTACCTTTTCCGTCAAATGTTAACTTCTTCGGAAGCCATGGCGCCGCGGCCGCAGTCAGCGGCGCACCGTCGGCCGAAATTACAATTTCACCGTCGAGCCGCCGTTCGGTTGTTAACGCTTTAATGGATATATTTTTTGTGTCGGCCGAGATTCCGCTGTTCGCGGTGTTGAGCTGGGCAATGTCAAAGGTGAGCTCGCTCCGGGCCGTGTCCACGTTTCCCGAAATATCGAGGCTAATTTTAGCATCCCGAAATTCAGACGGCGCTGTGTCCGGCACATTGGAATTGTTGCGCAACACAAATTGTTCAATGAACGTGTTTGTTGCAAACTTGGTTAACGCTCCCGTATTCGTAACTGTAATATTACTGATCAGCGTTCCGTTGACGCTTGCTCCTGCGGGCAGCGCCCCGGGCGCGAGGGCGGCGAGTTTTGTAACATCGGCGCGGAACGCGCCGGTTCCCTGGGTCGTGATCCCGCGGCCTCCGCGCAAACCCGAAATAACAACATTTTGAATTTTCGTTTCGATCCAGCGATCGGACGTAGAAATATTAGCTTTTTCAGTTGTTAGCTCGTCGGTCGAATTATTATAAACTGCCGCGAAGCCGACGGAAATCTTAGGATCGGTGACCGCCGGGCCCGCGCCTTCGGGCGGCGTAAAACTAAAATTAGTAATCGATGAATTTGTAGCAAATCGAAGAATATCGCCCGACGTTGTTAATGAAAGATCGCCCGCGAGAAGCCCCGCCGCCGACGCGCCGGGAGGAAGGGCTTTCGGCGCGATCGCAGCCAAGAACGCGACATCGGCGCTCCAGGTTCCCGACCCCGTTCCGCTAAAACTATCTTTTGTTTTTGTAACATTACCAGACATATCAAATCGAACGCGGCCCGACTGCGTCGAAATGGATGTTTTATCAACTTTGCAATGAAAGCCGTCCGCCGCCGGCTCGAACGAGCCCGCGAGCGCAATCGCTAATTCTTTTTCGGCGGGCAAAGGCGCGAATCCGGCGGTCTGCGCCGTAAAATTTGTTACTTTTCCGGCGATGTTCCAGCGCGTGCCCGCAGCCTCGCGCGCGACGCGGCCTTTCATTATTAAATTTCCCGACGCGCTCGTGCCCGCGGGAATAAACGCGCCGGCGAGTTTTAGTAACGGTTCGAGATCGGCGGCAACCTCGCCGTCGAACGACGACGATCCGCCCGCGCTCGAAGCATCGACAATCGATGATACAGATCCGGATAATTGAATTACATTCGGCGCCGTCGTTATTGTTAAATTCGGAACCTGGAGCTGGTTTTCCGCGCGATTCATGGCGACGTCGCCTGAAAGCTTCAATTCATCGAGCCGCACGGGATCGTTAACAATCCGGTCGAGCGATTCGTCCATCGGCTTTTCTTCTCCGGTTCCTCGCGGACGAGCCGAAACTACAATTTTTTTTGCAACAATTCCAACCGGGCCTTTAACATATCCATTCTCTGCGCTGAGGTCGAGATCGGCGACGACGACGCCTTCCAATTTGAGCCGCGGGGGTCCGAACGCAGCGATGTACGGAGACAGTTTTTGTAGCGATGCCTCGGCGTGAACTTTAGCTTTCAAGCTTGATGCAATATTCCACATTCCGCCGCTCGCGGTCGCCGCAAATGTTAACGCACCCGACGATGTTACAATTTGAGATTTTGTAATTTCAAAACGGTCGAACCGGCGGTCGACGCTTCCCGACGCTGAAATATTAAGTTTGTCTTCCACGACCGGGTTCGATTCGAGTGCAATCATCCACGCCGCTGGGGCGGTTTCCGACGGCGGGCGCGGCCCGGCGGCCGATGCGCGAAGATTATTAGCGTTCAAATCCATTGCAAATTGCATCTCCTGCGTTTCATTCGTTTTTATAGTTGAAACGCATTCGACGGCGCCGTCGATCTGTAGATTCTTCGGGAACAGCGCCCGAAAACGCCCGGCGGTTTTTGCTAATGATAATGAAAACTTCATGTCGGCATCAATATTCCCGGGAACCCTTTGCGGCTCTTGCCCGGGCGGCGACGCGGGTGCCCGCTTCCATTTTCCTTTGAGCGTGCCGTGCGCGATCGGATCGAGATTCAGCACGCCGTCGGAAATTGTAATTTCACTAAAATCGGCCGACGCGCTTCCTTGAATTGTTAGAAGCCCGTCGGTCGGAACGGATGCTGCATCTCCGATTCCAGCCGCGCTCACGCCTTTCGGCTCCAGTCGAATTGTAAATATTGATTCTCCGCCGGGATTCGCGGTTAATTGTAGGTTGCCGAGAACCTTTCCTTCAATTTTAGCATCGCTCGGAAAAAACGCGGCAAACGTCTCCTGCGTTTTTGATAGATCGGCGTTGATCGCAAGCGAAATCGTTCCGCCGCGCTTCGGGTCGATCGATCCGCGGCCCGAGAGCGAAACCGGCGTCGAGTTTAGCTCGAAGCCGTCCATTGTTAATATATTTGTTACCGTCGAATACGAAAATTTTGGTATCAATTCCGCGCGCGGTTCGCGAACCGCGTTCTTGAGTTTGGCGCCTTCCATGCGCAGATCCGTGATCACTAACTTTCCGTCGCCCGAAACGGATCCGTTCTTTTCATACTGAATCTTAATATTTCCGTCGAGCAGCCCGCTCGTTTTATTAATGATCTTCGTCGCGGCCAAGAACGGCGAGAACGCCGCAAGGTCGATTCGATCAGCGAACGCTTCGGCGTCCGCCGCATTTGTATCTAAAGAATAATTGGCGCGAATATTTAACTTTCCGTCGGCGGAACCGCCTTTGACGGAACACGCCGCCTGCACGCGAATGGGAGCGTTCGCCTCGGCGCGGTTCGCGTCGATTGTTAAATGATCAATGGTGGCGGCCGCTCCGGTTTCTAGATCGAAAACAGCTACAGATCCGTTTGCAAGTTTGAAGTTTAATTTAAATGCGGGCGGCTCTTTTTTTTCCCCCGCCGGCTGCGAGACGCCTTTCTTTACGGGCTCGACCTTCGGCTTCGCGAGTTTTTGTAAATTTGTAATTCCGTTTGCCGCGCGCGCCACGGCCGCGTTGATTTGATCAATTTGAATATCCGCGCTAATATTACCAAAAACAGCCGAGAGCAGAGAAGTCTTAATATCAATTCCGCGAATCTCGGTGAGCGGCTGCGAAACGCTTTCAAAACCCGGCGGCTGGCTGATTCGTAAATAATCGAGTTTGGCGCCAGACCACCCGCCCGATAACGATCCGATCTCTACTTGCGCCGTGATTTGATCGCGAAGCTGGCGTTCCAGAATCGACTTGCCGAATAGCGAAATTGCAATCCACGGCGCGAATGCAACAATAATCGCGAGCAGCGCAATTATTATAATCAGAATTCGGAGTAGTTTTTTCTTGGGGGCGGACATCGGTTCCTAAAAATTGTATAGAGCGTCGAATAAAAAAAAGTAATCTGTTAATTCATGTTCCTCGAAAATCTTCGTTCGCGCGCGCGCGGCCGGGCTCGCCGGATTGTTTTGCCCGAAGGCAACGACGTACGCGTGCGAGAAGCTGCTAACACCCTCGCGACGGAGCGAATTGTCTGCCCAATTCTGGTGGGCGACAGTTCTGTCTCCGTAGCAGGGGTCGAAACGATCGATCCGTCCAGCGATCCGCGCCGCGCGAAGTTTGCGGAAATCCTGTACGAGCGCCGCAGTTCGAAAGGTATGAAGCGCGGCGAAGCGAACGAGAAAGTAATAGATCCCTTGATATTTGCAGCATTGCTCGTGTCCTCCGGCGAGGTCGACGGCTCGGTCGCGGGCTCGCTGTCGACGACCGCGGACGTGCTGCGCGCGGGGATTTGGTGTATCGGAACGCGGCCGGGCGTCAGCATTGTATCCAGTTCATTTGTAATGATCTTTCCGGATAGGATATTAACATTCGGCGACTGTGGCGTCGTGCCGGATCCCGATCCCGAACAATTAGCATCGATCGCGATCGCCACGGCCGAAACACATCAAAAACTCACTCTCGAAGAACCGCGCGTGGCGTTATTGTCATTTTCAACAAAAGGATCGGCCGAACATCCGCGCATTGATAAAGTTAAAAAGGCGCTCGCGATTCTTAAAGAACGCGTTCCGAATCTTAAAGTTGACGGCGAATTGCAGGGCGACGCCGCGCTCGTTCCATCTGTAGCCATCCGCAAGGCGCCGGGTTCGAGTGTCGCTGGAAATGCTAACGTTCTCATTTTTCCCGATCTCGACAGCGGAAACATTAGTTATAAATTAACCGAGCGCCTCGCAGGCGCACGCGCTCTCGGGCCGATTGTGCAAGGATTCACGAAGCCGTTTATGGATCTGTCGCGCGGCTGCTCGGCCGCTGACATCGTTGACGTCGCCGCGATTGCCTCGATTCTCAGCCCTTAATCAATATTTATAAATGCAGATAAATATTGAACGAATATATCCAAAACGCCGCGCGGGCGTCACGGCGCGGGTTGGAGAGTCGCTACTAATACGTTTGAAATGCTGAGGTGCATCGGAGTGAGTCCGCAACCCGCCGGGCCCCAATACCACAGCGTTTGTACATAAAACGTAAGGCCGACCAAATTCGGATTGTTAGGAATTGGATCATCGGCCTGGGCGAATCCGGCGGAATCGCTGAACATATCATATACGTACACTTCGGGCGTATTAATGATGTCGACGTGTAATGTTACAAAAATGCTGAACGGATCACTCCCTACAATATTTACCATGTCGCTCGCGATTACGAGGCCAAGCGAGTTGGCCGGCGCTTTGTTGCCGCGAAGTTTAAAGTTTAAATTCCCGACGTACGGAACGGAATTTCCCGTCATTAATTCTGGGCCCGTGCAGCCAGGAGTACCGACGCCGAAATGTGAAAGTCCGGCGGGGACGAGCGAATAAGTATAAACCGCGCCCGCGTTGCTCGCGGCCTGATCGTTAACATGATCGGCAACTAACAATTCGGAGTATTTGTCGTTATTGGTATCCACGCGCAACGCCATCGCACGGCCGAACTGGTTTTCAGCGGCCGGGAACGGATCTGTAATTGTATACATCGTCGATCCGTTAGAACCGGAGTAAACCTTAATATAACCTTTCTTCGAGCCGCACGCGAAATCGGCGAATCCGTCGAGGTCGGCGTCGCCTGCGGCGGAGGCGCTCCAGCCGAATGTATCAAAAGTCGCGTCGCCCGATAAAGTATACAAAAGCGATTTGTTAGCTCCCGAGAAAACTTTGATATATCCCGTCGGCCCTTGAAATATAAACTCTGACATCGCCGTCGCCCCGAAGTCGGGCGTTCCGTCGCGGTTCACGTCGCCGAGCGCGGCCGTGGCGAAACCAAAACTATCATTAATACTATGCACGTTTCCAAAAAATGTATTTAATAGAGTTCCATTCGATCCTGAAAAAAGTTTCGCTTTCGTGCTCGGGCCGGAAATATTACTAATGCCGACGAGAAAATCTTCTTTCCCGTCGCCGCTCACATCGCCGACGGAAGCTACAGATAACCCAAAGCCGTTGTCATTTTCGATTTGCGAGCCAAAGGATGTGTAAAGAGACAGCCCGGTCGCGCCGGAAAAAGTTTGTGCGAAGCCGATTCCACCTGTAACAAAACTCGACGAAATCACGGTATCTGTTACACCGTCATTATTAACATCACCAATCGCGGCGACGGCTGCACCTAACATTTGTTGATCCGTCACGCCTGAGTGAGTTCGGAGCGCCAAGCCGGTCGCGCCAGAATAGATAATGGCCCTTCCACGGTTGCTCGGGCCCGTCGACGGCGATCCAATGATAAAATCTCCAAATCCGTCGGAATTGATATCTCCGGCCGCGCCGACCGCGTTCCCAAAATTGCCGAGCGTTGAGTCTTCTAATGTATATAGAACAGAACCGGACACGCCGGAAAAAATAGTTACTGTGAGGTGAACCGCGCCCAATCCGCCGCTCGCGGCGTAATCCGAAACTCCATCATTATTGATATCGCCGACGCCCGCTAGGCGCATGCCCAATCTTGAATTTGCTACAGTTCCAAACTGGGTTTGCAATATCGACTGCGCGGCGAGCGGAGTTGATATAACAAAAACACTTATTAATAAAATTGGTGTGAAGCGCGGTGTATTGAACATATGAGGCAAGTCTGAAAATTTTTCACATACGGGAGCGCGAAAGTATGCGCACCCGCTCGAATTGTCGAAAGTTTGTTTTGATTATTTTTTGTTACCTCTCGGACCGCGGCTACTTTTAACAGCCGCTTCGAAACGGGCGATCGCGCGGACACGGGCCGTCGCGTGATCGACACAAGGTTTTGGATAATCACGTCCTAAGCACACTCCCGCCTCCGCGAGCGCGAGAGGCGAAGCATCCCACGGTGAATGAATATGGTCCGCCGGCAATTTAACTAATTCCGGACACCACTTTTTTACATATTCGCCGCCGGGATCAAAACGCTTGCCTTGAAGTACCGGATTAAAAATTCGGAAGTAGGGCGCCGCGTCGGTGCCCGTCGAAGCCGCCCATTGCCATCCACCATTATTATTAGCGAGATCACCATCCAACAATTCGTTCATGAAATGGCGTTCGCCGAGACGCCAGTCCAATCCGAGATCTTTAGTAAAGAACGACGCCACGATCATGCGCGCGCGATTGTGCATCCAGCCCGTCGCGCGCAGCTCGCGCATGGCCGCGTCGACGACGGGATAGCCCGTTGCGCCGGCCTTCCAACAATTCAACAACCGATCATTATCATCCCACGCAATCGTATCATATTCTTTTTTGAAGGAACCTTTCTCGACGCGGGGAAAGTTATAAAGAATGTGAGTATAGAAATCGCGCCAGCGCAGCTCGCTAATAAACTTCTCGGCCGATTCTTTTATCGTTGCCTTTGCGCGCGCGGCGTCTATGACATTTTTTACAATCGTTCGCACGGAAATCGTGCCGAACTTCAAATCGGCGGAGAGGCGGGAAGTTCCGCGCTCGTGCATAAAATCCCGCGCTGTTTTGTAGTTTTCGAGCCCGCGGTCGCAGAATTCATACAACCGTTTAGTAGCGTTCGCTTCGCCGCCGTCCGGTATTTGAATATGGGTATGGAACCCCAATTTATCAGCCGTTGCGAGCGGAAGAGTCTTCGCTTTTTTTCGTATTATTTCGCTACTAATAAACTTCGCGACGTGCGGCCTGGGTTTTGCAATCTCAATCTTCTCGCAGCTCCGCTCGAACGGAGTGAAGACGGTGTACGGATTGCCTTCTTTTGTAGTAACGGCTCCGGGCGCCGCGAGCAGCCGGTCGTGGAACGCGCGAACCTTAATATTCGCGCTCTCCAGCGCATCCTTAGCTTTCCGGTCGCGCTCGACAAGCTGCGGCTCATATTCACAATTCCAATAAACGGCGTCAGCGCCAATTTCTTTTGCTATATTTACAATTTCTTCGTGCGCGTTCCCGTGTCTAATCATCAAACGCCCTCCGAGCCTTGCGATTTCGCCGCTGAGGCTCTTCAAACAATTAAGAGCGAAAGCAACGCGGCAAGCCGCCATGTCGGCGCGACGGAGAACGGACGGTTCACTAATATAACAAATCGCGACTTCTCCTCTGGAGTCGGCCGAAGCAGCAGCGAGGCTCGTATTGTCATCGAGCCGCAGATCCTTACGAAACCAGTGCAAAATTCGCATCGCGAGAGAATGCACGCATTCGCGAGCGTATCAAGTGATAAAGATTCGAACGAAGCGCCGTATACGATAGGATCGCTGCCGTAACAATTCTTTGCGATCCGAAAGCGCAATGCCGATCCCAATGTTTATTAGTCTTCAGTCCGAGCAAGCGCATTCCAGCGCCTCGAATTTTACAGAACGCCTCCTGGCTGTGCTGAATAGCTGGGTGACGCCGGCCGCCGTCTTTATAATTATTATCCTTATTGGATATATTATTCAAGCGATCGTTGTTAAGAAGCTGGAGGCCTTTTTTGCTAAAACCACGACTGACCTCGACGATCTTTTCTTAGCTGCGATTCGGCGGCATCTGCCGATTTGGTCGATTCTTGCCGGAATTGTTATTTCGCTGCGCTTCGCGCCGATCGACGCGGAGCACCATTTTCTCGCGGAGCGGTTCGCGATTGTTGGCTTTTGGATTTCACTAACATTCGCTGTTGCAAATCTCGCGAGCGCGATGCTCGCACGGCTCGGGAGTCGTTCCGATTCGGGCATCACCGGCGCCAGCCTGACGCGCAATATTTTGCGCGGAATTATCGTTACATTCGGGGCTTTATTAATATTACAAAACCTCGGAATCCAGATCACGCCTCTGCTCGCGGCGCTCGGAGTCGGTTCATTAGCAATCGCGCTCGGACTCCAGCCAACGCTCGCCGACCTCTTCGCCGGAATTCATATCACGCTGACGCGGCACGTGCGGGTCGGCGATACCGTATTGTTAGAAAATGGCTCGCAGGGAAAAGTATTAGATATTAGCTGGCGGGCCGTTCGAATTTTGGATGGCAATAATAACTTGGTCGCAATTCCGAACGGAAGATTTGCAAACATGATTGTTACCAATACGCAGTTTCCGGAAACGACGGTATTTATAACAATTGACACCGCCGTCGCGCACCGCTCCGACCTGGATCAAGTTGAGAGAATCGCCGTCGAAGTGGGCGTCGATGTAATGAAAACCATTCCTGGCGGCGTTCCAGAATTTAAGCCCAGCGTACTTTTCCATAAATTCGCTGACTGCTCCATTCATTTTAAATTAGCGTTGCGCGCGCAAAAATTTGCGGATCAGGGCCTCGTGATTCATGAAACGCTTAAGAGGCTAAAACTAAGATTCGAAAGCGCAGGCATCGAGAGTCCGCCGCCGCCGGGCTCTGTACGAATTGTTAAATAAGCCCGCTCATTAATTATATTAATTGTTTTCGGGAACCGGAGCCGGCGCTCCCTTTTTTAATATTTTTTGTTCGGGTCCGAGAGGCGTGAGGATCGTCCACGTCAGCGACTTTGCATCTTTTGATGTAAGCTCCCGCATGCGCCGCGAATTGATACCCGCAATCGGCTCGCCGTTAATTGCAATTAACATATCGCCCGGGCGAACGCCGCATTCGGCGGCCGGCGTTCCCGCTTTGACGCAATCAATACGAACGCCCTCGCGGGCCCAATCATAACGATAGTCGAGGCGCGCGCCGGTCGTGTTCCCGTTCGAAAGAACAACTTCGCCGCACGGCTCGTTCGATAATTGTATTGTTTGCGCGCCGAAGTCGATCGTTAATAAAAAGAATCGTAATAATCCGCCGCCGATCGCTCCCGCGAATCGGCCGGCCGGTTTTTCTAATACTAATTCCACGCGCGGAATATCACGATCGCCGATGCGCACCCACGGCGCCGTCGTCACCGGTGAGCGTCCGGCGCCTCCGATGCCCACGCGCCATTCGCCGCGCCGCATCGGGTCGGGCCGCAGCCCGCACTCGTACGCTTTTTCAATTTCTAATGATAAACAACCCGACATTCCGGTATCTAACAATAACGAAACGGGATCTTCTCCTCCGAGATGTACATTAATCCCATATAAATTTTCGCGGCGCACAAGCGGAATGCGTGGAGCGTTTAAATCTACAAATCCGCCGCTCTGCGCAATCTCTACTTTTCGCGCCGAATAGTTGATTCGCAGCGCAAGACCTTCGAGCGCATCCAAACCTACAATTCCGCCAATTTGCGCGCCGACGATCGAGTCGAAACTTGATAAATCTAAAACTAACAAAACCGGCGATTCGATATGAACAGGACCAATTTCCATCGAGGCGGCGCGCACAAATGATGTTTTTACAGATCCGCCCGATCCGCGGGCGATCGCTTCGCTCTCTTTCTTAAATTGAAAACGATTGTTGAGGCGCCGGTCGATCACAGTCACATCCGAGCCCGTATCGAGCAGGAACGGAAACTCGCCAGCGCCGTTAATCTCAACGTCAACAATCACAAGCCTGCTCGCAAAGCGCGCCGGCAGCGACGACGGCGCCTCCGCGCTTAATCGTACATTCGCAGCACGCGGAGTCACCGACGCGCATGACGCAAGTCCAAACGCGGCAAGACACAGGAGATTAATAATAAACGAGCGAGGCACGACGTATATAGTAGCCGCCCAATTTATCCAATGGCTACACGCAATTACGAAATTGTTGAGCTTCTCGGCGACGGCATTTCGCCGGAGCTTTCCGCTTCTGTTCGATCTGTAGCAGAGGCGCTGCCCGTAAAACTTAGTTTTCATCCGGTCGATCTTTCTCGCGAAAGCCGCGAAAAGTTTGGATCGCGCAGCTTGTACGACGCCGCCGACGCGGTGATTCGTAAATTTCGGTGTGCGATCAAATATCCAACTGAAACTTATAAAGAAAGTCCGAACGCGGTCCTTCGCGAGCTTCTTAACTTTTCGGTGATCCACCGGCCGGTTGCGTCGATTCCTGGAATCCAAACATTATTTAAAAAGGGCATCGACCTGCACATTATTAGAATTGCGACGGGCGGCACGTACGAAGACTCGGGCCGGCGAGTGGGAACCGACGCCGCCGTCTCCGTCCGCGTGATCGAAGCGAAGCCGTGTACTGAAGCCGCGCAATTCGCTTTTCGACTGGCGCGGCAGCTCAACTGCGGAGTTGTATCATCGTCAAAATATACAATTCAACGCGCGACCGACGGCCTGTTCGAAGATTGCGTTTCAAACGTTGCAAAATTAAATACAAACATTGTTCACCGGCGAGAATTGTTTGATTCGCTTCTGGCGAAATTAGTGATGAAGCCGGAAGAATACAGAATTATTGTTACGCCGAATGAATACGGCGATTTTCTTAGCGATCTCGCGTGCGGCTTGATCGGTTCGATCGGGCTCGGCGATTCCGCATCGTATGCATTTAACGCAGACTACAGTATTGCGCACGCGATGTTCGATCCCGCGGGCGGCACGGCGCCCGACATCGCCGGAAAAGACTTAGCAAATCCGGCGGCGGCACTTTTTTCATTATCATCGCTTTTGAAGCATGTCGGCGAAATGCAAATCGGCCACGCGCTCAAGAAAGCAATTCTCGACGCCATCGAAGCCGGCGAACGCACGCGCGACCTCGGCGGCCGGCTCGGAACGCGCGAGTTTACAGATGTGGTGACGCGCCGAATGGTTGCATTGTTACAAACCGAATTGTTAGCTACACGCTAACACCCCGTTCACTAGTCGCCGAGTTCGCTCCTGTCGCTTGATTTAAAAGTAATATTTGGAACGGCGCTGCAAGTGGCGTCGCGGCTTTCGACGGCTCTTATTGCACTTGTTATTGTTGCATTGCTCGCACGCTCGATGGAGCGCGACGCGTTCGGACGCTACAGCGCGACTCTCGCGTTATTTCAAGTATTAGATATTCTCGTCGACGGCGGCTCGCTCCAAGCGGCTGTCCGCGCGGTTGCTAAGAAAAGTTCGTGCGCGCGCGCGGCGGTTCGCGCGGCCGTGGAATTCCGATTCTTTACAGCGTCGATATCTATAGTGATTGCAACGGCGGTCGCGTGGATTCTTAATGATCCGCAAGTGGGGCTTGTTACAATTGCAGCGTTCACATTCTTTACGCACGCGGCCGGCGTCGGCGTCGCCGTCTTGCACGCGGACATTGATTATAAACAAAGCGAATCGTTCCGAGTGTTGGGGTCGATGCTGGGGCTCTTTGCTACAATTTGGCTCATCGGCGGCGGAATCACCGACGCGGGTTCGATGCTCGTCGCCGTCTACGCGGGAAGCGCTCTGTCGAATCTTGGCCTTGCCGTATCTGTTAAAAGCGACATTCCGCCGGGCGGCGATCCAATTGATAAGAAAGCGTTTTGGAAAGAATCGATAGCGCTCGGTCTCGGCGGGGTCGTCCGCCAAACCTACTATTCCCTCAACCCGATTCTCGCGCGTGCTCTCGCCGGCGATCTCGCGGGCGCGCGGTTTGCGCCCGCGTACCGGATC
>JBJXHE010000134.1:0-28117 GCA_046160785.1 Planctomycetota bacterium
CCACCGATGTCACAATCCACGGGTTTCGAATGCCAAGGATCGCTGCGTACAAGTCTTTGTCGTGCATTTCCGCGATCGTAAGGCCGGGAAGCTTCGGTTGCTACCCACACAAATTCCTGAAGACCCAGAAATGAAAGCCGTGATTCAGAGAATGTGAATGAACGGAAATGCCAACTTTGCGAGAGGCGCCGGCGGAAAGGTAGTGATGTTGAAGGAGGCGATGGAGAGGGTGGCGGGGGAGATGGGGGGATGCCGAGAGTAATAGGCACTTTTCTCTTGTTAGCTAACTGCTATTGCAAATCCATTCAGATTCGACAAGCTGAATACGCTGTACAATGCTAAAGCTCCCCAACCGTCTTGTGTTTCGAGCTGGAGATATGCGTATCACTCGCGGCGTTCTTATGGGAATTGTTGCTTTTGGACTGGCGATTCCGGAACTTTGTGCACAATCCGATAATCCAAAATTTACAAAAACTGCGAGTTTGCCTCCGCTCCAAATCACATATTCAGAATTAGAGTCTGTTTTTGACAAGAGTGCTCGCTTTATGTTGAGCTCAGCATCAACGCAACCTGTCCAACCTTGTTCCGAAAACGTGCGTCTAAAGCATGGAGAAACTCAAGTCGAGATTATCGGACACAAACTACAGGATAGTAGTATCAAACTGCCGGAATTTGTGACCGATCTGACATATACGGCGTTAAGAGATCGACGAGGAACAGCTGCGGTTTCGACAATTTCAATGATGTTTGGTGATTATGACCGACGGCTAACAGTGGAAGGACACTCTCCGCAGCAGGTGGATGCCGTGTTCGCGTCACTCAAGAGTGACCTCATAGCTTTATCAACTACAGTGGGCGGCACTGGGTTTCGGACCTTAACGGGAATAGTCTTATTTCAATTGTGCTTGATGGCGGTAGTATTTAGCGTCGCTTATTGGCTTGGTGTTCGTAAGCAAAAGGGTGTTCTTTTTACAGGCTTATTTGCATCTATTTTAATTGCAATACTATTCTTAATTCCGTTCGATAAGATATTCGCGGGTTTCTCGGTATCGGAATCAGATCCATCATTTGTGGAGCGTTATGCATCGGAAATTACATTGTTTTCTTTATGCATAGGGGTGGTGAGCATGCTGTTACCGACAATACTGTCTCTTTTAGTTCCAAAGTCGGGAGTTTCCGACGCGCCGAAGGAAATACTGCCTAACCAGCCTAGTGTCAAAAACAGTCAAAAAAAACGCTCCAGCAAGAAATAGTGCGTGTGAAATTTGCGACAATCAAATGACCGCCGACTCCCGTGTTTCGAAAACGTATACAATAATTTCGATCCATGAACGGAAAAGTAACTTCGCCTACTGGCAAACCCAAACTCATCAAGCTCGTCTCGACGCCTTAGAGCAGATAAGACGTGAATATCACCAATGGAAATACGGAGGTGAACCAAAATTTGAAAGAGTAAATGCAGTCATCAAGCTGCACAACGGATAAGTACTACGTAACGTTGCGAGAAACCGGTGGTGGCGCGTGCATCCGGTCAATACCGTTAACATTCCTGTTGATATGCGACATCAATTCCCCATGCAGTAGTCCCATCGGAATGATCACATAGAACGCCTGCATGTACACTACCAGAGTCACGACGGGCACTCCGTACAAGTACATGAGATAGACTCCAAACACCAGTCCTAATAGTCCCGCAATTGGGCCATGAGGGTTTTCAGAGACATCGAAGAGGCTGGGAATCAAGTGCGACATATCCACAAAAAATACTAATGATGAGTAGGAAAAAGCGCCAACAAGCGGTAAGAACAGAGCGACAACAACTCTTCCGACGATCTTGTATCGAGCGGGTATGTACAACGGAAGGATCGTGACCGCAGTACTCGCAACGAGCATCAGGACAAACATTCGAACTGGAGAGCGGCCCCCGCCTCCGAGCAGATCATGACGAGTGCGCTCCGGCAGGAGCAGCGCGACGTACCACAGTAGGCCAAGTGCGCAGCCAAGCGCTATTCGCTTAGCGAGCCACATTTGAGAGGAAAATGAAGAGGACGAGAATTTCAGAATCTTGCATCACGAACAACGTCGTTACGTTACCATTTCTTCAAATCCTAACAATGAATCCATCCATTAGCCACTCTCGCCTCGCCGCGCTGGCGTCATTACTAATTTTGACTTCGTGCAAGTCGGCGGAGACAAATCAGACGCTTCCATCCGGCGTCAAAGAAATCCCTCTCGAGGTTCGCAAAGAAATTACGAGCAGACTCGAAAAATACTCATCACAAGTAGACACGCTCGAACGCCGCGAAAGGGAAGCAGATAAATTAACAGATCCTCAAGCGCGCCTCGCGGAATATGAAGAGTTGAGTGATCAGTATGGAGTGTGTCGTGAAGGAATCGGCGATGTACTCAGTGCTCCCGAATATAAGCTTTATAGAGAAGATCCCGATTATGGAATATTTTGGAAAGGTTATGAAAACCGGTTGAGGTACTGGCAGGCCAAAATGAATTCCATCAAAAAGAAGAGAGACGCAACGTTTTTAGAGATTCAGGCGATGAAGCAGAAGCAGGGGGAGTGCGCTTAGCAAAGAGCCCCCCAAAAAAATATCCGCGGAAAAACCAGCCGTACCGTGAACCGGGATTCGATGCGCAACGCCGGAGCGCACGCAATCCCCTATCCGGCCGGATCCCTCCATGACTTCTCACACTCTGAGAATCGTTTTTCTGTCGGCCACACTCGGCTACTCTGTCCTTGTCACTTCGAGTAGCGCTCAAGACATCCTGCGGACCCATGCCGGTATTGCCCATGGCGCAGAATTTGGCGACTCCATCGCACGCATTGACGACGTCAACGGCGACAATATTGATGATTTTGTAGTCGGAATGCCTGGCTACGACTCTGCTACGAATGGTCTTAGTGTCGGCGGGATCCGTGTGATTTCCGGCGCCACAGGCGCAACGATCCGCACTCACATTGGCACAGAGGAATTCGCAAGACTCGGAGTGTCTGTCAGCGCGCTTGCAGATGTTGATAGCGACGGTGTGGGTGACTACATGGCAGGCGCTCCTTACTCCGACGTGAATGGCAATGACTCAGGATTCGTCCGGCGGTACTCAGGAGCAACGGGTGTCACCATTGACACGCTCAACGGGCCCGGCGCCGATGCATACTTCGGGGTGGCGATCACGAATCGTACGGGGTCATTCATCGTTGGCGCGCCGGGCAATGATAATGATAGAGGCACTGTCTATGTATTCACGAACTTGGGAACACTGGTCCAATCGATCAATGGATTCCAGACAGGAGAGTGGTTCGGCGCATCGCTCACCACAGGCCACTTCTATGCTCCCGGCGAGAATGATGGTGTGCTCGATTTCGCCATCGGCGCGCCTTTCTACGATTCCGGCTCGATCCTTCAAGTGGGGCGAATGGAAGTGCGCTCGGGCACACCGCCGTACGACACCCTTTTTGGTAAAATCGGACCTCTCGAAGAGTGGACGTTCTTCGGATGGTCGCTCGCAGGCCTTGGCACGATTGAAAATGGAGCGTGTGACGGTCTTGCTGTCGGGGCGTACGGCGGGGAGCCGAGTGATCCCGGACAAGCGTTCATTTATGTCTACAGTACTACGAAGTACATAAAAACGGGTTCTGAAAACGGAAGCCAATTTGGGTTTTCAGTGGGTGCCGCAGGAGATGTGAACGGAGATGGCCTAAACGACTTCCTCATCGGTTCACCACTCGAGACCGCGAACGGTGTCCAGGCTGGCCGCGCACGTGTCTACTCAGGTGCAACTGGAAACGTACTCAACACCATTCTGGGTTCGCAGCTCTTCGAGCAGATGGGTATTGCGCTCGCGGGAGGCTCGAATCTTAATAATGGAGGAAACGATGACTTTGTAGTATGTGCTAGGGCGTGGGACGGCGACGGAGTTGACTCCGGTCGTGTGCGCGCGGTCTTATCTACTAATGGATTTCTTTGGACAGTTGAAGGCCCCGTACGAGGAGACCGTGCCGGTCGTTCCGTCGCGGGCATCGGAGATGTGAACCTGGATGGATACGACGACTACATCTATGGGCTTCCTGAAGCAGATGGTGTGGGCGGCAGCTATTCTGTGCAGCGCCAAGGACGCGTCGTCGTGAGTTCGGGCTTGACCGGCACACTTCTTCGCGAACTCTATGGTGATCAACCCGATGATGCTTTCGGATCTACTGTCGCAGGCTGCGGAGATGTCAATTTGGATGGTGTGCCCGATTTTGCCGTCGGCGCGCCGCATTCCTTCGGAGCCTCGCAGGGACTTGCGTACGTCAAGGTTTTCAGCGGAGCCGATGGAGCGGTTTTGTATACTTTTAACGGAGCACATGAAGGAGACCTGTTTGGAAGTTCGATTTCAGGAGGCGATGTCAACGGAAATGCCTATCCCGACTTTGTCGTTGGCGCGCCCGGATACACAAGTGGCGGACAGGCCCAACGCGGTCAGTTGCGTGTCTTATCAGGCCTGAGTGGTGCCGGACTCTGGACCCAGACTGGAGCAGCCGCCGGAGACCGGCTCGGCGAGTCGTGTGCGATTGTAGGCGATGCAACAGGAGACGGCCGTAGTGATGTGGTTGTCGGAGCACCCTACGCAGATCCCAATGGCGCGAACTCGGGTATTGCCTATCTGCTATCGGGCCTCAACGGAGGAATCGTCCACACGATTAATGGTTCAGCGGCCGGTGATCGTTGTGGTACAGCCGTGGCGCGAATTGGAGACCTCAATAACGACGGTCGATCTGATTTTGTAGCCACCCATCCGTACTACGGCGTAGGTACGTTCGAAGGGCGTGTGCGCGCATACTCTGGCGCGACTGGCAATGTGCTCAGAACCTATCTTCCAACCGATGCGGATTCGACCGGACTCACGGCAGTATCGCTCGGCGACGTTGACTTGGACGGTTATGAAGATCTGCTACTTGGCGGAACTCTCAGTATCTTTGGCGTTGTGTCGCAGTTCGCGGAAATTATCTCGGGCGGTTCGTTTACACGTAATGACATGTTCAGTCTTGGCGTGAACGGCGATGAATTCGCGAGTGCTGTGGGCGCCGCGGGCGATACGAATGCGGACGGAATCCCCGATCTTCTTATTGGTGCGCCCGGCGCCAACAATCCGATGACCGACTCTGGCACAGTCTACGTGGTCTCGGGGCGTCCATCGGATGTCTCCTTCTACGGTGTTGGCACTCTCGGATGCGAAGGATCGCAGTTGTTGACAGTCAACCAAACACCTGAGCTCAACACGAACACGCTCCGTTTTGGTTGTAGTAACGCGCCAGCTTCGTCTCTGGGTCTGCTACTAGTCTCGGATACACAGGATTCTTTAGGAACCTTCTATCCTGATCTCGGAATTCGGTTGCACGTCGACATCTTTACGACGCCGGACGTGCTGTCGTTGGACATCGTTTCGAACTCTCTCGGATTTGGAAACGTTACGGTGCCGATTTCTAACGATCCGACACTGGTCGGAAATGTTTACTATTGCCAGGTGCTCTGGTACTGGTCGAACGCGTGTGTGCTTGGTCCTCTAAACCTCAGCTCGTCGCGCGGGCTTACCGTGGAGATTCAACCGTAGGATTTGCGAGATACTCATTCATGAGAGGCGGCGGAAGTAGATCCGCCGCCTCATTTTTTCAGCTCTTGATTCTCAGCCTCTATTTTTTCAAGTACCTCAGCAAGCGCTACTCGAGCCTCCGACAATTTGCTATTTAATTTAAGCGTCTTTTCGAAGGCAGCGGCCGCGGCGCGATAGTCTTTGCGCGCCTTCTGTATGAGACCCATCTGGTACGCCGCGTAATACGAGCGGGGATCGATCTGCTCTGCCTGGCGCACGATGGCCAGTGCTTCATCGAATTGTTTTTGGTCAAGGAGAACACCGCTGAGTCCATAGCACGCCCAAAAATCTTTGGGATCAAGGAGCAGAGCTTGCCGGAAGGACTCAGCAGCTTCGTCATCGCGCTTCAAGCCTCGAAGTGCGTTTCCAAGATTGGTGTGCTGTTTTGCTACTTTAGGTTCAAGGCGGATCGCACTACGAAATGCGGCTTCCGCACCTGCGTAGTCGTTAAGTTTGTCGTTCAACAGCACACCCAGATTATTGTAACCTCCCGCGTGGGTTGGACAGAGTTCAATCGTCTTGCGGAAATCTGCGATGGCTTCATTCGTCTTGCCGAGCATCATGAAAGAAAGCCCCCGCACATAGTAGCTCTTCCCGTCTTCCACGTTCAAAACAACTACTTTCTCAAACATCTCTCGCGCCTCGCGCATCTTTCCTTGGCGTTGATACGCGTTTGCGAGACTCGCCATCGCTCTCACAAAATCGGGTTGTAGTTCGAGAGCGTGTTGATATTGTGCCACAGCCTCATCGAGCCTCTTGAGAAGGAGGAGTGCGTTTCCTGTAGCCCAAGTGATGTGAGGATCCTGCGGAAAGAGTCTTTGTGCCGATCGAAACACATCAAGAGCTGCTTCATATTCTTGAAGCCCATCCAAGAGCACTCCTCCGAGTCCGGCCAGTGCCTCCACGCTATCTGGACGCAGCGCGCGCGCCGAAGTGTAGTAACGAACCGCCTCGGGAGAGTGTTTCTTTCCGAGGTTCCGAAGACTATGTGCCAGTGCGAGGTTCGTCGTGAAGTCCGACGGGTACGCGCGCTGTGCCGCGCGCAAGCACTGAAGAGAAGCCTCTTCCTTTCCTCTCTCGGCAAGTGCTCGCGCGAGAATTCGCAGAGTCAGCGGCGAAAGGCTTGATGCATCGAGCGAAGTTTCAAGGGATCCAATTTTAGTGATGTCTTTGTCCCGAAGTGCATCGCGGATCTCGTTGCGAACGGGATCTGGGTCGAGACGCTCTGCAAGCTCCACGAGTCGGGCAGTACCTGTTGGATTATTTGCAAGTCTTCGATAGTTGGCCCACTCATCAAGCACTCCAGCGATCTCTACTTCAATTCCAGTGGCGGCGAATCGGCGATGTGCTTCCTCGATGGAGCCAACATCAGGGGCGAGATCAAATTGTTGAAATGCCGCAGTGAAGCGCGCATCGACTGCCCTCCAGTCAGGGACATATTCGATTTGCATCAATTCGGAGACGCGATGGGATGAAAGCAGGCTGAGCAGACTCGCGTTACGCGCGACTCTTGAGCTTTCGGCGGAGTCCGCTTTGAGCGCCGACGAAGCATCTGCTTGTGCCTGCTCAAGTCGTTTTCGCAGATCGACTGGGACCTCATTGAAATCAGGGAGTGCGAGTGCGCGGTTTAGGTGTGCAAGTGCAGTCGGCCATTGTTTTTGTTGTGCTGCGGTGTTGGATTCAAAAAGTGCCTCTTGTACACTCTGGATCTGTAGTGAAATCTGTGCGTTGCGCTGGCGCGTCCACTCAAAATAAACAACACTTCCACCGGCCACCGAAACGACAGCCAAGAGAGAGAGTGCGATGGTGAGGTTGCGTGCTTTGCGTGCTGATGCGGCCTTCGCGCGCTCTGTTGCCGCTTCTAACTTCGCCTGCTCCGACCTCTTCGCGACATTCGACAGATACTCCGACAGCTTTTGCGACAACCACTGTGCACTTTTGGGGCGATCGTTAGCATCCGCGGCGAGACAGGTGCGTGCAATCTGAGATAGATCAGGATCGCAGTGGCCGTGATCGAGTCGTTCAAACGCGTTTGTTAAGTTTCCATCGACCGCGTCCTTGAGAGCGGCAGCCGAGTTTCCCGGATACGCGGGTACACCCGTCAAGATCTCGACGAGGATCGAGCCGAGTGCAAAGACATCGGTGCGTGCATCAATGGACTGTACTTCCCCACGCGCCTGCTCGGGCGACATGTAGGCGGGAGTGCCAAAGACAGTGCCAGTCACGGAACGGGCAAGTATCGACTCTGTTGCTGACCAGAGCGTATCTGCAGCCGCGGCGCTGACTGTGGGCGTACTTTCAGCGATATCCGTAGCACTCTCATCGCTGTTCAAGATCTTGGCAAGACCCCAATCCATGACTAACACTTCCCCAAAGCCGCCGATCATGATATTCGCAGGTTTGAGATCTCGGTGCGCGACTCCGCGGCTGTGCGCATAGGCCATGGCGTGGCAGACTTGCTCCAGGATTCCAATGAAGTGAAGTACTGAGTCTTGCGGGCTTGAACGAGCGCGGAGATCGTCTGCAAAGGTGTGCCCGTCTACGAGCTTCATTGCAAAGTACCGCTGGCCGTCTTCGAGAGTCCCGACGTCGTAGATCGGCACGATTCCGGGATGTTGCAGCCGGCCTGCAATTCGAGCTTCCGTAAGAAATCGCAGACCTGCCTCGCTCGAGAATTTTAGATTTGGACGCAGAATCTTGAGTGCAACCTCGCGGCCGAGCTGCTGGCTGCGGGCACGAAAAATAGTACCCATCCCTCCCTGTGCGATCTCGCCGAGTAATTCGTAATTTGAAGTTCCGCGAGCGAAGCGAGCAGACCCTTGTGGGGGTGTACTTGACTGTACTTCGTTTGACAGACCGGCAAACGCATCGCGAAGCGCCGCGTCGAACCGTGAACTGTCATCAGGAGGCACAGTATCCATCGGGTTGTTAACCATAGGCTTCAAAGAGTCGCTCACATTCTTCCGACAAACTCGCCTGTGAACTGGGCTGGTGGATCTGCAGTACTTCCATCAACACTTCACGAAACTCTTTGCGCGCTTTGGTGTACTCTCGATGCAAGTGTGTCGGGTCTGCATTCCAGAGTCGCGCAATATCGCGGATCGGCATGTCATCACGGAATCGTAGTACTAACAACTCAAAACGCTGCTTTGCACTCGGATCAAGATCTGGCACTCTTCGTTGATAACGTTGTGCCGCCTCGCGAAGCATCGACTGTGCCCACGCGCGATCAAACAACTGCGAAGCTCGCGTGTCGTCGGCCAAGGAGAGTTCGAGCAGAGTCTCATCGATCTTGACCTTCATCCGCCGCCATTGCTCACGTTCGAACCTCGAGGCGACGTTTCTACAAATCGAAAGCAAGTATCCGCGAAAGCTGTCGCCGCGCCCTTCCTCGAAATGGTCCAGTGCGCCGCCTTTTTTGTAACATTCCACGAACACTTCCTGCGCCGCGTCGTCGATCTCGGTGAGCCATGGGCGGTCGCGCCACCGTTCGTGCAGGTACTTTTTCATCAGCGGCAGGTAGCGCCGGCCGAATTCCTCTCTTGCCTCCGCCTCACCCCGCGCCGCTCCGCGCACGAGCGTCCAGCTCGTCTCTCGCGGGGTTTCTCGGGGAGCGTTCATCACGGGGTTTGGAAGGGCGCATAGACTACGGATTTTTCTTCGCTTGTGTGTGGCGAAATCATGGTCTAGCGCGAAAACGCGAAATATGCGAACCTCTGTGCCCACACGAATCCATTACTAATAAAATCAACCATCGAGGACGAATCATGCCCAAGTACGTCGACGGATATCTTCTTGCGGTTCCCACTAAAAACCTCGCGGCCTACAAAAAGATGGCCACACTCGCCAGCAAAGTGTGGAAAGAGCATGGCGCGCTTGACTATCGAGAGTGCGTCGGTGAAGACCTCAACTTGGAGTGGGGAGTTTCGTTTAACAAAACGCTGAATACTAAAAAAGGCGAAACCGTTGTTTTCGCGTACATTGTCTACAAGTCGCGAGCACATCGTGACAGTGTTAATAAAAAAGTAATGAAGGATCCTCGAATCGCAGGTATGTGTGATCCGAAGGACATGCCGTTCGACTGCAAGCGAATGGTCGTTGGCGGATTTGAGACGATTGTCGGGAAATGATTTCTTAGTAAAAACGCCAGAAGCGATCTATTCAACCGTGCGCCGAGGTGTCACAATCGGCGCATGAATTCTCCACAATTCGCTCAAGTCATTCTTTCGTTCGCGGTTTGCGCCGCGGTCGCCTCCGCCCAGGGTTCCTATACTAATTTTGAAAGCCCGCAGGTAAACCCGATCGCGATTTCGCCGGACGGCACCAAACTGTTAGTTACAAATACGGCCGACGCGCGATTGTCGATATTTGATTTGTCGCAGCCGTCGAATCCGGTGTTAATAAAAGAAATACCGGTCGGCATCGAGCCCGTCGCGGTCCGCGCGCGCACGAATGACGAAGCGTGGGTGGTGAATCACACTTCGGACAGCATTAGTATCGTTTCGATCTCGCAGGGAATTGTTACGGATACGATTTATTGTAAAGATGAGCCGTGCGACGTCGTGTTCGCGGGCTCGACGCAGCGCGCGTACGTCTCCGCGTCGCGTTCGAATGCAATTAAAGTATTTGATGTAACAACTCACGCGCAGATTACATCCATTAGCGTTTTTGGTGAAAACCCGCGCAACCTCGCCGTCGGCGCCGACGGCACGCGCGTATTTGCTACATTTGCTTTGTCTGGAAATCGCACGACGATCATCCCGGTCGACGACGCGCCGCCGCCGCCGGTGCCAACAAATCAGGCGCTCCCGCTCGCGCCGCAACAAAGCATTATTGTGGATGCTACAGATCCTGCATGGACGACGGGCGGCGGCGCGGTGATTCAATACACGATGCCGGACAACGACGCCGTCGAAATTAATGCTAATAACAATACGATCGTTCGTTATTTTCCGCGCGTCGGAACTACAAATACCGGAATCGCGGTTCGCCCGGGAAACGGCGATCTGTATATTGCCAATACGGACGCGCGCAATCTTGTGCGGTTTGAGCCGAACGTGCGCGGGCACATTGTTGATAATCGCATTGCTAAAATTAATATTTCGAACGGCGCCGTTACTCATTTTGATCTGAATCCGGGAGTTAACTATTCAACGCTTCCGAATCCTGCGGCAACCGCACTCGCGCTCGCGCAACCAATGGGCGTCGTGTTCGATCCGTCGGGAAGTTTTCTTTACCTCGCCGCGTTTGGAACCGACCGCGTCGCGAAGGTCGACGCGAATGGTAATATTCTCGCGAGGATTGAATTGAATCCGTCCGCGACGGGAAGTGTTGCAAATTCGCGCACGAAACGCGGGCCGCGAGGGCTTGCCTACAATTCGGCGTCGCAACGGTTATATATACAAAACCGAATTTCCAATACGATTAGTATTATTCATACTCAGACGAACGCGTTGATTAATGAAATCCCCGTGGGCGCGTACGATCCGACGCCGCTCGTCATTCGCGAAGGCCGCGGATTCCTATACGATGCAAAATTGTCGGGCAACGGCAACTCCGCCTGCTCGGCCTGCCACAACGACGCGGATATTGATATGATTGCGTGGGATTTGGGCAACCCGGGCGGAAGTATGCAAATCGTCACCGACCCGGCAGGTCTTTTCGGAAATATTAGCATGCACCCGATGAAGGGTCCGATGTTAACACAATCGCTGAAGGGCCTCGACCCCGCTCATGATCCTTTACATTGGCGCGGCGACCGATCCGATTTTACAGATTTCAATGGCGCATTTGATTCATTACTGGGCGGATCGCAACTCGCAATGCTCGATATGGTCGCGTTTCGGGATTTCATTGAAACTGTTAAATACGAACCGAACCCGAATCGTAATTTAGATAATACTTTGCCTGCGTCAGTCGCGGGTTCAACGGGAAATCCGCAGTCGGGTTTTACAACATTTACATCGGAACCTTTTGTTAGCATTGGCCCGCTCGGTCTTCGTTGTATGGATTGTCATATTCCTTCGATCGGCGGACAGGCTGCGGCGATTTTTACTGGACCCGTGCTCAACGAAGAGCAGGCGTTTAACGTTCCGCAGCTTCGTAATATTTATCAGCGGAATAATTTTAACAATACTCCCGGCGCCCAATCGCTTTCCGGTTTTGGATATTTACACGACGGCTCGTTCAAGTCCGTTTTTGATTTCTTAACAAATCCGGTGTTTGGAACACTACAAAGCAACACAACAAAGAAAAATAACCTTCAGGCGTTTTTGTTATGTTTTGACACGGGATTCGTTCCCGCGGTCGGTTACAGCCGCACCATCCGGCAATCGAACGCGAACCAGGGCGCGGTAACGAGCGACGTGACGTTACTACAAAACCAGGCCACGCTCGCGAATATCGATTTGATAGGAAAGGGCGTGATCGACGGCGTGCTTCGCGGCCTTCGTTATCAAACGGGCCCGGGAAATTATAAAACAGATAAAACGGGCATCGGCCCGTTCACGTGGGCGCAATTGCAATCAAAGGCGCTCGCGGGCAATGCTACATTTACGCTCATGGGCGTACCCGTTGGCTCGGGGCAGCGCATGGGCATCGACCGCGATGAAGATACCATTCTCGACGGCGACGAACCCGCCGCGAACCCCGTCACATCCTTCGGCGCTTCCTCGCCCGTGTGCGCGGGAACGCTAACGATGGGCGTGAACTCGACACCCGCGATTGGTAATAATTTCTTTGCGTTTACCTGCACCAACACCGCGCCGAGTTCGCTCTCGCTCGGATTGGTAGGCAACGTCGCCGACGTCCCCGGAACGCCGTTCTTCGGATTTAATTTACATGTTAGTTTTGCGTCCACGGAATTGTATGCATTGGACATGATCTCCGACCCGTCGGGTTTCGCCGTGGCGCCGATTCCGATTCCTAATAATCCGCTGCTGGTGGGATCGACGTTCGCCGGACAGACGATTTCGCTCGCCGGTTGCGCGCCGTCGGGTCTCGCGGCATCGCAGGGTCTATCTGTTACAATCGTGAATCCGTAGATGTTGAAAAAAAGATAGCGTCGATGCCCTACATGCACATCGACGGCGTCGACGTCAAAGCACACTTCTCGAAGGAGAGGGGTGTGCTCTATCGTTATCGATTAGAGATGGTGCGGACGGACGCGCCATCTCGTGGAAAAACGGCATGTGTCGTCATGCAGAACCCGAGTTACGCGAGTGAAACGATTGCAGACAAGTCGGTTCAGTTCATGGAAAAAGTCGTGTTCCTGAAAGGACACCCCGAGTTTGAAGGTGTGCGTCGCTTAATTGTTGTGAATCAGTTTGCGCGCATTCAGACCAATGGTTTCGAAGGTCTGCCTCATGAAGTGGGTTCACTCAACGACGCTGCGATTCAAACAGCACTGCGCGAATCCCACATCATCATCTTGGCGTGGGGTTGTAGTAATCCGTTCGAAGAACGCCAGGCGTTTGTACTATCGTGCGTCAAAAAGCTGCGAGGAAAACAACTGTTCAAGACGCGCACACATCCGTCGCGCGCGAGCTACGCAGGTTTCATTCAGCCGTTTAGCTTCGAGAAAACCGTTCTGGTTTGAACACGATTCCGTCGAATCGCTACGGCAGGTTAATCGTCAACACTCCGCTCGTCGCGAACGGAAAATGATTAGCCATTAAGTCCGCGATATTGACCGCGGCATACTGCAAGTACATCGTGCCGTGAAGTGTCGGCGGGACAGTTCCACTCAGTAGTGACAGTCCTGATGCGTCCAGCGGACCGGGCATATCCACAAACGTGATGTCGCCACACCCTCCAATTGCAAAGTCAACATACGGCGCAATCGAGAGAGGAGTGGCGCACGAACTCGCTAATAAAAGGACCAGATCGCCAGGGTTTGGGCCGGCACATCCGATCGTCACGGGACTTCCCGGACTGAGTTGTTGAGGTCCAACGACGACGACAGGAGTTGACGCGAGCCGGAGCGGAATTCGAAACGGAACGCTTGTGCCTGCCGGAGTGAACGCGCTGACTTCAACCACACCCGCCGATGGCGGAGGCGCAAGTACGATCGTTGCAAGGTGTGCAGATAGAGGCGTTGCTTCGGGCAGTACATAGTTCTGGCTTCCGATCGACATCGCTAGTATTTCGGCGAGCCCTGATCCGCGAACCGTCAGAATTGGAGTCGTGGGCGCCGCAATTCGCGAAGCCCACGGACCCACACTCGCGATCCAGGGCACATGTGGAAGTGCCGCGGGTGCTGTACTCGGTAACTGTAGTGTTGTGCTTCCACTGGGGTACAGCAGATCAACACGGCCGTCGCCGTCGAGATCTGCAAAGTCGATGGCTTCACTCGCCGTCGCGGGTAGTGCGAACGGATTGGTGAGCGACCCTCCGCCCAGTGATGTTAACGCCCAAGTCTCGGTACCCGGAAAAATGACGTCGCCCCAACCATCACCACCGACGTCATATATGTTCGGACCACCCAAGCTTTGATCCCAGGTGTTCACGGAACCTGTAGAAGACAACCAAACACGAGCACCCGGCGGCACATCGCCGAGCAGATCGTACATGCCAATCGCCACGTCAGGGATTCCGTCGCCGTCTATGTTCCCGAAGCAAGCCCCTTGAGGTCCCCAATTCGTAAAAATAAATGAGGTCGATGTTGAGCCGCCGAATCCATTTCCGTGAATTAACGGTACAAATTGAGCATCCCACCATGTGGTCACCCAGTCTAGGTTTCCATCGCCATTCGCGTCGGCGACGTCGCGGATCCAAGTAGAGAACACAGGAGTCTCGTACAGCGAGAACGAACCTTTTCCGTCATTCAAAAATGAAAAGCGTCGCATGTCTAAGATGCCGTGCCACGAAATCAGATTGCCAGCACATGCCAGTATGTCGAGATCGCCATCCGAGTCTAAATCGACTACGCGAGCAGATGCTGGAGGAAACCACGTCACAGGAAATGTCATAAGGTCCGAACTAAACCCAAGGGAGAACGAGGACACACCGTCATAGATTAACACCTGCATCTTGCTCGGCGACGCAAGTCCGACCACATCGCCGATGCCGTCGCCGTTGAGGTCGCCCGCGCCGGTCGGCCGAAAGTCGACTAATGAACCCGGATATGGTTGAACTGCACTAAATCCGCCACCAGCCAAGGCCAGTGCCAGACCCTGGTCGCCAATAATGTCGAGGCGGCCGTCCTGATTGACATCCGCGAGAAGTCGTAGCGCAGTGTCATTCGAAACTACAGTTGGCGAACCAAATGAGACTCCTCCAACCTGCCCCTGTGATACCCCTGCGAACACGCCGACTCCAAAGAGAATACTACAAATCGCCGAAATCGAAACGCGCGGCGCCGGCGCGAACGTATGGGAGAGTTCGTTCTTCATCTTGGTGGCGAATACTAACCCCGGAGTAGAATTCGGGCAATATACGAATCGGCCGGATCAAAGTTAGCATCCACGAGTGGAATCCAAACGTAGTGCTTGACGCCGCAACTCCGTTGAATAGTATCTCTTCGCTCGTCCGAGTTTGCACAATCCGCCTCGAACTGCTTAGAGGTCACAACGACTCGCCCGACTAGGAAATCCCAATGCGTCTACTTTCACCAATCTTGTTCGTTTGTCTTGCGCCCGCAATGTTCGTTCTCCTTTCTTGCAACGGCCAGATAGCGCCGATTGCCGCCGTGGGAAACGGATCTTCGGGTCCGGGAACGAGCGACGGCGAAGGGGAGCCGCGCCCGGAACAAGAGGATATCTACATCGACATCGAATCAAAGGGGCAGTTGGGCGGAATTCCATACTTTGTGGATGCAGACTGCAAAGTCTCGATAAAGCCGTTTGCACCGATCGAGGGCATTCTGCCAGCCTACGAGAACCGCCTTGCGTTCACTTCAATTAAGCCGTCCAATAATAGTAATATTCGCATCGACCGCGCGTTCGAAGGCGATGTCGAGTTCCGCTTTACACTTGCTGTCAAGTCATCTACTGGTCTCACCTCTGGCTTCGCGGCTGGGTACTCTCAGCTTAATTTTCCTCCGGCTGCAAAGTATCAAGACCCTCAGCACCATTCCTACCTCGGAGCGTCGTGGGATGAACAGTCAAATGGATTCTCCCTTCAGGGTTGGGATTCCGACGCTCCGGTCGGGTTTCCGCTTTCGATTCCAAACGCAGAGGAGATCGACTTGCGAATGACACGCGCCGGCGGATTTGTAGTCATGAGCGCGCGGGTCACACCCCCTGATCCCAGCGAAGAGGGTGGATGGATGGATGTCGTTACTGTACCTGATCCGTCACCGAGCGATCCATGTCAGCTCGAGTTTGGTACGGATACCTTGGACTCTGGCGCTGAGTACTTCTTTGACTACTTCTATGTTGGCGGACCCACTGTAGGCGGTGTGGCCGAGACGCCGCCGATGGAAACAATGAACGATGCGATTGAAGACATCGATCAGGCCAAGGCGTTTGTGGATCTCGAAACGCCCGTTTTCACCGCGGCTTCTGATTCGATCGCAAACGCGATTGCACACGTCACAAATGCGCAACAACAGATTTCAGCTGCCGCCGGCAAAGGTGCATTTCAGGAGGGCACGAAGACGAGCCTTGCCGTAAAAGCAGCCGCGCGCACACTCAAAGCGTTAGTAAAGGCGAAGACAGGATCTGATTCAGGATTGATTGCAAAGAAAGCATCAATTCTAAAATCGCTCTGCGACGCGCGCGGTCTCGCCGTTGTAACGATTGCGAATTTGGCCGGCGTGAAAACGTCGTCGGCGAAAAAGCTGCCGGTCGGAAATTAGTAATATAACAATACGGTTGCTAATCACTAACAATCAGGTGTACGGCCTGCGACGACACTAATTTGTAGGTCGAGCCGCCGCAGGTCCAGCCGGGCTTTTCAAACCAAAGCGCCTGTCCGAGAAACGCCGCTCCGGCGAGCGTTGGAATATTAGGAACCGCGATCGGCACAAAACTGCTGCCGCCGTATCGGCTGTATATCGTAATGGCCTCGAACGTGCTCGTGAGCGAGGGATTAAAATACAACTGAACGCCGAGCCCGAAGAGATCATTGCCGGCGCTATTGTATGCAATCTCGTCGACGATCAGGAGCGCGCCGGCGGAGTTTTTGGGAACGTTAGTCATTACAAATCCAAATTGTGCATTTCCGAAGCTCGCTTCGCTCACGGGTTCTAAAGCTAATTTTCCGTAGCAGCCCGCGGTTCCGGTTCCGGAATAGTTGAATTCCGCATGCTTCGGGAGGGCGCTTAAGAATATTCCTAATTTTCTCTGCTGCGAGTAAAAGACAGCCTTTGAGCCTGCAAGAAGATCGTTGAGTCCGTCATTATTAAAATCGCCAGCACGTATCCATTTTGCGGGGCCAAAGCCGAACAGGCCGCCCGTAAATGCAAAATTACCAATTCCGTCGTTTACAAAAAATGAGACGTCGCCGTCAACGGACGTGTCGCCGTGAGTACACGCTATGTCGGCGTGCCCGTCTGCGTTGAAGTCTGCGATGAGAATATCTTTATCATTCCACTCATTCTCAGAGTTGTTAAATTTTTTGATATTACTATTAAATAGATCATTGACGTTTGTGCTCTTTCCATATCCGATCGCGACGCCCGCGTTCGGAAAGCCAACCCCGGCGGCAACGTCGAGGAAGCCGTCGCCGTTTAGATCTTCGGCCGCCACGGATTGAGGGCCATCGCTAAGACTCAGGCGGCAACCATATAAATATCCGCCGGAGCCGTTTGAATAATATACATAAAGCGCGATCAAGTCCGACCACGGAACGGTAATATTCTTCGAGCCGGAACAAACGATTTCGGGAATTCCATCATAATTAAAATCAGCGAGAATCGGCTGTCCGATAAATATTGCATTTGGCAACGACGCGATTTGTGATTGGAACGAAAATCCCGCGGCGCCGTTCCCGCTGTAAACGCTGATGCCATTGCCATTCCCGCTACACGGGCTGTTGAGCGAAGTTTTTATTAAATCGAGTTTGCTGTCGGCGTTCGCGTCGCCAATTGTAAAGTATCCAACATTGCACGGGAGGCTCACAACGCTCGGCGCCGCGAAGACTCGATTCCCGTTATTGATAATTTTATAGAAATTCGCATTCACGTATCCTCCCGCAAGAATGTCAATATCGCCGTCGACATCTAAATCACCGAGCCGCACAATTGTAGGATGATCAACGCTAATCGTTAATGACGCGACGGGCGCTCCGTTCCATTGGCCGTCGCCGAATTGAATAATAACATTACTGGCAGCATGGTGCGTCGTAACAATATCAAGATTGCCGTCGAGGTCGAGGTCTGCCAGATCGACAAAACTGATATCAATTCCTAGATCAATTATATGCGGTGGTTCAAATTCAAAAGATACAAATGGCAGACACGCCACCGCGCGCGCACGCATTTGATCTCGGTTCGCCGGATGAAATTCCGGTTTGATACTTCCGCAAAGATGACAATAACTCATGATGGTCCCGGCAATGCACACTTGCTGGCTCTGACAACAACCAAAGTATCCAGATGGCGCACACTGATCGATCGGGGGACAAAAATCGTGAGTGTGCCACGCTCCAAAGTTATGACCCATCTCGTGGGCAACAACTGTATAATCCCATGCTAATATTCCGCCGGGCGATAGCGGAGGCAGCGAACCTGACGCCGACAAATTGCCGCTGACTCCAAAATTATATTCAGGGTTGCAGAGCACTTCGAGAAACGCGATGCCGCCGCCCAAGTACTTGCCGCTCAGAAAATGATATAACTTTCCGGTTACCGGCGGGGGCGACGACGTCCACGCGTTTTGAAAGTAATATATAAAATCATACGTACTACTATTCGGCGCGGGCGGCGAACTCCACGGATTATTAGCATTGGTATAGAAGCCCACATATTTAGGATCCAGAACCACGCCGATTTCGTTTTGATAGGTTGCGCCGACGGCCGCAAGCAGCGATGCCGTGTACGCCTTCACGGCGTCAAGATTATTAAAAATTAAGTAATATTCATAATCGGTCTCGAAGACGACTTCGCACAAATAGAGCGGGCTCGGCGTGCCGGTCCACGACGGAACCGTCGGCGTCGGACCGCACTCATCCGACGTGCTCGGCGCCGGCGAAATACTATTACAATTGAAGTCTTGCTTAAGCCCGCGGCTTGTCAATTCCTCGTCGGGAATCCACCAGCTCCGCCCGGCGCTCCAGTCTCCGTTCTCGTCCGGCGTTGCTAATAAATGATATCTCTTTTGTTGAATTTGAACCCAGCCCCGCGAGCCGAATTGTGAAAAGCACAAAAAAACGCTCGTGCCTTCCACGCCGAGAACACTACCTTTCCAAATAGTTACATCGCTGTCGAGCCGCGAAGAGACGGGCGCTCCGTCCACGTACACTAATGTTCTTTCAAACCGCGGGCGCACTCTCTCCATTTGCAAATCAACGGTTATGTTTCTGCCGAGCGGCACTCCCGTAAATGTTAACTTTTCATCATTCTTAATTTTGTCGAATTCCTCTGGGATCGCGGCCAGCTCAATTGCGCCTCCGCCCGCTCCATCGATGATATACATTGGAAACGGCCGGCGCCCGGTCTCAGCGAGTCCGGCCGTTTGCTGCGTCGCAAGAAATAGACATGGGATGGCTGCCAGAACATATTGTATGAATGTAAACATCAGTCTCTCACATACGTTATTGTTACGGTAATATTAATACTTTCACGGCGTTCGCGTTTCCGGTTTCTTGGCAAATCCTTCCTTCATTGAGCATCTTTTGTAGTAAGTCCGCAAAACGATGAATGCTCACAATTGAAGTTTTCGTTCTTAATTTATCAATTGCATTTTGAACATTCTGTTTCTGTGCATCGGTCAGCGGCTTGCCACTGTAGGTTGTGTGCGCGATTCCCTGTGGCGTTTGTGTGGTCGTCACACTGCCGAATCCGGCGAAGAGAGTTCCCGCCACGACCAGACCAGCAAGCAACAAATACGCGACGGCCGCGACGAAATTGTTAAATGTGAATTGTTTATATTGGAAGAGCATGGGGTTGCCTCGATAGACACAACCCCAGCCCCTCCAAAACCGGTTCAGGCGCCGTCATAACTTTTCGCCTATCTCGCGTCGCGCCAAATTTTTATGGACCCTTAACGTCGCGTTCTTACGTCTTTAATAATGCCCCCGACCACTTTACAAATCCAAGAATGTAGAAACCTATCTTAAAACCGCGAGCCTCGGCATCCCTCGGCATAGGAACGCGTCTGGTAACCCAATATGTTGGAGGAAGCGAATACTACTGAAGCCGTCGCTAGCTCCGAATCGACTCCAGACCTGCTCAAGCAAGCGCTGTCTACAAAAACGCTGTATACGATTGAGCCTCGGCCTGGATGGATCGGAGTCGCTGACCGCCTGCGGCGCGGAGACTGGCTCGTCGAGATTTTTATTGTTGCAAGCATTGGGCTCGCGGGTTTCATACTCATCTGGGACGGTCTTTTTGATACAAATGCAAAGATGCCCGGCAGCGGCGAGGTTCTTCCGGTTCATGCTGCCACTGATTCTAAAGAAAACCGGGATACTAAAGAGCCCGCGGACGCGCCGCACGGGCCGCGAATTGTAGCAATGGTCGCCGACGCCGAAAAGTCGCTTGAAGCTGGACTCGGAGACGGAACGCAGCATCTCGAACATATCCTAAACGCGCTCAAGCTGGCTACTTTACAAAAGAGCACTGCACAGAAGAGCACTGCACAAAAGAGCACTGCACAAAAGAGCTCTGCCGGTCTCGGAACGGCCGCGCCTCGCGGCGCTGACGTTAACAATGCAAACTTTACGCGCAGCAGTGCAATTCTTGAGCGAAGCTCGGAATCGACGTGCGCAGACCTTAATCATTTATTCCGAAGCGAATTTGTCGACATCGCAAACAATACAATTCTTTCGCACGCGCCGCTCGAATTCCTATCAAATCCGAAGATGAATGGTTGCGTATTTGTCGCGGAAAACAAAAATTACAAAAACGGAAGCGGCACGGAGGCGTCTGCGCTCGGTGTATCTGTAGAAATCGCGACGGCCTCTCTTCTTCTTGTCGGCGGATACAAACGAATCGCCGCTCGCTACTCGCTAATTATGGAAGTCGGCGCCGATCGTAAAATTCTCTCGGGCCGCTTGCGCATCGAAATGCCTGGCGTCGAAATTCCAGCCGACGACGGCGATCGTAGTGCTGATTTTCGAATGGGAGACGATCTCGCGTGGACGGGCGTCCACGGATCACCGCCGAGCGAATTGTTAAATCAAATCGCCGACAGCGTTCGCGGGATTCTGTCAAAATAGAAATCATTAAAATTCGAAGTTGCTTAGAACGCGCGTAGTCTCGACGATGCCGCGCGTCGTAACGTTTTCCGCAAATCAGCAAATACGTACAACGCGCCTATGAGCAATGAACGCCCGGGGGCTGTTCGAATCGAACGCCCGCAAATCGAAGCAAAACCCTATCGCGAAGAGACGTTCGCGGGTTACGCGCTCGGAATATTTGTAGGAGTCATATTAACCATTTCGATGACGTACGCGGGGTTGAGGCTCGGGTTCACGGTGCCCGCGTCCGCGATGGCGGCGATGATCGGGCTCGGCGTGCTGCGGTCGATGCTAAAAGTAGGGACGATCGTCGAAAATAACATTAATCAAACGGTCGCGGCGGCTATTAATATAACGTGTTCGGGAATTATCTTTACAGTTCCGATTCTTTATCTTCGCGGCGAATCGCCCGACTTGTTATCGATCACGCTCGCGGCCGTTGCGGGGTCGTTCCTCGGAACCGTCTTTATCATTCCGCTTCGAAAGCAAATGATCGATTTGGAAAGACTAAGATTTCCGACGGGCTATGCGACCGCAACGGTATTAAAAGCGGCGGGGGGCGGCGAGCGCGCAAAATTACTATTCTACGGCGTGATCGCGGGTCTTATTTGGTATGTCGCTACACATCTCGATAGTTTGCAATGGATCCTCGCGGGCCTTCCGGAAAAGACATCAAAAACGGGCGAAGTGATTTGGCGCGCGACGTGGCCGAGTTACCTCGAAGTGGACTTTCATGAAAAACTCTGGCACGGCATTCCTAAATATATCAATCCGATTATTGAATTTTCGATGACGTCCATTGCGGCGGGGTTCATCGCGGGACGCCCGGCGCTCGTTGTGGTCTGGGGCGGATTATTAGCAAACTGGGTTGTCGCGCCCGCGGCCGTCTACATGGGCTGGATTCCCGAAAATATTATGAAACCGGGATTGTCGGGAGACGAACTCGTCGCGGCGCATGCGGCCGCGGGGAATTATCTATTCAAATGGGTAAGCCGTCCGATTGGCATTGGAATGTTAGTAGGTGGCGCGATCATGGGAATTATCTTAGCTTGGCCAATGATTCGGGCCGCGTTCCAATCGTTAGCAAAGGGTTCCGCGAAGGGCACGTCGTCGCAGGAGCTGCCTGCGAAATTGTTATATTTTGCCGCCGGAATTGCAGTACTCATGGTGACGTACGCGGGCACACATTCAGGTCTTCCCTTCCATGT
The DNA here is from genome assembly GCA_046160785.1 of Planctomycetota bacterium. GTDB lineage: Bacteria > Planctomycetota > UBA1135 > UBA1135 > JACQFD01 > JACQFD01. The sequence goes on from JBJXHE010000134.1 coordinate 22,194, forward strand.
TGCAGCCGTGGCCGGAATTGTAGCAGCCGTTTGGATGTGGCTCGCGGGCGTCATTGTTGCGCAGACAACCGGTGTTACAGATTGGTCGCCGATTTCAGGAATGGCGCTGATCTCGATTGTGTTAATGATGACGATTTGTAACGTCTTCGGAATTGATCAAAAGGTGGCCGTCCTTGCAAGTGTAACAATGGCCGTCGGCGTTGCGGTCGCGATGTCACAGGCCGCCGATATGATGCAAGACTTAAAGACCGGCCACCTCGTCGGTGCGATTCCGAAAAGACAACAAAAAGCCCAGTTGTGGGTCGCGTGGATCGGGCCGATTGTTTCTATAGTTACATTATATTATCTGTATCAAGCGGCCACGAAGCAATTCCCAGACATCGCAGGCGGCGAAGCCTTTGCTAAGAAATTCGCGGCGCCTCAGGCGAACGCACTCTCGGGTACTATTAGCGTTCTCACAGGAGACGGCGGTGCGGAGACATTTATTCGCTATGGGATCGGCGCGGTCGTTGGAAGTTTATTATCATTGGCCGCGGGCGGCGGACTCGGCGTGCAGGTCGGTTTATCGATGTACTTGCCGTTTGCAACGATCTCTGCATTCGGAATCGGATGCATATTATGTATGTGGTACGAGAAGCGATTTGGAACGAACCGTCTCGAATCATTCGGCATTCCAGTCGCCGCTGGATTGTTAGTAGGCGATAGTTTGGCGGGTGTCGCGGATTCGATGCTCTCTTTATTGTAAATATAAACATGGCAAATTTACTTATGATACTCGGCTGCGTCATCGGCGTGATCGGCGGCGCGGCACCGTCAACGGTAAAGTTGGGGCCGCTGCCGCTCGACTGGACGTTCACTGCGATCGCCGCTGTTTTGTTAATATCCGCTTTCTTTATGAAACGCGGCAAATCCGCCATCGGTCACGGCGCGGAGACATCCACTGCTAAAGGAACTGTAGGATCCGCGCACATTGCCATTCAGCGCATTTCGGCGAATGTTAAGAATCTGCTTGGCGAGGCGCCAATATTACCGATAGCTGAATTAGCAAATCGGCTCGATCAACTCATTAAGAATGATATCCAACCCGTGATCGACTCGCAGGCGGCCGTCATCGAATCGCAGGGATTCCAACAATACGCCGCGCACACGTCGCCGTGGGCAAGCGGTGAAAGGTTAATTTACCGCGCATGGTCGGCGGCGACCGACGGCCACCGCCCCGAAGTTATCAATTCGCTCGGCGAGTCGATTGCGCATTTTGAAGAAGCGGCGAGGAATTGGCCGGGGAAATAAGTAGTAAGGTTGCTTCCGACGCCCGCATCGGCGAATCTCTCCGTTTCACAATTCCAATTACTTCAATAAAAGAACGCACGTGGCCGCGCCCCAACCTCCCGGATTAATGGATAAGATCGTGTCGCTTTGCAAGCGGCGCGGATTTGTATTTCAAGCCAGCGAAATCTATGGCGGCCTGAACTCGTGCTGGGACTACGGCCCGCTTGGCGTCGAGTTGAAACGTAATGTTCGCGAAGCGTGGTGGCGCGCGATGGTGCGCGATCGCGACGACGTCGTCGGCCTCGATTCGGCAATACTACAACACCCGAAAGTTTGGGAAGCGTCGGGGCATGTTGCTAATTTTTCGGATCCGCTCGTCGATTGCACGAAATGTAAGAAACGGTTTCGCGCCGACCACATCGGCGTTCCTTATCAAAACGCGAACGGTGGATGGTTGCATCCCGAAACGGCTGCGCTCATGGAGGAGGCGGACGCAAAATTAATATTATCAAATAAAAAATGCCCCGAATGCGGCAGCGCGCTCACGCCGCCGCGAAGATTTAATTTAATGTTTCAGACGTTTCTCGGCGCCGTCGTCGAAGATGCGTCGCGCGTTTATTTACGTCCGGAAACGGCGCAGGGCATTTTTACTAATTTTCAAAATGTATTAGTTTCGTCGCGCAAGAAGCCGCCGTTTGGAATTGCACAAATCGGAAAGTCGTTTCGTAATGAAATCACGCCCGGTAATTTTGTGTTCCGAACGCGCGAATTTGAGCAAGGCGAAATGGAGTTTTTCGTACCGCCCGGCGAAGGTGAAAAGTGGTTCGATTATTGGCGAGCGGAGCGTTTTAGTTGGTATTCGCGCTATGGAATTCGAAAGTCAAAATTAAGATTGCGTGATCATGCTAAAGATGAACTTGCTCACTATTCGAGCGGCTGCTCTGACGTCGAATATCAATATCCATTCGGCTGGGGCGAGCTCGAAGGAATTGCTAACAGAACGGATTTTGATTTAAAACAACATTCACAGCATTCCGGAAAAGATTTATCCTTCTTCGACGAGGAAGCCAAGAATCGTTATATTCCGCACGTGATCGAACCGGCGGCCGGCATCGACCGCGCGGCGATGACGTTTATTGTCGATGCATACGAAGAAACTACAGTTAAAGACGACGTGCGCGTTGTCCTTCATTTACATCCCAAAATTGCGCCGATCACCGTCGCCGTTTTTCCACTTGTTAAGAAAGAGGGAATGCCGGAAAAAGCGCGCGAAATCGAAAAAGAGCTGCGCGGCCAGTTTGCTACAGTTATCGAAGCGAATGCTAGCATCGGAAAACGTTATGCACGTCAAGACGAAGCCGGCACTCCGTATTGTATCACTGTCGACGGCCAGACGATGCAGGATGATACAGTTACGCTCCGCGACCGCGACACACTACAACAAGACCGCGTGAAAGTTAGCGAGTTGCGCGCCGCGCTGGATGATAAGATTAAAAATTGGACGCGCGTGGACGAGGGTGGTTGAGCCCTAAAAAAAGGCGCAAAATGAACGGGGCATCGTCATCATAGTATGGCTAAACACAATGGGTTGTGATGTTCATGTCAAATTGACTTGAGTTGACATGAAATTGACACGATACTGATAACGCAATGCGAATTCCCGAACGGCCGCCGAATTTTTCTAAGAAAGATGTCGTTCGAGGAGTTTTGGAATCCAACGCCGACCCAAACGCAAAAGCGACTATTATTGACGCGCTACTATACGGAAACTCCCCGTTTAAGCAAACCCCATACTTACATTGGGATGAGTTAAGACGTAAAACTGTATCAGCGGGACTTACTCATGAAACATGGTGGTTTCTGCTAAAACTGAAGCGTTCCGCAACATATCAAAAAATACCAATTTTGGATCCAACGGGAAAACCGTTCATTATTGCTAACGATCCGGAGATTCAGCGTAGTTTGCATCGAATCGACCGCCAAGTTCCGAGCGAAAGTATTGCCGAAGCCAACTTAACAACTCCCGAAAGTAACGATCGGTTTTTAATAGCTACACTTCAAGATGAAGCGATTACATCAAGCCAGATGGAAGGCGCGGCGACGACGACGCGCATCGCGAAGGAAATGTTAAGATCGGGTCGCGAGCCGCGCGATCGTGACGAGCAAATGATTGTGAATAATTATCGTGCGATGCGCCGGATTCGAGAATTAGCTAAAGAGCCTTTGTCTTTAGAACTTATTTTAGAAATACACGAAATCATAACTGAAAAAACGCTTAAGAACGCTGCAGACGCGGGAAGACTAAGAGCGGACGACGATAATATTCATATTGTAGACGAGTACAATGAAACGTTATACGTGCCTCCGGCTGCGAAAGAGCTTCCGGAGCGGATGCAAGTCTTTTGTGATTTCGCCAACGCTATTGATGAAGAACCATTCTTGCATCCGGTAGTTCGTGCAATTTTAATTCATTTTGGATTAGCAATAAATCACCCGTTCGTCGACGGAAACGGGCGCACCGCGCGCGCGCTGTTTTATTGGCATATGTTACGTTCGCGATATTCACTTTTTGAACATTTGTCGATCTCGGGAGTTATCAAAACTTCTTCGGCTCAATACGCGAGGGCGTTTTTATATGCAGAAACTGACGATAACGATGCGACATATTTTGTTATTTATCATCTAAAGACAATTCTGCGCGCAATTGATAGATTTTCCGAGTATACCAAGACCAAGCAAAAAGAGTTGCATCACGCCGAATCAATACTCAAGAAAAGCGCCGATCTTAATTATCGACAAAAAACTCTACTCGCAAACGCGCTCCGAAACCCTGACACGGAGTACGTCATTGAATCACACGCGCGCAGCCACGACGTTTCATACCAAACCGCACGAAATGATTTTGTCGATCTTGAAAAACGTAAATTTCTAAAAAAACGCCGTCGCGGCAAATCGTGGATTTTTATTCGCGGCATCGAGATCGACCGTGCACTCGAAAAAATGTAATATCACAATCCCATGAAACTCCCAATCTATCAAATCGACGCCTTCGCGAGCCGCGTTTTCGGCGGCAATCCTGCTGCGGTCGTTCCGCTTGATACGTGGCTGCCGGATGAAACGTTACAATCCATCGCGGCTGAAAATAACTTATCGGAGACGGCGTTTTTTGTAAAGAAAGGCGACGCTTACGAAATTTGCTGGTTTACGCCCAAGTCGGAGATTGAATTGTGCGGACACGCCACGCTCGCTTCTGGATTTGTTATTTTTAATTATCTTGAAAAGGGCGCTGCGACCGTGCGCTTTCGGTCGCGGAGCGCAGGGGATCTCTCTGTTTCGCGCGATGGTGAATTTTATATATTAAATTTTCCGTCGCGGCCGCCACGCGAGATCGCATCCCCGGAAGGCCTCGCGCGTGCGCTCGACTGCGCGCCGATTGCAACGCTGGAGAATCATAAGCTTCTTGCCGTTCTTGAAAACGCTGAAACGGTTCGAACAGTAAAAATAAATTTTGACGAAATTAAGAAACTAAAATTCGATGGACTCGTCATTACCGCGCCCGGACGCGACTGCGATTTTGTATCTCGATATTTCGCGCCGCATCTTGGAATTGATGAAGATCCCGTGACGGGAAGCTCGCATTGTATATTAACTCCGTACTGGGCGAATCGACTTGGCAAGAAGATTATGAATGCAAAGCAAGTTTCAGCGCGCGGAGGCGAACTGCGTTGCGAACTCGCCGGCGATCGCGTTAAGATCGCGGGGCGCGCGGCGTTGTATCTCGAAGGCGCGATCTATATTTAACTCATAATTACAATAATTATTCATATCTATACAATCCATGAGCGATCTCAAAACACTGTTAATGCCGATTTCAAGATTCGTCAAAACGATGGATCTATCGGATGCTAAGAAAGCGGAGGCGGAATTAAATAAACAGTTCCCTCCCGCGTCCGCGGAAATCCAACAAATAAAAAAACTCGCAGAAGAGGCGCTCGCGTCGGGAATTATTTGTAATCGTGGCGAACCCGGAATGAAATTTTCGCGCGTCGTCAAACCGCAGGACGACGCTGGCGGCTGCTCAATCGACGCCGTTTTTATGGAAAACGCGAGCGGCCCCGTTCATACACATACGAAGGGCGAAGTTTGTTTATGTATTCCGCGATCGGGCGATCCGAAATTTGAAGGGCGCGGCGAACCGTGGATTGTTATGATCGCAGGCTCGCGGCACGTTCCTACAGTTACGGGTGGTGCAATGTTAATTATCTATTGGTGGCCCGAGGGCGCGGTGGCGTGGAGTTAACAGGATGATTGTTGCAGTTAATTATTTATTGCAACAGGCGGTTTTGCTTCAGAAACTCCGTAATTGCAGCATTAATCATCCCGGGTTTTTCCATATGTAAGAAATGGCCGACACCCTCGTACTCGCGGTAATCGGCGTGTGGTGCGAGGCTCAGAACATAACTTTTATATTCTGGAGTCCATGAAGGTTGTTTTGCTAATAACAATTGAAACGGCACTTGAATCGGGTCGTTGGTCCATACGGCCGGATCGAGGTTCGCCTCGATGCCGCCGATCATAGTCCGCTGAGGCGTCCGGAGCATCATATCACAAATCGATTGAAACATTTCATTCGACATGATCTTAGACTTCATTTG
>JBJXHE010000135.1:0-8277 GCA_046160785.1 Planctomycetota bacterium
GTTCCTAACAATTGTTTTCCGAGCGCGATCCACGCTTGGGGTCCGTGCGACACGCTACAGGAAAAGGGAGGACTGGCGTCGCCTTTCGGAATATAAGCAATCGCTTTCGAAGGCAATTTTATCTTTATAAATCCGGAGTGGCTTTGCGCCGGATCCTGCACGATGCCGGCGGCTTCGATCCTCGTTCCCATCGTGAGCCGCATGAGCGGTTTGCCTTTTGTAAAATCAGGCTCCGAATAGATATTAGCAAAAATACTCGCGACTTTAATTGTAGCGTCGTCGTCAGCGGCATAGGCGGGTCCGTCGGCGGGCCACGAGCTGAGCGAAGCGGCCGAGACCCAGCCGCGATAGCCGTCGTGCGTTTGGATCTCTACAAATCCGGTGGTGGCGGCCGTCGTTTGTTGAAGTACGGAAACGGTTTCCCCGAGGATTGTTTGCGATACAACTGGCATGGACAAACCGGGAGCGGCAAGCATCGATTCGACCGGCACCGTGACTACGGCGCGTCGAGAATTGTCTTCGCGATTTGTTAGCATAGAAGCGTGATTCATGCTGCTCCCGTTTTAACCTTTCGGCCGCTCGAACTCCACCTCGCGCACGCGTGGACGATCGCGCGCGGCACGGCGCTTTCGAAGAAAAACGGATTATTAACGATCGAGTGCGGCGGAATTGTTGGAATGGGGGAGGCGGCGCCGAACGTGAGGTACGGCCAAGACTATCATTCGGCGGAGGCCGCATTTGTAAAAATTAAGGATGCGTGCGCGGGCCTCGATCCGATGGATACCATACAATGGATCGAGCGTGCGGAACGCGTGTGCGGGAAAGATACAGAAGTCGTCGCGGCGCTCGATATGGCGCTCCTCGATTGGAAAGGTAAGAAACTCCGAATCCCCGCATGGAAACTCTTTGATGTTTCGCTGGACGCGAGTCGCATGCAGAAAACAAGTTATTCAATCGGCATGGACTCGCCCGAAATGTTAAAAATCAAAATTCGCGAGGCGGACAGTTTTGATATATTTAAAATCAAAGTCGGCGCGGGCGCGGACGAGGCGGCGATCGCTGCCATTCGAGAAATCACCCAAAAAACGCTGCGCGCCGACGCCAATGAAGGGTGGAAATCCGTCGGCGAAGCCGTTGATAAAATTGAGTGGCTACAAAAACAGGGCGTCGAATTGATAGAACAGCCGCTGCCGGCGGAAGACGCGCCGGGCGCGCAGGCCATTTGGGAGCGCGTCGAGATGCCGATCGTCGCCGACGAGGCGTCGTGTAATATTACAGATCTTGCGAATTGCATCGGCGGCTACCACGGCGTGAATATTAAATTATCAAAATGCGGCGGAATCACGCGGGCCCTCGAAATGGCAACTGCCGCGCGCGCGGCGGGTTTCAAAGTGATGATCGGCTGTATGATTGAAAGCTCGCTGGGCATCGCGGCGGCCGTGCAGATCGCCGCGCTTTTTGATTGGGTCGATCTCGACGGAAATCTACTGATCAAGAACGACCCATTTGTGAATTTACAAATGGACGCCGGCCGCTGGCGTGTGCCCGCGGAGCCGGGTTTAGGTGTCGCGCTGAACAGCGAATAAGAGTCGCTCGACAGCGTTCGCGGCAACGGTTATATTTCGCGCGCCATGCCAAAAGTAACAATTGCTGAAACGTTAAAGACGCCGCCGTCGACGATGCGCGCGAGTTTTGATCCGCGTCCGATCCAATCAAAATCGGAGGACGAGTTTTTATTAAATATCGCGGAGAAAGTTCCGGCGGGCGCTCCGGGTTCCGGCGAGGCCGATCCTCATAATAAAGCGCGAATATATCTAAATTCGCTGCAACCCGCTCTCATCGCGCGCCTCGCGCCCGAGCGCGACCAAATTGTAAAATTAAACTTTGAACAGCAAGTGCACTATTTGGGACGCGTTCTCGGCCTTGAAATGAAGTCGGCGGCGACGCAATGGATCGCGCTCATTTATGTTAAACGCGGAATCGATGCGTTCTGCGGACCGGCCGCTCAATAGTTAATTTGCAAATATACTAGCAATCACGCGACGTTATCTTTCCACCACGGTTTCGCGCACGCCTGTTTGACGCCCGTTAGAAAATCGCGCGCCTGAAATTCGATTTGTTGTTCCGCGTCTTTCGTTGAATATAAATGATCGCGCAGAAAAAAGCGGACGTCGTTGCGGCGCTCGGATAGTTTAAGTCTCGCCGCTGGATCTTTAGTAAAGAGATCGACGACCTTGAGCCAGTTTTCTTTAAATTTTAAGGATGAGTGTTTAATTCTCGGTGCCTTTCCTACCATTTGTCCGATCGCGTTCAGCATGTCGTCATAACCAATGCCGGCGCTCGCGAGGTGAAACACGGCGTCGACCGCGATGACCTCCGGACGCAGCGTGCTCACGACGGCTCGCGCGACGTCTTCGGCGTGGACGGGCGCAAGTTTAATTTTGCCGTCGCCGGGTATATCAAAAGATTCGCCTTTCTCAATCTTAGCAATCATCGGCCCGAGAAAAATTCGGTCGCCGGGGCCGTACATCGGCGCTGGGCGGAACACCGTCCATTCTAAATTATTTCCGCGCACGGGTTTTTCCGACGCTTTCTTAGTATCACGATAAACGTTATATACTAAATTATCAGAACACTCGGCCGACGAGAAATGTAAGAATCGGCGAATATTAGCTTTCTTCGCGGCGCGCACGAGTTCGCGCGTCCCAAATATATTCGTTGTTCGCATCAATTCTTCGGGCGCGGTCCGCGGCTCGGCGGCGAGGTGAATCACGGTCTCCATTCCGCGAACGACCGGACGCATCCAATCGACGACTTCCGTGCTCTGCTCGCGCGGAACGTCTTTGAGATCGCCTGTTACAATTTCAATCTTATCTTTGCGATCGAACGGCGTGAGGTCGGGATTGCGCAGCGCGCTTTCGCGGCCGGGGCGGACGAGAACGCGAACGTGGTGCCCGGCATTGAGGAGTTGTGGGAGGAGGTGCCGTCCGACGAGACCCGTCGCGCCAGTGAGGAGTATTTTCATAAAAGGGGAGCGGCGGGAGTGTGACTGACGGAGGCGGCGAGTGCAAACCTCCGCTCGAAAAACGGCGAAAGTTTCTAGCGAACACTAATAATATTCGCGCACGAAGTCGCGCCACTCCTGGTCGAGCGTTTCAAGATTCGCGACTCCGCATGCAACGGCAAGCCCGTTCACGGGATCTTTTTTGTAGTGTCCGTCGCGCAGATAAGATACAAATCCTTCCGGCCGTTTCGTGATTAGATAATCTACAAAACTCCAGATTTTTCTCATCAATTCGGGTGTTCGGAACTTGGTTGTTAAGATTTCAGCGACAGTGCCGTCAACGCCGTCGCGGACGTTCGCGCGAATTGTATTCATCCAGGCGCCCGCGTTTTCATTGGGCCGCACGGCAACGGGTACGGCCAGCGGCAGCGTCGCGCAGGAAAGAAAAAATATATCTGAAAAATAGCGCATGATCCAATATCCCGTTCCCTCGACGATCCAAGCAGGCGGTTCACCCTTTGCGAGGAATTCTAATAAATCATGCACGACTCCATGATGCAGCGATATTTCAATTGCATATCTAAATTCAGCGCAGGTCTCAAACGCGCGCGGTTGAATTACCCACGACGTTGTAAATTTTTTGTAATGTTCCTTGTCGCCGGAGGAGCACGCGTCGACAAACGCAGCATGCTCTTCTTCCTTTGCTAAGAAAACGCCGATCACCGGAGCCTGCGCCAAGGGGAGTTTGATTTGTAGCGAACTCGCAATTTGGCAGAGGGAAGCCTCGGCAGCGCATATCAATTCGCGGAGCGGCGCGGGCTCGATCGTTCCAAAAAATTGATAATTTGCGGATTTTAACTTTTGGAACTTCAATCCTGACCTCTTTTCGAACGCGTGCGGGGCGAGGTCCGTTTCAATTTTGGCGTTCTTAATTCTTTCTTGAAGCGCGGTTTTTGTAGCAGCCACTCGCGGATGAACCCAAATGTTATTTTCCTTTTTTCGTCCAAGCGCTTTATTAGCGATTTCGTGATTGGGATTATAATCGAGAATCATTCCGTACGCGCGCCCGGTTAGAGCCGAATCCTTCAGCTTTTCGGCGGCTTTCGCGAAGGCTAACATTTCGTTAATAATTTTTGGCACGCACGCTGAACGCTTCGCGTCGACAATCTTTATTTGCGCCATTTTGTAGTCAACGTTTCCTTCGTCTCTTGCCTCTCGCTCCCCGATGCCAATTTTAACATCGGCGTTTTCGCGGTCGAGGCCGCGCGCGCGCGAAAAATCGAGCGACGCCTGCCGGAATAAATTTTTTTGTACACAATATTGTGCGATCGCGACGTGCTCCTTCGCCGAGCGTTTTAAACAATCATTCCATTTTTGTAATAATTCACTATTCGCGGGCGCCGATTCCGCCTGCCGGTGCACGGCGGGATGCACTGGCTGCGCGAGAATTGGTAAAAACGCGATCGTTATATTCCATGCAATGTGTCCCATATCCTTATCGTGATCGCGTGCGCGAATTTTCGCAAGAATATGTTATATTGCGTTTCGTGCCTTCCACTCCCCGGCTCACCTGTATTCTGTTCGCCCTTCCGTCCGAAGGCGCCGCCGTCGTCGGCGCGATTGAAAACGCGCACGAGCATCGAAGCGGCGGAAAAACCTATTTGTTAGGATCGATCGGCGCGTCGCGCGTTGCCGTTGCCTGCACGGGCGTTGGAAAAGTAGCATCCGCGCTTGCGGCCGCGAATGCAATATCACAATTCGGCGCAACTGAAATTGTTATGATTGGCGCCGCCGGCGCAATCCGGTCGAATCTTAAACTTGGCGATTTATTTGTAGCTTCGGAAACAATACAACACGACCTCGGCGTCCGCGACGGCCGGCGCGCGCATCCGTGTTCGAACCTCAGGTCGGAGTTGATGTCCATCGCCGAGGCAATGTCTCCTACAAAAAAGGCATTCGCGGGAACGTTATTAACCGGCGATCGCGCGTGCCTCACGTACCGGCGCCGGTTTCGTTTGTTATGGGCGTTCCGCGCGGATTCTCCGATGGCGGTGGATATGGAAAGCGCCGCGGTCGGCGCGGCCGCGCAGGCGGCGGGCGTGCCGTTTGGAATCTTAAGAATCGTGACCGACCACGCCGGGCCGTTCGCGATCCGAGAAATAAGAAAACACTTCCACGAGTTGGCACCGGTGCCCGGCCGGGTGATTGTTGAATGGCTGCGTTCACGTTCGGCGAGTGCCGCCGGGCCTCCCGGTGGAACTCTATGAATCTTGAAAGCGTCCAAAACCTGTGACATTGACGGCGCGTGTTCCATCTCCTCCCTCGAGTTCAGGCGGTCTTACCGCCAGCGTCGCTCCGTATATTGAATCGCGCGTGAATTTTCGCCGCAATTTCGAACGGATATATCTAATAACGCAGGCCGTCGTCGACGGCATCGCGGTGATGGCGGCGTGTCTCGCGGGATATCAAGCCATACAGTTATTTTATCAATCACAATTGAGATGGCCGTCGGAAGAGTATCGCGTTCTTTTTATATGGATATTATTAGTATCAATTGTGAGTTTTGCGGCGAACGGAATGTATTCGACGCAAAAGAGTTTATTAAATGTTGTGGAGTTTGAACGATTAGGCCGCTCGACCGGCATTGCATTCTTAGTCGTCAGCGCGCTCGTCTTTTTGTTGCGTGAATCACCGGTGACGAGCCAGTATCCATACTTAGCCCAACTGCAAAACCTCATTTCGCTTGATACAAAAGATCTTGGCAAGGGAACGGTTGTCTTCTCGTTTTTCTTTATATTTCTAGTTGTTGCAACCGAACGATTTGTATTTTTTAAGATTATTCAGGAGGCACACCGCCGCGGGATCGGGCATCACCACGTTTTTATTATTGGCGCCGGCGCGACGGGGCAGAAAGTGCGCGAGAAACTCATCGTGTCGCCGACGATCGGGTTCAACCTCCGTGGTTTTATTGATGATGATGAAAAACTCACCGGCACGCGCGTCGACGGCGTGCCCGTCGTTGGAACGTTTGCAAATCTCGAACAGTTAATTTCAGAGAACAAGATTCATACGGTATTTGTAGCGATTCCAGAGGATGACGAAAACAAGATATTAGAAGTTGTGCGGCGATGCCGCGCGGTCGGAATTGAAGTATGCATCGTTCCGCGGCTCTGGCACGTTTTGTCCTATCCGGTTCGGCTCGAACGTTTAGATTCGATTCCGCTAATTGTGCCGCGCAAGAACGCCGATCGACTCACCACGGCCGTTTTCAAGCGAATGATCGACATCGCGGGCGCGTCGATCGCGCTTTTGTTACTTTCACCGATTTTTATCTTAGTACCGATTTTTGTTAAACTTGAATCCGCGGGGCCCGCTTTTTTCCGTCAGAAACGCGCCGGCCGCAACGGCCGCTTGTTCGAAATGTTAAAATTCCGAACGATGCATTCGAGCCTTTCGGGAGACGCGCTCAAGCCGCAAAGTTCCGACGATCCGCGCATTACTAAGATTGGAAAATGGCTGCGCCGAACGAGCATTGATGAAATACCACAATTCTGGAACGTGTTGCGCGGCGACATGAGCCTCGTTGGCCCCCGACCCGAAATGCAATTTATCGTCGAAGCTTATTCTGAAGCCGACCGCGCGCGTTTATCTGTAAAACCCGGAATCACGGGCCTCTGGCAAATCAGCTACGCGCGCCTGCGTCCGATTCATAAGAATCTCGATTATGATTTATATTACGTCGAGCACCAATCGTTATTGTTAGATTTAGTCATCCTATTCTTAACGCCGTTCGCGCTTCTCAAAGGTACTGGCGCTCATTAGCGATCGCTCCCGCGAGGGCCCGGTGTGTATCGCGTGCTCGCGTATTGTTTATTTCTAATCGGGAGAAGATCGCGTTGGTCGCGTGCTCGCGCGCATAACCGTGGCGCCAGAATATTAGTTAAACGAAACGTGCCTGGACCACTGCCGCGCACGGCGTTACGCCGCGCCTTCTTCCGCACACCGATGCGCGCTCCGCCGCGACCCAACGCGATCTTTAGCGAATTTTATTGTTGTGTTGATTCTATGGAGATGCGCTCGCGAGCGACACACGACCGGGAATATTAATATTTGCGTTGCCGCGAGGAGGCTTTTTATACGCACCGGGCTCAGGCACGCGTAATAAGGTGGTTTCTGAGCCCGAAAGACATTTTCGCAAATAGGAGCATCACAAAAGGGCAAGACTCTTCCCTTGAGTTCTTGACCCCTTTAAGGAATCAAAGAACACTAATTGTCGTCGAATAAGAATGGATATTATTAGCTTGACTTTACAATATTTATCGAGTCAATACAAATAACTATGCTCAAAAAGCTCTTGCAAGCAGCTGCACGGAAGTCGTGTCAGTATAATATGAAAAACGACCTTAAGGATTTCATTAGAAATTTTCCAAATTCTCCGTCATCGGCGTCGCGCGACATTTTGCGTTTCATACATAATACAATATTGGCAATTCAGAATGAAGTTCCTTACCTAGTGCTTATACATCTAGTGGAAACGGAAACGTGGGAGACAACAATTGAACACAAAAAAATAGGAAAACACGCTCTTCGGGCAGCGATCGGTGCTATGCAGCGTGATAATAACGAAGTGAAGTTAGAATTATCCAATATTAATGCACTATTTATTCAAGTTGCTGGAGTAAGTTTCGACCAAAGTAAACTTCCCAGTCTTTTTCATTAGATAGAACTCATTTGCATATTGAATTGTCGGCGGTGAGCAAGCAGACATGAAGCCTGTGTAAGTGCTGTTTTCAGATTGGATACCCCTGGTGGCGGAGGATATTCGTAATATATTCAATGCCGCGGACCAGCGCGAGGCCGCGTGCTTGGGCACGCGAGACACCGCCGAACGCATCAATATTGACCTCCGGCGCCGCACTCGCGTCGCCTCGATTTCTTTTAACGGCGAGTCTTTACTAAGACTTGCCTCCGCTCTTTTGTTCGAGATTGACGACGAGTGGAAGTCCAAGCGCATTTACTTAACCATGACTACAATTGGCGGCGATCTTTAAGTCTGATTGACAAAACATGTTGCATGATCGTTGCTTTTCCCGAACAGAGAACGCCTCATCACTAATTGTTCTAACGTTACTGTTCCCACTCCCTGACGCGAATCGAATAAACGACGCATCGCGTCGTTTATTAGTTTCGCGCCGTGGTCCACCCACCCACCGAGTTCGAATGCCGGCATGCGAAAAGTTAATATAGCAAATCGCGTTGGGGTCACGCGCGCG
>JBJXHE010000136.1:0-39096 GCA_046160785.1 Planctomycetota bacterium
GAGGATCGAACAGCACTTGTTCAACTGTGGGCCGAAGTAACGACACTACTAAAGAAGAGCCAAACACCGACGCAGCCGCCGCGCTGATTGCCACCTCCAAGGCCAGAGTGCAATTAGACTAGAAATCTGGGAACGAATCGGGCAAGAAATAACGGGGACTGTTCCCGTTATTTCTTGGGACAGTCTCACCTTTGCGGGTCGGTGGGTGAGAATTCGTCGCGCCGAAACCGCGGCCGAGCCGTTGCAACGGGCCTGGAGAGGCCCCTAGAGAATTCCATAAACTATTTAATTGAATAATATTATGACAGGACAGTGGAAGTCCATGGCGAGCGTCTGGCGAGCTTAAAAAAATCTCCTTGACGAAAAACTAAAGCCTTAGTACTAATGCTTACGTAAATCAATCGTGACCAAATCCCCCGCCTCCTCGCCCCATCCTACCGAAGGTGAACTAGCCATCCTTCGGGTGCTCTGGTCTGCCGGCGTTCCTTTGACTGTTCGTGCGGTCCATGAAGTACTGTCGCGCGACAAGGATACTGCCTATACGACCGTCTTAAAAATGCTGACGATCATGTCGGAAAAGGGCCTTGTCCGCCGCGATGAGTCTGAACGTAGTCACACCTACATACCGGTCCATGCGGAACCGGTGGTACAGGCTTCCCTCCTGCGCGATCTGATGCGGCGCGCCTTCTCTGGTTCGGCCGCCTCGTTGGTCCAACGGGCGCTCGAGGACGGAACGTCGACCGCAGAAGACCTTGATGAAATCTCTCGATTGATTTCCCAGGCAAAAGCACAAAGGTTGAAGTCATGATAGCGGAATTTCCAATCGTGGGTCTGAGTATTTCCGAGGCACTAGCATCGACGATTGTTCATTCACTCTGGCAGAACGCACTTGTGGGCGTGATTGCCATGGTTGCTCTGCGCGCTACACCAGGTACAACCGCGGCCGGCCGGCATCTTGCGGGCATGCTGTTTCTAGTGGCCATGGTGGTAGTGCCCGTGATCCAGTTCTTCTACTGTATTCTGCACCCGGCGCCTTCCCCCATGCTCAGGCTCTGGGATTCGGGCGTTCTTCGAGCCATTGGCGCACCCGCCAATGTGTTTGAAGACCTGCCAACACCCACGCCCGAAATTGTAGTCATCGCATGGCTACTCGGCGCGGCGGTCATGACATCGCGGTACATGCGAGGACTCTACCACGTGCGTACATTGGAGCGGGCATCCTCTGTGGCCCTTCCACCCATGTGGCAGTCTCGTGTCGAAGAACTTCGCGCGGTTCTGGGCATTTCGCGGAGTGTGGTTGTCCGGCTGTCCGACAGTGTACTTGTGCCCTGTGCCGCGCGACTCTTGCGACCGGTCATCTGGCTTCCCGCTTCCATGTTGACTGGCATGCCTCCTTCGCAAATCGAGGCACTCCTGGCACATGAACTTGCGCACATTTCACGCCGGGACTGGATGTGGAATGGTATTCAATGTGTCATTGAGACTGTGTTGTTTTACCACCCTGCCGTGTGGTGGTTGGGAAAGCGCATTCGACATGAACGTGAGGTTGCCTCCGACAACCTGGCCGCTGATGCTTGTGGAGACCCGGTCGCACTCGCCGAGGCACTCTTGAATCTGGAACGAACCCGGCAGGCGTCGGGGCCGCAACCCGTCCTTGCAGCGGCCGGCGGCATGTTGCTGCCGCGTGTTCGAAATCTCCTTTCTGAATCAAGATCGCAGAACAGCGGGCTCACTCTCTTCATTCTTGCACTCGTCATCAGTGCGGGAGTCGCCGGTTTTAGCCACATGACTGTGGCTCTGGAGTCCCTGTCGGATCTCCACGTTCAAGCCTCCACAACGGGCACACTCGCGGCCGGGGACTATCGAGTGATTCGGGCATTCGACAACGGCCGCTTTCGCCGCTATCAGGAGAGCGTCGACCTGAACGGAAATCGAACGGAGGAGTACCGTGAAGCTGGGCAGATTCGCCCGATCGACCAGGAGGTGCGCGAGTGGATCGAACGAGTCATGCAGTTGGCCCCGAAGGACGGGGAATTCCTGCATCCGGATATTGAGGCGGGGCACACTGACCCGGACTTTGATTCAAACGAATGGATGCACCACGAAGACGAAATTGACGGCCTATCGGACAACACGATTGCTGAGTCTCTGCCCGCATCTTCGCGCACGAAGCCACGTTGACACTGGCAATACAAACATTTTTTTAACCAAAACTACTAACAGTTTAGTAGTTCTCCAATCTACTACAGACCACTCTACCAGTCCACTGACCCTGATCATGTACCAGCGCTTCCTCATCCACACGTTTCTGCCGGCGGTAATTCTTGTACTCTGCAATTCGCAGACGGTCCCGAGTGCCGCCTCCCAACCTTCGAAAACAGAATTCGAGGCTCTGGCGGCACCACTCATCAAACGCAGCTACCTCGCAGACAAACCGGGCGCCGCCGTGCTGGTTGTTCGCGGCGACGAAGTACTGCTCCGCACTGCCCGAGGCCTGGCAGACTACGATTCGAAAAAGCCGCTGGGTGCCGACGCACTGTTCCGGATTGGCTCTGTCACCAAACAAATGACAGCAGCCGGCCTTCTCCTTTTGGTTGAGGGAGGAAAAGTCCGTCTTGAAGACCCGATCTCGAAGTATGTTCCCGATATTCCTGATGGAGATCGCATTACTCTGCACCAACTTCTCAACCACACGTCCGGCGTTCGTAATTTTACAAATCTGCCCGGTTACGTAGATGAAGTGATCCGCCGCGACATGAACACCCGGGAGCTGATCGATCTATTTCGAAAGGAGAAGAGCGACTTTGCCCCTGGTACGAATTGGTCCTACAGCAACTCTGGGTACATCCTGATCGGCGCCGTGATCGAGTCGGTTGCGGGAAAGCCCTGGCATACTTATCTCGCAGACGTTCTCTTTCGCCCGCTCGGCATGACCAACACCGGTTATGGACATGATCCACTATTTTCAAGTCGTCAGGTCAAGGGGCACTCCTACCACGGGGCAGAGGTAGTACCGATGAAAGCCATGAGCATGACACATCCCCACGGCGCAGGAGCGATTGTTTCATGCCTCGAAGATCTACACCGATGGAATCGAGCACTGCATGAGGGACGCGTCTTGAAGAATGAAACCTACCAGAAGATGATCACGCCGGTTGGACCCGCTGCCGGAGTCGGGAACTCCTATGGCTATGGAGTACAAGCGGACATGTTGCGAACCAGCAGCTCTCTGTACCACGGTGGCCGCATTTTTGGATATGCTTCCTTGCTGACCTATGTTCCCGGCGCCGACATCTCTGTTGTTGTCTTGGAAAACAACGATTCGTCGGAAGGGCCCGAAAGTTCATATACACTCACACGCCGGCTAGCTGCACTTGCAATGGGAGATCCGTACCCCGAACACCGCACAATGACTGTTGAGCCTGCCCAACTGAAGGAGGCGGAAGGGGTCTACCGATTTGCCGGAGATGTGATCAGAATCGTGCGCGTGGTTGAGGGTGCACTGACTGCACAACGTGACAGAGGGCCACGGCGGCTTCTCAGCGCCATTTCCAAGGACGACTACCTCTACGAGGATGGGTTCAACCGTTTCAAACTGGAGCGCGACGGCAGTGGGAAAATCAAGTCGATGCGGTTTTATCCAAAAGGCGACGGTCCGGGCGAAATCGGGCTTCGCACTGAGGATCCCCTTCCCGCTGAGCCTGTAGGGTTAAAGCTCTCCAAGCCTGAGATGGAACGTGTCACAGGAGACTATTCCCGGGGAGGGATGAAAATGCGAGTCTTTGTCAAGGGAGATACGCTCATGGCACAACTCGCGGGACAGGATCCTGTAACACTGCGTGCCATGTCTAGTACACGCTTTGATGTGGTTGAAACAGCAGCAACACTCGAGTTTTCAGCCGTCAAGTCCAAAGACTCAGGAAGCACTGCGCCCGAGCCTCCCGCCGATGAAGTCACCTTGAAGCAGAATGGCCGGGAAATGATCTTGAAACGTGTGCCGTAACTCACATCCAAGAGTGTTGCTGTTACATGTGCTGATTCAGTGAGAATCGTTTCTGTTAGGCACTCGGGATCGCCCCCCGGACGAAGTGTTCTTCGTCGTCCGGATCTAGGACGGGGCGGTTCAAGGATCGTCGGTATGGTGGTTGCCCTATTTAGGGTCTTACTCCCCCGAGGATCTACTAATGACACGTTTAGCAACACTCATGACACATTTGGTTACATCTGCGGTCTGGATGGCTCTGGTGGCGTCGGCAGCGGCTCAAGTGAGTCCGCCGAGCTATGAAGTCCGCTTTCTCGGTCAGGGCACATCCGGTGCAGCCCTCAACGAGTATGGAACAGCCGTCGGTTGGACTACTACAGGCGGAGTGGTGATCGCATCGATCTCCCACGGAGGCCAGCCGATGGCGCCCCTTCCAATGCCGGCAGGTTTCCAGAGTTCCAAGGCCTACGATATTAACGATTTTGGGCTCGTAGTCGGTGTGGTCAGCACGAGTGTCTACGGACATGTGGAGCCGCGCGCCGCGATTTGGCGGCCGACACCTGCCGGCTATGTGGTGGATGTTCCCCCTGTTCCGCCTGGATATAACTACAGTACAGCAGTCGGCGTCAATGATCTCGGGGATGTCGTGGGGGCACTTGCTACAGTGTTCTGGTGGAGCTTTACCCAGGCGGTACACTATACCCCCTCCGGGCCCGTGATGCTCCCGGGATTGACTTCAGTTGTCGATGTCAATAACAATCGAAAGGTGTTGGCCGGCAACTCTCTTTTCGATCTCAATACCTATCAGTTGCAGGCCATTCCGCTGCCTCCAGGAAACTGGAATGGCTTCGTTGGCTACGCCCTCAACGAAGTCGACGGGATGGCGGGGACAATGGTCGGGTGGTCCTCCACATGTGGTTCGTTTCCCGCGCGCTATATGCCGGGTGTGGGTTGGACGCTGATTGGCGGCTGCGGCCAGAACACGGGAGCCAATGCGCTCAATGATCTCGGCGATGCGATGACCTGGGCGGGAACATGGGCATTTGGCGTAAATTTCAATGGTATTGGATATTATCAATTCGGCGGACTGATCCATCCCTCGCAGGGGTCGTGGATCGCCAGCAGTGGCGCTGATATCAACAATAATCGCCAGATGCTGGTTGCGGTGAAAGGCTTCTCTGGAACCCCGAGCGGCGCTGCGCTCCTCTCTCCTATGGGAGCCGTGTGCCAGAAGGATCTTGGCTTCGGCGGTCCCGGCACGCTACAGATGTCCATGTGCGGTGGATTTCTCACACTGCCCGGAACCCAGTCGACGCTGTCGATCTCCGGAGGCACACCGAACTCAACCGTTTATGTACTCGTCGGCACCGGGGCGGATCCGATCCATCTATTCGGAGGCACACTTGTCCCGAGTCCGCTCACCGATGCGGTCGGGTTCCCGACGGACAACAGCGGCAATGCAACGGTTGTAGTACCTGGTTCCGGCGGAGTGCCATACTCACTCTACATCCAGGGCCTGGATTTGGACCTTTCAACGATGAGCTTTCGATTCTCGAATGCACTTGAATTGAAGCTCGGCAGCTAAGACTGCCCGCTTCGACAAGGTCACTCTACTGCGCGCAAATCCACGCTTCGATCGCCGTGGAGAGCGCGACTCCGCCTGAACGGGGACTGTCCCACTTATTGTTCCCCTATTGGGTTTGCTACAGAAAAGAGATCCAGATCGCAACGGCCTGTTAGTTCGCCCAATTCTCTACCGTCAGCTCGCCGAAACGCGAGAAGTCTTTCATATTCGCAGTTACGAGAATCAGTCTGTTGACATGCGCGATCGAAGCTAATTGACCGTCCACATAGGGCGCCGGTTTTCCGATTTTCTCAAGACGCGCTCTCTCCAATCCATGCCACTCTGCAGCGGCACTTTCATAAGCAAGAATTGGAAATGACTTCAGTACTACCTCTTTTAGATATATTTCTATTGCTGACCGGCGTTTTCCCACTGGCAGCCGCTCACATCCAAATATTAATTCATGCCAGACAGGCGCGGCAACCGCACATTCGTGACTGTGTTTACTGATTCGTCCGACTGCTTTGGAATTCGGTGACGATGAAATGGGAATGGAAATGATGCTGGTATCAAGGAGATAGACGAGAGTCATAAACTCACTTTGCGCCCATCACTCGACTCGCGGACGGAAGAAAAATAGTCTGGATCGACACCGACCTCATCCAAGGAGAACTTCGTGAGGAAGTTTTTGTAAGCTTCTCCAAAGGACGCTTGCGTTCCTGCGAGTCGCTCATATTCGTGAATGGAAATAACCATTGCGACCGCTTTACCGCGCCGGGTCAGAGCGATTTGCCGCCCCGATTCCGCTTCGTCAACGACAGTTGGAAAATTGGCGCGTGCTTCAGAAATCGTGTATTGTTTTGCCACGATTGTAATGTACATCTAAACGTACATTCTGTCAAGCCTACAATTCGGCGGTACCCCTACCAGCCTGTGGCAACAGTGCTCCTCAATTCAAAAATAGCCCCAATGAAGCTAATACTGTTTTGATGGCTCGAGGAAGACCGCCCGAGGCGTAACCAAGAGTTACGTCGAGGATGGTCTGGTAAGAAATAACGGGGACTGTCCCCGTTATTTCAGGGCCCACGATCTTGGCATTCTGGGCACCGATCTTGAGTGCGGAGTTCATCCATGTGGGTTGAGCTGTAAAGAACCCAAGACCATCATTGATGAGCAGACGGGTCAGCCCACCGGGAGCGGCGAAGGTGGCCAATCCCGCATCTGTAAAGACCAGATCGAGGTCACCATCATTGTCAAGATCCGCCTCTCCGACGCTGAAGGAGTTCAGAAGGAAATTCGGAGGAAGGCGGAAGGCCTCTTCCGCGAAAAGGCCTGTAGCAGGCTTTTTTATGAGTAGTCGCTGCCGCCCCGGAAAGGCAACCGCGATGGCAATATCCGCGTGACCATCGCCGTTCACATCGCCCCCCGCGGAGAACTTGCCGTGCATCCGAAAGTTTGCCGGGAGTAGTGCTGCCGTCTGATTCACGAAAACGGGATCACCCGCGCCATTGTTCCCGGTGTTGATCAGTAGTGTTGGTGGCAACGGCAGTGTGCTGTTTGCTTGTAGATCCCCCGGCACAGTCCATCCATTCGCATAAACGAGGAACACATCCCATTTGCCGTCCTCATTGGCATCAATGGGCAGCACATGCTCAGTCCAAAGTTCCGGTACCGGAAGCAGATTCGGTACTTCCTGAAATTGCTGAGCAGATGCGAGGGACGCGATCGGCGACATCAGCAATAGCGTGGAAAGAGCTGTCCATTTCATGGTGGTGGGCTGCCGGCAGAAGGTGCGTGGAGAACTTAGGAGCGAAAGGCTAGCCCAGGAACGGGGACCGTCCCACTTTTCGTCGGGGCTAACTCTCGCTGCCAACGATTGGTGAGACAATTCACTTCCTCCAATTTGAAAGTAGAGGGCGATGCGAGAAAGTTGTGAAACATGATGTCTTGGGTATCTGTGTTTCCGCGCGTGGGTCCCACAGTATCGTTAATATCAATAAATCAAACTAATTCTGGAGAGGTTGTCAACGGCCTGTTAGCGCCTGCTCGTCACATTCTTGACTTGTTGTTCGATAGCACGCCGATCCTCTGGGCGCAACTTGCTAGTCAAATACTCACTGTTAAAGCCTATCTGATCTAATATTTGGCTAACCGCAGGTTCTGTTTTGTAGTATCCGTAAAGCCCGGCCAAGGCCATGTAATTCTGGGAGATCGCGGATTCAATTCGCTCGCGCGCGCGTGTATAGTCTTTGGCGATCACCTCTAAAAACGCAAGTGCGCATGTGATCTCCCAGTCACTCGGATCTCGTTTCAAGAGCGCATGACATCGCTCGTTCACGCGGTGCCAAAGTGGATTCACGGTGTTCGATAAAACAAGTGGCGCAATAGATGCTAGGCACTCCGCACGATCACTCAGCACTCCCTCGTAGCGGTTGATGCCGAGCAGCTCGCGACCGCGCCCGGAGCCTATGTCCAATTCGCGGCGAAGGCTGAGGTTGAGTGTTGACTCGAGTACAGGAATGAGTGCATCGGCAATCTTTTCGTTACCAATAAAACTTGGATGCGCATAGTCAATAATCCACTCGCTTCCTGCTAGTCCAAGTCTCCCGTTGCGATTAAATAGTTCTTCAACGTCTACAAGTGGTGAACCGGATTCGCGTGCAACCTCGCGAATCGTAGACTCTGCCCATTCCTGTGCGCGCACAGAACTACCGTCTTGTTCGACGGCGCGCAGATAGTATTCACGTGCAAGAGCGTGAGACGCATTGGCGTCATGTACTTGCGCAAGTGCATACATGAGATTCGCCGGATGTGGATCGATTCGTTCCGCTTCAGCAAAAAGAGTGAGCGCTTGCATGGAGTCGCCGCGTTGATGTGCTTCTTGACCCGCGCGATAGGAAGTATTCCACAGTTCGCGCAGCTTTGCATTCTTTAAGACTCCCTCGGAATGCACAGAAAGTGTCGGCGCACAGTCGCGCACGTTCTTTGGCATTGTACAAAAAATCACGGGCACGTGTTGCTTCTTCGCGAGCGCCGCGGCGCGGAGAAGCCGCGCGCGAAAATGTTTTTTTGCAAGCGGAAGCACATCGTGCAAGACTCCTTTTTCGGTATCCGCCTCAACCCGTACAGTAGCGCGCTGTTCACGCATTAACCCCGAAATAGCGGTAGCCGTGCGCGTATTGAGAATCTTGCCTTTGAGCCAATGTATTGTGGGCTGCCGGAATTCGAATTGAAGCGAACGAACGTGCGTATCCAGTGCTTCGTTATGTCCAGACATCCAGATCATGCAGTCGGGTGAAAGACTCAATGATTCTTCGAAGAGCGCAAGTATTTGTTCTGAGTACCATCCCGCATTACCGGCATTGACGACTTCAACCACTTTGTCCGGCAACATCGCGGAGAGTCTTACCTGCAACCAGTCGGAAAAGGCGCCAATCTCGAGTGGAAATCCCTGTGTTGTCGACTCACCCAAAACAAACACTCGGAGTCCATTCCCCGGTTTATTCTTTACAAAATTGGGGAGCCTCTCTGGAAAATATCTATAATTTCGCGGGATCGCCCGCTGGAAACCCGTTTCATTTCCTGACTCATAAACGATCCAGTATTTCTCGATTGTCGGGATGACTCCTTTGTACATCTGCACATGCACTCCAGCCAGCCAGAAGACAAGTTCACAGCCGCAAATGAAAACAATTGGAGCCAGTATTGCCAAACTCCATTTCTGAATGCGTTGTCGAGTGAGGAGCTTCATCGTGGAAGAGAGAGCTTCCTACTAAACGTGTCGTGCAAACACAATAGAGCACACAATGCCAGCTCACCCGGCGCTGAAATCGAGAAGCCCTAACGCTCCTCCTCCATGAACCCGTGCTTTCTTAAGTAGTAAGCTAAATTTCGCGCATCGATTCCTAACAATCGAGCACACTCGGAGCGGCGGCCGTTGCTGCGCGCAAGCGCTTCTCGAATCACTTCGCGCTGGAACTCTTCGGTTTTGATACGCAGCGTGAGGTCGTCTCCGAGTTCAATTCCAGATGTTGCTTTTGGCGGCGCATCGCCGTCGGCGACGGGCGCAACTGTAGTATCCATTTCTTTTGTTAACGTTCCCGCGGCGGAGCTGCCTGTTAACATTCCGCCTTCCAGAATTCCCGAGAGCGTTTCGGCGCGAATCACCGAGCCATCTGTAAAGATGGAGGCCTGTTCGAGAATATTGCGCAGTTCGCGAATGTTGCCGGGCCACTCGTGGTTTCTTAACACATCGAAGGCTTTCGGGTCGACGCGCTTGCGCGTGCCGCCGTCGCGCCGCACGATTTGTAATAATAAATAATCGACGAGTTCGGGCAGGTCTTCTTTGCGCTCGCGCAGCGGCGGCAGCGTGACGGGAACAACGTTCAATCTAAAGAATAAATCTTCGCGGAACGTGCCCGATTTGATACGTTCGCGAAGGTCTTCATTTGTGATTGCGATCACGCGCACGTCGGCGCGCCGCACGCGCGAATCTCCGACCGGCGAATACTCGCCCGATTCAAGCACTCTTAACAATTTCGCCTGCGCTTCGGATGTTAACGTTCCGACTTCGTCGAGCGCGATCGTGCCGCCGTCAGCGCTCGCGAAATGCCCGGCGCGGTCTTCGGTCGCACCTGTGAATGATCCCTTTTTGTGTCCAAACATTTCGCTCTCAAAAAGCCCCTCGGCGATCGCGGCGCAATTTACTCGAATAAACGGGCGCTTCGAGCGTCGGCTCGAATGATGGATTTGTAATGCTAACAATTCTTTTCCCGTTCCGCTTTCGCCATATAACAATACTCGCGCGTCGGCCGCCGCGGCGCGTTTTGCAAGATTCATTACTTCACGAAGCGCGCGGCTGGATCCTACAATTTTCGGAAGTCCCTCGTCGGGGCCAACGACCGCGCGCAGACGCCGCACTTCCTCGACGAGCCCGCGATGCTCCACTGCGCGGCGGACGATCGCTAATAATGCGTCGGGGTCAACCGGTTTTGATAGAAAGTCGAGCGCACCCGCTTTCATCGCGTCGACCGCGTGGCGCACCGTTCCGACGCCGCTGAAAACAATGGTGGGAACGTTCGGACGCAATTCTTTTACTAAATTTAACAATTCGAGCGCGTCGCCGTCGGGCAGTTTGAGATCGCTAACAATCACATCGATGTCGCCGCCCGTCCGCAGAAAACTGCGCGCGTCGCCGCACGTCGCCGCGCGAGAGACTTCATATCCTTCCGCTTCTAACAATTGTCCGAGCGCGTCGAGCACAAACGGCTCGTCGTCGACGAGGAGAATTTTAGCAGACTGTTCTGTAGTCATCGATTCGGCGGAAGTGTAATAATAAATCGCGCGCCGCCGGCGGCGCTCCGATTCTCAATATTAGTATAGGATTCGTGCCGGATCGTACCGCCGTTCGCGCGGACGAGGTTTTCACAAATCCAGAGGCCGAGCCCCGTCGAGCCGCGCCCGCTGCGAAAGGGTTCAAAGAGGTGCTTGCGCATATCGTTCGAAACGCCGGGGCCCTCGTCGCTCACTTCCAATTCGACGGCGCCCTCGGGCGTCCGCCTCGCGGATAAGTAAATTTTACCTTTCCCGCCCATCGCGTCGCTTGCGTTTAAACTTAAATTTAACAATACGCGCTCCATCGCCGACGCGTCGGCAAACGCCGACGGAACGCCAGGATCAACATGGATGATCCGCTCGATTTGTTGAAATCGCGGATCCGCCGCGAGCGAGCGTTCCAAATTTTGATATAAATCATACGGCGCGATGGCGACGCGATGCGGCGCCGCCGGATTTGCATAATCTAACAAATCGCGCGTGAGGCGTTCGATTTTTTGTAGTGCTCCGCGAATCGCGGCGACGTGCGCGCGCCGTTTATCGAAATCAACGTTTTCGCGGTCGAGCAATGCTAAATAACCGTTCACGCCCTGCAACGGATTATGAATTTCGTGCGCAACGCCCGCCGCGAGCCGCCCGATTTCCGCAAGCCGCGCCGTTCGCGCCATCTCGGCTGCTACTAATTTTTCGGATTCGAGGCGCCCGTGGCGCACCGACATTCTAAATAATAATAATCCGGTGCCGCCGGTCGCGACGACGGCAAACGCCGTCGCGCCGACAATGGATAATTGCATTGCGCGCGAATCGCCGGCCTCGCGGAACTGTGTAAATCCGAGAAAAATTTCCGCGGCGACGCATACTAACATTCCCGCCGCGATCGCAATATGTCGCTCGCGGGGTTTAATTATGTACGTCCTGCGTGAAGTCGCCCGCCTGGATCCGCAGCGCGAGTTTTTTTGAATATTTACCAATCGTCGCTTGTTGAATCTTGATCCACGTCTTTCCCGAAACACGCTGGATGTATTCAATTACGCGATTCTTTTGAATTCCTAGCATTTTTCGCCATTCATAATTCAATTCAATAATGAGCCATTCGGTAAATAACATGTAGGCGACAAGATATATTCTCGTGACGAGCGATGTCGGAATCTTGCATAGCGCCGGCGCGAAGCGGAACAGCCACGGGAATCGTACAATAATCGGGAAGAGGTGGTGTAAATTCTCCGATTGCCGCGCATGATCGAGTTTAAGAATCGAGTTTCTATTAAATCGCGGGTTGAACTCCGCCGCCTGATCGAGCAAGCCCATTTCGCGCGTCATTTCATTAATATCTGTTTCCGGATAGGCCTGCATAATCGACACGAGCGGATGTGCTACTTTCGTCTCGATGTTTAGTTTTAACGTTTCGAGATCGTCTTCGAACGTGCCGCCCGGGATTGCTAATATATTCAATGACGTAAGGCGGATTCCAGCTTCGCGGATGTAGCGCGCCGAATTCGTCAAGTGGTGCCGCATCGTTCCCTTTCGCATCACTTCATTTCGGAGCCGGTCGTTGGCCGCTTCGAAGGCAACGCGTGCACTGACGCAGCCCGACTGTTTTAGTAGCTTCGCAACTTTTTCTGTTAACAAATTCGATTGTAATATTACTGAATAAGGAAGCTTGACGCGCTGCGCGTAAAGTTCACAAAACTCTTCAACCCATTGCGTGCGAAGATTAAATATATCATCGACGAAGTGAACTTCCTTCACGCCGAACGTGTCGCGAACCCATTCAATTTCTTGCACCACGTGCTCGGGCGTGCGCGTTCTTAAATAATCGCCCATCGTGGATTTGTAGACTTTATCTTTCCACGCGTGGTGAAAGCAGAATGAACATTTGTATGGACATCCGCGCGACGCCTGGAAACACTTTCTCTCAGAATTACGATAAAACGGCGCGGCTTCATAGAGCGCCTCGCGGTCGGGGAATCCGTTTACGTCGAGATCGGCAAATAACGGACGAATATCATTTTTGAAAACGTGCGTCCCCTCGCGAATGTCGAGATTACCAATATTCGAAAGCGGCTTCCCATCGCGAAGGTTATTTAATATATCCTGAAACGCCTGCTCGCCTTCGCCCTTTACGATCATATTAATATACGGCTCATTAATAATTTCCGGCACGAACGTCGGGTGGTGCCCGCCGAATACTGAAAGAAAATTGATATTCCGCTTGAGTGCCTTGCACATTTCCATGACGTGCTTGTGAACGCCCGTCGTGCACATGAATCCGATGACGTCGGGCTCGAATTCTTTAATCTTCTTGATCCAGTTCGAGTCGGGCGTCATTACAAATTTCGTCTGGTGGCCGGCCGACTTCGCCGCTCGGGAAATCCATTGAATGCCAATCGGTTCCTGCGCGACGAGCTCCTGTATAAACAAAACGCGCTGCGGGCGGCCGGCATGCTCGTGATAGACCTTGCCGAGCGGCTGAGTATTAGTAGCGTCGAGGGGTTTGTCTAAAGTCGCGGTCGCGGAAGTCATATTTGGATATTCAAGGTTGATTTACTGCGTTAGCTGTTTGAGGCGGCTTTTCGTCGCCTCGATCGCCCAAGGCATAATCTCTATGAAAAGATCGCTGGGGCAACAAGTTTGGACCAAGTTGCGTGCCGCCGCCACCGATAGATTGATTTCGGCCGTTACCGAGGAATGTGCGTAACAGTTATGCAAGACTCGATGTAGCGAAGCACACGTTACTGATAAACTTTCCACAATGGCAACACACCGGAAGCTCAAGGCGATTTTTTTTGATATTGATGACACGCTGTATTCGACAACCGTGTTTGCCGAGAAGGCGCGGCGCGCGGCCATCGATGCCATGATCGCGTACGGGTTGAAGGGCG
This sequence comes from Planctomycetota bacterium, assembly GCA_046160785.1. Lineage (GTDB taxonomy): Bacteria > Planctomycetota > UBA1135 > UBA1135 > JACQFD01 > JACQFD01. The sequence goes on from JBJXHE010000136.1 coordinate 13,763, forward strand.
ATCGTGAAGAATTGATGCGTGAGCTCAACGAAGTGATCGCCGAGTTTACTAGTAACTACGAGCACCACCTCGACAAGCTACTGCTCCGGATTCCGCATGAGAATCTGAACGGCCGAAACCCCGCGATTCTTGTCGCCGCTGGAGTTGTAGCCTATCACGAAACGAAATCCCGCGAACTGCGCGTCTACGACGATGTGTATGAAGTGCTGCGCGAATTAACAAAAAGCGGGCTCGTGATGGGAATCATCTCCGCGGGTTTAACTGTTAAACAAGCTGAAAAGATTGTTAGACTAAAAATAACGGAGTTTTTGGATCCGCGCGCAATCTTTATTTCGGATCAAATTGGAATTAGCAAACCGAATCCTAAACTTTACAAAAAGGCGTGCGACGCGGTCGGCGTCGATCCTAAAGAAGCGATGTACGTCGGCGATCATCCCACGAGCGACGTCGAACCTACAAAACGCCTCGGGATGGTTAGCGTTTGGATGCGGCGATCCGGGCGCCACGCGCTCGAAAGTTGTCCGGCCAAACCCGATTATCAAATTCGAAACTTTCATGAACTTCGCGACGTGCTCGTGCGCGACTTCGGAATCGAGCTGCCGTTGAGCGGCCACTTGGCGACGGTTGATAAGAAACCAGGCGACAAAAAATCCGGTGATAACAAATCGGGAGATAATAAATCCGGCGATAACAAATCCGATCCCGAGCCAGCGGCGCGCGCCGCTGACGATCATTAAAAACTACAATTCGGTTTCTTGAATAAGCCACCGGCCTCGGCGAGGATTTTTGTATGCGAGTGCGCGGCGTTTCCGTTTAACAAGTTTTTAATGGATATCTCTTCGACGATTTTTCCGGCATACAAAACGGCGGTGCGTTCGCAGACGGACGCGATCACGTCGAGATCGTGCGAAATCCACAAATAGGAAATCGAAAGTTCATGTTGCAGCTCGCGCACTAACTTAATAATTCCCGCGCGAATGGATACATCGAGCGAGGCCGTCGGCTCGTCAAATAATATCAATTCCGGCTCGGCTGCCAGAGCGCGCGCGATCGCGACGCGCTGCTTCTCCCCGGCCGAGAGTTCGCGCGGATAGCGATTGAATAATTTAATAGAAACGCCCGAACGGTCGAGCCATTTTGTAGCAATCGCGCCGCGCTCCGCTCGATCCGCGACCGCGCCGTCAACCGCTTCCTCGACCAGCCCGGCAACGGTGAACCGCGCGTCGAGCGACGCCGCGGGATCTTGAAATACTAATTGTATCTTTCTGCGCAATTGTTGGAATTCGCGGCCCGCAACATTTGTAAAATCGCAAGGCGCAGGCGCGCCGCGAAACCACAATAACAATTCTCCGGAATCCGGCTCCTGCAGCCGCGCGATCGTCCGCGCGAGCGTCGACTTTCCGCCTCCCGATTCGCCGACGATCCCGAGCGCGTCGCCCGGATTGATTTGTAATGATACGGAATCCAGCGCGTGGACGCGCCGGCCCCCCGCCGCAACGTACGTTTTTGTAAGATTCGAGATCTTCATTAAAAACTCACGCGTCACGGCGATTCTCCTCCGATCGATACTACTATTCCCGAATTTTCGAGCAGAGATTTGGTGTAGGGATGCGCGGGTTTGCTAAATACTTCGCGCGTCGCGCCGGATTCTACAATTCGCCCCGCGTAAAATACAAATACGCGATCCGCAAAATCAGCGACGCGCGCGAGGTCGTGCGAAATCATAATAATCGATGCGCCCGTGTCGCGGCGCAGCGATTGAAACAAAGCTAATATTTGCAAACGCAGCGCGGCGTCGAGCGCGGTCGTCGGCTCGTCGGCGATGATACATTTCGGATTTGCAACAATGGCCGCCGCGATCGCCGCGCGCTGGCGCATGCCGCCTGAAAGCCGGTGCGCCGATTCGTTATAAATGGCCTCCGGTTCCGGCAACCCCGCGCGGCGCAAACTATCCAATGCCTTTTGTTGCATTTCGCGGCGCGTTCCCATGCGGTGAACGCGAAGCGTCTCTTCAACCTGCGTTCCGATGCGCAAAACGGGATTGAGCGCGAGCGCCGGCTCCTGGGGAATATATGCAATCTCGGATCCACGAATTTTACATAAATGTCGATCGTTAGCGTTTGCGATCTCCGTTCCGTTCCAACAAATCGAACCTGAAACGATTCGTCCGCCGTTCGGCAATAATCCGAGCACCGCATTTGCTAACGTTGTTTTTCCACAACCCGATTCGCCGACCCACGCGACCGTCTCGCCGCGATTCAATTCGAACGACACACCGTGCAATGCGCGCACCGCCTCCGGCCGGCGCGGATACTCCACGTTGAGGTTTGAAATCTTAAGAATTGGATTCATTAATATTAACTATTTTGGCCGCCGTCGCGCGCGTCATTAAGTGCGTCGCCGAGAAGCGTCGCCGCGGTGACGCACAGTGCGATTGCTAATGATGGAAACAGCGACACCCACCAGCCTCTTTGGATATGATCGATTCCGGCCTGTGCCATTTTGCCCCACGACGCCTGCGGGTCGGGAATTCCAAAACCAAGGAATGATAATGATGCTTCGGCGGCCAAGACCGCTCCGATGCCGAGCATCGATGCTACAAATGCAGGCGCGGCGGCGTGCGGCAGAACGTGGCGCCACATAATGGTTATATTTGATAATCCGAGCCCGCGCGCCGCTAATATAAATTCTCGCTCGCGCAGCACGCGCGCTTCGGCGCGCACCATCCGCGCGGAGTGCATCCAGCCCGTCGCGGCGAAACATACAATAAGAGTTCCCTGCGATTTTCCGAGAAACGCGCCCGCTGCTAATAATAAAATTAGCGACGGAATGCTAAGAAATAAATCCGTCGTCCGCATGAGCACGGAGTCGATCCATCCGCCGCGGTATCCGGCGGTGAGCCCGATCGCCGTGCCCAACACCATCGATAATAAAACCGAAGCCGACGCTACAAATAGCGACGCGCGCGCGCCGTATAACATTCGCGAAAACACGTCGCGGCTTTCGACGTCGGTTCCTAACAAAAACTCCGACCCTGGCGACAGCAATGAGTGCGTGCCGCGGCCAAGGCTCATATTCGGATCAAAGGTAGCAATGGCCGGAGCCAACGCTCCGCAAATAACAAATACGCCGAGCACGATCGACGAAAACCAGAATCTCGGGTCGCGCGCGAGCTGAGCATTTGTAAACATTGACTAATTCTCCACGCGCGGGTCGAGCCATTGTGCTACGGCGTCGGCGACCGCGTTGCCGAGAATGGCGAGGAAAGACAATATAACAACTCCGGCGCATGCAACGGGATAGTCGCGCGTGTTCATCGCTTTCACTAACAATAAACCCGTTCCTGGATAGTTAAATACCGTTTCTATGATAACAAATCCGCCCGCGAGCCACGGAATCGACAGGCCCAAATACGCGATCGTAGAATGCACTGATGCCGGAAGCGCATGGCGCCACAGTACGCGCGTTCGCGATGCTCCGCGCGCGCGCGCCGCACGGATAAATTCCATTTGTAACGTTACGGCCAGCGACGCGCGCGTGAACCGAGCCATGACGGCCGCGGTTAATAATATTAATATTCCGGCGGGCATGATTAAATGTACAATTCGGTCCCACAGGTGAAATCCGGGCTGCGTCATCGAGCGCACCGACAGGGCTCCACCGGGAGGCAACCATTGCCATTCGACGCCGACCCAGCCGGCGGCCCACGTCGCCGACCAAAAAAGCGGAATTCCTACAATAAAAATGGATACCGACGAAAGAATACTATCCACCCAGCCGCCCACCCGCCGCGCGCAGATCATTGCAATTGTGATTCCTAACAATGTGCCGAAGACGAGAGCGAGCCCCGATAGGCACAATGTATACGGAAGCGTTTCGAATGCGATATCGCGCACGGGCCGGCGCTCCAGCACCGACGTTCCGAAATCGAATGTTAATGTACAATAAATCCAGCGGCCGAGGCGAACGTGCAGCGGATCGCCGTAGCCGAAATGCTTTTTTTGTAATTCAACGGCATCCGGTGGCGCATCTGTTGTATCGGAATATTGAAAAGGATCGCCCGGCGCCAGTTCTAACAAAAAGAAAACCGCGATCGACGCGCACAGCGTGACGGGAATCGCAAGAAGGATCCGAAGCAGGATCCGGCGGATCATAAGTTATTATTACTCTCCGATGAACATTTTCTGGAGAGCCTTTGGAACGTAACAACCGGCGATGTCTCCACTCGACGAAAGAACCGTCGCGCCGAAATTTCTGTAGCGATCGCGGTGCAACGTGATTCGTGAATACCAGCAAAGAAACGTCACAGGCTGGTCTTCATACACAATCCGCTGAAGGCGTTTTAACAGTTCGCGCAGTTTTGTTACATCATTTTCGTCGCCCACTTTGCTTATGATTTCGTCGACCTCAGCGCTGCTGTAATTCGAATAGTTATGAGCCGCGCCCGTGTTCCACACTTCGCCCTGCTTTAATTGTAATGACGCCTGGAATCCATAAATGATCGCGTCGTACTCGCGCGCGGCGGCGCGCGGTCGAAGCGCGGCGAAGGCCATTCCATCAATTTGAACATCAATTCCGACGGCGCGCAAATCCTGTTGTATCATATTCGCGGTCTGCGCACGCCGCGGCGTGTCGGTGTTCACGCTCAGTTTAAATGTAAATTTCTTTCCGTCCTTCTCCCGGATTCCGCCGGCGCCGAGCTTCCAGCCTTTCCTATCAAAAATTCGCGCAGCCTCCAACCTATCAAATGGCAGCGGTTTCAAATCCTTAACAATCGCGGTTTCCATCGCCGGAGGAATCGTTCCAACCGGTTCCGCGCAAACGCCGGGCTGCTTCGAATTGAATACATCGGAATTGATGCCGCCGCGGTTGATCGCTAACGTTAACGCGCGCCGTATCTCGCGGTCGGCGAACAGCGGGTTTTTAATATTCCACGCGACAAAATCAATACTGCGCAATCCGCGCACGACGCCCGTGTATCCGCCTTTTGATAATATCAATTCCGCATCGTCGACGCGCGACGTGTCGATCGCGTCGACATCGCCAGCAAGCAGATGGTTTTTCGCCGCTTCGGGCGATGCCGAAGTGTAATAAAAAATCACACGCTTCAAATACGCGACGTTATCAACTTTCGAGTTTGGGTTTCTTTCTAATACAAATAATTTATTGCCATCGTGCGAAGCGACTCGAAACCGCCCGTGTCCGACCGGCATGAACGCGCGCTCCGACCCGCGCGCTTCCGCCGGCGTGAGATTTTTATAAATATGTTCGGGAAGCACGCCGACGTTCGCGTCGCTAATCTGATTGTCGGGATAATAGGAATTTTTATATTTAAATCGGATGGTTTTCGCATCCACAGCCTCGACCGATTCGATTCGCTCCAAATACTCGCGTTTGTCGGATTCAAAATCAGGATTCGCGATGAGCTTATAGGTAAAAACAAAGTCCGATGCTACAATAGGTTTTCCGTCGTCCCACTGCGCATCTTTTAAATAAAAAGTGATCGTTTTGCCGTCGGCCGCGCGTTCATACTTCTCCGCGAGCCCGGGTACGTGCTCCAATTCTTTATTAAATTTAAGATTCATGAGCGTCGGAAACACTAACGATGCAATGTTAGTTTCAGAATCGCTCGATGCGAACGGTCCGAGCAGCGTCTTCGGCTGTTCCAACATTGCTATCACAATTTGATCGCCGCGCGCCGGAACTTCCTCCGGCACCGGCCTCGTAACGGGCCGCCCGCCTGACGCCGCGCCGCCCATCGCCGCGAGCACACCGAGAATCAGAATACAAACAAACGCGCGAATCTTCATGATCAGGGATTGTAACAATGTTGGAGGCGAATTTCGTTTAATGTAATCTTATGCGTGCGACACGCGGCTGATGACCAAAAGAATCCTAGTTATCCCACTTGTTGGCCCTGTTGTTTTGATTACTGCGCTTTTCGGAGTGGCGGCATTCGCGTGCTCGCGCCCGCCGAATCCAAAACAAACATTACGTTTTCATAATATGGCGGAGCCGCGCACGCTCGACCCTGCGGGCGCGACGGGAATACCGGAGAAGAATTTACTATTAGCTCTAGCCGAAGGGCTCACGTCGCTCGATCCGAAAACGTCGGCGGCCACGCCGGGCGTCGCCGAGCGATTCGTGTTTTCCGCCGACGGAAAGACACTCACGTTTTATTTGCGATCGTGCGTTTGGAGCAACGGCGATCCCGTGACGGCCGGCGATTTTAAAGATTCGTGGTTGCGCGTTCTGGATCCCGCGACGGCGAGCCCGCTTGCAACATTACTATTCGGAATTGCAGGCGCGCGCGAATATCATGAAGGAACCGCGGACGCGGCGCGCGTCGGAATTGTTGTATCAGATCCAAGAACGCTTATTGTAAAATTCATAGCGCCGCAGCCGTGGTTTTTACAGTTGGCCGCGTCGTCGCCGTTTACTCCGGTCCATCGTTCCATGACATCGTCGCCGCGCGGATTTGTACATTCTAAATATTTCACCGGCAACGGGCCGTTCGTTTTAGAAGAACGCATTCCTAACTTTCGAATTGTGATGAAGAAGAATCCGAATTATTGGGATTCGGCGAATGTTACCATTGAAACGATCATTGCTTATTCAACCGAAAATAAACAAACGGCCGTCGACGCGTTCCGCGCGGGCAGGACGGACTGGGTCGACGATTTTCCGGGCGCGCAGGCGGCGTCGTGGATCGGAAAGCCGGAACTAAGAATCTCGCCGTATCTTGGTATTTACTTTTTGCGATTTAATACAACAAAACCGCCGCTCCACGACGCGCGTGTGCGCCGCGCGATTCACCTCGCGATCGATCGCACCGCGATTTGTAAAAATGTGACGAAGCTCGGGCAAACGCCCGCCGCGGGTTTCGTTCCCAAATGTATAGAAACCCTCGGTGATTATAAATCCTTCCGCGGCGAATTGTATAATCCCGAAACGGCGCGTTCGCTGCTCGCGGCGGCGGGTTATCCGGGCGGCAAGGGATTTCCGCGCATTGAATATCAATTTGATACAAGCGACGATCATAAACGAATCGCCGAGGCCGTGCAGGCAATGCTTAAGGAAAATCTCGGCGTCGACGTATTCTTAGTAAATAAAGAAAAGAAGGTGGTGATCGATGACGAAGAAAACCTGCGCTACGCCGGCTTGAGCCGCGGAAGCTGGATCGCGGATTATACGGATCCAGCAACATTTTTAGATATATTTGAAACGGGCGCGCCGAGCAATCGAACGGGATTTACAAATAAAGAATACGATCAATTGCTCGCGGAAGCGCGTGCCTGCGGCGACGCCGGAAAACGAATGCAACTATTATCGCGCGCTGAACAAATATTAATGGAGCGCGAATTTCCGGTCACGCCGATTTATGAATATGTGAAGCAAACGCTCGTCAATCCACAGCGCGTCGCCGGCGGTTTTTATGAGAATCCGATGGGGTTTCACCCTATGAAATGGATTCGACTGAAAGAGTAATGTTACCATTACGGATCGTGCGATTGTTAGCAACGCGGGCGGCGCGGGCGTTCGCCGTCGTGCTCGCGGTCGCGGTGATTTCTTTTTTTATACTTCGACTCGCGCCGGGCGGGCCGTTTTCCGACGACCGCGGGCTTTCGCCCGCGATTCTTAAGAATCTGCAAAATCGTTATCATCTCGATGAGCCGATTTGGCAGCAATTATTACGATATTTATGGAATTTACTAAACGGCGATCTCGGTCCGTCGTTTCGCCACGCCGATTTTTCTGTTAACGATCTCATCGCCGCCGGATTTCCGAAGACGGCCGCGCTCGGCGCTTCGGCGTTATTATTTGCAATCGCCGTGGGCATTCCGCTCGGCGCGCTCGCCGCCGCGCGGCGCGGTTCGGCGATCGATAGATTAGTACATATCCTTTCCGTCGCGGGCCTCGCGCTGCCGAGTTTTGTGATCGGGCCAGTATTTGTTGCATTATTTGCTATATCTATTCCATGGTTTGAACCCGGCGGGCTCGAACGGCCGGCCGATTTGATTCTTCCCGCGATCGCGCTCGGGCTCGGACCGCTCGCAGTCATATTACGATTAACGCGCGCGGGATTCCTTGAAACGCTATCGTTAGACTTCATCCGAACCGCGCGCGCAAAGGGGGTCCCCGAACGATTAATACTATTCCGCCACGCGCTCGGCGCGGCGCTCGCTCCGGTGATAACATATCTTGGCCCCGCGTGCGCTTCGATCCTCACGGGTTCGCTTGTCGTCGAAAGTGTTTTCGCCATTCCGGGAATCGGCGGCTACCTCGTGCGCGGAGCTACCAATCGCGATTATCCGGTCGTGCTTGGAATTATATTATTAAGCACGCTTTTGTTAGTGATCGCGAACGCGGTCGTCGATTTTCTGTATACCGTGCTCGATCCGCGAATCCGCGAGGAGGCTTCGTGAAAGCCGCCGCCGTTTCGCTCATCGGTATTGTAATATTGATAATAGCGGCGTGCGCCGCCGGAATTTTTGCGTCGAATTCACTGCACGCACCCAATCTACAAATCGGCGCCACTTCTCCGTCGTGGCCGCACGTGTTCGGAACCGACGCGCTCGGCCGCGATCTATTCTTAAGAATCCTCGACGGCGCGCGTATTTCCCTTTTAGTAGCTTTTGTCGCAACCGCCGTTTCATTAGTGATCGGCGTTCCGTACGGCGCAATCTCCGGATATGCCGGCGGAAAAGTTGATTCGGCGATGATGCGGTGCGTCGACATCCTGTACGGGCTCCCGTCGATCCTATTTGTATTATTACTTTTGGCGTGGTTCGGCCGCGATCCGAACTGGAGCATGCCGTTATTATTTATCGGCCTCGGCTCGATTTCGTGGCTCACGACGGCGCGCATCGTGCGTGCGCAAATATTATCATTACGCGAACGCGAATTCGTCGACGCCGCGCGTCTCGCTGGCGCACCGGCGCTAACAATACTTTTCCGGCATTTGATACCGCACACGGCGGGGCCGGTCGTCGCGTATGCAACATTAACGATCCCGCGCGTCATGATCGAAGAAGCCTTCTTATCCTTTCTCGGCCTTGGCGTCGCGGCTCCGCGCGCGTCGTGGGGAACGTTATTAAGCGACGGAATGCAATCGATGCGCGAGTATCCGTGGCTTGTATTCTTTCCGGCCGGCGCGCTCGCGCTCACATTAGTAGCGTTCTATTCGTTCGGCGACGCGCTGCGCACCGCCCTCGATCCGCGCGAGAGCCGCCGATCATAATGATACCGCTTTTATCGATTCAGAATCTTAGCGTTGCTTTTTCGAAACGCGGGTCGCGCATTTGTGTACTATCCAATTTTTCGTTAGATATTCATTCCGGGCAATGCGTCGGCATCGTCGGAGAATCAGGCTCCGGCAAGTCGACGGCGTTTCTCGCGGCTCTGCGCCTCCTCGGACCCAATGCAAACATTTCGGCCAGCGGCCTTTTTTATAACAAAACAGATTCATTAACGATCACAGACCTATTAACCATCGAGGGAGAATCGCTGAGGCAGCTGCGCGGAAAACAAATTGCTATGATTTTCCAGGACGCCACCGCCGCGCTGAATCCTTATTTAACAATCGGACGCCAGCTTTCAGAAGTGTTAGAAATCCACGCCATCGCGCGCGGCGCCGCAGCCCGCCGGATCGCGCTCGAATCGTTACATTCCGTTGCGCTTCCCGACCCGGAGATTTGTTATGACCGGTACCCGCACCAGCTCTCGGGCGGGCAGCGCCAGCGCGCCGCGATCGCGATGGCATTTATTACAAACCCATCATTAGTGATCGCCGACGAGCCCACCACCGCGCTCGACCCGACCGTTCAGTTACAAATCCTCGCTCTGCTGCGAAAACTACAAAAGTCGCGCGGAATGTCTATATTACTAATCTCGCACGACCTCGGCGTCGTCGCCGGGCTGTGCGACCGGGTCGCCGTCGTCTACGCGGGCCGCGTCGTCGAAGAGGCCTCTACGGAAGAACTCTTTTCCGCGCCGAAGCATCCGTACACGGCCGCGCTGCTAGGCACTTTGTTAGTATCCAATTCTCACGCCCCCATCGGCGGTTCGCCGCCGCCCGCGGGCGCCGCCGCCCTGCCCGGGTGCGCGTTCGCGCCGCGCTGCGCGCGCGCCCGGCCGAATTGTAGCATCGAGACGCCGACAGAGACTCGCGAGTCCGGGCGCCGTTATTGTTGTTTTTATCCGATCGAAGGGAATATTAAATGAACTCGATCCTTAACGTTCGCTCGCTCGAAGTAAACTATCCAAAACGCGGAGGCGGCTTCGTGCGCGCCGTCGGCAATATTTCGTTCGACGTCGCCGAGGGCGAAATTGTAGCGTTGCTCGGCGAGTCGGGATGCGGCAAATCCACAACAGCGCGCGCCGTCGCCCGGCTGCTAAAACCAAGCGCCGGCGAAATTATATATAACAATAAAGACCTCGCGCCGCTCGAAGGGCCCGCGCTGGGCGACGCGCGGCGCGGAATGCAAATGGTGTTTCAAGACCCGGGAGGATCGTTAAATTCAAGATTCACCGTCCGCAAGTGCGTCGAGGAGCCGCTCCGTTATTGTAAAAATACCAATCATGAAAGCGTGCCTGAATTATTAGCAGCCGCCGGACTCGGCGCGGAATTGATAGATCGGTACCCGCACGAACTCTCGGGCGGACAAAAGCAGCGCGTAGCGATCGCGCGCGCTCTCTCTATAAATCCGCGATTGCTGCTGCTCGACGAACCGACGTCGGCGCTCGACGTGTCCGTCCGCGCCCAAATTGTTAACTTACTTTCCGGCCTGCGCCGCGCGCGCCGAATTGCAATGTTACTAATCACGCACGACTTCGCCGTTGCGCGCTCTCTCGCAGACCGCGTTCTGATCATGCGCGCGGGAGCGATTGTCGAAGAAGGCGGCGTTGTTGATATATTTAAAAATCCGAGAACGCCCTACACGCTCGAATTGATAAATGCTGTTCCATCCGCCGACCCAGCGGCACAGCGTGCAAAACTGGACGCGCTCGCCGGCGCGATGCCGACCGTTTGAGCTTCTTTGTAAAACTACAAAAAAATCCGCGTTCGGTTGTTTGTTGTACTTGCTTCTTATGCGCACCCCCAATGAAAAGTGGAAGATGGGAACCGCCGGTTGGCAGGGTGCGCCAACCGGCGGCTGGAGCTTTCTGCTCCCGCGAGGGCCCGGTGTGTATCGCGTGCTCGCGCGGACGGGAATTGATATTAATAATGGAATGGGAAGATCGGGCAGGGTCACGTGCTCGCGCGCATAACCGTGGCGCCGGAATACAAATAGAACCCAACCCGCCTGGACCACTGCCGCCAAATTGTTACAAACGCCTTCTGCCGCGCACCGATGCGCGCTGCGCGCGTGACCCCGCCCGATCTTTAGTTAACTATCAGTGGAATTCGGTTTGTTTAGATTGCCCACGCGAGCAACACACGACCGGGAATATTAATTAATAAACTTAATTATTCTCTTGGAGTGTCGCGGCGCAGCGCGATCCTCTTCCTACTGCTCCATTATTAGAAGCTAATTCTTCTTTTCCTTCCTATTAGAAAAAAGACCTTTAAAAACGGTGATCGGCCGCGTCGCAATGTTAAGTATCGCGTTTGGCGACCGCAGATATTTTTGTGAATGTTGATTGATGCAATCTTTGAGAGCGGCTTCGAGGTCGCGCGCAGGCGCTGCGGATGCGGGGCTGTTTTTAAATTGTAAGATTGCATTCGTGAGTTCGGCCGTTTGCGCGTGGGCGACGCTCAGGATTAGTTTAATAAAATTACGAACGTCGGCGTCGGCGGGCGGATTTGTTGTTTCGAGCGGCGGGGTTTCGCCGTAACGAATTAATACAAATTTTCCAGTGTGGTCGCGGAAGACGTCGGCCGCGTCGAATCGGTGATGATAACAATGGCGGTCGTGCAGGAAGCGAAGCGCGCTCACTATCTGTAATGATAATTTTGCAATCTCGGCCGGCGGCAGTTTGCGGTTTTTTTGTAGAATTAACGCGAGCGATTCGCCTTCGATCCATTCGTTGATGATGCGAATCCCGGAGCCCGACCGGTCGACCGTGCAGTCGCGGATTTCGAAAAGACCCGCCATGTGCGGGTGTCCGTTAAATATTAACTTTCGGTACGATTGTATAAATTGATCCCACGCCGCGTGCGGAACCATACTTTTCTTTTCCGTGTCGCGCACAAACGCGTTGCGCGAAAAAATAGCATCTTTCGCCGCGTACCAATGCACACCGTCGGATTGTTGCAATTCACTAAACGTTACAAATCTGCTCTCTTCGATACTCTTAGTTTCCAAAACTCCATCAATTTCGATTTCGCCCCATTGGAATTGTCGTATCAATTCGAGCGCGCTCTCCGCTTCGAGCCGTTCTTGCGAAGGCGGCCCATCCTCGTCTTCGCCGGGAACGTTAGGCTTCTCCACGAGTCATTTCCGAAAGCAGCTTCGTTTTCGCGCGCGACACGCACATTCGCGCCGCGTCGGCCGACGGAAACTTACATTCTTCCGCGATCTGTGCATGCGACAGCCCGACTTCGTGGAATAGTAGGAATGCGTTTCTGTGATCTTCGGGAATCGCCTCGAGCGCGCGTTCATAACGTATCAATTGTTCCTGCCCGATCATTTTAGCAATCGGCGAAGGCTGCCGCGCCTCGGGCGCGAGAGCGCTCTCGTCGGAAATTGCTACAACTCCACGCTCAGCGGCGCGCTGGTTTTTCTTAATAATATAATTTCGCGCGCTCGTTCGTAAATAATACCAAAATGATCCGATCCCGCGGTATTCGAACCTTCCCGATACAATGGATTCATACGCTGCAATTAAAATATCTTGTGTTCCATCTTGAGTATCTTGGTAACGATGGACGACGGGAGATAGACGCGAATGTAAGAATCGCTCGAGCGGCTTTTTGTAGCGATTCAGCAGATCATTCATGGCCTGCCGGTCGCCCGCTCGCGCTTTTTGTATAAAGAGCGCGGTTTGATTTAGATCGTGGGCGGCGGGTTCAGCGGACGGAACGAACGGATCGTTTTCGGATTCCATAGTCGATTCATGATGTTATTGTAAATTTCACGAAAATTGTGCGAATTTCATGTTCGGTTTGTTCGACGAACTACGTCTATTAAAGCGTTGGTACCGTCGGTGTCTCCCCACTGATCATTGGTACAAGACGTGGAATCGAAGGTGTTCGTGCAGGGAGGAGCGGGCGGCGCCGCTGGAGCCCTCTACCTAACAGTAATACTGGAGGTAATGCGAGTTCCGGTAGGAGAAAGCCCAACGGCGCGAGGTAACAGAGGGCCTCGCGCCGTTTTTTTTATGCTTGCTCGGTTTTCTTAAGCCAACTCGGTTTTCTTAAGCCAACTCAACCGCGACTTCGCGCATCGCATTATAAATATCTTTTTGCTGCGGAACCGACGCGTCTTCGAGCGTCGGCGCCATGCCGACGCCGGGCACGTGCTTGCCTGCTAATAATCGCGGCCGAACTTTAATTTCATAGAAAAACTCGTCAACGGCGCGTCGTAACAAATGTTCGCCGAAATTCGTTATCTCGGTGTCTTCATTAACAAAAAGGACGCGCCCGGTTTTTTTGATAGAAGCAGAAATCGCGTCCCAGTCGTACGGCGCGAGCGTGCGCAAATCGAGAACGTCGTAACGGATGCCTTCTTCAGAACGCAACTTTTCCGCCGCTTCGACGCATAATGGTAGTGTTCGCCCGTAGCTCACAACTGTAGCATCCGAACCTTCGAGGCAAAGTTTAGCTTTGCCGAGCGGAACTGTATAATCGGTGAGGTTCGGCCACCGCGGTTTCCACGCCGACCGGTCGCCGATCGGCGCATCAATCATGTCGCGCAGCGTTTTTTCATCTTCGGGCTCGCCCGGAATTCGCTCGACGCCTTTGTTTCTTAACATGGACTTCGGCTCAAAATACATCACGGGATTTTCATCCTTGAGCGCGGCGATCAGTAGTCCGTACGCGTCGAGCGAATTGGATGGATATACTAATTTCCAACCCGGAATATGAGTCATGATCGCATCGAACGAATGTGAATGATAGATCGAGCCGTGAACGCCCGAGCCGACGGTTGTTAATACAACCATTGGGAAATTAAATTCGCCGCCGGAGCTCCACGTGCTGTTCCCTGCGAGTTTCAACAAATCAATTGTATTAAATATATAATCGGAAAATTGTATTTCGACGACGGCTTTCTGCCCTGCGACGGCGAGCCCAATCGCAGCGCCGATGATTCCGCGCTCGTCGAGCGGCGAATTCCACGCGGTGCGGAGACCCTGCGTGCATGTAAAGACTCCGCCGAGCGGCGGGCCGACATCTTCGCCGAAAATATCTGTTACACCGAGGTTTTGCTCGCCGTACGCGAGAGCCATTCGAATCGCCTGGGCCATCGTCGCCATAATTAGCGTCCTGCCTTTTTATCAATAGACGGCTCAGGATTGTAATAATCCGACTTCGGCTCCTTAAAGATATATTTCCAAATATCGTCGCCCGGCGGAAACGGCTCATTCTTAACAATTTGATAATCCGCCGCGAGCTGTTCACGCCAGCGATCCCACACGCGGTCGAGATCCTTTTTTGTAACGATGTCGCGATGTAACAATTGCTCCTCGAACATTTGAATGCAATCCTCTTCCTCGACGCGATTGGCGCCGCTCGAAGACGAGTGTCCGTTCAAACGCGAAACGGATGCTTCAATAAAATAGGGTTTGCGCTCGGTGCGAACGTAATCCATCGCTTCCGAAATCGCGTGCCACGACTCAAAGACATCATTACCATTAATCTTAACAGCCGGAATTTTGAAACCGCGCGCGCGGTCGATGATTTCCGTTCCGTGCTGGGTGCACGAACCCGTCGAAATCGCGTATTTGTTATTTGCCGTTATCATTAAAATCGGCAATTCAAAATTCGGACGCGTCGCCCAAATGAGGCACGACGCAAAATCGCCTTCGTGCGTGCCGCCGTCGCCGCCGTTTACAATTGTAATACCGGTGCCGCCGTGGCGGCGCTGCGCGATTCCAGTGCCGATACAAATCGAATATTGCGTTTGGATCGTCGGCGCCATCGGCGCGACATTCCACTTTTTTATTGCAAAGTGATTGACAAAATTGCGTCCGCGCGAAAACGGATCTGTAGCTTTCGCTGCCATCTGCCGCAACATATCAATTGGGCGCAACCCCATCGGCATCACGACCGGCGAACTTCTGTAATGTAAATGTAAAAAGTCGTAGTCGAGCCCCTCCCCTTTCTTTACTTGCATTCCGAGCGGCACGCCGAGCGCCTCTTCACCGGGAGCGCCGATCCAAAACCAGCCGTCTCCCGCGCGCGACATTCGAATGCACTGTTCCTCTGCCACGCGCGTCATAACCATGAATTCGTGGATTCTTAGTAATTTCTCCGGAGTCAATGCTTCAGATTTGTTCGCTTTGCCCATTTTTGTTTGATTTGCGTTCGAAGCATTGGACCCGTCGCAGGAGCTCCCGTTCTTTAACGACTGTCGAACTTCGCTCGCTTTTTCGACATTCCGCACTGCGTTCGCATTTTCAACAGTTCCTCCCGCGTGTTTCGACGCGCCGGAGACTGATTTCGCTGGTGTATTCAAAGTGATGGATTGTTAGAGATTGGGTGCTTCGACCAAGTGTATCAAAAACATCTCTAGTTTTTAACTTTGCGCGCGATGGCGTCGATTTCGACGAGCGCGCCACGCGGTAATTTCGCGGCTTGGATCGTGGACCGCGCTGGCGGATTATTAGGAAACGCAGTCGCGTAAACCTCGTTCATGACGGCAAAATCGTTGAGGTCGGCGAGGAAGACCGTTGTTTTCACTACGTCCGAGAACGAACTGCCCGCCGCCGCGAGCACTCCGCCAAGATTTGCGAGTGCCCGCTCGGTCTGCGCGCGGACGTCCGAACCGACGAGCTGCCCCGTCGCGGGGTCGAGTGCGATCTGCCCCGAACAATATACAAATCCGTCCAGCTCGACCGCCTGCGAATAGGGTCCGATGGCCTTTGGCGCGTTCGGCGTCGAAATAATTTTACGATTCATAGACGAGTGTCCAACACAGGAGATATTGGTACAGGAAATAGATATTACAAAAGAGAAGTAAAAGATCGTGAATATAATAATTCTTGTCATGGAGATTTCAATTCTAGATTAATCTTAACCTTTCGGTTTCAGTAGTTTTTCGCGCAGGCGCTTCTCGATTTCCGGAGGAAGAAATCGCGAGACATTGCCGCCGCCTTGAAGCACTTCTTTAATCAAACGGCTCGATGTAAATGAATAACTTTCGCTCGGCATAACAAATACGGTTTCGACGCCGGGCGCAAGCGAACGGTTCGTGAGCGCCATTTGATATTCAAATTCAAAGTCGGAAACGGTTCGAAGGCCGCGAAGAATCACGGAATAGTTATTTTTTTGGCAATACTCAACGACGAGGCCGCTGAACGATGCGACGGCGGCGCCCGGCAGATCGCGCAATTGATATTTTAACATTTCTACGCGCTCTTCCGGAGTGAACGCGGCCGTTTTTGTTGGATTCACCGCGACGGCAACTGTTAATTCTCCAAATAACGCGACACCCCGCCGAATGAGGTCGAGGTGTCCATACGTAAAGGGATCGAAACTGCCCGGATAGAGAGCGCGTCCGCTGGCCATTAATATATCTTAACATTTAATTTCGAAATTTTTAGCGCCCAATTCCGCAGCGGCGCAGCGTTGATTGCATGGATTCGTTTCCGCCGCCGCCAAATCCAATGTTTCGCGGGCGGCCGCTACCGTGGATCGCGTTTTCATTATTGGCCGGCGTTTTTGTGGCAACCCAGTGTGATGCAAATCTTGAAGTCTCAAATGACAATTCTTACGTCGCGGCGCATTTGTGGTTTTGCGCGGCGGGAGTTTTCGTATGCATGGCTGGATCTCTTGCGCGAGGCGCGAGCGCATTTCTATTGATAGTTTCGTCGGGCATTCTCGGATTTGTAGTGTTTGAATCCGCGCGTATTACAAACATTCCGACCGGCGGACTGGCGCGCGCGCTGCGCGACGTGAAAGACACAAATCAGCGCGACACGATTTTCGTGGTCGAAGGAGCCGTCCGCGGACCCGTTTATAAAAAAACGGGACGCGGGGCGTGGCCCTCGGCGATCACCACTTTTCAACTAGATACAGTTGCGATTCATCATAATGGCTCGCCGTCGACAATTGTATCATCTGGAGTGTTAACCGTTCGCTGCGAAGGCGACGCCGGAAATGAATTATCGGGAAAGCAACTGATCGTTACGGGCCGTCTGCGCGTCGCGGCGCACGGGATGTCGAACGCCATGATCTTAACAAAACCCGGAGCGATACAGATCGCCCGCGGCAAAGATCCGCCGTTCGACCCAGCCGCACCGGCCGACCGCCTGCGCGAGGGCATTCTTGATATATTACAAAACCGTTTTTCGGGACACGATCTCGGGCTCGCGGCCGCGATCACGGTCGGAACGTACGCGTTCGCTCCGCAGGAATTGTTAGAAAGCCACGCAAACACCGGCGCGATTCCGTTTCTCGCCGTGTCGGGCCTCAACGTCGCGTTCGTGCTCGCACCGTTTTTGTGGTTTCTACGAAAAACGCGCGCGTCGCCGCGGACGGCATTATTACTGATCTTAATTGTTATATTTTATGCGTGGCTCGCGGGCGGCGCGTCGCCGGTGGCGCGAGCGGGCTGGGCCGCGGCGCTGGCGTCGGCTGCACCGGTGCTCGGGCGGCGGTCCGAATCGTTATCATTACTTTCGGCGGGAGCTATTATTGAAATATTCTTTTCGCCGGGCTCCGCGGCGACGGCGTCGTTTCAGCTCTCTTACGGCGCCGTCCTTGGTTTTATATTATTTTACAATTCCGTGCGAGCGCGATTGCTAACGATGGAAGCGTTGCTTCCGAAGCCGGTGCGCCGCCGGACAACACTTCTATTCGATGCGCTTGCGATCGGGATCATCGCATTCTTAACAACTGCGGGAATCACCGCGCTGCACTTCGGCCGGTTGACGCCTCTCTCGCCGCTCATCGGAATTCCATTAACATTTATATTTCCACCGCTCTTTTTCTGCGCGTGGCTCGCGCTGCTGCCGGGATTCCTGGGAGCGGCGCCCGCGTTTCTGTTCAAACAATTAGCAAGTTTAGAATTAGCGATCGTGGAGTTCGCCGACCGGGCTCCGGGCACGCCCGCGTTCGCGGGCGCGCTGGATCCCGCCGCGATCGCATTTGTTGCATTGGGCGTACTCCTGTTTATTTCTAATAAAAAACTGCTGGCCGTTTCGTGCGCGGCCGTTGGATTATTGCAATATTTCGACGAGCCGAAACGCAATCCGGATTCCGTTTATTGTATTTTTCATCCGGTCGGCCACGGCCTCGCGGCGACCGTTCTCATGCCCGGCGGCGCGAATCTACAAATCGACGCCGGATCGCTCGACGACGCCGCCGCGGCGAATCGTATCATTCTCCCGGCACTTCAAAAACTAAGAATAAGGAGATTTTCGATTTGTTCTATTTCCCACGCGGATGCCGACCACGCGAACGCCTTTCCCGGAATCTTAAACTACATTTCGACGGACGCCTGGACGGCAGCGCCCGGAAATCTATGGAATGCCGCAATGGAGCGCGCGACCGGTAAGCCGCGATTCGACGTTCGGAATATTGAAAACGGTGGAGCCGTTGCGCGGTGGTTCGAAATCGCGGCGTCCGACGCAAAAGATAACAATAATGCCTATGTCACGATTCTTAACTTTGGCGGGCGCACGCTTCTCTTTTCCGGCGATCTTGAGCACGCGGGCGCGGTGGAATTGTTACAACAAATCCCGGAACTGCGTTGCGATATTCTTGTTCTTCCGCATCACGGTTTGAACAACGGACAGGTCGAGATTCTTGCCGGCGCAACGCGCCCGCAAATCGCCGTCGCGTCGTGCGGCTTTCGTTATAAAACCACGGAGACGGACGAGATCTTACAATTACGCGGCATTCCCGTCTTTACGACGCGCGACCATGGAACGTTAGTGATCGAATTGAGGCGCAACGGCGAAGTATTGTTAACGTCGGGAATCCCGAAGGGTATGTAAATAAAAAAATCGCGGAGCATGCGCTCCGCGATTTCTATTAATTATTGATTCTGCTACTTGCCTGCAGGCTTCGACGCGGGAGGAGCCGGTGCGTCTTCCTCGTCTTCATCTTCTTCGTCCTCGTCGCCCATTCCGGCGCCGCGCATCGCATCGGCAAAACTAAGAACCTTCGCGCCCTCCGGCGGAGTGTATGCAAATGCCTTCTCGTCGAACTTCGGTTCAAGATTAAAATTCTTCATATACATTACCATAATTTTCTTGCCACCGCCGTCGAGCATTTCGACGCCCGAGAATAGATCTGTATCAGCTGTGAAGAGGGCGCGCACTCTCTTAATCATTCCAGTCATCGGATTCGGAGGACCGGCAGGCACGTCCTTTCGGCGCTCGCCAGAAATCGCCCAGTATTGTTTATTATCAATAGTAACTGAATCTTCCATTGTATCAAAATCGTATTCTTTCTTTAAATTATCAATTTGACCAACCATGTCGTCCGAACCCGTACCCGGCATGCCTGCGCCGCCCTGTTTCTTAGTCATGGCATCGGATTCTTCTTTTGTGCCTTTGAAAATCTGCGGCCCTTTCGGTCCAGGGAAACCCTCGGGCATATCTGTAATTTGCCACACATTCTTTCCGTCATTGAGCATCGTTGTCTTAATCGTTCCCTGAAACATCGGAACATTCATATTCAGTTCAGTACGGGAACGGCCGTCCGCATTTGTAAGAATGGTTCCGCTTCCTTTGATCTCCATTCCCATCATGCTCATGTTCATGTCCATATCCGCGGACATGGAACGTTTCTTTGCATTCCTTTCTTGGAATCGCGCGAGCGCGGTTTTGACTTTTTCGGGATTCTTGGGAATTGCTACAGTTGTCGCAGGCAAAGTCGTAGGACGCGACTCATTCTGAGCAGTAAGAGGCGACGCAAATGCGCCAACAAATAATAGTGAGCTAAGCAGGACTGTTAGTTTGAGACTAGGCATTGGATTGGTAGTTATTGGAAACGCTGTTGGAATCGCTGTGGAATCAGCAGCTGGGGATTCGGCCCCATTCAGTGAATTTGGCGTTGTCATGATACTTGCTACGAAGATCTAACACTCGTTGTTTTCGTATACAAGCAATTCAAAGATTCGATCTTTTTCGCACAATACCCGTTCACTTTCGAATTTAATTTCGATCTAGCCATGCTGACCGCCTCGCTTTTATCGTTTGTATTAGCCAACACCGTCTCAATCGGTACCGCGCCCGCCGCAAAAAGTATCGCCGGCGCAATTGAAACAAAAGCGTCGGATGAGAAGGCGGCAACAGCAATAATGAAAAAGGAGGTCGACCGCCTCCTTTCGGAATGCGAGCCGGGCGATGCCACGCGCTTTATACAAATCGCAAAACTCGCTGCGAAGAACGGCCTTCGCGAAGGCGTCTTTACCGCACTCGACCGCGCGCTCGCCGCAGGCGCCGACGCGGAGAAAGTTAACGAGATTCTGCGGCCTCTTGCATCATCCGAAATAGACGCGCTCAAAGGCTCCGTTTTGTCGGTCCGCGCGCAATCTTTATTTTCGAGCGTTGCTAAGAATACGACTTCGCCCGCGAATATTGCCTATGCAAGATTAGCGCTTCTAAGCATGCCCGCCGCCGAATTAAAGAGAGAATGCGAGTTTGCAATTGTAGCGGCCGACGCGCGCACGCGATTGTTAGCAACGGATTTGTTAGGAACACTCGGAAAAGATATAAAACCAGAACCGCTCGTGCGCCGCATTTTCTTTGATAAGGATCCGTCGGTTCGCAAAACGGCCTCGGCGGCCCTCGCGTCGCGCGACGATGCTAAAATTACAAATCGATTTGTAAACGCGCTTGCCGAACCGTCGTATTTTGTACGAATGCACAGCGCCGAAGCGCTCGGCGAGTTTAAGAAAATGGAGGCAGTGCCCGCATTAATTAAACGCTGGAACGCGATCGTCCAGGCCGGGTCGAACGTCTACGCGCCGCGCGCTTATATGTATATTGGCAATCAGCAGGCTTACGTTGCCGGTTATAATGTTGAGGTCGCGCAAGCGTCCGCGATCGCCGAACCCGAGATTAGTACACTCATGGACGGCGTCGTTCTCGACGTGCGCATTCTTAGCACTTCCGTCGAGCGCCAAATGACGCTCGAAAAGAAAGTGATACAAAACGCGCTTGCTAAGATTGCGGGCGCGGACCACGGCGAAAATCCCGGCGCGTGGGCCGCATGGTTTAAGAATAAATCGGCACCGGCGCCGGTAACGACCGGCGCGCCGAGCGACGCGGTGCCGGAAAAGTAATATTTCAAAAACTGTAAAAAGACCTTTCGGTTATTTTACATTCTTTAGTTCGACGCCGATATTTGTATTTAACAATTGGGTTTCGATCTGCAGCGCGTTTCGAGATTGTAATTCAAAATTCTGCCTGCGAAGCTGGTCGGTCGCGGCTTTCTCGAATTCGCCGTAGTCTTTCTTTCCCTCCGACGCTGTCTGCGCTGGAGCCGCGAGTTCCGTCGAACCTTTATAAAACGCGAAACTTGGGCCCTCCTTATCGTTAGCATCCTTGGGATTTACCTGCGCCACGACCGTCGATCGCCCGTGAACGCCTTCCGCTACAAATACGCCGCGCAGGTCGGTCGCACCGACGCGAACGCTGCCGTCGCGCGTTCCTACAATTCGAACGTCGGCTTTCGCAACGCTAGCATTATTCGAATCGCGCACGTTCACCCAAACGCGCCCCGCCGCCGCGTCTTCGCGAACTTCAAGTTTTAGATCCGTTCTTAATATTAACGTTGTCGCTGCGAGCGGCGCCGCGCCCGCTTCCGCGTCGGAACGAATGACTACTAAATACGCGCCCTTTTCTTGCAATTCGAATTGTACTTTTGTTTCGCGGCCGGTGAAATCCTCCGTCGAGCCAAGCGCGAGATCCTTAATAATGAGCGGCGCGATTCCGGAGAGGTCGATGCCCGTCATGCGGTCGAGATTGCGTTCCATCAAATAAAGACGCATCAGATCGACTCGGTAGACGCGCGCGCTTGCCTTTGCAAGATTCTTCGACGTTATTGTTAACTCCGCTTTTTCTTGCATATCCAGCGTGACGACCGGCGCCAGCGTTAATTGTTTACTTCGGAAAGCCTGCACCGCGTCGGCCGCGTCGGTAAAGTTATTTTTAACTTTTTCGTACTCGGCCACGGCGGTTTTCGCGTCGCCGCCCGCGTGTAATATTTGAGCTCGTAACAATACCGCGCGGTCGCGGTAGCCGCTTTGCCCGCGCGACGAAGAACCGTCGGGAAATTTCTCGTCGACGACGCGATTTAATACTAACAATGCGTTCTTCGAATCGCCGCTCGCGAATCTTGCATAACCCTCCAAATATAATGATTCGTCAAGCCACTCCGAATCGGGATAACGCGCTGCAAACGCGCCGCAGCCCTGGACGACTTCTTTATAATGTTCCAAATCCAACTGCGCCGCTAGATAACCAAACGCGGCTTCGGGCGCGAGCGCGCTCGCGGGAGAACGATACAAAAATTCGAGTTCGAGCTCCGATGATTTTGTTAATAACATTTCGCGCGGCGGTTTTGTAGCTTTGGCCGCGCTCGTCTGCGCGCCATTCGCCGTCGCCGCGACTAGTCCGGCTAATTGATGAATTGCGTTCAGGATTTCTGTGAAGTCGGGATAGATGCGATTTAACTGATCCATAAACGTTACGGCCGCCATGAACTCTCCTTCACGCAGAAGCGCTCCGGCGACGTTCGATTCGCTTCTGTATAAAGCAGCCGTGGTTCCTCTAAATAACAAATCGCCCATCTCCGCCTGCTTCGCGGTAATGTAAGCTTCGCCTACCTTCACTACAGTTTCGAAAGGCAACGTCACGTCCGTGAACCGGTCGCGCAGTCGCTCGAATGCTGCAATTGTTTCGGTAGAATCCATGCGTTCGATTGCGTCCTGTAAAATCCGGCGGGTCGCCTCGCGCAGCGGTTCCTCGCGCAGACGCGATTCTTGACATACGAGACGCAACCATTTCGCGCCGTCGGCGCGTTCGCCTGCGTCGAATTTTGCTACACCTAGATGATACATCTCATCGGGAGTTAACTTAATTTCATCGGTCGTCTTCGAACCGAGCGGTTGAATTGTTATTTTCTTCGACTTTCCTTCTCCCGCGCGATCAGGCCGGTACGCCGATTTAACTAATGTCGGACCATACATATATTCGCCGGTGCGTACTCCGAGAATTCTAAAACGCACCCAGCCGCTTCGCGATTTCGGCGGGAACGCCGCGATCACGGATCCGTCGCGGACGACGACGCGTTCGAACGATCCTTGTATTGAATTTGGCACAATTTCGCAACCGGCGGGAATCGGATCCTCCAAATAAATGTAGTCTGCGAAATTCTGCTCTTTTTCGCGAAGACTAAAACTCGTTTCAACGTTGGCTTCCGCGCCCACTGGTAGATTGTTAACTTCATTGGTAATGGTTGTATACGGCCCGTCGACGATGCTGTACCCGCGCGGAATCGTTTTTCCTCGATATATCAAATAGGCGGGCTCGACGCGCCGCGTCATGCCCGCAAACGCGCTGGCGTTCGGCTTGAACTCTTTTGTATATCCCGACGCCGCTACATATAACGATACTTCGCCGCGCCCCGCGAGTTTCGCGCGGATCTCATTCTTATCTCTAATTTTCGCGGCGTCGATCGAGAACGCAACCGGACCGGCGACATCGCTACTCTTCAATTCCTTAACGTTCTCGCCGTTCACTTCAATTGTTAATGTAAATTCAGATGTATCCATTTTCGAATGTAACGAAAACGCAGCGAGGCCGCGAACCGCGGCAGCTTCGCCGCGGTCGCCGAGCCAGCCGCGCCGCGCGGAACGCAAACGATCGACCGCCGATGCCAACGTTGGTTGCAGCGGATCGAGCTGGCTCAAAACGCTAACAATCAAACCCGTCGCTTCCGCGCCGTCGTCGGCTCCGCCCCATGGCATCTCGGCCTTTCCGGTCTTCGCGCGTTTTTGTAATAATTCAACAATCTCGGCCGCGAGATCGCGCCGGTTTAAACGAATATCTGCGAGCGCGAGGTGCGCGAGCGCGACATCTGTTAATTCAGCTTTCGCGCGCTGCAGGCGGTTTACTAATTCAAAGTCGGCGGCTTTCGCTTCCGCGAGCGCGTATACAATTCGCGCGCGGTCGGCCGCGTTCTCTTCTTTGCGAAGGCGGTCCGCGAGCCAGCTTACTAATTTATCAAAAACCTCGTCGGCCACGGTGAATCCAGCGGTTCGCGCGCGCCCGAGGAATGCTAACGCTCGCGCGCTCGTCGCGGCGTCGCTCGTACGCTCGGGCGTGAAATGTTTATCAAGCGAAGTATTCAATTGTCCGGCCCAATTCAACGATCCGTCGCTGAGGCGTTCGGCCGCAATCTTAGCAATCGCGTCCTGCACGCGCGCGCGTTGTTTAGCAATCGCCGCTTCGTTACCCGCCGAAAACCGCCCCAGAAATCCCATGCGTTCGAGCGCCGTTTCGCCGCGCGTGACCGCCCATCCCGTTGTATCAATAAACGGCCCGGAGAGGCGCGGCTTCACATCGGATCCCGCGTCTTCGAGAACGTCGGATTGTAATGAAGGCGTTACTACAATTTCAAACGCCCGCCGCCGGAGCTGGTTGAAATTAGATATATTCAATTCGAGCAGCGCCTGGTCGCGCACGACCGCGCTTTCGGCTACGGTTACAAAAGATCCCGCCGGACGGATTCCTACAGATCGCTCGATGCTGTCGCTCACGTCCCCGGCCTTCGCGTCGACTTTCACTTTTAGATTTGTAGCATCGGCGACTTTGATCGGCCGCGACGCGGTGCTCTCTTCGCCGCCCGCCAATTCTAACGTTGTTGTTCCCGAGCCGTCTCCGCCTTCAACTGTTATATTCGTTTCGACTGAGCGCTTTTGCGTTCCCGCGTTCCGAACTGTTACAACCGAATCCATCTTATCGCCTTCGGTCACCGCCGCCGGCAGCCGCAGCGATGCTTCAATTTCGCGGAACGTTGTAAATGTAGCATTGCCCTCGCCGAGTTCCGTCGCGCGCGTGACGCCGCGGCCGGTTACCGTCCACTCCGTCGTCGAATCGGGAAGTGTAAACTTTAATTTTCCGCGCCCTTCGGCGTCTGTTGTAACAATTGCAAATTCCGCGGTTTCATTAAAATTAGACCGCGCGACGGGCTGTCGAACGCTTCCGTCCTC
>JBJXHE010000137.1:0-19090 GCA_046160785.1 Planctomycetota bacterium
GAGAATCGCTACAGATCGGGGCGAAGGTACGGCTCGGCGAACCGATTGCACGAGCGCAGAGTTAACGCTAACGATCGCGAGTAGCTCCGCTGCGGCGGCAAATCCCCATGCTCGTTATCTTTACAACTCGCGCCGGCGTGTTCAATCACAACTCGTGACAGAAATATACTTCCTTCTGCCACGATGTCGTTCATTGCGTATTTGTGTACTTGGGTAGTATTCTTCAATAATTATTAAATTAACATTCCCGGTGGTGTGTCGCGCGCGCAGCGCGCGATACACACCGGGGCCTCGCGGCAGCGAGTATCATTTCCCGTCGCCGTCCTTTTTCTTCATATTTGAAATTTCCTTTTCGAGCACTGCGATTCTTTCTGCTAATCCCTGTACTGATTTTTCGTGAACCGCCTGTTCCGCAGCTTTGCGTTCCGCCGCAACCGCGGCACTCTCCGCACTCTCGGCATCGATTTTTTGTAATAATCGATAGATTGCCGCAACCGTCGGGCCGAATCCATAGACTAATAAACAATTCGAGTTTCCAATATTACTAACCGTCTCCAGTTGATTATCAGGAAAGAACGGTCGCAGGCTCGCGCTGATCTCGCGCGCGTTCGCGTGATCGAGCGGAATGATCACACTACACAATACAACTTTATTCGAATAGCGCTCGATTTCCTTAACATCAATCATCGTCGCCTGCGCTCTGAGTGTGTTTCGATCCGGTCCTTTCAAATCTTTCAATTCCCACGGCAGGCCTTCCGTTTTTCCAGGAGGAACGAGTACAAACTCGTTTGAGTAAAGTAACAAATCAAGCACTTCGCTGGCGGCGGTTTTCGATGTTCGGATCGGCGAAGAGAGACCGATTCGTATACTTCCTATCTTCGCGGCCGCGTCTTTTTTCATTAATATTGTTTTTTGAGCAAACGGCGCGAGTTTATCAATAACGTCTCCGAGCAAGGCGTTCGGTGAAATAACAATTTCATTATTTGCAATAACAATATTACCGGCACTTTCGCTCTGACGATCCGGGGCCGGATCTTGAATCGTCGTCATTGAAACGGGAGCGTTGAAGATCGCTATTAAAATAGCGGGAGCTAAGTAGAGAGTGCGCATCGTTAGAGTCCGGGGGCTGGTTTTAGTAGTTTGTTTATCTCAATAGATGAGAGTTAGGACGGCGCCGCGCGCAAACTTATTTCATTTCTTTTTTCTATTCTCATCCGGAGCTCGAGACTTCAATTTCGCCATCGCGCTTTTCCAGAGCCGTCCTGTTAACAATTTCGCCGTCATGGTGTCGGTCTCGCGGTTAAAATTCGTAACAATCGCGTCGGTGATCGGCTTCGCGCATTGCGCGAGGTAGCGCGCGTAACCGAGACGATGCACGGATCTTAACTGATCGCGATACGGCCGCCAGCCTTTATTTACAAATAAACGCGCTGCAACATCGGCGCCGGCGACGGCCGCGCGGCTTGCTAATTTTGCATTTGTAGCAATCGAAACGGCGACGGCATTTGATATCTCGCGCACCGGACGCCCCTGCGCTTTTGAAGCTTCTTCAAGATCGTTAGCAAATTGCGCTGCGTTCGGCTGCAATTCGTCGTGCGGCACCTGCGCGAGCGACTTTCGAATTTCGACGACGCTTTCTTTTAATTGATCAACCGACAGCGGCGGACGGTCGACGTCGTTTTGTAGTGATCCGGCCGTTTGTTCTAATACAGTTAATAAATGATCAATATTATCAATATTAACATCCTTTTCGAGTGCGCCCTTCTCGCGAAGTTCATGCACAACTTCATCCAAATAATTCCGTGAGCCCGCGGCGATGTCGTGGACGACCGCGAGCAGCCACAGCGGCGAAATGTGAAAGACGACAAGTGCTGCCGTGTCGACCACGGAGCCAACCGCCATGCGCGCCATATCCACTTCCTGCTCGCCGTTTTTTGATATTTTTACATTTCCGACGCCCTCGGCGAGCATCTTTAACGATCGCTCAATGGCAGCATTCCAAAAACGCGTCTGCCGGATGGCCGGCGGAATCATAACATGCGTCACTTCGCGAGCCGTCGCGCCGACGGTTCCGAGCACGCTTCGCACGGCGCGTTCGGGAATGGATAATGCAAACAATGAATCGGAAGAATCGGGCGCATCGGGCGGCGTATTCTTAGTTTTCGCGCGCGGACGACCCGCGGTTTTTTTTAGCTTTCCCAATCTGCACCCCCGCCGTCCGCGATCGCGGGATGGCGCCGAAACTCACAATGTAACATATTACAATAACGGCAGCCGAGCTCGGGATCTTCGGCCGCCATCGAGCGTCCGAAGGGTATTCCGAAACTAATCGATTTCCGCGGCGTCATAACAAAAAATTCGTTGAGCTGGATTCCCGCCGTCTTGGATTCTAAGTATTCAAATAGATTTTTTTGCTGTTCGATCGGCCACTTTGGATAGCCGGGCGAAAGCCGCCGCCCTGCCACAAATCCGCCCGCGTCCGCGTTTTTACAAATAATATTGTGAACTTCGACCACGCCGGCTTCAGCCGCAGCCGACCCGTACGCGTCGAGCACCATCGCCGCCGAAAGATCGCGTTCGTTAATATACTGATCCACCGCGTCTTCGAGCGCAGAGCCAATTGTTATAACTCCGATCATTAATTTTTCAGCTTTTTGAAAAACGCCGCCGGCTCCGAATTCAGCGGGCGTCTCAACTTCACAATACGCCGCGCGCGGATTTAATAATTTAAAACCCGTCGCCGACGCCGATTTTATTAATTTCGCCATCGGCGGCGCGATCTGCGTCTGCCCCTCGCGAAATCCGAGCAAACGAAGCACTTCGGTTTCGCGGGGAATCGCGGAGAGTTGAATTTCAATAACTTCGCGCATCTGTGAGTTTGTTTATAATCGCCCGCGCAATGCCCGCCAAATCTGCTACATCCACCGACTCCGCTTTTCGAGCGTTGCTCGACGCTTTTGTCGCGGCAAACGGAGCCGATTCGCCTTCGATTCGACGCGCGTTGAGCCGCGCCTTGCGAGCAGGGCTGCCGAAAGCTAAGGCGCGCGAAGCGATGCGAATGGTGCATTTGTTTGGCGGTTTTCCAAGAACGTTAAATGCGCTCGAAGCGCTCGCGGCAGCCTCCGCCGGCTCTAAAGTTAATATTACAGATAGAAGCAATACAACAGATACAATCGATCAAAAAGCCGGCGCCGCGTTGTTTACAAAAATTTACGGAAGCAGCGCGGGCGCCGTGAAAACGTTTCTATTCAATCTCGATCCGTGCGTCGCCACGTGGATTCACGAGCACGCTTACGGCCGCGTTCTCACGCGGCGCGGACTCGCGGCGCACGAACGTGAATTGTTAGCTGTCGCGGCCCTCATTTCGACCGGTCAAGATAAACAATTGGTCTCCCACCTCCGCGGCGCCGTCCGCTGCGGCGCGACAGACGCACAAATCGCGCAAGCCGTTGCGGCAGGCCTGCGTGGTGCAAATGTAGCATCGCGCGCGAGACTGCAAAAATTAATAAATAAAACGGCCTCCCGAACGCGCCTCGAAAACAAATAAATAAGAAAAACTTTCGATGGGTTTGTGGGTGATCGCGATTCCCTTTACGGTATCGCACGATGGAAAAGGTAATCACGGGAAAACACTACAATTTAACCGGGCGGCGGAGATCCGGATTTTCAATTGTAGAATTGTTAGTATCAATATCCGCACTTTCGCTGGGTCTGCTCGCCGCGTACGCGGCGCAGATGAGCGCAGTATCATTATCTAATTTCGCGCGCGAAAGCGACATGTCAACGTACGCTTCCAACAGCGCACTTGAGATGGTAACGGCGCGGCCTTTTGTTGAAATGATAGATCCAGATCCGGTTTTCGGATCTGTAGATACCGACGAGCTCGCTGCAATGCAGCCGCCGTACGATCCGCGCGGATTTAATACATATAACGCAAGTCTGTCGAAGTACCCTGACGCGCCAGCGCAAAACTACGTTGTTAGCAATCCGACACTTTACAATAAAGTGCTCGCGTACGGAGCGCGCGTGTGGGAGCCCGTCAGCTCTCCGACAACGAAGACAGATCCAGTGTCAAACGTTTCGTATAAGTTGTATCCGCTCGGAACATTACAAAAACCGAAAGTACTCGTTTGGTTCGAGCCGCGCCCAACGCTACTGAACGGAGTCGCGGGCAGCTACCAAAGCATTATTTCAAAAACGAATTCAGTGGGGCACCCCGCGATGGTTCCGCAATTATCAGATCCGACGGATATGTCGTCGGGAGTGCCGACAACCGTTGTCACAGCGGTAGCGTGGTTTCCTATCAGTTCCGCGCACTCACAAAACATTTCATCACAGTTCAACCCTCTGGTTTTATTCGTTCCGCCGAGCGACGGCTCTGGAACTTTCACCGCAGGCGATGCCACAACACTAGAAACCGCGCGTGAAACACTAAAGAAACAGGGTGTGCGCATTGTATACAACAGAACGGTGATACGACCATGAACGATACTCATTACAAATATCAAAACAGTCGCCGTGGAAGCTCGATCATCGAGATGATGATTGTAGTAACCATTTTCGTACTCGTCGCCACGTCGATCTACGGAACGCTTACAAATATTACAAAACTCCACGGACAGAGCGACTCAAACGTTGCATTACAAATCGACGGGCAAAAAGCGCTGAATGCGATGATCACCGAGCTGCGAACGTCGGGTTTCTTTCGTTTACAACAAAACCAAACGCTGCTCGGCTATTCAACTACGAATTGGGACAAGGAGCCTATTAACGATCCGCACAAGACGTGGGATGTTCCTTATCTCTTCGCGGGCGACGGGATCGCGTTTGGAACATTTGCAGATTTATCACATCCACCTTGTTACCATTCCGCGAAACCGGCCGACGAGGAATACAACGCAACGCAGGAAATCGCGTTTATACCTCTCGGAACGTTAGTGAATCCCTCGGGAGTGCCAACAAGCGCAACTGTTAATTGGGAGAATTCGGGCGTTATCGGAGCGACGGCAAACATAGTCATGCCCGTTCAATGGCAAGTCGTATCCTATGAATTGCGGCAATCTGATAATAATACAAATGAATTGAAGAGAGTCGTACGATCCATCGACCAGGCGAATATGAAAGTTGGCGATATCGTTAGTGAATCGACGCTGGCGCGCTACGTCGAGGCCGTCCGATTCGACACGGCGCAGACCGATTCGTCGCTCGCGTTGTATACCATTAAAATTACAATTTGGCTGCGGCGGCAGTTGCCTTCCGGTGAACTTGCTCAAGCAAAAATGCAATCGCGCGTCAAGCTTCGCAATTCCGTCGGACTATAACGATCTAACTTTAATTAACTTTTATCATACATTAAATAGAAGATTCGGGAGAGACTCATTCAATGACACACATATATCAAAACCGCCGGCCGCTCAGAAAACGCGAGAAAGGCAATGTTCTTACGTTATCGCTGATCGTTGTTATTATTGCCGCGGGATTCTCAATCGCTTTACTAACTCTGGCGACGAGTACGGAGCAAACCGCAAGAATTAACTCAAAACGTCTCACGGCGCGGAGCCTCGCCGAGGCCGCAATCGAACTCGGCAAGAATTGGTGCCAACAACAATTTGTTAATCAAAATGGAGCCGCCGTCGAAGCTGCCGCGGTCGCTTCGTATGAACAACTGGAAAATGAAAGTGTTTGGACAGATATAACAGTTAACGGATTTCAAGCACGGTACGCGCTCGTGCGCGTGAACCCTTCGTTGAATCCCGCTCCGACGGTCGCGTCGCCGGTTCAATATGTTACAAATCCAAGCGGCTGGTCGATCGACGGCACCGACGGAGTGCGCTCGTTCCACCACGTTTATGCTATTTATGGGCGCGCCGAATTTACTCCTAAAAAGGGCGCCGGAGATTCAAATACTGTGATCGCGCAAACAAGCCAGATTATTGAAAATCAGGTCACTCCGTTATTTCAATACGCGGTTTTTTACAATCAGGATTTAGAGATTCTGCCTGGGCCGTCTATGAAATTGACGGGCCGGGTTCACTCAAATCGCGATATGTATCTTGGCTGCGGTGCATTACTAACAATGGACACCGACTACGTTCGCGCTGTCGGGAAAATGTATCGAAAACGAAAAGACGATGGATCGCCTTCGCTTGGAACTGTATTAATTAAGAATCTTGCAAACTTGGCGGATGCGGATGCTTCAAACGATTTCAAGTTTACTCTTCCAAGTGGTTTTACCTGGCCATCGAGAATGTTTTCGAAAACGGAGCTTCAAACTTTAGGAATTGGCACTGCGTCGGGTTTCGACTCGAGTTTCGGCGGCTATGACTACAATTCAAATGGTAAATTAACCGAAACACAAGATTGGAAGACGTGGGGTCCGCAATCGATGGCGTTCTGGGGCGGAACTGTACAAACAAGCGATATGAACGTTCCATTCGCTGCGCCGCCGCAGCAAAATACTACAACTGAACCCTTCATGCCGAAAGCCGGCGGCGACTTTGATAAAGATAGCTTTGGCAATTATATACCCGTTGCTCCAGGAACCGGCGCATACGGAAAAGGGTTTTTCCATTCGAAAGCCGGATTTGTTGTACGCGACGGAATTGTATACGCACCGGATGGTACTGATATTTCATCTGCGTTACTTGCTAACACTGTGACGACGTCGACGATCTACGACGCGCGCGAGAAAAAGAACGTACCACAGGTCAAGATTGATATTGGATTACTAAAACAATCGCTCGAGCAGGTTGGATCAAGCTCGGCGCTTACAAAGTTAAAGGGTAGTTGGAACGGATTAATCTTTGCAACAAATTCAACCGCAACCGCAACGTCGCCGAAAGGTGTTTTATTAACGAACGGTTCTGAGCTTCCCAACCATCCATTCACTGGAGTGACGACCGGTTTAACTGTAGCAACTAATCTTCCAGTCTACGTTCATGGAGATTATAATACTAAGGTTAACGGCAGCGCATCGGCTACTAATGATCCGGCCTACAGGAAACCAGCGGCCGTCATTGGAGACGCGGTGAATCTGCTCTCGAAGAATTGGAACAATTCGAAGACGTCGGGAAGCGGACTGCCGTCCGCAACCGCGACAACATTTAATACTGCCATGATCGCGGGCAACACTGAGAGCGTCATGGGAACTGTATACAGTGGCGGACTCGAAAATCTTCCGCGGTTCCACGAGAATTGGAGCGGTGTTAATTGTACGATCGCCGGTTCTTTTGTAAATCTTTGGAAATCGAAAATCGCGACGGGCAAATGGGAGTACGGAGGCAATATTTATACAGCTCCAATTCGCATTTGGGATTTCGATCCAAACTATAAAAACTATACTAAGATTCCGCCGTTCACGCCGCTCGTTGTTGAAGTAAAGGAAATCTGCACGCAACAATAAACCAGACACGTTCGTGGCCCTCGGCCCGCGGCTGCCTTCGAGCCGCGGGCTTTTTTTGTATTGTGTTGGCAGGTGAGCTCGGCGAGACTTGGCCGGTATGACGCATTTCCAGCCCATGCCGAATAGCAACAATACCTGTCTTGATCGCCGGCCTTCCAGATTAAACGCGGCGGTGCGATTATTGTTTATTCTTTCATTGACAGGGTGTGGTCCATGCACTTTTGACGCACCGTGTGTATTCAATTTTCGCGGTCCTGCCGACTTTAGTATCATGCCTCATACAATAGATACGGGCGACAACAGTATTCAGGTGCAGGTCAAACCTTACAAAACGCCGGCGGCGTCAAGCCCGGCAACTGTAGCTCCGCAGGCTAATGTTAAACCTCCGAAGGACAGCCGACTTTGCTTTCTCGGTAAAAAGGCGAATTCTTTTGGATTTGTTTTAGTATCGAGAACGATGACGGGAGAGTTTGATGCGCAAGTTACAATTGCGATTTCTTCAACCGACGGCCTCGTCAGCGGACAATCGTTTGCCGGAATGGAAATGGACCGTCCCGCGGGCTCCAATCCGCTATTGTTTAAATTTGTCGGCGCTACTTACAATTCCGCCGCGAACGGTTTTTTAGTATTCGCATCGGATGAAACCGGAAACATTGGAACACCAGTATTAATATCAAATACCGCACAAGTCGACTTGAGAATGATGCACGACGCAGGCGTATTTAGTATGTCAACTCGAAAGACTCCTCCTCCGGGCGAAGAGGGCGATCGCTGGCAAACGGTATTCACAGATAATATTCCGGTCCCAGAATCGGCGTTTGCGCTCGGATTTGGAGTTAACAATTTACAGCAAGGTGGCAGCTTCTATTTTGATAATTTTTCACTCGGCGCCGGACTCGGAATCGCGGGCGAACCGGAAGCTACAATTCTGAACGCGCTCCTCGAAGCAGCCGACGCCGCCGAAGATGCTCAGGATAAATTAAAGGAAAAATCCCCCGACTTTGTCGGCGCCGCCGGCGAATTGATGACTACACTTGCGCGGCTTGATTCTGCACTTAGCGACATCACGGACGCGATCGAGGACGGAACACTGGACCCGACTACACACGGAGCGAGCGCGTTTGCATTACTAACAAATGCGCGCAAATCAGCGGCGACCGCAAAAGCTAACTGTGAAACGTTGAATCCTAAGAAAATCAAAGCTTCGCTCAAACTCATTGACAAGGCATTCGACGCAGGCTCCGCGGCCGCCGCGAATCTACTCGGAATCAAAGCTAAAAATAAGAAGCAGCTCCCGCTCGCCCCGATGGGGCCATAATTAAAATATTAGTTATCAATTAGCGTTTCGGCGGCGTCACGCCCTCAATAACCAGCTCGCGCCATTCGATCGGCGAGTTGGAGCGAAGTTCAATACTTGTACCTGAACTGCTCTGCGAAGAGACGTTTTGTAGCTTTGTACCGTCGAGAGCGACCGACCACGCGCGGCCGTCCGCATCGATTTCTATAACAATTTCGTTGATGCTACCGCGCAAAAGTCCGATCGCGTCGTCTTGCTTTTCGGCCAGAATTGCATTTTGAATATCATCTTCAATTCCGTCGAGCGCGCCCGAACGAAGAATTGTTATGGGCCGCCCGCGCGACTTGCCTCCGGCAAATACTACAGTTTTTCCGAATGCTGTAAATGAGCGAACGGGCACGGGCGCATCGACGCCGTCGAAGGGTATCCAGACTCTAATTTTAATTTTAAACGGACCGCGGCCGAGCGGCGGCGCGATCCAGCGCGCCGAAGGGTTTTTTGTTAGATCCTGCTCGGGCGCCGCGGATTTCAAATACACAATTCCAGTTTTGCCTTTCGACCATTCGCCGGCAGGATCCAGCGAGATCGTTGCTAATAATGCCGCCGAATCATAACGCACTTCGAGACGGCCGTCGGGCATTTCCCGGAATTTTGCATTTGGAAACGCCTGCGCCAGATCGCGTGATTTTTTTGATAAACGTTCGCGAACTTCAAATTCTTTTATAAGTCTATCAATTTCCGCGACGCGCGGATCGTCGGCCGAGAATCCCGCCGACTCCTGGCGCGCCTTTTCATACCATTCGCGCGCCGCCTCGAAGTCTCCAATTCCCTCGTGCCCCGCAGCTCTTTTCTTAGCATCCGCAAAACGAACGTCGCGCTCGGTGCCGCCGAATTTTGTTAACGATCGCAGTTGATCGGCGTCGAAGAGCGCGCTGTCGAGATCGATCTTTAGCGAATCCAGACTCGCGGGAAACTTGGAACGTATTTCAAACAATTCCGCCTGCGATTTATCAAATTCCCCCTCGGCAAGATAAAACAGCGCGCGCTCGATCCGGTCGTTCGGCACGTCTTCGAATTCTAATAATGCGAGAACGTCCGCCGTGCTGAGCGCGGAAAAATGCACTTCGGCCCGCGTTCCTTCTTGTAGTTTAATAATGTAGTCGTCGTTTTGTAGCAAAGTGCCGGCGACCTTTCCGGCGGCCGCCTCGCCCGAACGTAACGATAATTGTATCTTCTTACCTTTCTTCAGCTCGACGTTTCGGACCGCGCGCTCGCGAATTGATACTAACAATTCTGAATAAACAATTCGGCGATCCATTTTTTCTTTAACACCGCTGACCGTCGACCGCGGCGCGCGCGTGCGCCATTCGTCGCGCACGCCGAGATACTGGCGCTCGCGCCAGCGGCCCGCGAGTCGCGCGTCGTGCTCCGAAAAGGCACGGTCGGCGTAATCGCGCTCGCGCTGGCGTTCGAGCGAATGCAACGAACTCGAAAATTCTTTTATTAATTTTTCAGGATTCTGAATCCCCTGCTGCGGCCACTCGTCCTCCGAATAGTGAATTTCAGTTAATATATTTTTTGCGGTGTCTTCAAAATCCGCGGCGGCCGCTGTTAATAATCCCGATCGTAACGATTCTTCGAGGCGGTCGTGTTCGCTGCGCAGACGGTCGGCGGCGCGTTTCGCGGTGTCGCGGGCGCTTTCTAAGATTCGCGACCGCAGCGATCCCATTCGAGATTGCGTTTTTGTTGTAATTCGCTCGCGCGCCGCGGGAGGCAAGAATCGCCACGCCGTGCCGTCGGCCAAAGTAAACGATTCCAAAACTTCATTTGTTAACGAAAGTGCCGATTTGTAGCGTCCTTCGGAGAGCAGCGCGCTCGCACCGGATTCGCGTTTTGTTAAGAATTCGGGGAGAGCCTCGACGATCCGCGCCTCGGCGGATTCGATCGCCCGCGCAACTTCGGCGGATTTCTTACTTAAAAAGTCTTTTGTTCGCGTTGCTAACAATTCAGGCAACGCCACGGAATCTCCACCAAACGCCTCGCGAAACCGCTCTGGAAATGTTGTATTTACAAAATCGTCAGCGGCGGAAAGGTAATGTTCAGACAACGCTTTTAACAAATCTTGCTCGCACGCGCGTTCGAGCCCGGTCGCAACCGCGGAAAGTTGATTTTCAACTTTTGTCTTAAGATCGATCGCGCGCACGCGGTCGGCATCGATCATTGCCCCGGACGCTAACATGGAATCGAGCCGTCCCCACCGGTCGAGCAGCGCGGGAGCTGTATCCATTCCCTCGATTTCAATACTCTTGAGTTTCATTCCAAGCTCGATCGCGGTCTTGCTCGGACCGGTGTCGCGGCCGCGATCCGTTAATTTAATAATACCGATCGCGCCCGCAACGACCGCGGCCGAAATAACCATTGCGAGCGCGAATCTCTTAACATTTTTTTTCGCTTTTGGATTAATATCAAATACGCTGACGTTCGGCCGTTCGCGGCGGCGCACGCGCTCGAGGTCGCGCATAAGGTCGTCGGGAGTTTGATAACGAACGTTCGGATCTTTCGCTAATAATCTTCGGATCACTAATTCTAAATTTCTGCTGAGCGGAACCTCGTCGGGAATCTCCGGAGTTAAATTAACATCCCAAACGCGAGACAATACTTCAGATACGGTTTCGCCGTCGAACGCCGGACGGCCCGTCGCCATATGAAATAATGTCGCGCCGACAGAATACAAATCGCTGCGCACGTCGGCGCTCGACGGCTCCCGCGCCTGCTCAGGACTAATATAATGCGGCGTTCCTAACGTTACGCCGTCGCGCGTGACGCTCGAATCGTCGGGTCGGCGCGCAAGCCCGAGATCGGCTAATTTTAACGTTCCATCGCGCGCGATCATTAAGTTTCCAGGTTTAATATCACGATGCACGACGCCGCTTCTGTAGGCATGGTCGAGCGCGCGGCTTAATTGTAATCCGTATTCTAATACTTCATCTTCTTCGAGGCGGCCGCGTTCGCGCAAAACTGTTTTTAAACTTTTCCCGTCGACGAACTCCATAACAAAAAACGGCACGCCCGCGACTTCGCCGAGATCGAGACCTTTAACAATATTCGGATGGTCGAGGCGCGCCGAGAGCCGCGCTTCGCGCCGCAGTCTTTCTACATATAAACGATTTCCCGCGAGTTCGTGGCGCAGCACTTTAACGGCGACGAGCCGCTTGAGCGCTTCGTGCCGCGCCAAGTATACAGTTCCAACGGCACCCATTCCGAGTTTTTCAAGAATCGTGAGCCCCGGCAGCACCGGAAATTGTTCACGAGGTCCTTCCTGAGCCGCCATTTGATAATTTACGTTAAACTACGATAACGGCGAAGGCGGCGGTTCAGGAATTCCATATTTATCAATTTTTCGTTGCAATGCGAATCTTGATATTCCAAGCCGGCGCGCAGCCTGGCTGCGATTGTTATGACTCGTCAAAATCGCCGAGCGGATCGCGCGAATCTCGAGCGCGCGCACGCGGCCCGGCAGCGTCGTCTCATCGGTTACTAATTCTGGATCGTCGGGAAGATCGGGCTCATAATCGCGAATGCGGTCGGAGACGAGATCGGGAGTTATCAAATCGCCGGATATAACAACTAAGCGGCGCACTTCATTTTCAAGCTCGCGCACGTTGCCGGGCCACGCGTAGGTCATAAATAAATCCATCACGCCCGGATCCATTTTCCTGAGCATCACGCCCGCTTCGCGGCTGCGCTCAATCATAAATTTTTGAACGAGCAGCGGAATATCTTCCTTGCGCTCGCGCAGCGCTGGAACGCGGATCGGAAGAACGTTGAGGCGATAATACAAATCTTCGCGGAACGATCTATCCTTTACTTTTTCTGTTAGATCCACTTGCGATGCACAAATAATCCGGGCGTCGATCGGTATTGAATTTTCGGAGCCGATCGGCCGGATTTCGCCTTCCTGCAATACTCGTAATAACGATTTTTGCATTTCGGACGGCATCTCCGCGACTTCATCTAAAAATAGAGTTCCGCCATTTGCTAATTCAAACAATCCTTTCTTCGCGCGATGCGCGCCCGTGAACGCTCCTTTCGCGTGACCAAACAATTCGCTTTCTAATAAACTTTCCTGAATCGCGGCGCAGCTCGCGCTCACGAACGGGCGGTCGCGCCGCAAACTGTTAGAATGAATCGCGCGAGCTATCAATTCTTTTCCGGTTCCGCTTTCTCCAATCACTAATACTTCCGCGTCGGAGCGCACGACGCGGTCGAGCAGTCTGAATACATTTCGCATCGCCGCGCTTTCACCAATAATACTTCTGTAGTCATAGCGCCCTCGCAAATCGCCACGCGCGACGGCCGCCTCTTCACGCGCTTTTTCGAGCGCTTCCTCGCCCTGCTCCAATTTCGTAGCAAGATCGCGCGCACGATGTTCAAGATTCTTTCGCCCTTCCGCCAGCGCGCGATTTACCAATTGTAACTCTTCGAGAGCGCGCGCGTTTGCTAACGCGATTCCGGCCTGGTCGGCGAGCGCTTCTAACAAATCAATTTCCTCGTCGCCGAAGACGCCTTTTTGTAAACGATTGTCGACAACAATAACGCCCTCCGTTTTTTCTTTAACATGCAGAGGCACGGCGAGCAGCGAGCGAAGCTCCAAATCAATCACCGATCGCGAGTCGGCGAATCGCTCGTCTGAAAGCGCGTCGGATGATACAATAGGACGCCCGTTCGCGATCACTTCCTCCACGACTTTTTTTGATATTTTCTCTTCGGGCGTCGGCACGGGTTCGCGCGCGAAATTGTGCGCAACTTTAAATTCTAATTTTCCGTCGGGATTTCGAACAACTAAGAATCCGCGCTCGGCGCGCGACAGCGCCACGGCCGAGTCGACAATTAATGCAAACAATGCGTCGACGTCGCGTTCGGAATTGATAGCACGGTTGATTCTTTGCAATACAAGTAAATTATCGCGTTCGCGCGTAACAACGCTAACAAACGTGTCCTGGCCTCCCGCGGGCAATACATTTAAACGTCCCGTCGCAGTTGTAGCATCGACGCGCGTTTCAATATCTCCGATTCCAATTCTAGTCTTTCCGAAACCTAACCAATCGCCGGGCGAAAGCGGCGCGCGCCCGGCATTTTCACCATTCAGTTTTGTACCATTGGCCGAATCAT
The DNA here is from genome assembly GCA_046160785.1 of Planctomycetota bacterium. Taxonomy (GTDB): domain Bacteria; phylum Planctomycetota; class UBA1135; order UBA1135; family JACQFD01; genus JACQFD01. Next base: position 13,872 of record JBJXHE010000137.1, read on the forward strand.
TATCAATAATAAGATAATCTTCGCCGACGCGTTCGATGCGCGCGTGGCGGCGCGACACCTGCACGTCGCGCAGCCGAATATGATTATCGAGCGAACGGCCAATTGTGATGACCGGTTGATTGAATTCGACAACGGTGCTAATGCCGTCTTCTACAACTGTGAGCCGAATGGGTGATGCCATCGTGTTCGAAAATATAGCCGTCGCGCGCGGATCGGGTACGAAAGTTCATATTTAGAACTCGCGAGTCGACGCCGCAGCGAGAGCCGCGTATTGTCACAAGTTGTCACAGCGTCACTAACCCTTAGCAATGCCAATTCCCCCGCTGCGCCCGCTCGACACTTTTCCGTTCGAAGAATCAAACGGACAAAAACGCGTCGGCATCCGCGATCCGCTCGGCGTTGTGGAAGGGATTCTTTGGGTCTCGCCGGAGGCGTTTTTGATAGCAGCGCACTTCGACGGTCAACGCGACGCCAAAGAGCTGGCGGATATTATTAGTGTTGCCGCCGGCCAGCGTGTGTCGGCCGCGATTATTGAAAAAGTATTTGATATATTTAGTAAACGCGGATTGTTAATGGACGCCGTCTTTCACAAGGCTTTTGAAAATTTGCGCGAAGAATTTGCACGGACGCCGGCGCGAGCGGCGGCGCACGCGGGCAGTAACTATCCTGAGGAACCCGACGAGTTTAGGATTCGCGTCGGAGGAATATTAGCCGAGGCGTGGGACCAGCCGCGCGACGGCGGCGAATTGTTAGGATTGATCGCACCGCACATCGACCTCGAACGCGGAATGTTAACGTACGCGCAGGCGTACGGCGCGATGCGCGAGATTGGTAAAGTTGACCGTTTTGTTATATTAGGAACATCGCACGGCCCCGTGTCGTCGCTGATTGTGCCGACGCGCAAGGATTATAATACTCCGCTCGGCCCCGCGCGCACCGATCGCGCTGCGGTCGATCGCGTGGCCGTCGCGCTCGGCGAGAATGCTTACGATGACGAATTTGCTCATAAAAACGAACACTCGATCGAGTTCCAAACTATCTTTTTGAAATTGATACATCCGAACGCCGAAATTGTGCCGTTATTGTGCGGGAGCCTGCGTTCGATCATTGAAGATCACCATTCGCCCGCGGGCGTTCCCGAAGTCGAACGCGCCGTCGAGGCGGTTCGAGCCGCGCTCGACGATGATAAGAAAACCGTAATTGTAGCAGGAGCGGATCTCGCGCACGTCGGCCCGCACTTCGGCGGACCGAAGCTCTCGGAGGAATTGTTAAAACATACAGAAAAAGGCGACCGCGACGCGCTCGATTTCGCCGCTGCGCGCGACGCCGAGGGCTGGTATCGATCTGTAGCATCGGGCGGCGACCCCCGAAACACGTGCGGCCTTTCACCAATTTATTTTTTGTTGCGTTTGCTCGATCGAGGGCAAGGGCAATTATTATCGTATCGCCGCTGCGAATCGCCCGAGCAGTGCGTTACAATTAGCGCCATGTCATTCGTAGATTCGCCGTTGGCGCCGTGAGCACGTATACTCTGTCTTCGCCAACTACGACCACCACCCTGTGAATCAACTCGACTCTCAAGAACTCGTCACGCGCGCCTCGCGCGGCGACTCGTCCGCCGTGGAAATATTGCTCCAGCAGAATCTGCCGGGGCTCGAGGCGTACATTCGATTGCGAAGCGGAAGACTACTAAAAGCGAAGGAGTCGGCGGTGGATATTATGCAATCTGTCTGCCGCGAAGTGTTACAACACGTCGATCGTTATCAATACCGCGGTGAAGCGCAATTCCGGCATTGGTTATATACAACCGCGATGCGCAAGATTCTTAACAAGTACGAATATTATAAAGCTGAAAAGCGCGACGCGGCGCGCGAAATTCGGATGCGCACCACGAATGATAAGAAAACGGCGCCCGATGACGTGCTCATCGCAGCGTATCGCTCCTTTTCGACGCCGAGCCGCCACCTCGCCGCGCGCGAGGAGCTTGAGCGCACGGAGCGCGCATTTGAAGAATTATCAGAAGACAAACGCGAGGTTATTTTATTAGCAAAAGTCGTCGGACTCTCGCGCGCGGAAATCGCCGAGAAAATGGGCCGGACGGAACTCGCCGTTCGATCGTTATTATCCCGCGCGCTCGCAGAACTCGCCGAACTGCTCGAAGACGACAACGAACATTAACAATATCGATTCATATATAAGATCAGATTTTACAATATGAAACTACAAATTCTTGCCGCACTGATTATTATTATTACACCAGCCGCCGCGTGCGCCCGATCGAAATCGGCAAAGGGGCCGTCGGGAGCAATCTATTCCGAGGATTTTGAAAAATTGCCGGCGGGTAATATTCCGGCGGCGTGGAAAGTCGGTGAAACGCACGGCACGGGAACATTAGCAACCTGGAAAATTGCACCGCTCGGCGACGCGCCCGCGGGCCCGAATTGTTTAATCGTCGCGGAATCGAAGAATCGCGGCAACACGTACAATATGTGTATTTTTCGCGACGAGTTTCCCGCGAATGTAACAATTTCCTGCCAGGTGCGCGCGACGGGCGGCGCCGAAGATCAAGGCGGCGGCGTCGCGTGGCGGATTGTTAATGAAGATAATTATTATCTTACGCGCTGGAACCCGCTCGAAAAAAACCTGCGCGCGTACATTATTGAAAACGGAACGCGTAAAATGCTAGCGAACCTGAAGATCGACGCCCCCGCCGACCGCTGGCATCGAATTGAAGTTATTTGTAAAGACGACACTTTTGTTATCTTCTTCGACGGCGTTCAATCCCTAGAATTCGATGATTCAACATTAACAAAAGGCGGGAAGGCAGGCGTGTGGTCGAAGGCGGACGCGCTGACGGCATTTGATGGGTTTACGGTGATGCCGAACGCGGCGAAATAAGTAGTTTTTACTTTTGACAATTCTTATTTTTTAAAGTGCCGAAGCGCCTTTTCAGTAGCATCCAATAACGGCTTCGCCGCCAGCGGCGCGCCCGTCGCTTTGCGCATCCACGCGTCGGGCGTGATCGATCCTAATTTTGAAACGCGTTCGAATTCGGCGCCGAGCGAAGGTTGTGATTTGAAGTGTTCTTCGACTTGAAATGCTATCAAATGGCCGAGCGGGTAGTCGGGCGTGTACATTCCGCCGTCGATCATGTGCGAATAGATAGCTAAGATTGGAACGTCGCGTTTTCCGAGGAATTGTGCAAACCAGCGATTCCACGTATCGTTAGCAATCTGAACGACGGCGGCGCGGAACTCCGAAGCTGTAGCATTCGGATGATCATATAACCAATGCCACGCCGCGATGTCGACGAGCGCGACGCCCGCGATTTCGCGAGTCGCCCAGAAATCTTCAATGGCTTTGGCGTGTTCGGCAGACGCGTCGGGTTTTTCCAAACCTAACAATTCGAGGTCGCGCCCCTGGAATACGAATGCTAATGCTTCCGTGAACGCCGTATTCGGAACGCCGCCGAGCAGTGTATAGTCAATCTCAGTTGTAGAAAAGGATTGTTCAACATTGTGTCCCATTTCATGAATTGCAATATTGTATCCTTTATAATCCATTCCGCCGGAACCGATGCGCGTGCGCAAGTGTGCCTTGTCGTCGCGGCGTTGCGCGCCGTACGCGTGACCTGCGCCGCGCGAAGGCTCAACGACGATATTGTTAGCTAAGAATTTCGCCTTCTCCTCCGAGAATCCGAGATCCTTAAATAACCTCGGCATGTCCGCGGCGAACGCAGCGGCGTTTTTGTATCGTTGTTGCGTCTTTTGATCGAGATCGGCTTCTGTATATTTACTCAACGGGCGGAAGCCTGCGTACCAAACGTCGAACGGCTCCAATTTTCGTTTGAGTCGCGATTCTATCAATTTCGCGGTCTTCTCGGCGTGCGGCGAATTTAATATATCTTCAAAAAGTGATTTGACCTGCGCCTCCGGAATTTCGCGCTCGCGTTCAAATTTTCTTTGAATATAAGTAGGGCACACCGGATCCGACGCGTCGGCGAGCCGGTTCGCTAAGAATACATTCAGCCACTTTTGATAACGAACGTCAGCCTCGCGCTCGGAGGCACTGCCGGACACCGTGTTTTTGTATGGATTCCATTCAACGGCTGGATTGTTAATAACGGCCGCCGGAATTTCCTGGCGCACGATCCGCTCCATGATTTGTTGTATCATTCGCTGGCCGCCGATTCCGCTCGGGCTCGAATAGCGCGCTTTGATTTCATCGCGAAGCCCCCAATGTGTAATTAATCGGAGGCCCTCCGGAAAATGCCGCGCGCCCGCGTCGTCGACGAGCCTGTGCATATGTATATTATATTGTGAAATATACGAATCCGCTTCGGCGAGCGCCGCCCCAATTTTTTGTTGCACTGCCGCCGAAACGCGATTCTCAAATATTTTTGTTAGTCTTACCTCGGCCCATTCGCGGCGCGGCCAATTCATTCCCTTTTCCAAACATTCTTTCAGAGTCGCGGCCGGGAAATTGAGTAATGCTACAAATGCGAGTTTTGAACTAAACAAATCGTCGCTGAGGTGCGCGCCGGGCTCGAACGCGCTGAGGCGCTCATCGATCGCTAACTTCGGCCCGATTTCGAGATCCACGCCGCGGCGCAAATCGCGTTTCGCGGAATTGTTATATCCACCGAGCCGCTCCAGCGCGAATTGAAGCTTTTCAAAAGTATGATCGAGTTCCGGTCCTGTTACAATAAACTCGTTCTTACAAAACGTAAGAAACGCGTCCGCGTCGCCGTCCGCAGAACTCCAGAGTCGCGCAACCTGCTCGACTCCGCGTTCCGCGCGAAACAAGTCGGTTCCTTTCCATTTGTTTTTGTAATATTCCTTGAGCTCGGCGACGGGCAGATTCGCGGCGTTCTGTAATTGTGGTTTCACGGCTGAACCCGCCGCGCACGCGGCGAGCGGCAAAAGACTACAAATGGTGAGAATGGTGGTATTCATGGAAATCGGCGGCGCGGTTGGCGCGATCGTAATTCTAGCTGCCCGTGGCAAAAGTGCTCCGCTATTTAAATATAGGAATTTTTTGTTAAGTCGAGGAAAGGCGTTCGAGGCGTAGTAAGAACTTACTCAGAGAGTGCCTTGACGAAGAGTTAACAAAAAAGAACCTATTTAAATAGGATGACTTTTGCCACGGGCTGCTAGCAGCGCGCGACCCAATTCCGGGGGATTGTTTGATTCGCGGGTTCGCGCGACGATTCTTCACCG
>JBJXHE010000138.1:0-4413 GCA_046160785.1 Planctomycetota bacterium
GACGAAAAGATTGGTTATAAGCTAATAAACGCCCGCGCGGAAACCGTCGCCGAAAAACCGTCGTTCCGCGAAGCTTACAAAAAGCGCCGTTGTTTAATTGTAACTTCCGGCTTTTACGAATGGAAACGCGTTGGGACCGCAAAAGAGCCGTGGCGTATTGTTATGAAAGACCGGCAGCGGTTTGCGTTCGCCGGCCTTTGGGAGCGCTGGAAAAACCCGGCAGCAGGAATTGTAGAATCCTGCACCATTATTACTACTGCCCCGAACGAACTAATGTCCTCCATTCACGATCGGATGCCCGCAATTCTCCCGCCCGATTGTTATGAAGCATGGATGGACCCGGAAACGAATGTTAGCGATCTCGCGCCGATGCTCCGGCCTTTCGACGACGCGCAAATGCAATGCTACCGCATATCGACGTTGGTTAATAATCCGAAGAATAACAATAGGGAGTGTGTCGAGGCGGTGGGCAATTAACGACGTCGGCGAAATGCGTTTCGTGCGCCGCCATTGAATTGGCCGCGCGCGTCTCACCCCGGAATGCAAACGATCCCATAGCGGCGCAACACGCGAACGCCCCCGCCAGTTTACGTTCGATCAGAGTGCCTCCCGGTTTCGATAACATCAGTTGCAACGAATCGAGAAGCTCTTTACTACTTTTCGATGGCAGCGGCTGGATAATCTTAACAAAACCCGCGCGTGCCTTTTGTAGCGACTCGGGTTCGACGCGAGCTTGGGCGGGAGCGTCCGCAATCTTTACAACACTTAATGTTTCAATTCCGGCGCCCTGAATGATCGCAAATCCGCGCGACGCTAACAATCGATTGGTAATATTCCAGAGCTCGTCATCGGAAAGCGAAGCCTCCATTCGAATCGTAGCACTGCCTTTGATCACCTGCGGGTCGTATTCAATATTGACTTTCCTTCGTTTCGCCGCGAGATCGACAAGGCGCGCGAGATCGATTTGTTCGGAAAGCGCCGTCGTGGAAGCTTGAGGGAAAGCTGAACTAATAAATAAAAGAAGACACAAAATGGCGGGAAGTGCCGAGGCCACTCCCCGTCGTTTCTGTAACTTGGATACGAAGGAAATCACGAGCTTAGTTGTTAAGTTCGGAATCAAACGCTGAAGTTACGCCCGCGAGAGTATTCGTACTATTCGTTTTCGAAAGCGCGACCGTCTCATTCGCAAGTTCGGTATTAATTAACGTTGCCGCCGCCGAATCGATCTGTTCATTATACTTTTCGTTGATCTTTTTAGTAGCGACCGCGTCCCGGAGCGCCACCCACTGCGCCTGCGTTCGATCGACAACACTGAAATGAGTATCGAGCGCCCACGAGCGATTCGCTGCGAGTTTTGTTAATAACAGTTTCTGTCCATTATTGAGATTCGCAGTCGCCGCTGTGATGATCGCATTCATCACATTCGCTCGCGCGGTCGCCTCGGTTGCTAACGTTGTCGTTGCCGTGGCGAGATTTGATATATCTTGTGCCGAAGCATTCCCATTCGCTACTTTTCGCGAAAGCGCCTCGTAACTCACTTTCGCTGAACTGTAGTTTTCATCCGCCGTTGCGAGTGCGGTTGGATTGTTACTAAAGTAGGTTTCGACCCCGGTCACGACGCCGGAAACGGACTCGGAATTCACTCCGCACGCTGCGAGCGCCGTAGGATCGAGCCCCCCCCGGTAGAGCGCAGTCTTAATATCGGAAGGTGTTGCTAAAGAAAGGTTTGCAGCTTTTGCCTTCGAGGAGGAAAGCCATAATTGAACGCCAATAAATAGTACCGCGATTGTTAAAATAAACGCAATACTACGATTCTTCGAGAGAAAAGTAACCACGTATCATCTCCATTCGCAAAGCTAATGATCTCGCGCGACATGCGTGAGGCCGCCTTGCAAGTCGGGCCGAATTCTGTCGAGCGCGTCGCTTTCGCGCAAGCGGGTATTCAAAATAAAAAACGAAAGGCACAAATCCACCGGTGTTCGGGGACTTCAATTCTGGTTTTTTATGTAACTTCTTATTTTCATTTGGGATAGGAAAAACAAAAATATTTCTGGAACTTTTTATTTCGATGTTCCATCTTTGTCATCACTCACTTCGCCGATGACCGAGTGCTAGGAATCGAAAATTAACACCACCGGGATTTGCAGCTTAGTTAGACTAACAAAAGGCCACCGAGAGAACTTGTCGAAGTGAGCGAGGCCCGCGAGCCCGCTAGGCGAATGCACCTATCGTGCCCTCGCGTCAATATTTACATTTGAACGAAGAAATCCTCTTCGCTCGGAATTGCTGCGTCGTTTCTATCTATCATTTCGGGCGTCACACGTAAGCGCCCGATGAACGGAGTATTGTAGTCATGTTTCGGTTTCCCTACAAAAAGATCGCGCTTCTCGAAAGTATCGTAATTCTTTCAATACTAACAGTTACATCCGTTTCAGCCGGCTTATTATTAAAATTGCCGATCTTACCGCTCCGATTTTTTACAAGCGATCCAATTCTTGAAGTCCATAGCGATTCACTAACAAGCTACAAAAACACGAGCGCGACGGCGATACAAGCGCTGCGGCCGCAATACAACCATCGCGGAGTGCGCCTCGATGGAACTGTAAAAAACGGTCCTTTCTTTAGGATGGCGATTGCCGGAAATGAATTCGAGTCAACTGTAATATCCGATCGTGAACAAAAAGTAGACTTAGTGACTGGCGGAGCGAATCTTAGCGAAGTGGATATTGCGCTTCCGGCCGCGGGTTTCTCGTGGATCGTGGGGAGAAGCTATAATTCAACGCAGAAGAATTCCGGAAGTGCTTATAACAGCAACGGATATGCTGGCTACAATTGGATGCAAACTTCTCAAATGGAGATCGCGTTTTATAATGATGCGGATGACACGAAGGATTTGATATATTTATATTATTCAGCTGGCGGCTTTCTAGAATTCGCACGCTATCCCGAGAGCACGACGACGTTTAAGGCAACGAACGGCGCAAACGGCGTCATCCGATTTGTAGCGGGCGTTGAGAGCGAGCCCGATACCTATCTATATCATGACGCGCATGGAATGACCTATACTTTCTTTGGTTCAACCAACGCAAGTACAGCCGCATGGCAGCTTTGGAAGATTAGCGATCCGGCCGGAAACGTAGCCTTCGTAGGTGACGCAACCACGGGTTCGACGGCGATCAGCGGCGGGTTCACGAGTGGCAAGATCCAATACGCTTACGATACCTCCGACCGCCGCTACACCTACACCTACAGCACAGTCGGCGGTGCAACGCGGCTGACTCAGGTAAAAAGTGAAATAAAATCATCTGGGTCATGGAGCGCCCCGTCTGGAGTCGCGACCGTTGCCCAAGTCGACTACACCTACTACAGCTCTGACGGCGACAGCCACGGCGATAACGGCGACTTGAAGATGGTGAAAACCACAACGCCGCTCACCGATAGCGGAATCAACTCGATTCGCAAGACCTACTATCGCTACTGGGACGCCGATGTGGCCTACCACGCAACGACCAATCCCGGATATCCGCATGAGATCAAGATGATCGTGGCGCCGGAAGGCACTCGCCAGCACGACTGGCAAGATGTGAGTTTTGATGAGGACTTCCTGACCGAGAGTGATGCGAATTTGAAGTCCTATGCCGATGCGTATTTTGAGTACGACACGAACTATAAAATTAAGAAGTTTTGGTTTAACGGTGCCTGTGGATGCGGAGGAGCTGGAACGGGCGACCATGTGATTACCTATGAGTCCAACGGCAGTTTTACGCCAGGCGCAGGGTACACGACAGGATGGGCAACGCGCACAATTGTTACCGAGCCTTCGACGCGCTGGACCACAGTGCTGTTTGACGAAGTCGGCCAGACCCTGACGCGAGTCCACACCGATATCGATCCCGCGGAAGATGATCCTGTACCGAGCCAGTGGGTCTTGCACACGCCGCGTGGAAGCGACGGGCTCGTGACGGACGTCCATACACCTGCGAATGTGACCGCCTACACCCATTCAACGGGAGCCGTGACACTCTCGTCGAGCGTAGGATTAGTCCATTCCTTCACGCGCATCGGCAGCAACGAAACAAAAGGATATGTGAGCGATCGCAAATGGAAGGAAGGTACATCGGGGACCGCTTACTTGGACGGATCTGTTACGTACGCACTCCAGACTGTCAAACCGACGACCCCGCTCAGTTACGATGTGGGTGTGACGCGCGTGACTCTTGCGAGCAGCCGCGCCTACACGACAGAAGTGACCTCAGGCACGTCGGGATCGAATCTCACGAGCTTCACCACGACTCATTACGTTTCGAGTCCCGTTGCCATGAAGGATCTGGCGATCGAAAAGATCACTACCACTCTGCCCGCGGTGGGAACCGGCAACAACGGCGAAAACGCGACGCACGATGCGAAGAAGTA
>JBJXHE010000139.1:0-54054 GCA_046160785.1 Planctomycetota bacterium
GGTGTTTCGGAACCACGAGCTCGAACGATGATTCAACGATTCCAGCTTTTTTTGGAGCTAGAGTACGGGAAAATGCAGCCTCTCCGGAAAAGGTGGACGTCATCAACGGGGGTCTTCCCGGGGCCACGACCTACATGTCTGTCAACCGCTACGAGAAGCGTCTCGCAAGGTTCAATCCCGATATTGTAATATTATATAATCTGGTCAATGACCTGCTAACGAGTCGAAGAGCAAGACTCGGAATCGACCCGCGCACATGGCCCGCTGTCAAGATTACGGGCACGCTTTCAAGCTGGCTTTCCCACTCTGCGATGTGGCTAGTGTTTGAAACTGCGCGTTCCAATCATTACAAACGCCTGCGAATCGAACAGGTGACAAAGTCAGACGAAAAAGAACACTGGGCTGATCGCCGTGAGCACAGCAAGAAAATGAGGGAGGAATTGGATTCAATAGTGGGTGAAGAAAAGATCCATGTCTACGACGGAAAAATTGAGAATAATATTTATATTGTTCCCGAACACTTTGCCCAATTTCGCGAGGAGCTTCGCAGATTTCATAGAGTGGTTTCCGCATCGGGAGCCACACCTGTTTTTTGTACATTTGCGTTCAGATTTACTGGAGAGGAAACCGTTGAAGAATACAGAAAGGTCGGGCCGGGCATTGCTATGTACATGCCCGATTGGAACATGGCGAGGGATGCCATGCGCGCTATGAACGATGCGATTCGAGAAGTGGCTCGCGAAACGAATTCCGTTTTATGTGATGTCGACCGAGAATTAGTTCGGGAACCTGGAGACTATCCTGAAAAGGACACCGACCACTTTACTGACGCCGGATGTGCCAAGGTAGGTGCTCTCATTGCAAAAGTGCTGCAAGATCAACAGTTGCTCCAAGGCGCCTCTCGGCCAAAATGAGACATTGTGATGTTCGGGTACAGTAGTATTGGAACTCTACTACCAGGGTGGCAATAGGCATCTACATCAAGGCAATGGATTTGGGATTCGAGCGGGGCGCACGCCGGCGTATCTATTCAGATAATCGGCGGGGGTGTATGTAACTGTAAGATTCGCTGCAGTGCCAAAACCGCTAGTGCCAATTCCAAGCAGTACCGAAACAGCATTACTTTTTCTGCAATGCACAACTGCGTCGAACAAACGTGTTTCCTTAGTAAATATGCGCGATCAACTCCGCTCGAATCCACGACGAGCCCGCCGGCCCGGCAATCTCAACGCCGCGAATGCAATCAAACGAAACGAGGCTTCCTTGCACGCGCCCGCCCGAAAGAAGTTCGACTTCGATTTGTTGATTAGCGAGCCCGAGCCCGTTCATAAACTCTTTTTCGATTTGATCATATTTACCAATTAATATTTCAGAAAGATACAAATCGAGAAAGTCGAGAACACAATTTGCGAATGGATAACGATCAACGTCCACGTTCGACTCGTGTTTGAGCGACGTCGCAATGTTGCGAATCTCGGGAGCGAAATCAATATTAGGATCGTGATTCAAGTTCACGCCGGCGCCGATTACAATATTCGCCGACTCGCCCGCCAATCGCGCCTCCACAAGAATTCCCGCAAACTTCTTTTGATAAATATACAAATCATTCGGCCATTTGATCCGCGCCGCAGCGCCCGTTATTTGTAATGAAGCATTTCGGATTGCCGCCGCCGCCGCTGCCACGAGCGCCGGCGCAGGGGGAGACGGCGACGCCTTGAGCGCCACCGAAAACAACAATCCAAGCCCCGCCCGTGAATGCCACACGTGCCCGCGCCGCCCTCGCCCCGCCGTCTGATGCTCCGCAAAAACTACAGTTCCATGCGCCTCACCATCTGTAGCTAACAATTCCACCGCGACGTCATTCGTCGACGCGCATTCCTCCAATGTTAATACCCGCCACCCCGCGTTCTTGCGCGCAATATTAGTAAGTTTGGCGGCGTCGAGCATGGTGGGGACAGGTTAGGGGACAGGTTTATACCTGTCCCTGACGGGTCCTGACAAACCTAACAAATCCACCTAAAAACAAATCGCGTCTGGGTCGCGCGCGCGCAGCTCGCCGGAGTGCGCGGAAGAAGGTGTTTGTAGCAATTTCGTGGCAGCGGTCCAGGCGCGTTTGTAACAATTAATACTCGGGCGCCCCGGTTAAAGGCGAGCAAGCGCGCGCGACCCAGACGCGAAATTCCGCGCGCTGCGTAAGAAGTGGGACAGTCCCTCTTCCTTTCCTACGACAACAACGCCGGCCGAATTCTATCTAATTGTCCTTTCAACCGAGCCACAACGTTACTGTGAATCTGACAAACGCGTGATTCTGTTAATTTTAATATTTCGCCGATTTCGCGCATCGTCAGGCCCTCTTGATAATACATCACAAAAATCTGACGTTCCTTTTTAGTAAGATTGCGTGTGATCACATCCATCAAATCGCGGCGATGCGTTGAAAATAACGGATCCTCGGTGCGCTTATCTTCTATCAATTCGGCCTTTTCGCCGCCGCGGTCGTCGTCGTCGTCGTCCCAGCGGTCCGACAACGATAACATGGATTTCGGACTCGAATCTTGCATTTCCGTTTCGAGACGCGCGAGCGGAATAGATAGATGTTGCGCGAGTTCAAAATCCGTCGGGCGCCGGCCAAGCCGCGCTTCGAGTTCATGAATCGCGCGCTCGACGCGATGAGCTTTCAATCTTACTAATCGCGGCACGAAATCCTGCGCGCGCAAATGATCGAGAATCGATCCGCGAATGCGTGTCGTGCAATAAGTTTTAAATTTAATTCCACGCGTCAGATCGAATCCGTTGATCGCGTCCATTAAACCTGTCACGCCCGCCGACGAGAGTTCGTCGAGATCGATCGATTTTGGTAATGTTTGTAAAACGCGCTCGGCGATGTGCCGCACCATCGGATAATACTTTTCTATTAGTAAATTTCGCAGAGGCTCCGCGCCCGTAGTCTTAAACTCACGCCAGAGGTCGTCGGTCGTCGGATCCAGCCCGCGGCTCTCGCCGTTTTTGTAGTTATGAGCCGCCGCCTGCTCGGGCGTCATGGGTTCCATGGTCGTTGTTACAATTTCGGGCGTCACCTTCGGCAACGCCGCAGGCGGCTCCACGATTGGCGCGGCGCTTTTCTTAACAATCACTTCCGGCGCGCGCATTTTTTTTAATATAACCTTTTCCGCCGCGGCGGGAGTCTTATCAATAGGCGCCTTTTCAATTGTAGCCCGTTTCATTGTAGGCTGTCCGGAAGTTTTAGCTTTCGGTTTCGCCGTTTTCTTTAGATCGGTGGCTGCAATTCGCCGGTCCGCGGGGCCTTTGGTGCGTGTTTCTTTTGTAGTTTTGCTCTTAGGCATGGCACGCGCGGCGGGTGTTAGAGTGTGTGGCAAGGTTGTCTCGCGAACGATTATAGGCGATGGATCTCGAATGCTTGATTGTGCGTTGCAGTCCGCGGATCATTAGTATTGGAGAAGTGATTGAACAGATCCCGAGGGAAGCTTCGAACGTCCGCCCAGCGCGGAAAGCTCTATAACAAATAGAAGGGACGCCGTCTCCGCGCCGCACATCGCGACAAGTTTTCCGGCCGCTTCGGCGGTTCCGCCCGTCGCGAGAAGATCGTCGACGATGACCGCACGCTGGCCTTTTTGTAGTGCGTCTTGGTGAATCTCGATCGTGTCGGTTCCGTATTCGAGCACATAACTCTGCGAGTGCGTTTTCCACGGCAACTTCTTGGGCTTTCGAATTGGTACAAATCCGCAGCCGAGCTTGATCGCGAGCGCGGCACCAAACAAAAAGCCGCGCGACTCAATTCCTACAATTGCGTCGGGGGTAGCCGCTCGCGGAATGCGTTCGGCGAGCGCATCGATCACGGCCGCGAATCCGCGCGCGTCGCGCAGCAGTGGAGTAATATCGCGAAAGAGAATTCCTTTTTTAGGAAAGTCGGGGACGTCGCGAATGAGATTCTTAATGAGTTCGATGTTGGCCATACGAATGAGCGCGAGGTGGTCGGGAGAAGTCGGGAACTTTTTTCGGTTCACGAGGTGGAAAAACTTTCGGGATTTTACTGTTATATTCAATTTTCATTCGGCGGCGCGACTACATTTCGGCGGGCGACGCGACTCCGAGCAGCGCAAGAGCCTTCGATAGCGTGCGGCGCGCGGCTTCGACGATTGCGAGCCGCGCGGCAACCAGTTCAGGGCTGCCCGCGTCGAGCACGCGATGATCGCGATAAAACGCGTTTGCATTCTTAGCAATCTCGAGCGCCGACTGCGCGACGGCGTGCGGTTCATAACGTTCACACGCGAGCGCGGCGTGCACCGGAAACCGCGCGATTGCTAATAAAAGCGGACCGGCGTCCGCGAGATTCTTAAATTCAACATTCGGCGACGGCTGCATCCCCGACTTGCGAATAATACTCGCGAGCCGCGCATGTGTATATTGACAATACGGCCCCGTTTCGCCGTCAAAATTAAGAACGTCGTCCCAGCGAAAGATCACGTCGCGCCGGCGGTCCTGTTTGAGATCATTAAATATAACAGCTCCGATTCCGACCTGCTCCGCGATCGTTTCTGGATTGTTAATATCAGGATTTTTTTGTTGAATCACTTCGCGGACGCGCTCGACCGCCGATTCTAATACATCATTTAGAATGATAACATTTCCGGCGCGCGTGCTCATTTTCCCCTCGGGGAGCCGCATCATTCCGAAGTCGGCGTGAATAATATCATCCGACCACGCGTGGCCGAGCCGCTTCACGACGGCTTTCAATTCCTTAAAATGATCGCGCTGGTCGTTGCCGACGACGTACACCGCTTTTGTAAATTTTAACGTATTCTTTCTGTAAAAAACCGAGGCAAGGTCGCGCGTGAGGTAGAGCGTCGTGCCGTCGCCGGTTTGTAACAATGCGGGTTTTTCCTGCCCTTCGATGTCGACGACGAGCGCGCCTTCGGAAATCTTAGTGATTCCGGCTTTCTTACACATCTCGATCGTCGGCGCGAGATCGCTTTCATACGCGCTTTCGCCGCGAATGAGATCGAACGACACTCCGAGCCTTTTGTAAAGTTTATCAAATTCGGCAAGCGATACTAACGTTAGCTTTTTCCAGAGACGCCGCGCTTCATTATCATTTCCTGATTCGAGATCGAGAAACCACTTGCGCGACTCCGCCGAAAGTTCCTGCGCGATTTCGGGGCTCTTCTTTTCTTCAGTATGATATTGAACATAAATTTCTTGTAAATATTCAATCGCGCCGCCGCCGTCCGCGAGCCGGTCGAGTTCGGCTTCTGATCCGAAGCGCCGCAACGCAGTTAATAATTTACCAAACTGCGAACCCCAGTCGCCGATGTGATTGATGCCGATCGTTTTGTAACCGCGAAGTTCACAAATGCGTTTGACGGCAGCGCCGATGACGGTCGAACGCAAATGTCCGACGTGAAACCGTTTTGCTATATTTGGAGAACTGTAGTCTACAACAATCGTCTTGTTTACAACTGACTGGCCGTTTGATTCCATTCCGCCGAATCCCTCGCCGAACGCCGCAGGTAACAATTCGGCGGCGAAATTCGATTTATCAATAACAAAGTTAAGAAACGGTCCGGTTGCTTTTGCACTAATTCCCGCGACGAGGGAATTGTTAAATTGCTTTTGTAACTCCGCCGCGAGCGCATTCGGCGCGGCACCGCGTTCCTTCGCCCATTTGAAACATGGAAATGCAATATCACCGTGCGACGCATCGCGCGGCGATTCGAGCGCGATGGCTGCCGGTTCTGCGCCAAGCAACTTCGCGAGCGCGGCGGCGACTCGCCGTTCATAAGATTCGAGCGGAGAAACGCTAGTCATGGATTCCATAAATTAGTTCGACAAACCTACAGTTTCCGCTGCGGCACTTGGAGAGGATTTATTGGATGTTACTCTCAATGTTACTCTTTTGGGCGTGGCGACAGCATTCGTACATTCCATTCAAATCGGAAACGGCGGCGTACCCAAGATTGCCGTCGAGCGCGCAGTCGTTGGCGCCGACGGGCTCGTCGGCGACGTGCAGCGGAATCTTAAATATCACGGAGGCCCGCGCCGCGCAGTGTGTCTCTATTCGTTAGAATCGATTGAAAAACTACAAAAAGAAGGACACCCGATTTTTCCGGGCTCCATCGGCGAGAATATTACAATTAGCGGAATCGAGTGGGCGTCGCTCGCTGAAAAAGTTAATCTTCGAATTGGCAAAACTGTAATATTAAGAATCACGTCGCCCGCGAAACCGTGTTCAACCATCGCCGCGTCGTTTCACGACGCCAACTCGTCGCGCGTTTCTCACAAAAGGCATCCGCTCGACACGCGCTGGTACGCGCGAGTTTTAGCCGGCGGGGTCGTCGAGCGCGGCGACCCCGTCGAAATGATAACAAATATCAAAATGATCCAGTCGATGCTGTTTTGATAGGACTGATATTACTAATTAAACAGCTCGCGGCCATGCGCGGGGATCGGATCATAGATAATATCAAATCCGGCTGGAGTATTTGCCGGTCATGTATGGATTTGTACTAGACCTGCCCAGCCGCTTCTACCCGTTCTGACTCTCCCAATCATTATAAAGATAAGCGATTTCACGCGTGAGATCCGCGTGGCGCTTTTGTAGTTCTTTCATCTTTTGCGGATCGCGATAATTCTCTTCGAGCATCATGGATTCGTTGATCGTTGCGGCTTCGCTTTCGAGCGCGGTGATCTGCTCTTCCATTTTTTGTAACTTAAAGGAATTGCGCGATTTCTTAATATTAACTTCCGGTTCGGCGGACTTGACCTTTTGTTTGTCTTTACGCTCTTTTTCTTTTTGTAATTTGTCGCGCTCTTTTTGATCTTTTTCCTTCGCGGCGCGCAAAGCTTCATCGCGCGCGCGGCGTTTGCGCTCGGCGTAATCGCTATAACTGCCAGGGTAGAGACGCGTTTTTCCGCCTTCGATTTCGACGACGCGATCACAAACATTGTCGAGGAATTGGCGGTCGTGGCTGACGACTACAATTGCGCCTTCATAACTTTCGAGCGCGTCTTCAAGCCCTTCGCGAGCCTTAATATCGAGGTGATTTGTAGGTTCGTCTAGAATTAAGAACGTGTGATTCGTTAAAACGAGCTTCGCTAACAAAACGCGTGCGCGCTCGCCGCCCGATAGTTTATGAATTTCCTTTTCAACGTCGTCGCCGCTAAACAAGAAACGGCCGAGGTGGTCGCGAACCTGCTCTTCGGTGAGGTCGCGGCGAACGCTATGAATCTCTTGAATGATAATTTTACTTTCGTCGAGCCCCGTCAGGTTTTGATCGTAATAACCCGGCGCGGAATTCGATCCTAATTTTAAAAATCCAGAATTGGGCTTGAGCTGGCCGACCAGACATTTTAAGAATGTACTTTTCCCTGCTCCATTCGGGCCGATCACGGCGAGGCGCTCGCCGCGCTGAAGCATACAATCTAAATGTTGGAAGATGACGCGGTCGCCGAATTTAAATGTTAGATCGCGCGCCTCGAATGCTACATCTCCGCCGCGTGCGCCGCCGAATCGTATCTTTGGGCCGCGCTTTTCATTTCGCGGCGCGTCGATGCGTTCCAATCTATTTAAACGTTTGAGGCGGCCCTTCGCTTCGGCTGTCCGCTGCGATCCCATATTCTTGCGAATAAAGTCCATCTCTTTATCAATAAACGCCTGTTGATTCGCGGCTGCGCGCCGCAGCGTTTCATCATTAAATATCTTTTGATCGCGGCTTTGTGTATAATTGCCATCATAACGAATCAGCCGGCCGTGTTCGAGGTCGAGAACGGATGTAACAGTTCCGTCGAGGAACCGCCGGTCGTGCGAGATCGCGATCATCGCGCCCGCGTACGTTTTTAAATATTCTTCGAGCCATTCGACGCCGCGGTAGTCGAGGTGATTTGTAGGTTCGTCGAGAAGTAATAAATCAAAACCGGCGACGAGCACCTTTGCCAACGCAAGCCGGCTTTTCTCGCCGCCCGAAAGATTTTCAGCTGTAGTATTCCAGCGGTCGCGCGGAATCTCCAATCCTTCTAATACGGTTTCGACGCGATGTTGATAATCAAACCCTCCCAAAAATTCGATTCGGTGCTGAACGTCGTCCATCCGCCGAAGTAACTTATCGTGCGCAGCCTCGTCCGTTTCTGTAGCAAGTGTTTCGGCGATTTGATGATATTCGGCCTCGAGAGTTATTAATTCGTGCAATCCTGAAAGAGCTTCTTCGAAGAGCGTCCGGTCGGGAGAAAAATTCGGCGATTGATCAACGACGCCGATTCGAAGATCGCTTCTTTTGTGTATTTCGCCGGTGTCGGGATGATCCTCGCCGAGTATCATTCTAAAAATTGTAGTTTTGCCGGCGCCGTTGCGGCCGATGAGACCTATCTTTTCGCCCTCTTCAAGCGCAAAAGATACATTTTCAAAAAGGCGGCGCGCGCCGAAGAACTTCGTGGCGCTTTCAAACGAAACAAGACTCATTTGTTACTTACAATCCTTCCGTTATGAATGATTGAGTTTTTATTATAAATTGGAGTTTGAATATATTCCACGCCGCGGCTCGTTTCGGGAACGATCTCCGCGAGCGTTTTTCCGGTCCACCGCTCGAATTGTAAACGATGTTCGCGCGCGAGTTCGCCATTGCGTCGCATCCACGCGGAAGCGCCGTACCGTTTATTAAGATCCTCTTCGCGCGCTTCGAGCGAAACAACGGTTGTGTGTGCAACGCTAAAATCAGCGATCGAAATGATATAATCGTCGATTTGTAAATTTGGAAGTTCAAGTTCACTAAAAACGCGTTCCATAAAATGCGGCCGCGCGCCGCTCATTGTTAATACTTCTTCGAGCGAAAGCCCGCGCAGCCAATGTGTAATACAACCCCGGCCATACTTAGCAAGTCCGCGGTGCCGCAGCATCGCGTACCCGACCCAGCCGTGATACGTCCCGTGCGTCTTCGAACGCCCGAAATCATGCAAAAGCGCGCGCACGCGAATTGTATCAACGTCGACGCCCTCGCGGCATTCGCGAAGCGCGTGCGCAAGTTTTGTAGCAATGCCCGCGACGGCGTGCGAATGTTGAACAAACGCAGCGTCGTCCTCGGCGTGCTCTTTTAACAATTGCGCGGCAGCTTCGAAATTCATGCTCATAATCCGCAAAATACTAAAATTTCGTTTCCGCAAGAAACGCGAACGCGTCGCGCGCGAGCGTTTGCAGTTCGCCGAAGGGTAACAATTTTTCGCAGTCTTCAGGCGCCGCCCACGCGAATTCGCTGTGTTCCGAAGAAAGTAATACTTCAGTTGATGCAACAGTTCCCAAATAGTAAACAACGTGCTTCAATTGTCCCGCGCGCGGACCGGCCGGTAAATAATAACGGCTAACAAAACGGAAGCCGGGCAGAATTGTACAGTTAACAATTCCCGTTTCTTCGGCGAGCTCGCGCTTCGCGGCCGAAAAGTTGGATTCGCCGGGATCGCAGTGGCCCTTTGCAAAACCCCAATCGTCGCGCTTGCGATTCCGAAGCAACAATAGGCGCGTGACGCCGCCGTCGCGGTGCGCGATGACGACGCCTGCAGCTCGGACAATCATGGTTTTGGACATTCGTTCGCTAATGATAACCCACGATTTCATAGCATCGGTTACGAATTTGGCGGCGCGTCCGCGGGAACGCACGACTCGAATTGGTATGATTTGCGCGATGGCTGCCCCATGCACAGGATTAAGAATGCGAGGTCTGGTCGCCGGCGTCGAACGCGTCGGCGGCGACGGCGCTCGCATTGATATTCAAATTGCGGCGCAGGTGCCTCGCGTGCGGCCATCACAGTTTTTTATGCTTCGGCGCAGCGACGGCGCGGGTCCGCTGCTCGCGCGGCCGTTTTCATTATATTTAAGAAAACCCGACGCGGGCGGCAGCACGTTTTCGTTTTTACTAAAAGCGATGGGCCCGGGCACGCGCGCTCTCGCGGCGATGAGCGCCGGCGATTCGGTTGAAGTCGTGGGCCCGCTTGGAAACGGATTTCCAATACTAAAAAAAGGAGAGAAGCTCGTGTGCGTCGCGGGCGGCGTTGGAATTGCAACATTTCCGCTTGTGTTTGAAGAAGCAATCGCAAACGGCTGCGCGCCATCGGATTTAACATTATGTTTCGGCGCCGCGCGAAAAGAGTTTTTGTATGAATGCGAACGCTATCGTACCTATCAAATCAACGTGCGCACGGCGACGGACGACGGCTCGGAAGGCGTGCGCGGCAATGCGCTCGATTTACTAAAAGCAGAATGTAACAATTCGGCGGCGCGGCCCGGCGAGTTGTCTAGGCCTGACAAAGTCTTTGCGTGCGGCCCCGAGCGGATGCTGGAAGCGGTCGCGAAGTATTGTTTAAAGCAGAGCGTCGATTGTTATCTTTCGCTCGAAACGAAAATGGGCTGCGGTACGGGTGTTTGCAACGTGTGCGCGGTTCCCGTTCGGGCGAAAAGTAATGATGGCTGGCCGGTCGCGAAGGCGTGCCGCGAAGGGCCCGTTTTTAATGTTAGGAATCTCGTCTTTACAGAAGCGCACCAATACTAAAGTAAGTTATCAGTTCTTATTTTGGAAACTTCGCAAGCGCTGCGCGCACGCGGTCGCTGCCGGGGCCCTCAGGATTTGTTTCTAAATATTGCGCGAGTACGCGCGCGGCTTCGGATTTTTGATCTAAATTAAAAAGCGCCGTTGCGAGCGCGACGTGCGCGTGCGCATTTGTAGGTTCAATTCGAATCGCTTCGCGCAGCGGCTGGACGGCAAGCGCAAGCGACCCGCGATTAATATAAAGATTACCCAAGTTAAAATAAGCGTTCGCAAATGTCGGGCGCAGCGCGAGCGCTTTCTTAAAGTTTTCTTCCGCGCGGTCAAAATTACCAATCGAAGAAAGCGCGACGCCAGCGAGATTATAAGCTTCTTCGCACTTCGGAAATTTCAGGGCGACCTGTTCAAAGATCGACAGCGCGGCGTCGTGGAGGCCGCGAATCATTTGTATCGAGGCGAGCCCCAAATAGGACTGGATCACGTCGTGATTGGATACATACACGCGGTCGCGGATGGAATTAGCAATTCCCGCCTTGAATTTTTCAAAGGCAAGATCGAGCGCCGCCACGTTTCCAGTATTTTGATACTCGGCTAACAATATTCTGCCGAGCGCGCATTTAACAGTTGCGCAGTCAGGCGATGCTTTTTCCGATTCGGAAAAGAGTGAGAATTCGTCGTGCCACACGGGTACGCGGTCGAGAGTTTTCCAGGCGTACGCGCCGAGAATCGGAATGAATATTAAGAATGCGGCCAGCACGCTCTTTTTTGAAGTAACGTCGAAAATCCATCCCAACAATAACGCGAGCCCGATCACGGGAATATACAGATACCGCTCCGCGAAAATGAAATGCCCGAGGCTCATCGGGCTTGCGATCTGCGGAAGTGTTACAATCAGGAAAAATAACAAAAAGGCGAGGGGCGCGCGCGCGAAATGGTAACGAAGCGCAAGCAATGCCGCCGCGCCGTACATCGCTATAATTCCGAGAGTGGCGAGCCACGCGCTGCGAATCTCCGGCGACGTTTCCGTCCAGTCGATTCTTAGCGTTCGAAACGCGTTGGATTCAAACGGATACGCCGCGGTCGAAAAGTAGTCTTTTAATAATTCGAAGCGCAGCGAGCGGTATCGCCAGTCGGGAAAGTAGAACTCCGTTTGCTTTAATCCGAAGCCCGCGCCCGGGCCGAAGATTTGAACGCGGATGTAATAATATAATAATCCGGCGGCGGCGGCGGCAAAGTATGGAAGGAACCGAATCCAGTTTGACGGTTTCGCGTTCGATGCCGCGGCTTGCTTTACCACAAAAAATTCAACGACGAAAACTGCGAGGGGAATTCCGATGGCGGATTCTTTTGTTAGAAACGCCGCCAAACTCAACAGAAACGATGCGATCCACAGGAGAAGGATTTGTAATTTTCGACGCGGTCCTTCGGCCGTCATCGCGTCTCCACACGCTATTATAAAAAGTGATGCTAATATTCCGAAAAACGTCGCGGTGACGTCGCTGATTCCGCTGACCCACGCGACGCTCTCGACGTGAGCGGGATGGACGCCGAACGCCGCTGCCGCGACGCCCGCGCCGAACGCGGATAAGTAGCGTCTCGCAAACTTAAAGATAAGCGCGGTGTTCGCGCAATGAATTGTAAGGTTCAATAAATGATAGCCGGCCGGGTCGAGCCCCGAGATCCAATTCCCGATCGCAAGAACAATTGTAACAATTGGGCGATAGTAAGGAATCTGGTCGGCGTCGGCGGGATTGTAAACTTCTCTCCAGAACGAGCTCGTAAACCACTTGCCAATATTTGTAAATGATCGAATCGATGGATTCGACTCGATCAGCGCGAGGTCATCGTATACAAATCCGGCGGATCGAACGGCATGATATGAAAGCGCCGTAACTAAAACGGCGGCGAGACAACTAAAAACATCACGTCGATTCACGACCGCTTTCTACTCTTGCCAACAACAAAATAACTTCTAAAAAAAAAAGCCGCGAGTGTTGCCACTCGCGGCCGGAGCCAACTTTGGGAATCCATCGCGGCGAATGCCGCGCTGTTAAACATCAATTTCCGCTTTCAGAGGAGGGAGGATTGAAACAAGGATGTTTCGCGTGAAATGAAGCTTGTGATTCCTTTGATTTTTACAGAGGTGAGGGAGGAATTGCAGGGAGGCTCCAAAACTAATACTAATTATGGGACCAGCAGCGTTGAAATGTTGCTGACGGGCGCCGGAAACGTCAAATTCGATATGTTAAGTCTGACGAATTGTAAGAATGCGAGTCCGTGGAAATCCGCTGGAATTTGAACTGTTACTTCCGCGACGCCCGCCGCGTTCATGAGCGGTGTGCCTTCGAGGAATCCGAGATCGCCGCAGCCGCCGATATTAAATATAAAGTATGGCGACAAATCGAGCGCGGTCAGGCATCCGCTGTAGCCAAACGCCGGAAATTCTCCGGGCGCAGGGCCGCATCCGTAAATGGTAAGATTCCCGCCGGCCGTGCCGACATTCTTATCTAATAATAGAATGTTTCCGGTCGGAAGTGTTAATGTCACGGGCAGCGCGGGGCTAGTACCCGACGGATTTGTAACCGTTACATTAACGTTTCCGATTTCAAGCGGCGGAGGGTTGAAGTCGACTTGGATCTGCGTGGAATTGATAATTTGAAACTGCGTGGATGTATACACTCGCGTTCCGATTTGTACACTTGTCGCATTCGAAAACCCTGTGCCGTTAATGGTTAAAACGGGCAGCGGGCTTGTTGCAATTGGAAGCGACGCCGGCGACAAATTAGCAAGTACTGGGAACGCCGGAGGCGGCTGCAACCGGAATGGGAACGGCGCGGATTTGATAGTTTGATCGCCGTTTGCACCTGGCGTGCGAACGATAACATCGCCCGCGAGGACACCGAGCGGCACTTGCACGGAGATCGAAGTTCCGCCGCCGGTCGATCCAATTCCTGTAACTTTGATCGGTTGTGGAGGACCGCCACCGGACTGAGGTACGCCGCCGAAATCTTTAGTAAACCAAATTTCGTTATTCGAGACGGCGAAGTTAGTTCCCGTGATTGTTATTATTCCGAAATTATAAATATTTCCTGTGACATTTGTAATCTTCGGTTTTGTGCCGACTTTGGTTCCATAAATATTCTTAACGCCGTTGCTGTCATCTGTAGCAATTGTGCGTGAACCGACTGAGCCGCCGGGCGTCGTCGAAGAAAACATCGTCGCGGTTCCGTCGGCGCTGTGTCCAAGGCCGAGCGCGTGGCCGAGTTCATGAGTACCGATGCCTTGAATGTCGGTGCTTGCACCACCCGTTTCGTTGCCGGGGCCGTCAACCCAATTCCAGCTTCCATTATCAAATAACATGTTCCAGCCAGAGCCGCCGAGTTGAAAGAAGGTTACTGCAAATACTCCTCCTCCAAGATCGCTAGCAGTGCAGGCAATGACGTTATTATTCGTGGCGCCGTTCGATGTTACAACTCCTTGATACATAAAATCAAAGTTGGAGCCTCCGCTTCCGAGGCCTCCGTTTTGTAATGGATCGCCGTTGCCATCATTTCCGCGAAGTTCAGAATTCCATTCGGCCGCGGCCTTCCAGAGAGCCATCGCTGCGCCGGTCGCACCCGGAAAATTAGTATGCGGAGTAACGTTAGCATTCGACGCCGCGTCCGTGAATGACGCCTGGTTTACTTGAAATCCGATTTCATTAGCATCACGATTGATGCCGTTGATTACGACAAATGCGTCGGCGTACCGCGGTAATGTAAGAATTGCGGCGCCCGCGACGATCGCGGCCGGCAATAGATATCGAAGTGGTTTCATGAGTGTTCGGTGTGGTTGTTATTCGGTGTTGTGGAATTGTTACTTTCGCCCTTCTTTCTTAATTCTAGCAAGTTCGTTTGCTACATTTCCGCGAAGGTCTTTCAAGAAAACGTTCGCTTCGACCGCGGCGCCTGCACCTTTTCCGACGACAACGTCACCCTTCGGGCCCGCCTCAATCCTAAAGATTCCGTTCTGTGCGGCCATGAGTGAGTTTTGATTTTCGCGGCCGCCAAATTTTGGACGCGCAACCGAAAAGAAAAGAGCGCGCGTACCTGTGCGAGACTCATTTTCGACCGGCATTTCGCTCACCGGGCGAGCTTCGGAGCCAAGATAACTAATTTCCTTTTTTATATTCTTTCCGGAATATAAGTCTTCACCTTCTACCGTAATTGTAGTGAATTCAACCTGGAGGCCGTCGATGTCCGCCTCCCAAGTCTTCTTTTCAATAACGGATCCTACAATTGCGGAATCGGCTCTTTCTAACATTTGCGAAAGGTTGAGGCTTTCAATCTGCGCAAATGCGACGGCGGTGAATAACAATCCCGCGGAAAAGAACGATGCGCCGGTTAAGCGCAAAAGCGTTTTGTTCATTTTCTCAGAGGTTACAATTGGCGGATTTCCGACAATCGTTGCATTTGAACGCCGAACAGAATTATGTTTAGCGTTCTGTGGGGAGAGGGCAGGACGTGGACGTTTGTATTACAACGCGCGAGTTATTAGGTAACTCGTGTTTATTAATTATCTAATATAATCCGCGCGCGATAGAGGATTTGAGCACTCGCCGCTCGGCGAATGTTCCGTTTAGTGTAACACATCCCTCTCCGGTTGGCCCGGCCGCAATCTTTTCAATGTTTTTTCGGCTGCGACTCGGGTTTGGTCTCGTTCAATTTCTTTTCGCTTTGGCGTCGCAAACTCTCAACAAATACGCCCGCGCTTGGATCATTGCGACTCAATGTTTGATAGTGAGTTGCGGCCGTCACCGCCTCGTCGTACCGGCCGAGTGATGCTAATGAAGTCGCGAGCGTTCTCGCGATCTCGCGCGAGGTCGAATGTTCGGTTAACCCTCGTTGAAGTAGCGAAATCGCGGCGTCGCCTTTTCCGAGCGCCAGCGCGACTTCGGCTCGTTCGCATACAAACGCAATTGTCGCATCCGGATCATTGAATTTGTCGGATGCCGCGAGCGCCGTCTCGGCAGACTGCGGATCGTTCAACTTTCGGACGGCAACGGAATAGTAATAAACAGGTTCCCACGATTTCGTGTCGGCCGCGCGCGCCGCATCTGAAAACTTCCAAAGATTTGATAATTGATCTTGTAACATTAGCGTTCGAGCGATTTGTACAAACGCTCGCTTCGCCGGCGCGTTGGCAGGAAGGATTCGCAGGGATTTTACAATTCCGTCCATTGCGCCCTGCGGAACAGGACGCTCCAGGATCGGCGCGCGAAAATTGGATAGATTCCAGTCTTGGCTGTCAAACGCCGCGCACGCGCTCGCCAATGCTAACGTTGCTCCGAGTGCTCCGTCCTCCGATTGCGACCAGCTATTGATATGATTAACGGCGGAGTATCGATTGCGGCGCGGACCCGTATCGTATAAATCAAGACTGGTGAATGAACTGTAACTCCTCGAAACGGCGACTGGCGGAAGAAAGCGCAAGATCGAATAAGATATATTGCGGTGAGCGTTTCCCCTCAGGTCGCAGCCCAACATATCATTTTCGAAGGGTAGCGAAGGAATCGCAGGGTCGGGCGCCGACATCTTAAACTTACTATTTTCGGGAATCAGCTTTTCGCCGCCGATTCGAGCAATCAGTCCAATCGCGGGCGCGCGCACGCCATCGCTAACAAAAATCGCCGCGCTGTTTTGATACGAATCTAACCATTCGGTTTTCAGCCGTTCGATAACGTTCGGCGGCGTTGTCGATGCGTCGAGAAACCACGCGATCACGCCGTTTTCATTGAGCGCGTGCTCCACTTGGAACAGATGTGTTGCATTCAATGTTAATGAAACGTCCGCGACATCGCACGGCTGCGGCGGAAAGATAATTAAATCGTAGCCGCGCGCCGAAGCGGCGGGGGTGTCCGAACCCGCTCGAAAATTAGCAATGGACGGGAGCGAATTGAATTCAACTCTTAAACGAAAGTTTTGTTCAATGATGCGCTGCGCCGTTTCGACGCGCGGCCCGAGTACTAATATTTTCTCCGGCGAGCCATGTAACAATACCGAACGAACGAGCGCGTGATGATAGGTTTGCAATTCGTCGAACGCGGGCGTTCGCGCGGTTCTATCAACTCGCGTACGCGTCGTTCTCGTTGAATACTCGTCGTCGCTCCAGTCGGGCGATTCGACTTTTGTAGCAATGCCCGCGATCGATTCGCGAACTTCACTAATCTTGTGATTTTCGATTACTAATCTTCGCGTCGATGAAAAAACGTTTGAAATTCTGAAATCTACACTTGGCAGAAGATAACAGGAGAGAGCCGCGGCGGCGAATCCCACAAAAGCTACAATTCGACGCTTTCGGGCCGCCGCGAATCCGGCAGCGCCCGCCGCGCAAAAAATGAACAATACGCTTCGAGCGACGGCGGCCACTTGCGAATCCGCATTCGCGAGCGGCAGATGCATCGCGTCGGACCAATCGTAATCAATACGAATGGTTACAAAAAGGAGCCCCGCCGCGAAACCCGCCATCGCGGGAACGACCGATCGCGGGTTTATAAAGATTCCGCGCGAGGCCGCTCCAAAAATAACAAATGGAAACGGAACCAGCGCCGCGACTAACAAATAAACATAAAGCGATCCGTCGACTTCCGCCGCCGCGCCCGCGAATCGTTCGAGCCCGCCCTTCACGTGCCGAAACGTGTCCGCGTTTGTTAATGTTGATAATCGCAACAATGCGAAAGCGACGCCGGCGGCGGCGAGCCCGCTCGCAATCGATATAAACCCGCGGCGCGTTTTGAGAATGACCGCGCCCGAAACGGCGGCGCCGATCGACGCTAACGATAGCGCGACGATATCCATTCGCGAAATATCCCAAAGCGAACCGCGCACAAACGACCGGAGCTCGATTCTTAAACTAACGATCGCGACCGCGATTCCCGCGCCGAAGAAAAACACAGCGAGCGGTCGCGCGAGACACTGACGCCGCCCTGGTTCGACACGAACGATCGGTGCGCTCGCGTGCGCGGCCGCTGTTCGTTTTGTAAGTATCCAAATCAGAAACGGCGCCGCGAGCGTAAAGATTTGTATCGCGCGCTCGGGGATCCACGGGCCGTCGATTATAAATAAAGCGATCGCCGCGCCGGCGCACGTTTCCGCAAACCTATTAAAAGGCCGATGCTTCAAAAACGCGCCCAGCGCGGCTGCCGGAATAAATACAAACGGCAATGAAAGCAAAAGTAATATAATAGTTCCCGCCGGTCCGTCCGCCGCCGCGGCGCCTGCGCAAAGAACCGACTCGGCCGCCGGAGGAGCTACAATTAAAACTGATATTAACAATGCCGCGGCGAACGGGAGCCTTCCGGCAAACTTACAAAAACGCCCGGCGAATGCGGTGCCGATCGCGTAGGAAATTGCTGCCGCCGCCACCGCCATAACAATTGCAGATGCGCCGCCTCCGAAACCCGCGGCTGTCGAGCGGATCGATCCCAATACAACGAATGTCGCGAGCCCGGCGAATCCGACGCGCGCGAGTGAGCGCAGGATCGCGGACTGATGTCTAAATCCGGGCATCGTCAGTATTGGGAATTGTTATGGATTCGCGGCGCAGCATCGAAGTTTGTTAGTCTCGCGATTCATTCTTCACGATATGCCAGCCAAAATCGAGTTCCCCAGCGAAAAACGCGTGCGGCGCGAGCTGCTTGCGTGGTTTGCCGATGCGAAACGCGATCTGCCGTGGCGGCGCACGCGCGACCCGTACGCAATCTTAGTGTCGGAAGTAATGCTACAACAAACGCGCGTTGAAACCGCGATTGAATACTTCAAAAAATTTCTTGCAAAGTTTCCGAACGTTCGCGCGCTCGCCGGGGCGGATATTAACGATGTGCTCGCGGTGTGGGCGGGGCTTGGCTACTACAGGCGAGCGCGAATGTTGCATTCCGCGGCGAAGGAAATTGTTACAAGTCATTCCGCGCGCGTTCCAAACGATTTCGAAAAGTTAAAATCGCTGCCTGGAATCGGAGCGTACACCGCGGGTGCGATTGCTTCGATTGCGTATCAAATCCGCGTTCCGGCCGTCGACGGAAACGTGATCCGCGTCCTTTCACGAATATTAGCGTTGCGCGACGACCCGTACGCGAAAAACGGGCGCGCCGTGATCGACGATCTGGCAACAAAATTAATTAATGATTGCGATCAACCCGGCGCATGGACGGAATCGCTCATGGAACTCGGCGCGACGGTTTGCGTTCCAACAAATCCGAACTGTAGCATTTGCCCAATTTCTAAAGATTGCGGGGCTTTTATAAAAAACCTAACGCTACAAATCCCGCCGCCGAAGAAACGGCGCGCTCAGGAATCGGTGCGCCACGCGGCCGCGGTCGTCGAGCGCGGCGGAGAATATTTGTTATTTCGCCGCGCGCCCGAGCAGATCAACGGCGGATTGTTCGAATTCGCGACCGTTGAACTCGACTCGGCCAGCATGAACGCTGCGACTGCTCTTGCGTCGCTCGTGCGTGAGAAGGCCGACATTTCTGTCATCGTTAGTGAACCCGTCGCGACGATCCGCCACTCGATCACGTACCGGCGCATTGATGTCGAGGCGTATTCCATGCGCGTTCAGCGAGGAACCGTATCGGGCGGCGATTGGCTTTCAGCCGCAGCCGCGCGACTCAAAGGCGTGACCGCCGCGACCCGAAAGATCCTCGATGCCATCGAAACTTCAAATTCGAAACCGATCGAGAAGCGTCCGGTAGAAGATACAAATCAAACCTCGCGCGGCGGAATTCGTAGGATTCCCGCTAAAAACAAATAACCGGCTTCAAAATATATTTATACAGTTACGCCAGAATTTACACCAACGTTTACAATTTCATTCAATTACAGAATATTCGTTCCAATGTTTGCAAATATAGTATTAACTCTCGCGTCTTTTGCATTTTCGCCGGTTGTCCAAGGCGGCGATGCATTGGAACCTTATAATTTTAGACTTGAATATTCCCCCGGCTCGGGGCCAAAGATCGACACGACGACCGGAGAATTTTATTTTAGTGATTTTACAATTAATGGGCGAAAATTAATATGGCCTCTCGAGTGTAACTCGACAGTCGAGACGCCGACGGGTTATCGCAAAGCGTACGGCACCTCAATCAATGCCACCGTCGTGGACGACGGCGGAAAAACATATCAAATCGATTTATTAGCACAGGCTCAGTCAATTATTTGGAGCGTCTCTCAATTGCCGCCTAACTCGGAATTTATAATTCGAGCGCGTTTGTATTCAAAGACGCCTACGGTTCGATTGTTATCGCCGCCCCAGGCTTCATTCGGCGCGCCGGTGATTCAAACGAGCATCGGCGATCCGGATTTTTATTGTGATTTGGCATACGATGCGGTCAATGACCGCACGTATAAGATAGAACCGAAATTGTTAGGTAATATTGGAAGCGCCATGCCAGACGGCTCGCGATTATTCGAATGGCGCGGCACGACGTCGGCGTCGGGCGAAGCTAATGCTAATGTTATTAATGTTACCTATTTTGCATATGCCCATGAACTGAAATTAGCGCCGGGTTGCATCACGCCCGCCTCCGGCGAACGCGCGATTTCGGGATGGCGTTCGCGCGGCGTTTCCGCGGACGGAGACAATGCTAATGATTTATTGTTAGAAGCAAAATTCATTAACGAAAACCTCCGGCAATTCGGTTTGAATTATTTTATTATTGACGATGGCTGGCAAAAGAAAGACGCAGCGCCCGGAGCGGCGCGATCGCTCGCCGCCGATCCGGCACGGTTTCCGAACGGCCTCGCGGCGGTTGCATCACAATTGCGAAGTTTAGGATTGCGGCCCGGAATTGTATGGTTTCCACAGATGGCGGAAAACGCCAGCGCGGCGGGACTCTTGGAGCATATTAATAAAACGCCCGTCGGCGGAGAGGAGCTTGGGCCGTTTTTGTTAAATTCCGGAAACGCGGACGCGAAGAGCGTGATGGCGTCCCGCGCGAAAAAATTCGTCGAAGACGGATTCGAATTGTTATATCTCGACGGGCAGCGCGAATACGTTGCGATTCTTAAGAATGTTGAGCAGGAGGACCTAAAGAAATTCGATGCAACTAAAAGCTACAGATCGGGAATTGAAGAAATCCGAAAAGCCGTTGGCGCCGGCGTCGCGATCGCGTGCGGAGCACTTCTATCAAAAACCCACTTGACCTACGGCATCGTTCCGCCACCGCAAGACGAACTCTGGGGATTATTTGATCTTATCAAAACGGGAAAGGCGGTCTCGTCGGATCGCGACGGCTTTATAACATTTGGATCCACCGTCGGAAGAAACGCGCGCGGCAGCGGAGTCATCGCGCGGCCGGAGCCCGACACCGTACGCGTCGGCGGAAAACTAACGTTGGACGAAGCTCGCGCGTGGGCGTCGCTGGCATCGCTTTCCGGGCAGGCGATTATTCTTAATGAATCATTGCGCACGCTTCCCGCCGAAAGAATTGATATATTAAAACGGGTGCTTCCGGTGGCCCCGATTCGCAACGCCTATGCGCCACCTGACGTTATCAGCCCGCGTGCAGTATTTCTGTGGCGCGAAATGTCGAATGAAACTTCGCTCGTCGTCGGATATTTTAAATATCATTCAAAGGAATCCGAAATTGAGTATTGGTTTCACAGCGATAGAACGTTGAAATATCTATCAAATACCGAAAGGTTTGATTATTGGTCTAATCGTTTTCTCGGACGCGTCACACCCGAAACATATAATCAACTGTATATTCCAGATGGAGAGTGCGCGGTCGTTGCGACGCGCAAGGCGAGGCCCCATCCATTTGTTATTTCTACATCCCGGCACGTGACGCAGGGTGTGCTCGATCTCAAAGAAGAGAAATATGATGAAGCGTCGATGACGCTATCAGGAGTAAGCGAAGTCGTTGCTAATGATCCGTACGAACTTCGAATTGTAATGCCCGATCGGGAATGGGAGATTGCTAATATTGAATCCTCGGCCGCGGATCCCAACTCGAAGGCGATTGTTGAAAATCGCCTCGCGAGAGTCCGGTTAGTTTCACAAGAATCAAAGTCCGCCGAGTGGAAAGTTAAATTTAAGAAAACCGCGCGCGTTCCCGGGGCGCCCGAGCGAAGCGCATGGCAAATAACTAATCTTTCTGCGAAACCCGGCCGCGAACCTAGTATTCATTTGGAGTGGAGCGCCGAAAAATCGCCAACGGGAATGTATCTCATAAAACGCGACGGAATCATGATAGCGGCGGCGCTCAGCAATTCATTTGTTGATTCGTGGAGCTCTCTCAGTTTTGGCGAATCTTATGCTTATGAAATTACCGCTGTCGACGATGAAGGCCATGAAGGCCCGCCGGCGAGAATTGTAGTAAAGACCGTTCAGCCGCCGCGCGTGAAGCTCGTGAATTTTGGTTATGATCAGCGGCGTTCCGCGGCGCCGCCCGTTGGAATCAATCAAACCATCAAAAACACGCCGCTGATTCTGGGCGGGATTGAATATAAAGAAGGCATCGGCGTCGCGCCGCCGTCTATTCTTGATATTCCGCTGCGCGGCGCCACGGGCTCTTTTGTAGCAACCGTTGGGATCGACGACATGGTCGGAAAATTCGGTTCGGCAACAATAACATTCTTTGTGGATGATAAACAAACGTTCCAGACGCCTGTTCTCCGCGGCGGCGAAAAGCCCATCCTTGTCCGATTTCGAATTCCGCGCGGTGAAAAATTAACAATGCGAGTCGAAGAAGCGGGCGACGGATGGGATTCCGATTTTGTTGACGTTATCGAACCGGAAATCCGCGTTGTCGCACCGCCGAAGAAAAATAAATAGTAGATTACTGTTTGAAGTATTGTTGAATCGACGCGCGCAGCCCCGTAATTGTTAAATCCACGGGAGGGGTCGCGCCGCGCGTGCCGAGCGCGACCGGCCCCGAATTATTAGATTGCGGAAGGCGCCCGTGCGACCCGCGCACCATCGACGGGTCGAGCGAAATCATTTTCATTAAATATCGAAATCCCAATTTCTTTTTTAGTAAATTCACGGCGACGCGCGCCATCGGCAGTGAAATTGTAGGATCGACGAAGAGTTCGGCGGGGTCGTAGCCGGGTTTTCGATGAATATCGACGGTGCGCGCAAAGTCGGGAGCGAGCGCGTCGTCGGTCCAATAGTTATACGCAAACCAACAATTCGGTTTTGCAATCGCGACGAGTTCGCCTGAATTGTTATGTTGTATTTGAAATTCGCGCTGTTCGTTGCGGTCGAGAACGCGCTCGACGCCGTCGATCGCCAGCAAAAATTTACGGATATATTCGATATCCTTTGCGTCCGAAATGTAAATATGCGCAATTTGATGATCGCAAACCGCAAACGCACGCGACGATCCGAAAAGAGGCAATTCGCCGGAGTACGGGTCGAGCCGCGCGCGCAGCAGTCCTGCCACGCGGAACGATTTGTTTAAAAAAACGGGAATAGATACATCCGTAATTCCGTACTCCGAGAAGGCTAATATTTCGTAGCCTCGCGCGCGGGCTGTTTCAAACAATTCCGCAGCGACGCGATCGACCTCCGCCGCGGCGCGAATCGAACGCGCGTCACCGGGGCCGAATCGCTGATGATCATAATCCAAGTGCGGAAGATAACAAAAAACGAACTCGGGCGCGTTTTTGTTAATGACGTGCGCCGTGGATTTCGCAATCCATTCGCTTGATACAATACTGGCGGTCGGGCCCCAAAAGTTAAAAAGCGGAAACGCGCCGAGCTGCGATTCAATTTCCGCTCGAAGCTCGAGTGGTTCTGTATGAATGCCGGGAAATTTTCGGCCGTCCGCGGGATACGAAGGCTTCGGCGTAATTGAATAATCCGCGCCGCAATTCCAATTGTACCATCCGAACAAATTCGCCGACGTCTTTCCCAATTGTTTCATATCATCAAAAATCGAAGCACCCTCGATGAGCGCGCGGCTCTGCCGCCAAAAGAATACTTCATCGAGATTTCTAAAATACCAGCCGTTTGCTACAATTCCGTGCGACGACGGCTGCGCGCCCGTGAGAAACGACGCCTGTGCGGTACACGTCACGGCGGGAAACACCGTCGCGATCGGTGTTACAAATCCATCGTTAAAGAACGAGCGAATCTTCGGCGTGTGTTCGAGTACGCCGGGCGTGAGGCCGACCAGATCAGCAACTAATAATTTACGGCGAGCCACTTTATTATTTTATAAGAAAGCGATCAACGCTCGCCCGGCCGTTTCGTATTGGTAATTTTATCAACTCGAGCGCGGAATGTAACAATTTCATCCCGCGTCGCGCGGCGCCACCGGCCTGTATCCACTCGCGCCCGGATCGCGTCGCCCGCGAAGCGCACCGACGTGACGTGCCGCCCTTCAGAATTAAAGAAATGAACGCGCGAGTTCTTTCCTAATAATACATACGTTTTTGTTTTTATATCTAAACGGATCGCGTCGTCCGCCGCGCTGAGTGCCTCGGGAAACGCGTGCGCCGTCGGCCGCACGCCCGCTTCCGAGCGCTCCTGCGCGTGCTGCGTGCGCCGGCTGCGCGCGGAAAAGTAATGTTGCAAATCGCGCGCGAGTTCGTGTGCGCGCGAAGCCGCGAATGTAACAAATGGATCGGCTGTGCGCGGCTCGCGTTTTTTAATATTTTGCCACGGAAGCGTGCGCGCCGCGGCGCGGGTCGATGATAGGATTCGCGCGAGTCCGGGGTCTGCAATTGAGCCCGCGACGTCGAGCAGACGCGAATCGCCGACTTCATGGAATATTAATCTTTGCCGGCTGGCACCGTTATGATGATTATTATTGTTATTATCGTGTTGCGAGCCGTTTCGGACGCGCAGCCATTGTAACGTTAACGCACCCTCGTCCTCGCCGCCTTCATATACAATCGGAAACGGCCCCGCGATCAATTGTGATAATACTTCAATCTGCGGGTTCGCGCCGCCGAATGCTTCAATTCGGTTTCCAGTAATTTCATCCGCGTCGAGTACGATCGCTACAACTCCGGCTTCGCGGTTCGCGAGCGCCTCCGCGCGCGGATCGCGGCGATCATACAATAAACTTGCGAAGTCGACCCACCGCGGACGGCCCGTGGGTTCATAATGTGCTAAAACGGAGAGCGGCTGCGGCTGAACCGAATGTTCACATAAAAATGATTCGCAACGAAAACAATACGCGCGATTAGGTACTACAAATTCTTCTTCCGTCTGCGCTTCGTCGAGCCGGCTTGAGAGTTCTTTAAGAAAACTCAATGCTAACAAATCCGCCGAAACGCCGCGTTTTATTTGTAATTTTAATTCTATGCCCGCGAGTTTCTGTTCAAGACCGCGCGACCGTGCCAGCGCCAGCGCGCTCCAGCGCAAACCTTCCATCGCCTCGCGTACTGCGTGCGCAATTCCTCGCGGCGCGAATTCGTTCGAATCTATATGTTGCGACGGCGGCGCGGCCGTGTTCTCGGTTTGTCTTGCTTTCGTTTTACGCTTTCGCCGGCGGCGATTCTTAGTATTCGCGCGAACGGGCGAATCGGCATGCGCGTTTTGCGGGCGCGATGGAGCGTTTCGAATAGCGGGGTCGCGGTCGTTTTCTCGATCGTTCATTTTCGCGGGCGCGGCGGGAATAGTAAGCGCCGCCGGCCGAAAAGTCGTTGAAACTTTATAGACCTTTTTTCGTTAAACTCACTACCGGTCCAACCTAACATTTACTTTCCTTGCCATCCTCTTCACACGAACGCGACCAGACCGGTAACAAAACGGCGCGCGCCGACGGCCTCACGGTCGTAGTTCCCGCGTTTAATGAAGAACGCGGAATCCGAGGCGTGATTGGCGAGCTGCGCGCGGTCGCGGCGAATGTTAGTTATCCATTCGAGATTATTATTGTTGATGATGGTTCCACCGACAAGACGGCCGCGGAAATCGAACTCGCGAAACGGGAACCCGGCGCGCCGGTGCGCGTGATTCGTAATGATAAGAATAGCGGCTATGGTTTTTCGTTAAAGAAGGGGATACGCGAGGCGTCGAATCAAACCGTAGTGATCACCGACGGCGATGGTACATATCCAAACGAAAAAATTCCGGAATTGATGCAAAAGATACAAGGTGGCGCGGCGATGTCGGTCGGAGCGCGATCGTTATTGTCGTCGAGCGTGCCGATGACGCGAAAGCCCGCAAAATTAGTATTAAATAAACTCGCTAACTTTTTGGCGGGGCGCAGCATCCCAGATTACAATTCCGGCCTTCGCGCGATGCGGCGCGATCTTGTCGAACAGTTCGAGCCGATTCTCCCGGACGGTTTTTCGTTCACAACTACAATAACGCTCGCAGCGTTAACAAACGGCTATCACGTCGAATTCGTTCCCATTGAATACGCGAAGCGGACTGGCGAATCGAAGATCCGGCCGATTCGGGATACTGTTAACTTTTTTAATTTGATCGTCCGGACGGTTCTTTATTTCCGCCCGATGAAGGTTTTTGTGCCTTTGGCGATTTTGTTATATTTTTTCGCATTCACGAGCGCCGTGCGCGATATTATACAAAATCGATATCATTATGATATTCTAACGCTGGAGTCGCAGCCGGTGACTGTTGGCGCTCCGAAATTAATCGGAGAGTCAACGCTAATTCTGTTTCTCACCGGATTGCACATGCTCGTCGTCGGATTCTTAGCCGACCTCGCATGTGAGTCTTTCAGGCCCATGTCGGCAAGAAAGGCGTCGACGTCGCGCGCGCAGCTCTATGAAAAACCGCTCCAATTCTTAATGATCGCGTCGGCGTTCATGTTTGCGATCGCGATTTATCTTTGGATCGCGGATAAATATATACACGTGCGCCTCATTCAACCGAAGACGCTCGGCGTTTTTATTACTGCACTACAATTCTTCTCCGCGGCGCTCCTTGCCGATCTGTTACAACGCCGCGGACGCCTGAAATAGCCAGCGGAA
Organism: Planctomycetota bacterium; assembly: GCA_046160785.1. GTDB lineage: Bacteria > Planctomycetota > UBA1135 > UBA1135 > JACQFD01 > JACQFD01. Next base: position 26,474 of record JBJXHE010000139.1, read on the forward strand.
TAGTTCGCAAAGAAAAAAAGCTTGACACGGCGCGCGAGTTGTTATTTGTTATGCGCGCTCACTCATCTAGACCGGCTGAGGGATCAGGCCCAATGAAGCCGGGGCAACCAGAAAGATTAGTAATATACAGTTTGGTAATAACTAATTTCTAAGGTGCCACGTCCTGCGGAAGCAGCCATGCTTGCCGAAAGATGATAAGATGCTGCGACTCGCGGTTTGGTAGTGTATTGGCAATGCTAATGATATTGCGCGAAGTCAACGGCTAAGAATCATTCGGCGGCGCGTGCGGTTTTCGCGGGAAACTTGATGGGGAGTACAACAAAAACTGTTTTCATTGACAACCGCCCAGACGTTACAAACCATGCCGACTCTTCACACACCCGGCCGCTCCGTGTCCAACGATAACATTCCCGAAGGCTACCAATCCTCCGGTGCTTCGCCGCCCGAGCCTGCGACGATTCACTTGCTAGGAATCGGGAAAGTGGGGCGCGCGTTTTTACAGTTATTATCAAATCAACAGTTATCAAATCCCGTATTGTTAAATAATGGGTTCAGGCTTAGCGCCGCGACGGATTCGACGGCGACGGTTTACTGCCGCGAAGGACTCGCCGCCTCTGAAATTAGTAAATTTAAAGAAAACGGAGGGAGTCTTAAGGATTATCCCGGCGCGGAGAGGCTTCCGATCGATATCGCACTCAACGTCGTTCGCGCGAATATTGTTATTGATGCTGCGCCGACGAATATGAAGAATGCGAGCGCCGCGCTCGACCGCGCGTTTTGTGCGCTCAGGGCGGGTTCCAATATTGCACTTGCCGGAAAAGACGCGCTCGCGGCAGGTGCGGAATTGTTATTAACGCGCGAGCACGCGGGCCGCGTTGGTATCAACGGCGCGCTCGGCGAAACGGGAGCGGCGCTCATTCGCGAACTCGCGATTTTACAAAAAGAATGTAACAAAATTGAAATTGTAGCAAACGCGACGACGACGTGCGTGATCGAAGCGATCGAGAATGGCTCGTCGCTCGACGATGCGATCGGCGAAGCGCGCCGCCGCGGATTGTTAGAAAGCGACCCCGGCGATGATTTCAACGGATCCGACGCCGCGACAAAATTAGCAATCGTCGCGCGCGCCGTGTTTCAAAAATCTGTAGACTTCAAATCCATCACGCGCGAAGACCTGCGCGATCTCGACATTCAACAATTGCGCGCGCGCGCCGCGAAGGGAAAAACCACGCGCCTCGTCGGCCGCGCCGGGCGCAACGGGTCGCTATCTGTTGTATTTCAAGAAGTCGATAGATTTTCGCCGCTCAATGTTCCGTCGGACCGCCTCGTTTATATTTATTACGATTCGTCTGGCGCGCGCCGCGTATTTGTAGGAAACGGCGTCGGCCCCGTTGCGACGGCCCGCGCCCTGTGGGACGACGCCGCCGCGTTTTCGGCGGTTCGCGGAGGTGCGCGATGAGTTATTATTGCAAATTTACAAAAACGCCGTCCTATTGTTATTTAACCAATCCATTTCCGCTCGAGGCAGGCGTTGCGCTCGACGGTGCCATTCTCGCGTACGAAATCGGCGGTCCGCCCGGCGCGCCCGTCGTCGTTGTAGCAGGCGGAATTTCATCGGGCCGGCACGTCTGTTCGAATGCTAATGATACGAGCCCCGGCTGGTGGGAAATCCTCGCCGGCCCCGGAAAACCGATCGATACAAATGCGTTTCGGATTCTTAGTATTGATTTCCTTGGCGGAGCGGGCGCGTCGACGTCGGCGCACAACTCGAATCGTTATCCGTATTACAATAATGGCGCTGAATTTCCAATCATAACAACTCGCGACCAGGCGCGTGCGATTTATGAATTATTAGATCACCTTTCGATTCCTCGAATCTTTACATTCGTAGGCGCGTCATTCGGCGGCGCCGTGGCGCTCTCTTTCGGAGAGCAGTTTCCGGAAAAGTTAGAACGGCTTATTGTTATCAGCGCTCCCGACGCAAGCGCGCCGCTCGCGACGGCGTGGCGGAGCATCCAGCGACGAATATTACAATTCGGACGCGAAACGGGATTCGAGCGGCGTGCGGTCGAACTTGCACGATCGTTAGCAATGACGACGTACCGCAGCGGCGAAGAATTTACAAAACGCTTTCCGGCGCGGGCGCCCGGCTGGACGGACAACGATTGTTTTTTCGAAATTGATGATTATTTACAATCCCGTGGACGGGAGTTCGCCGGCCGGTTTCCGATCGATGCATACTACAATTTGTCGCTCGCGCTCGACGCGCATTTCGTGCGTCCCGAAAACATAACAGTTCCGGCGGTGATTGTCGGTGCCGACTCCGACGTGCTCGTTCCCATTTCACAATTAAGAAAACTACAATCGAGGCTCGGCGGGCCATCTGTAATATTTGAGATAAAGTCGATCTACGGCCACGATGCGTTTTTAAAAGAAACAAACGCGGTCAGCGCAATCGTGCGCAAGGAGCTTGCGCGATGAATCATTCAACCATCGCGGTGCGCGCGGGCGTGGAGGGCGATGCAACATTTGGTTCAGTCATTCCGCCGCTCTATTTATCTGTTAATTATGCTTTCGAAGGCTTTGGCAAAAAGCGAAAGTATGACTATACGCGAACGGCAAACCCGACGCGCGACGAGCTCGCTACCGCGCTCGCAAAGCTAGAATTCGGCGCAGGCGCCGTTGTAACGTCGTCCGGGATGTCGGCGGTAACGTTAGTATTACATTTATTTCAAACCGGCGATTTGATATTGGCGCCTCACGACTGCTATGGCGGAACGTACCGATTATTAACCGCGTACGCGCGAGACGAGCGGCTTCGCGTTCAGTTTATTAACTTTGGCGACTCGCGCGCACTTGACGCCGCGCTCGCGGAAAGGCCGCGCGCCGTGTGGATCGAATCGCCAAGCAACCCGCTGCTTCGCGTCGCCGACATTGAATATATATCAAAACGAGCGCACGCCGCCGGGGCGCGCTCGATTGTTGATAATACTTTTCTGTCGCCGGCGCTTCAGAATCCGATCAAACTCGGAGCCGATCTCGTCGTTCACTCGACGACAAAATATATTAACGGCCACAGCGACGTCGTCGGCGGCGCCGTGATTGCTAAAGATAACGAAACCGTCGAAAAATTAGCATGGTGGGCGAATTGTATGGGCGTCACCGGATCGCCGTTCGACAGTTATTTAACATTACGCGGGCTGCGCACGCTGTTCGCGCGCATGCGCGTCCACGAGGAAAACGCAGGTTCCGTCGCGCGTTTCTTACAAAAACACCCGGCCGTTTCGAATGTTTACTATCCGGGTTTGGAATCCGATCCCGGACACGCGCTCGCAAAAAAGCAACAATTAGGTTTTGGCGCAATGTTAAGTTTCGAACTGAACGGCGGCGCGCCCGCGGCCGAACGTTTTTTTAGTAAACTTCGCTGTTTTTCTCTCGCCGAATCGCTCGGCGGCGTCGAGAGTTTGGCCGCGCACCCCGCGACGATGACCCACGCTTCGATGGATCCCGCCGCGCGCGCGCGCGCTGGAATTAGCGATGCGCTCGTTCGCCTTTCTGTAGGAATTGAGGCGGTCGAAGATTTAATTAAAGACTTACGTTCGGCGCTGGAGATTTAGGAAGTGGGACAGACCTCGATTCGAAAACGGGGACTGTCCCACTTTTACACTTGTAGAAACGGGGACTGTCCCACTTCCTGTCTGCAAACGACTCCGTTAACGAGCGCCGCTTCGTTTTAATTTTACAGTTAACGGAGCGTTTGCGCCGCTTGCGGAAATTATAATATTATGATTTATGGACTTTTCGTACCCCGGTGCGTCCACGCGAATGGCCCACGTTCCCATGGGCGCTTCCTCAATGCGGAAGCGTCCGACGCCCGTTCGAACCGCAAACGCGCCATGAATGTTCGTCTTTTCATTATTAACGAGGCTCGCTTTAAAATTAGCAATGAGTTCGTCCGTATCGGCGTCGCGAACATCGCCGTCAATGATAATATTCGTGGGTGGCATTAGGGGCGCACGGGAGAGCGTCACCGTGATGTTATTGGTATTTGTAGCAATACCGGGAATGACTTGCTGGCTGCGGAAAATGCCCATTGTGCCGCGCTCCCGCGACCAATATGTTACAAATACGTGGCAGCGCCCCCCGGGGAGATCCTTAATGTTAAAATTCCCGTCGATATCGGTTTTCACTTCGCTAAGAATCGGTTTCGCGGCCGCAATCTTCTCGAGTGTGACCGGCAATGTGAAGTCCGAAAAAGTTTCTTCGGGCGGGAACGTCGCTCGCGCGACGCGAACGCTGGCGCCGTCGATTGGCGTGCCGTCTGAAAAGACTACTTTTCCGCTGAGATGATTGCCTTCTTCTAATATAACAGAAACGACGGGTGGATCCGTGACGGAAGCTCTAAACGGAGAGGTTGTCGCGGGAGCGTAGCCCGCGGCGCGTATTGTTAATTCTTGTAATCGCTCGGGATCGAACGGTCCTCCGAATGTAACAGTTACATGCCCGTCGCGATCCGTGATCCACGATCCGGCCGGACCCAGCGGATCATTATAAACCTCAAGAACGAGCGCGCCGGCCACGGGATTTCCCAAACGATTCTTAACAATAAATTTCGCGGCCGCCGTTGAAGCGTCAACTGTAATATCCGGCGCCTCGGTCGATTCGCCGGCCCGCGGCGCCACTTCCGTTCCGGTGCTTTGCGCACCCAATGTGGTGTAGGGCGCTTTTGCATAGATCTTAACTTTTATATGACCCGATCTCGAAGCGGGCACGGGCCCGATTTGATATTTCCCGTTCGCGTCGGTTTTTACTCGCAAGCCAGGCGCGCTTTTAAATATTTCTGAAAAATGAAATCGAGCTTTATCAATAAATACGCTAACGATCGCGCCTTCGACCGGTTTGCCGAGCGGGTCTATAACTCTGCCGCACAGAATTCCCGACGGAAAACAACGAATGTCTATATTTACATCCGCGCCGTCCTCTGGCAAATCTACATATTCAACCGCCACTGCATAGTTCGGCGCGACGGCTGCAACTTGGCCGAGCAGCCAGCGATCCTTTTCGCGTTCCATCGCGACCGGCCTATGAAATCCCTTTGAAGGGATATGTTCAAATAAATATTCGCCTCGATCGTTAGTTATTATTTCGCCCAGCGCGCGTTCGTAATAGGGGTTGAGCAATTGTTGCAAATGGCCGAACGTTGATGATCCGCCCTCCGTCCAAAATGCTATGCTAGCATTTGGAATCGGCTCTGAAGTTGTGGCGTCGAGCACGCGGCCGCGCAGCGTGGCTCCGCGTACTAAAACTAGATCCATCCGAATTTCATCGGACGAATTATCAATTTTCGGTTCATCATGACTATCACGGTGTGGATTGTATTCTATGTGAAGCGGCGCGAACCCGTCGGCCGCCGCCTCCACCCGCCAATATAAGTAACCTTCACCGGCTTTTGATAATGTTCGATAGCTCGGAATCTCTTCCACGCGGAACGATCCGCTCGCACCCGAATATGCTTGGCGCTCGACGCGCGTCATTCCTACTAATCCTCGCCAAGTAATTTTAGCATTCGCGATCGTGTTGCCTTTTAAGTCGCGCGCGGTTCCTATCAATACGCGCGCTCGGTCAAGCTGGATTTGAGGTGTATCACCTTCGCGAACTCGTGTGACGAGGCCCGGCGAATATCCCTTCGCGGTTGCTACAATAGAAATCGGTCCGCGCGCCCCATCAAGTGAAATTGTAAAATTACCCTCGTTATTCGCGACAGCTTCTTCGCAATATTCTCTTTTGTTAAATTTATTTTTGAGTGCGGCATTCTTAATCGGCAGCGCCTCGCGCCGAGAGTGCGGATATGCTACTAATGCCGCGCCTCCGACGGGTTTGCCGTCGTGATTTGTAACGAGACCGTTTACGAATATTCCCGTCGCCGTCCTGGATTGAATGTTCGCGGAATCTTCGCGCGAGTGCGCGTCGATTCGCGTGGCTGAAGTTAACAATTCACGATTCTCTGCTCGCGGTTCCCCCGGCCGCGTTTCCACTGTCGCGAGCGAGCGCGATTCAAACGGGGGCAGCGTATTTGTTATTTCTGATCCCGGCCACATTGTCCAAATGGCAATGAATGCAATCAATCCGGCGAGCGCGCCGGCGGCTAATTGTGTCGTTGCTTTCAATGTAAAGAATGCTTCAAGAAGAGATTTGATATATATAGAAACAGGAAGTGACCGCTCGATTAACAGGGGAGCAATTGCGTGCGCCCAAGCCGAGCGGTCGCCACCGAATTCGCGGTCGAGAGAACCGCGCAGACTTACAATTCCCCGGCGCAGACGCGTTCTAACTGTTTCGAACGGAATATCTAAATGACGCGCGATCTCCCGCGGCGTCAAGCCTTCGTAAAAGCGTAATATAACAATTTTACGGACCGGCTCATCGAGCGCGAGTACGGCCTTTACAATGCGCCGCCGCAGTTCTTCGCGCTCCGCGACTTCAGCGGGCGATGAAATATACAAATGTTCGCGCGTCGCGCGCTCGTGCCGAATGCGGCGTTCCGCCGCGCGGCGAAACTGCCGCGTAAAATTGTAAACTACAGTTGCGATCCAGCTCCTGAGCGTTCGATTTGTAAAATCCGCGGTCGAGTCTAAGTTTTGCCACACACGAATCGCCGACTCTTGTGCAACGTCATCGCTATCATGAGTATCCGCAAGCAGACTTTTCGCGAGGTTGCGTATGAACTTGTCGTGTTCGAGCAGTCTTTCGGGTCTTGCGGGCGGCACTGGCATGGCGTTGGTGATTATGTACGCGAATGCCAGCCGGCGCGCGGCGGGTTCAACAATTCATGGAATTGATTGGAGACGTTCTACTCAATCCCCGCAAATTCAATATTCAGCGGCCCCGGCACGAGCCCCGCGGTCTGCGCGCGTTGTAACAATTCCTTGACTCCCGCGCGGCCGCGCTCGCCGTAGTCGAGCGTGAAATCGTTAACATACATTCCGATGAATTTATCCGTTAATTTTGTATCTAATCCGCGCCCGTATTGCATGGCGTGCGCAACGGCTTCGTCGCGGTGCGCGAGGCCGTACTCGATCGATTTTTTTAAGTATCCGGAAATTCGCGGGATGTCTTTTCCGTGCGAACGTTTTATTGCATTTCCGCCGAGTGGCAGCGGCAGGCCGCCCGTCACGCCCGCGAACCATTCCCCGAGATCAACGATTTGTTGCAATCCCAATTGTTGATATGTGAGCTGGCCTTCATGAATAATAAGTCCGGCGCCAAACTCGCCGTTCGCGACGCGATCCATGATTTCATCAAATTTAACAATTTCATAATCAAAATCGCCAATCGCGAGGCGCGCCACCAAATACGCCGTCGTCATCGTGCCGGGGATCGCTACTTTTGTTTTCTTTAAATCGCGAATGCTAAAATCACGCTTTGCTACTACTTTCGGACCATAACGATCGCCGATGCTCGCGCCGTGCGGAAGTAACATATAATGTTCCATACAATACGCGAACGCGTGGATCGACACGGCGGTAATATCATATTCTCCGCGCAGCGCGCGTTTGTTTAACGTTTCAATATCTTCGAGAATGTGTTTGAAACGAAATTCGCCTGTGTCGAGGCGCTCGGCCGCAAGCGCGTAATGCATAAATGCGTCGTCGGGGTCGGGGCTGTGGCCGAGAGTGAGTTCGCGAATTTCAGTCATAATTGGCGAAGAGATTACGCGAGCCAACACACGCCGCGAAATGTGAGGCTCGTATTACGCGCCGTCTCGTTCACAATTCCCCGGCGATGAGATTCAACGTTCTACTAGCGATCTGCAGTTTGTGCGTTCCGCTGTTCCAGGCGGCGCTCCCGCAATCACATTTTCCGCGTACGTCCGACGACGCGGCGAAACAGTGCGAATCGCGCCGGCTGCTCGCCGACGAACGCGAAAAACAAGCTACAAAACGCGGGCTCGCGGCGGTGGATGAATCGAAAATCCTGCGCGCGCAATCTGATATATTTTCTGAAATTGAATTATTACTGAAAGGAAAAGAAGCATTCGAACGCGATCTGGCCGCTTTGCCCGCGCGGCGCGAGGCCGCGGAAGCGGCGCGTACGAGAGAAACGGAACTATCAAAACAGCCCGCGGCGCCCGGGGATAGTAATATTACAGAAGCGACGCTCGCGCAATTGCAGTCTTCGATCGAACGCGAACGCGCGAAATTGTATGAAATCGAAAGTCAATTAGTTATATTTGAACGGCTGGCGGCGGGCGGCGCGTTTGCCGATCGCGAACGCGTTCGGCTCGAGGCTGATGAAGTGGAGCGCGCGCGCCGTGCGCTCGCCGCGGGGTCGACCGCGTTCGGCCCCGTAGCGGCGAGTCTTGAAAATGAAAGAATCGAGCTCGCGAGCGAGCTGCACCGCGAATTTATAACATTACTCGACAGGCGCGAAGCGGCCGTCTCACAATTTATATCTATTCTCCGCCTCGAGCGCGATGCTAAAGAACTCGAACTTGCGCGGCGCACGCGCGAATATAATACTAATTTTGAAGTTCACAAAAACGCGGTCGAACGCGAGCTGGCGGCTGCGCGCGCGGCGGAAGCTAATTTTCGCGAATTAGTACAAAAAGCGCCGAACGCACGCACGCGCGCCCTCGCGGCGCTCGACAAACGCATCGCGGAACTCTCGGTGCGCGCGTGGGAAGATCGCTACAAATCCTTGTCGACGGCGGTCGACCGCACGCTCTCAGACCAGCTCGCCGAAGAGCGCTTGCGATTACAAACATTAAAAGGCCAGCTCGAAGCCGACGTCGCGACGGGTTCCGACGGATGGAATGAAACGCACCGCGCCATTCGGGATTTGTTAGATTCGAAGTATGTTAAAGATCTGGCCGACGAATTGTCAGATTTAAAATCGCTAGCATCGCGCGCGCGCAACTCCGCGGGCCAGGACGTTCGCGACGTCGCGCGCGACTTCGAATCCGGCGCGCCGCGCGGCAAGGACGCCGCGATCGAAGAATTAAAATTAGAAATTACAAAAGGAACGGCGCAGCCCGCCGCGCTCGACGCTTTCGAATCGGAATTTAATATTAAGGTTGCGAATGTTAAGGAAGCGGCGTCGGCGCGGTCGCGTGCCGCGAACCGGCTCGCAGACTTAGCAAACGCGCGCGCGACGGCGATTCAAAGGTTATTTGATATACTTCACGAGGAAGAGCAGCTCGTCCGGTCTCGCGGACTTTTCATCCGAGTCGAACGCGAAATGAGCCTCAACTCGCTGCGCGCCGCGGCGGCGGACGCCGCCATCGCCGCTCGAAACGCGCCCGTGTTTTTTAATGAACTCGCCGAGAATACAAAAACATTTGTATCTGATACTAAGAATCTTCCAACCATCCTCGGCGGGTCGGGATTGCTACTGCTCGCGGCGATTCTATTAATGATCGCGCGGAAGCTCGCGTTGCGATTCGCGGCGTCGCTGCCGGTTACCGGAAATTTAACATTGGTCGACCGCGGAAAACGCCTCGGCGTGAGCATTTTCCGGCGCATGGCGCTGACAGGATTTGTAGTGATTGCGGCCGTCATCGGAATCCGGCTTGCCGGCGGATCGCCCGCGCTCGTTCGCGCCGTCGACGCAAGCGTGATTGTTATTATTTTTGTTAGACTAGCATTAGCCGTTTCCGCCGCGCTGCTGCGCCCTGACGATTCGAGGCTCCGATTATTGCCTGTTGATGATGCAACGGCTCGCTATGTGTCGCGAATCGCATTATTAGCTTCGATGTCGGTTTTCGCCGTCGCGATTCCGCGGAACGTATTAGATGCCATCGGCTACGGTGAGCGAAATCCGGGCTTCATGGAAATACTCGATCACGCGGAGCGAGGACTTATCACGCTCGCGATCGTGCTCCTTTTTGTAAGAAAGTCGGTATTGGATAATTTGGTTCCAACTGTTAGAAACCACGCCTACGAAATCGGCCGCGCCGTATACTTAAGATTCCGTGCGATCGCGCTATTCTGTACGATTGCGTTATTCTTAGCGCACCTCGCGGGGTTCCAGTTTCTCGCGACGTTTTTGGAATCCATCGCCCTCGGCGGAGCGGTAATATTACTATTAGCGGCGCTCGGCCGCGGCGGCGCGATTGAAATTTGGGATGAAATAATAAAAAGGATCCACTTCGGACCCGCCGGAACGCAATTAACAAATGACCGGAAGGCGTTTCTGAACACGGTCGTCACGTCTCTCATTTCGACCGGTTTTGCGATCGGAAGCTACCTGGCATTTGTAGCATTGCTGCGCGTCGGCGTGAGCGAGCTCAAAGCCGTCGACGTCGGCCTCGTGGGAGGCCGCCGATTTAATGTATCTGATGTTCTTTATTTTGTATTGTTTATCGCCGCCTCCGTCGTTTTGGCGCGTTGGGTGCGCCGCGCAATTGAACTATTCGCCGTTGCCAACGCGAAGTCTGGGGTCGGCACGCGCTACGCGATCGCCGTGACGTCTTCCTATCTAATATTAGTGATCGGATTCTTTATATCACTTTCGGCGATCGGTTTTGAAATCCGGGATTTTGCTATTGTTCTCGGCGCGGCCGGATTTGGAATCGGCCTCGGAATGCAAGAAACGGCATCGAACTTTTTGTGCGGACTGATTTTACTATTCACGCAGCCCGTGAAGGTCGGAGACGAAATCGAATCCGAGGGGCGCACCGGGACGATTATTGATATAACAATTACGACGACTCGAATGTTAACGGCTGAGAATCATGAAATCTTGATTCCCAATCGCGACATTGTTGGAAAGCGTCTTGTGAATCACACGGGGCGCGACCCGCACGTTCGCGGCGCGGTGCGCGTTGATACAGCCGCGAATGCGGTTCCCGATCGCGTTCGCGAAGTCTTGCTCGCAACCGCCAAAGCGAATCCGGCGGTAATAACAATTCCGCCGCCGCAGGTCGTGCTGCTGGGCTACGGCGAGGGAACTCTCGGGTTCGAATTACAATTTTGGACGGAGGTCGCTCTTCGCATTCAAGTTGAATCTGAAATTAGGTTTGCGTTATTTGATGCATTGGCCGCCGCGAACATTGCAATCGCGCTTCCGCAGCGGGAAATTCGAGTGAAAGGACCGCTCGAAATCTCAGGCGCGGCAAGCCCTTCGGCGCCGCGCACTTAATTAAAATTGTGCGCGTCCTTAATAAAAATTGACGGTCCGCAATTCTGCGGTGACTCTTTAACGCGTGACCGTTCGATCTAGGCGCGCTACGCGTTCACCCACCCCATGATTCGGAAAATGTCAGGGCTTGTCAGTGCCTTTCTACTGGCGTTGCCGGCGTTCGCGCAGGAACCGTTGATACAATACGGCGCCGCCGAGGCTTCGTTTCAGTTATATTTACAAAAACCCGTTATTGATCATATTGATATTGGCGGCATTGCGACTCCTTCGCTAACGATACCGGGATTCGGCCATCGGATCGAACCCGGCCGAATTGTAGTTCCGACGAAGCGCGTGCTCGTTGATATTCCAGACGGCGTGGATGTATCCATTCGCGTGAACGCGCGCGAAGAATTTATAAATATTCCCGGCTTGCGCGCGGCGCCAAAATTAGTGCCGGCCGAGAGCGTCGGCGCGCCCATAACAAATCCAAGCGGATCCAATCGTGGCGGGCCGCGAATTGTTGCAATTGACCCAGATGTAAATTCAGGAGCCGCGGCGCCGCCGCACGCGTGGGCGCGGATTGAATATGTTGGGCACTACGGCGCGCGCCGCGTCGCGTCGGTTCTTGTTGAGCCTGTGGAAGCGTCGCCGCATTCGAGCACGGTGCATTACGTGCCGTTCATTAATATTACAATTGTACACACGCCGCCGCCGCACGGCGGAACGCTACTATTGCCGGCGGCGCCTTCGCATAAAAAGCCTCCGCCGCCTGCGGCCGCGAGCCCGTCGCTCTTCGGCTCCGTGCAAATGCCGCAGCCGCAGTGGCAGCTTAAAATTGAAGTTAAAGAAAAAGGGTTATATCAAATAAAACTCGCCGACCTCGTTGCTGCGGGAATCCCGGCTTCTGTAGTCGACCCGCGGCGCGTTGCGTTATTTCATCTCGGCAAGATGGTACCGATCCGCGTCGACGGCGAAAGCGATGGAATATTAGATATTAATGATCGGATCCTTTTCTACGGCGAGCCTGCCGATCATTACTATACGCGCAACAATGCTTATTTTCTTGAGCAGCTCGCCGTCGAGGCCGCGACGGCAAGCGCCGCCGCGCGCTGGCGCAGCATCGACGGGACGGTCGATCCGAACGCTAGCTTCGCGCCGTCATTCCGGCAAACTGTCCGCGCCGAATTAGATATATCCTATTATCAATTGATGCCAAATGGAGAAGGCAAAGATCATTGGTTTTATAAAAAATCGCTCGCGCCGTCTTTGAATAGTTTTACTTTGCAACTTCTCGATCCTCTGCCGGCCGCGGGTGCGAATTCAATTGGCGTTCGAGCGTCTCTCCATGGTTATACCAATACAACCCAGAATCCCGACCACCATACTAAAGTTAAATATAACGGTACCGTGGTTTCCGACGCCACGTGGGACGGAATGGTTCCTTTCCTTCACAATGTTTATATTTCGGATTCGTTGATTACGAGCGGCACGAACACGGTGACGGTCGAGCAAGTTAATGATACCGGCGCGCTCGTGGACGGAATCTATATTGATTGGGTTGAAATTGAATATTTGCGCACGCTCTCTTCGTACTCCGATGAATTGTTCATTAATTATCCGAGCGCGCAGCACGTGACGCTTCACGTTCGCAAGTTTTCAAATCCGAATATTATCGTTCTCGATGTTACCGATCCCGGCGCCGTGAGGCCGGTCGTGAATGCTATCATTTCAGGCGTGCCCGGCCTCTATTCAGCGCGCGTTACCGTTACGACTCCGCCGGCTGGACCGAGCGGAGAATCAAATTATCTATTCCTCGCTGAGAATAAGATTAAAGCGCCCTTTAAGATTTCGAGCCCGGCGCCGCGCTTCGACACGCCCGCAGCCGGAGCGGATTGGATTGTGATCGCGCCGCAAAGTTACAAATCGTCTCTTGACCCATTGATACAGAAACGCGCGGGAGACGGGCTGCGCGCCATTTTTATATCATCCGAACAAGTCTTCGATCAATTCGGCTACGGAATTTATGGCCCCGAGGCGATTCGCGGATTCCTGCGCTCGGCGTATCTCGACTGGGCCGCGCCGGCGCCCGCGAGCGTATTATTAGTAGGAGATTCCACAATTGATCCGCTTAACAATTTATTAACTAATATTGCGTCGCAACTCCCGGCGCCGCTGATCTCGACGAACATCGACGGCGAAGTGCCGACGGATCATTATTATGCTTGTCTCGTCGGAAACGATCCGCTGCCCGAAATGAACGTCGGCCGGATTCCCGCCGCGAATACTACAGAAGTTGCGGCCGCGGTTTCGAAGATTCTCGCTCGCGAGTCGGCGGCGGCTCCGGGCGCGTGGAAAACTACAGTAAGCCATTTTAGTGATAAAGGTGTATTGTTTACATCCGGGCTCGACGCGCTCGCGAGCGGGCACGTCCCTACGAATTTTACAGTTCATAAGATTTATGCCGATTTGTATTCGGGCACGGCTGCTACAAAAGCGGCGATTATTGCTGAATTCAACGCGGGCGCGGCGATCACGACTTATCTTGGCCACGGGTCGTTTTCGAACTGGAGTTCGAATCTAAATATGACCGACGCCGCAATATTTACTAATTCTCCGAAGCTGCCGTTCTCGATCGCGCTCAATTGTTCGAATGGTTATTTCGCGAGCCCAACGACGCAGCACGGCATGGCGGAAACATTACTTTTATCAAACCTCGGCGGTTCGTACGGGTGTTTCGCGTCGGCGGGCCTCGGATTTTTATCGCAATTGACGCCGCTCGCTTCATACACATACGACCGCTTTTTCGCCGGGCAGAATCTTGGATCTGTTACAACCGGCGGCAAGGTCGACGCCTATCTCCAAGCAGGAATTCACGAAGACAATCTTTGGCAATCGTTACTTTTCGGCGATCCGGCTTCGGTTGGAAAACCGTAATGTAATATTAACTATCCCTCTTCCCTAACCATCAACATGAATCTATCACTCTCAAAAGCAACCATCGGGCTCGCTTCCATTTTCGCCGCTGGATCGTTAGCAACATCTGTAATCTTCGGAAGCGCTCTCGGTGATCCCAAGGATACCATTCCATTCTTCGTTCCGCCGTCGCCGTGCAATGAAGTTTTCTTTGCAACTCCCGGAAATCAACTATGTTTTGACATCGTTGCGTTTGATCCGGATGAAGAGCTTGTAATATTGGATTGGAACGACGTTCCGTTTGGCGCGACTACAAATCCCCCAGTTGTTACGTCGGGAAATCCCTCCGTACAAGTACAATTTTGCTATACGCCGACTCCGCAAGATGTCGGAATGCAATTCCAGGTGGAATTCACCGCGGCCAACCTCGATACCCAAGATCACACGAAATGTGATATAACAATTATCGTCGAGTCGCCGCTCTCCGCGGAAATTGAATCGTTCACTGGAAAAGTAGTATCTCACGGCGGCGCGGTTAAGTTAGATTGGACCACGTCGTCGGAAATCGACAACGCTTACTTTAACGTTTACCGTTCGCAGTCGTCGTTCGAGAACGCGATGCAGATTAATAAAAGCCCGATTGTTGCATTAGGCAGCCCCATCACGGGAGCTAACTATTCACAAGCCGATCGCCGCGTGACGAAAGGCAGCGTCTATAAATATTGGCTCGAATCAGTTGATATTTATGGTGCGACACAACTATTCGGACCGATTACCGTCGCGGCGAGGTAACTCAATCGCGAATTAGTAGGATTCGATTCGGCGCGCAGCTGCCGCCGAATCGCGGGAACCTCGAAGGGCGCGCGCGCAAGCGGCGCCTTTTTTTGTTGCGGCTCATTCCTCGGCGTTCGCCGGATCTTCAATATTGAATTTGATTCGTTACCATTTCGGCGCTTTCTATGTCATACGACCCCGCCGCCATCGAACCGCGATGGCAACAATACTGGGACGAAAATCAATCGTTTAAAACGGTTGAGGATTCGAACAAACCTAAATATTACGTTTTAGATATGTTTCCGTATCCGTCGGGATCCGGCCTTCACGTCGGGCATCCGGAGGGATATACGGCGTCGGATATCATCGCACGCTACAAAAGAATGAATGGATTTGTAGTGTTGCATCCGATGGGGTGGGACGCCTTCGGGCTCCCCGCGGAAAATTATGCTATCAAAACGGGAACGCATCCGCGCGAGACCACGGAAAATAATATTAATCGTTTCCGCACGCAATTGAAGTCTCTCGGATTTAGTTATGATTGGAGCCGCGAAGTCAATACTACGGATCCGGGATACTACCGCTGGACCCAGTGGATTTTTCTTCAATTATACAAAAAAGGTCTTGCGTATGAAGCGTTCGCGCCGATCAACTGGTGCGACAGCTGCAAGACCGGCCTTGCTAATGAAGAGGCGGTCGGCGGCGTTTGCGACCGCTGCGGCGGACCCGTTGTTAAGAAAAACATCCGGCAGTGGATTCTTAAGATTACAGAATACGCCGACCGGCTGCTCGACGATCTCGACGGCCTCGACTGGCCGGAAAATGTTAAAACAATGCAGCGCGAGTGGATCGGCCGCAGCGAGGGCGCAAAAGTAATATTTAAGATTGCGACGCCGAAGCTGGCTTCGCCGGAGGAATTTGAAGTCTTTACAACCCGTCCCGACACGCTGTTCGGCGCGACGTACTGCGTGCTCGCGCCTGAGCACGCGCTCATTGATAAAATTACAACTCCGGAGCGGAAGTCCGAAATTGTAGCATACCAGGAAGCTGCAAAACGCAAGACGGATCTCGCGCGAACCGACCTTGCTAAAGAAAAAACCGGGGTATTCACGGGAGCGTTTGCTACAAATCCGGCGACGGGCAAGGCCGTTCCTGTTTGGGTCGCGGATTATGTATTAGCAACCTATGGATCGGGCGCGATCATGGCGGTGCCCGGCCACGACGAGCGCGACCACGCGTTCGCGAAAAAGTATCAACTTCCGATTATTGAAGTTGTCAAAGGTTCGGAGCGTCCGGTGGAGGAAGCCGCGTTCGAAGGAAGCGGAATGAATATTCATTCCAAATTTCTCGATGGTTGCGCGACGGCGGATGCTAAGAAAAAAATGTGCGAGTGGCTTGAACGTAAAGGATTCGGAAAACGCGCCGTTCACTACAAATTGCGCGACTGGGTTTTCTCGCGGCAGCGCTATTGGGGCGAGCCGATTCCGATTATACATTTAGCGGACGGAACGAATGCACCTGTAGAAGATAAAGATCTTCCTATTTTGTTGCCGGACGTCGAACGTTATGAACCGACCGGCACCGGCGAAAGCCCGCTCGCCGGAATTGTATCATGGGTGAATACTAAAGATTCTGCGACGGGCGCGCCCGCGAAACGCGAAACAAACACGATGCCGCAGTGGGCGGGCTCGTGCTGGTATTATTTGCGTTTCATGGATCCGCGCAACGAAACCGCCGCGTGGGCTCCCGCGAAAGAACAATACTGGAAAAACGTCGATCTGTACGTCGGCGGAGTCGAACACGCCGTGCTGCATTTGTTATATGCAAGATTCTGGCACAAGGTTTTGTTTGATTTGGGATTTGTAACAACCAACGAACCGTTTCAAAAGTTAATTAATCAAGGGCTGATTCTCGGCGAAGACGGCGAGAAAATGAGCAAGAGCCGCGGAAATATTGTTAATCCCGAAGACGTGCTGCGCGAATTCGGCGCCGATGCGTTTCGCATATTTGAAATGTTTCTGGGGCCGCTCGAAGCGGTGAAACCGTGGAATACCAAAGGCCTCGAAGGCCCGTATCGTTTTTTGCAGCGTTGCTACCGCCTCGTCATGGAAGAGGGGCGGCGCGGCGAAGAAGACCGAATCTTAAATTTTACAGATGAAATATTACAAAACCGCGATCTTGAACGAAAGCTGCATCAGACGATTCGTAAAGTTTCGGAAGATATAGAAAAACTGCGGATGAACACGGCCGTCTCGTCGCTCATGGAATTACAAACGGCCATCGCCGCAACCGATTCGCCGCGCCCGCGCGCCGTTGTCGAAATATTCTTAAAATTAATTTCTCCGTTCGCGCCGCACCTCGCCGAAGAATTGTGGTCTCGCATGGGGCATCGCGATTCGATTGCTTATGAACCGTGGCCGGTATTTGATCATAAACTAACATTAACAGATGAGGTCGAATACGCGGTGCAGGTGAATGGTAAAGTTCGCGCGCGTGTCACTGTCGCGGCAGATGCTACAGAAGACGCGGCCAAGTCGGCCGCGCTCGCGGCCATCGACCTCGGCGGGAAAACACCAAAGAAAGTTATTGTTATAAAAGGGCGCCTCGTTTCGTTCGTCGTGTAGCTGTCCGACGCGATGCTGCGTCGTATCTAGTGGCGCTGGTGCATCTGCGCCTCGCCTTGTTTTCAAAAAAGTCTCCGTGAAGCATTGCGCAATAAACCCTCTTGGGTAGTCTTATTCCTTATGAGCACCATCGCTTTTTCGCGCAAATTATTCATTACTCTTGTCTCGATCTTAACGCTCGCGCCGGCTTCATTCGCAAACGACGTTACTTATAAAAACGATTCGATTGCGCAGGGCGGAAACGGCGCCGTACAAGCGGGATTTGCTAAAAATGAAATTGCATTGTCGGTTTTTACAGTTCCGCCGTCCGACGGAGTTGTATTCATTCGCGAAGTCCGCGTGATTATACAAAACGCGCTCGGTCTGAACACACCGCGAAAGTGCAGCGTTCATATCTATTCAAACGGAGGCCCCAATCCCGGACTGCCGCGGTATTCGTCGCCGGTTCTTACATTTCTTCCCGGAGAAGATATTGTTGATGTATCCGTCGCGAAATTGGAGTATTCGTCGGGGCAGACGTTTTCCGTCGGAGTTAAATTTGAAGAAGACGCGGGATTGACAAGTTTGACATCGGTAGTAACTGATACGAATGGCATACAAGCTGGAAAAAATCTGATATATGCAATTCCGCCGTCTGCGTGGCAAACCGCGGAGAGCGCGGGTATCACCGGCGATTTTGGTATCCGTGCGGTTGTTACAACCAATGGACCCGTTCACTACGGATCCGGCGTCGCGGGCTCGAACGGCATGCCGACAATAGATACAACCGGCGTTTGGAAAGTTGGAAATACGAATTTTAGCTTTGAAGGCACGAAGGGCCCGTCGAATTCAACTGCATATTTGGGTGTGTCGGAGGCCGCGGCGAATATAGCTATTCTTGGAATTGTCGTTTGGATCGATCCGGCGACGATGTTTAGTCTTACCGCGCCGACGAACGCCGCAGGCGCGTGGACGCTCCCGGTCGCCATTCCTAACAATCCCCTAATTGTTAATCAACATTTCTTCGCGCAGATATATTTTGTAGACGCCGCCGGTCCGCAGGGTCTCACGTGTACCGATGCTCTCGATATTCTGATCGTTCCGTAATATTGACAGAATCATTTTGAAGAGAAAAAAAGTATTAGCGATTGCGGCATTCGCTGTTTCTTTATTTGTAACAGAGTTTACGCCGCGCGAGCGCCGGTATGCGAGGTCATAGGGTTGTTCCGAGCCGATGCCGCGAATACTAAATAAAATCCTATTGAGTCTGGTTGTTGCGATCGCGGCTCTCGCGCTCGTGGAGGGCCTCTGCCGCCTGGCGCTCGGGCCCGATCCGATGACAAGCCAGTCGGCGATTTTTGCGATCGATGACGAAGTGGGTTTTCGAATCGCACCGAATCTTAACTTTGACGGATTTACTACAACCAGCCTCGGCACGCGCGGCGCCGAACCCGATTTTAGTAAAAAAGAACGAATCTTAGTTCTCGGGGATTCTATTACAATCGGAGCGGATGTTCGCGATGAAGAGACCTTCTGCCATTTGTTAGAAAAACGGCTTGGCGCCGGCGCACAGGTCATCAACGCCGGGTGCGCGGGTTATTGTTGTATTGAAGAATTCTCCGCGCTGCGGCGTCTCGTTCCGCAGGTTCGTCCGACGCGCGTATTGATAATTTATTATACCGGCAACGACGTCGGCGACGCAGGCCGCATCGAGCGCCCATATTTAGTTCTCGCGGGACGGCTCGTAGCGCGAACAAAATATGAAGAAACGCCGCCTTCCATGCGAATGTTAAATAATCTCGCAGCGGCGTTCTGGTCATTCGGAATTCCTCGCGCCGCGCGGAGGCTGAAAGGGGCCGAGCCCGCGCTCGTTGTTAATGAAAAACAAGGAAATTTCGGAATGGATAATTTAGAAGTAAAGCAACTGATCGAATTGGATAATTATGAACTCGCGACGGCCGAGGGCCGCAACAAGGTGGCGATAGGCTGGCGGCGCACGTCGGAAGTATTTAAAGAAATTCGTGATTATTGTAATGAACAAAAATTACCATTAACGGTGGCGATCATGCCTCTCGCGACAGTGTTCGACCCAGGGTTGCGCTCGCGGCTGTCGTTACTCTGGAAAGTGCCCGGGCGGTCGATCGACGCGGAACGACCGTCGCGAAAGGTCGACGAATTATTAAGAAGACTTGGAATTGATACATTGGATTTGACGCCTGCTTTTCGCGAATCTCCGCATCAGAGCAAGCTACATTTGCCTTTGGATTTGCATCTTTCGCCGCTCGGCCACGCGCTCGTCGCCGATGTGCTCGCGCGGCGCGTCGAGGTGAAGTAAGATCGAGCGGGCGCGGCACAATGTGTCGCTGCGGCGCGTTGAATTTGAATTATTTGGAATTTTATCGATCACTTCGCCGGTACGAGAATTGAGAACACCAATATTCCTAACGATAAATATGTTACGAATAATCTTTGCATGTTTCGCCGTTTCATTCGCCGGATTTCAAGAGCGCGCGGTTCGGCCGGCGTCCGGGGTTTCGAATCTTTGCAATTTCTTGCCCGCCGATTCGATTGCATATTTTGAAGTTTCGAATCCGGGTGCGCTTCTCGAAAAGCTAAAGAAAAGCGCCGTACCGGAGCGAGTGCAGAGCCTTCCGTCGTATCAGCAAAATATTAAAACAGGCGAAGGGTTAAGATTCATAACCGGAATTGCAGCATTGCGCGCGGCGCTCGGAATCGATCTCGAACCCGCGTTTCACGGGGCGTTCGGGCGGGGCATCGCCGCGTCGATTACTAAAAATCCGAAACCCGGGCCGCCCCACGCATTGTTAGTCTCGCGCGCCGGCGATCCCACGGTATTGTTAAAAGTGCGCGACGCGCTCGCGGAATTCGCTCAGGTGCGGTCTTTCGGCGAGTGGCACGAAGGGCCCGTGCAAGTTAAGAAAAAGAATATGAAACAATTCGGCGACGTTGAAATTGTAGGAACCGGCGAAGAGTTATTCCACGCGATTGCCGGCGATTTATTATTTATATCTAATCACCGCGCCTCGATCGAAGCGGCGCTGGATCGTTTTGAATTAACAGAAGCGCCGCTCATGAAGAATGATAAATTTGCGGGCGCGATTCGTAGTTTTTTGGGGCGCGACGTGATCGCGTGGTTTGACTTTGAACAATTTACAAAACTGTACGCTCCCAACCTGCGCGAACGCGAAACGATGGACGAGCCTTTTCCCGCGCTTCTCGTGGGCGGCGTAAAGCAGGCGTTTCTCGGGTCGGCGTGGCTCGCGGGATCACTACAATTCAACGGATCTTCGGTCGACGTCACATTGGATACATCCGCGCTGCCGGAATTGTCAAAAGCTACATTTATTCCAGATATTGTAAATATTCCGAACATCAACGTTCGGCGGCAGATCGGCACGTTTACGATTCGGCGCGACGTAAACGCGTTTTGGAATGATCATGAAGGAATTGTACTCCCGGAGCTCGACGCTGAATTTTCCAAATTTAATACAACGGCCGCGACGATTTTCGGCGTCCGTCGGATGGACGAGGACGTCTTTCCAAAATTAACGCCCGTGTCGCATTTTATTGTAGCACGGCAAAGTTATAGCAACCTTCCGAAAGCGCCTAAAGTTAAGATTCCCGCGTTCGCCGTTTTGTTACAAGTGAAGGAAGATTCAAAAAAAATCACGGAAGGATTCCGCCGCGCGTTTCAAACGGCGATCGCACTTTCGGCAGCCGACGCCGCGCAAAAAGGCCGCGCCGCTCTCGGGCTCACCGAGGAAACCGTCGGCGAACAAAAGATATATTATTCGACGTACCCCGACCCCGAAGAAGACGAAGAGGTGGCACTCGAATATAATTTTTCTCCCGCCTTCTGTTCCAAAGGTAATTATCTAATTGTATCGTCGACGCACGAACTCGCGCGCGATGTTATATTACAATTACCCGCGGCGCCGCGCACGGAAGTCAATGTTAGCGAACCTGCAAAAGCGAGCTCCACGCTCGATGAATTATATATTCATGGCCCCGAAGCGATGCGAGCGCTAGACGAAAACTCGGCGGGAATTATAGCAAACGCGATGCTAGAAAATGGAAAGTCGAAGGCGCAGGCGTCGCGCGAACTGGCGGGAATAGTAGATTTAGCGTCGCTCGTGCGTTCGGCGGCGGTTCGGTCGGTCGCGACGCCGTCGGGCATGCAATTTCAATTAAAAATTGATCTTGAGCCGGGGCCGGTGACGCCCGCCGTCGAATCGCGCCCGCGAAAGTAATGCATATATACTATTCGATATCAATAGATTCACAGTGAGTTTTGATAATACACTAAAACCGTTTGTTCCCACAGCGACGCGGCCGTTTGACGAGCGGGCAGGCGCGCATCTGTTACGCCGCGCGGGATTCGGCGGAAGCCGCGATGAAATTCTGGAATTGATAAAAGAAGGCCCCGCGGCGGCCGCCGAAAGATTAGTAAACGCGCCCCCCGATTCCGCACTCGTCGAACTCGATGAAACGCTCGATACCGCGCTTTCTGGAAATGATATAGAGAATCTTCGCGCGTGGTGGCTCCTGCGAATGGTTAGAACCGCCGCGCCGTTCCGCGAAAAATTAGCATTATTCCTCCACGGACATTTCGCGACCGCGCAGCGAAAAGTGCAATCTCTGCGCGCGATGCACGCGCAAATAAAATTATTCTTAAATAAAGGATCGGGTTCGTTTCGCTCGACGGCGAAGGACGTCGCGCGCGACGCGGCAATGCTTATTTATCTTGACGGGATCAAAAGTGAAAAGGGGAAACCTAACGAAAACTTCGCGCGCGAATTGATGGAATTGTTTATATTAGGGCGCGGCCAGTATTCGGAATTGGATATTCGAGAAGCGGCGCGCGCGTTCACGGGCTGGCGCGTCGACGGCGGGCGAGCGCGCCGTTTTACTCCGGCGTTCGACGCGGGTGTTAAAACAATATTTAATAAAACCGGCGCGTTCGGCCCGGGCGAAGTCGTGGATTTGTGCATTGAGCATCCCGCGTCCGCGCCATTCTTAGCAAAAAAGATTTTGAGATTCTTTGTGTGCCCGGAACCGCCCGAGGAAATTGTGAACGCGGTCGCGCGCGAATTGCGAGAGCAGGATTTCGCGATTGGTTCTGTAATGATAAAGATATTTCAATCGGATTTTTTTTATAGCGATGCCGCGTATCGCGTAAATGTTAAAAGCCCCGTTGAATTTACAGTTGGTACATTGCGCATTTTGGGCGGCCGCATCGGCGGGCACGCGCTCGCGCGAGCCGTCGCGGAGATGGGGCAAAATTTGTTAGATCCGCCGAGCGTGAAGGGTTGGGACGGCCACAAATCGTGGATTCACG
Organism: Planctomycetota bacterium; assembly: GCA_046160785.1. Taxonomy (GTDB): domain Bacteria; phylum Planctomycetota; class UBA1135; order UBA1135; family JACQFD01; genus JACQFD01. The sequence continues at coordinate 49,244 of JBJXHE010000139.1, forward strand.
CGGCGACGTGGCTCGCGCGCGTCCAATTTGTATTTTCAGCAACGCAGCAGGGCGGGCCGCTCGCGCGCGATTTTGAAGTTAAGAAATTATTTGATAATAACAGTCATCAAGACGGCGACGTCGGCGCCGCGCTCTCGCTATTATTACAAAACGACGCGCCCGCGGAAGTCCGCGAAGAATTGTTGAATCATTACAACGTTAAAAAGGAACGTAACGGCGACGCGGCGCGGCGCGATTTGCTGCGCGTTATATTAACCATGCCCGAATTTCACTGCGCGTAACATGATAAACCTCTCACGGCGCGAATTGTTAACAGCTTCCGCGGGCGCGCTCGCCGCGGAATTATTATACAATACCGCCAGCGGGCCGGCGCAATGGCTCGCGCGCGCGGCGTCGCGCGCTGCGGGCGACCGCGTGATTGTTATATTACAACTCACGGGCGGCAACGACGGATTGAATACATGCATTCCGATCGAAGATGATCGTTACTATCGCGCGCGCCCCAGCCTCGCGATCGGCAAAGGCGCATCTGTTAAATTAACAAAAGAGCTCGGCTTGCATCCGAGCATGAGCGGCCTCCGCGATTTGTGGGATCGCGGCGAAATGGCGATTATTAATAATGTTGGTTATCCGCAGCCCGACCGCTCGCACTTCCGCTCGATGGAAATCTGGCATACCGCGCGGCTCGACGACATCGCTCCTTCCGTAGGCTGGGTCGGACGCACCGCCGACGCGTGCGCTCACACGCTACAAAAAAAGGAAGGATTCGCTCCGGCGACGCACGTCGGCTCGACCGAGCAGCCGTTATCGTTATTGTCAGAAGGCGTCATCATTCCGTCGATTGTTGATATCGAACGCTCCGCGTTGAAATCAATAGATTTAACAAAAACTGAAAATTTGTTAGATTCGCTCGCTCTCAAGAAACGCGGCGGTCTTTCGGGCTGGCTCGCCGAGGAGGCGCGCGACGCGTACGGGTTCTCGCGCAAACTAAGAAATATATCCAATAATCGAAAGAAGAATAAGTATCCACCGTCGGCGCTCGGAAGAAAATTAGCAACAGTCTCGACGCTCATGGAAGCAGGCCTCACGTCGCGAATCTATCATATCGAGGCCGACGGATTTGATACACACGCTGGCCAGGCCGAGGCGCATGCGTTTTTGTTAGAAGAGGTCGCGTCGGGCGCCGCGGCGTTCTTTAATGATCTTCGCGAGCGCGGCAGCGCCGAGAATGTAACATTAATGGTTTTTAGTGAATTTGGCCGGCGAGTGCGCGAGAACGCTTCCGCGGGAACCGACCACGGCGCGGCGGGCCCGATGTTACTATTCGGCGGCGGCGTGAAAGGCGGATCTCACGGCGGCGCGCCCGATCTTGAAAACCTCGACGACGGCGACGTGACCATGAAAATTGATTTTCGGAGCGTGTACGCGTCGGTTCTTGAACATTGGCTTCAGCTCCCTGCGAAGGAAATCCTCGGCGGCTCGTTCGAGACCCTTTCACTCTTCAAAACGTAAAAACTAAAAACGGGGTCAGACCCTCTTCTTCGAACGCGGTAACGGGGACAGTCCCCGTTTTCATAAGAGGGACTGTCCCTCTTTTTCAATTCACGTGAAAAGCATCATTGCGGAGTGGGGGCGCCTTCGCGTATCAACGCGTCCCCATGTTCCAAAAATCTCCGCGTTTATTAATATTAACTACATTAACATTGACGGCCGCGTTCGCAGGCGCGGCACACGCGCAGGGTTCGAAGGCGGTCGACGTTCATTGCATTGTGAATGCTAAGATTGTTTCGGCAGATGGGAATATTATAGAGAAAGGGAGAATTGTTATACGCGACGGGCGCATCGAATTGGTTGATAACAATTCGACAGCGCCGCCCGACGCGCGCGTTTTCGACGCCGAGGGTTTCACCGTGTATCCCGGATTTGTAGATTCGAGCGTCGTCGCCGCGATAGTTCCCGATATATTAAAAAACGAAGGGCCCGCGCGCGACGCGACGGCCGAGGCTTCGGCGCGAATGTTAGAATCCCATCGCAAAGGAGTGCGCCCCGACGCGAGCGCCGTGCAATTATTAGATATATCAGAAGACGCCGCGAGCGCGCGGCGCAAAGCAGGATTTACATTAGCATTGTTTCAGCCGCCCGCGGCGACGATCGGCGGGCGCGCGGCGCTCGCGGATTTGAGCGGCGGAGCGCGCCGCGAAGTTCTTATCAAATCCGATATTCTTATGATTGCCGAATTGCGCGCCGCGGCGGGGGAGGGTTATCCCGTGAGCACGATGGGGGCAGTTGCTACATTTCGACAATTGATATACGACGCGGATTGGTATCGAAAGAGCTGGAAGGCGCACCGCGAGAAGCCATTATTGATGAAACAGCCTCCTGTGGACCCAATCTTAGCATCGGTCGAACCCATCTTGGATCAGGGAATGCCGGTAGCATTTGAAGCTAATTCCGCGACTCAAATCCGGCGCGCATTGCAATTATCCGAAGAACTACAAATACGCCCGTGGATCTCCGGCGGCACGGAGGCGTGGAAGGTTGCTCATGTTCTCGCGTCGAAGCAAATTCCCGTTTTATTATCATTAGATTTTGGAACGGAACCGAAAGACCCTGCTAAGAAAAAAACGGAGGATGAAAAGAAAAAAACGGGAGATGCTACAAAAAGTGAGAGCGCACCCGCGGAGACTCAGCCAGCTGCAGAAACGCAACCGGCTTCGGCGCCCGCGTACGTGTGGCCCAATCCCGACGAAGTTTCGCCGGAATTGTATCAAGAACGAAAACGTAAATATGATGAAAGAGTTATGAACGCCGTGGAATTAGCAAAAGCCGGCGTTCCGGTCGCGTTCACGACGCGCGCGCTCGCGAATCCTAATGATATTCACGGCGCTATTGTTAAAATTGTCGAGAAGGGATTCCCGCGGGAAGCGGTGCTTCCCGCTCTCACTACAGTTCCTCTCGCGTTGTTTGGAGCGGCCGATTCGGCGGGCATCGCGGCGGGCCGGCCCGCGCACATTACAATTATGAAGGGCGTGCTTGGAGACAAGGACACTAAAATTCGCGCCGTGTTTATTGGTAGTAAACGGTTCGACCTCGATGAAGATTCCGAGGCGCCCGCATCGCAGCCAAGCGGCGGGCGCCGCCGCCCGCGCAATGAGGCTGGCGGCGAAACCGGCGGAGATATTAAATAAAGGAGAATGAACAAATGAATCATCTAACATATACTTTCGCGGCCGCGCTCGTCGCGTTTTCGTTAACATTACCCGATTTATCAATATTACAAGACGGGGCTGTTTCGCAGCCTGCGTCGAAGCCTGCCGTTGAGTCGCAGCCCGCGAACCCGTTTGCGTGGCCGGTTGAAACCGCGGCGAAACGCATTCCGACGAGGCGCACGCAGGGAAATGTAGTGATCACGAATGCTACAGTTATTCCCGTTTCGTCGCCGGCGTCCGAGCGAGCGTCCATTCTGGTTCGCGGAGGAAAAATTGCCGCGATCGGAACTAATATAACAATTCCGGAAGGCTCCGCGGTGATCGACGCGCGCGGAATGTATGTTGTTCCGGGCGCGATGGATTGCCATTCGCACCTCGCCATCGAAGGCGATGTGAATGAAGGATCCGACTCGATCACGGCGGAATGCAAAATTGGAGATGTTATTAATCCCGACGATCTTAGTATTTATCGCGCGCTCGCGGGCGGTTGCACGTCGGCGCGGTTGCTGCACGGCAGCGCGAATGCGATCGGCGGCGAACACGCGATTATTAAACTCAAGTGGAACCGCACCGCGCAGGATTTGTTATTAACAGATGCCAAGCGAGGTATCAAATTCGCACTCGGCGAAAATCCCAAGCGTTCAAACGGGCGCGATCCGAACCGCCCGCTTCGTTATCCCGCGACGCGCATGGGCGTCGAAGCCGTGATCCGCCGTTCGTTCGACGAAGCGAAAGATTTGATACAACAAAAAAAGGACGACTTGGAAAAAATCTCGCGCGGCGAGTTTGTGCCGCCGCGGCGCCGCGACTCGCGCCTCGAAACATTAGCATCCATCCTTTCGGGCGATGTTGATATTCATAGCCACTGCTACCGTTCCGACGAAATATTAATGTTACTCGAAACGGCGGATCATTACGGAATTAAAGTAAAAACGCTTCAGCACGTTTTGGAAGGTTTCAAAGTAGCTCCCGAAATCGCGTTGCACGGCGCGGGCGCTTCGACGTTTTCCGACTGGTGGGCTTACAAAATGGAAGCTTATGATGCGACTCCGTACAACGCGGCGCTCATGGTGCGCGCGGGTGTGAATGTAACGATTAACAGCGACAGCGCCGAATTGATACGAAGGCTTCATCTCGACTCGGGCAAGTCGATTCGCTACGGAATGTTAACAGTCGACGAATGTTTATCTTTGGTCACGTTAAATACCGCGATGCAGCTTGGAATTGAAAAGCGCATGGGTTCGATTGAAGTCGGCAAAGACGCGGATTTAGCAATATTCGACGCGCACCCGCTGTCGGTCGAAGCGAAATGTATATATACACTTGTCGACGGCGAAATCGAATTTGAACGAACCGATGCGTTTGCAAATCTTGCCGCCGAATTGTTAAAATTAAGAAAAGAAGGCCCCGCCTCGAAACCCGCGTACGCCGCCACGACGCCGTGGGCGAAAACGCCGGCGATTCCGTCTCCTCCGCTCGAGAAAATTGCTATCATTCGCGCGACGGTCGTGCCGGTGTCCGGCCCCGCGATCGCCGACGGAACTGTTATTATTGAAGACGGCAGAATCACGGCGGTCGGCCCCGCGCTGCCCGCGCCGACGA
>JBJXHE010000140.1:0-11953 GCA_046160785.1 Planctomycetota bacterium
GTCAAACTAATAAACGACGCTCCGCGTCGTTTATTAGTTTGAAGCCGTGGTCCCTCCCCCATCGTCGTGGACTAATTCACTGCGCCTCTTCAAAATTCATTTCTTAACAATCCCATTCATAATAATCCGTATCATAACAAATCGCGGTGCGGGTTGCGCGCGCGCAGCGCGCATCGGTGCGCGGATTTTCGGGTCTCGTATCGCCGAGCGTGGCAGTGGTCCAGGCGCGCCGCGTCTTACTAGTATTCCGGCGCCGCGGTTATGCGCGCGAGCACGCGCGACCCGCACCGCATCATCGCCTGCTACAAATATCGATAATTAACTTTACTTATCCCTGTCCAACACACTTACTAACTCTCCCCACTCTCCCCACTCTACCTCACTACCCACGTCCCCGTCGCCTTCGCTAATACTAGCCCGTCATCCCCCGTGCACTCGCCCTCAACAAATGCAATTCTCTTCCCCCGCTTCACCACCCACCCTTCCGCGCACAGCGTCCCCGTCCTCGGCGAATTTAAAAATTGAACTGATAAATGTATCGTTGCACAACTTTCATTTGTAGCTAACGTTCGCGCCGTCGCGCGCCCCATCGCGCCGTCGAGTAGTAATGCCATTGCGCCTCCGTGAATGAGTCCGACTTCGTTTTTCCATTCGGGGCCGCAAACCATACAAAGCCGCACGCGCCCGTTGTCGAGGTCTTCGGTCGTAATATTAAGATGAGCGTTGAGAGGTGAAACAAGCATGCGCGTATTGTGCAACTTTTCAGTTGAAGCTAGAAGTGCAAAGTTGCATTTGGTATATCTTTGTAATGCTTCAAAACAAACGCGGGATCATTTTCGGAGTGGCGAACCGCCGCTCCATTGCGTGGGCGATCGCAAAGGCGTCGGCCAGCGCGGGCGCGAATCTCGTAATAACCTATCAAAACGAGCGGCTCGGAGAAGGAGTTCGCGAACTTGCGGCCTCGCTTCCCGGCGAGATTGAGTGTCTCGAATGCGATCTTGCTAATGATCATAATATTGAAAAAACGTTTATGAACGTTCGCGAACGTTTCGGCGCGCTCGATTTTTTAGTACACGCGGTCGCGTTTGCTAAGAAAGAAGAATTGGAGGGAAATTACTTACAAACGACGCGCGAAGGTTTCAGACTAGCTCACGATATTAGTGCATATACATTCACAGCGGTTGCAAAGGCGGCGGCGCCGCTCATGGAAGGGCGAACGGGAAGTATGTTAACATTAACATACCTCGGTGCGGAACGCGTGATTCCTAATTATAACGTGATGGGCGTCGCAAAGGCGGCTCTCGAAGCGAGCGTTCGATATTTAGCAAACGACCTCGGGCCCGCGGGCGTGCGCGTGAACGCGATCAGCGCCGGACCTATCAAAACGCTCGCGTCCGCCGGAATTAATGATTTTTCGAGAATTCTCGATCATCACAAATCGCGCGCGCCGCTTCGTAAGAATACCGACGCCGACGAAGTCGCGGACGCATCTGTATTTTTACTTTCCGACAAATCGCGCGGCATCACCGGGGAAATCATTCACGTCGATAACGGTTACAGTATTCTCGGAACGTAAAGATTCCGAGATATTAATATTACTTAACCGCGGGAATCGGAATTCCTAATCGCACATAATCGGCTTCCGCGGCGATATATCCAAACGCGGCCCATTCATGGGTAGTTAATAATTCGTCGAGAATTTCGCGCGCGCCGTGCTCGTCGCCTTCGGCGCGCAAATAATTGCCAACGCCGTACGCCGCGGCCGCGCCGCTCGGACCCGCGGCGCCGAGGAGCTCGTCGGGTTTGAGTTCGCCGCGATAAACTAACAATAATTTATAGTATGAATGGTTTTCTATGATTTCGGCGTATTTCTCGATGAGTTCTGGAACGATAGCCAAACTTTCTTTCGCGTCGGCGTGGCGCCCGAGTCGGCGCTGAATGCAATATATCCAATGCAGAGCCGAAACCATCGAATCAGAGTTGCGAGCAATTCGCAGACACTCGCGATATGAACTCAGCGCTTTTTCATAATCGCCAAGAAGGTACTGGGAGAGTCCAAGATGATAATAAATATTATGTTGAAGCGTGCTGGTCGGAATATTGAGATCGTTCGGAGCGCCGTCGGCTTCGACTTTGTCGGGTTGTCCCCGCACAAGCTCGGCGGCTTTTGTTAAATCCTCTTCCGCCTTGCGGAACAGTCGTATTGTTATAAATCGGTGTCCGCGGTGACGATATAATTCCGGGGCGCTGCGATGCTTTTCGATTCCTTTTGTAAAGACTTCGATCGCGTCGTTGAAACGTCCGAGGTACGCAAGGCGGCGGCCGTACCAAATGATCGATTCGAGGTCATTAGGATTTCTTTCGTAGTCCGCGCGCGCTTTTGTGAGATTTGCCTCAAGCAGCGCAATTTTATCATCCGCGGGTTTTATTCTATATAAAGGCCGGCCGTCGATTGAAATCGCTTCGGCGCCGGGCGGAACAGCGTGTCGGTTTTGAGTTATTTCCGGCGGCGCAGGGCGCGAGCCGCACGCGGCGGCAAGAATTGTTATGAATCCTAAAGTAATAATAATTTTTCGTTTCACCAAATCCTCCGTTGTCCTTACAAAAGGATATTATAAATATCACGCCTTTTGACCGGCGAATTCCGTGAGCGTTTTAATGAGATCATTCAAGGATGATACAATTGCGTCGGGCTGCGGCGAGATTTGTGTAACATCGACTTTTTGATGTTTAGATCCGTTGCGAACGACGAGGATGCCGCGCATTCCCGCGATCCGCGCGCCGGATACATCATTTTCCACGCTGTCGCCGACCATCACGGCTTCGTGCGCGGGCACGCCGACTTCGCGAAGTGCTTTTTCAAATATTCCTTTTTGTGGCTTCGAATATCCGGCTTCCTCCGAAATAACAATAGTATGAAAGAAGTGTTCAATTCCGGTCGCGCGAATCTTTTCGCGCTGGTACGTCGATCCGCCGTTCGTGACTAATGCAAGAAACGCCTGTTTTCTTAATTTATCTAATACCCGCTTGGCATCCGAAAATAACAAATGATGATTCTTACGAATTTCGCCGTAGAACCGCGTGAGTTCGGGCGCGAGCGACGGCGGACCATTCGAAATCGCGAGCGCCTGGGCGAAGCACATTTCACGAACGCGCAACGAATCTAATTGTACACTTCGGCCTTTGATGCGAATCTCCGCTTCGAACGCGTCCCACCGTTTGTTCGCTTCGGTCAGGTACGTCGTTTCTAACAATTGCCGCTGAATCGTCGAATGTTTAGAAACCGCGTGCGCCGACGCTTTTTCGAGCGCGTACTTGACGCAATGCCGCTCATCATAAATGGTCTCGTCGAGATCGATCAGTACGGCGCGTATGAACATATTAGATAGGTGCTAGCACCACGAATGATTTAATACTTCGCCGATGCCCCCGGCTCCGGGAACAATATACTGATTTTCGTCGAGCCCGCGCTCTTCGCTCCAGCGCTCGCCCGGAATTGTAGCGAGCACGTCGGGCGGCGAAAGGCCGCGGTCGAGGCGCGCAGTATAAATAACAGATCGTTCGACTTCGTTAACAACACGCCGCACGTACTCGGGCGTCGCGATCATCGGAATCGCTACAACTTTGTCGGGCGTTCCGTAATGTTCACGATAATGAGCCAGCGCCTTGACTACAGTTCCGCCGGTCGCGCCCATCGGATCGGGAACTAACAATATCGATCCGTCCACCGATCCTCCGATTTTCGAGCCTGCTAATGATACGCCGGTCACGCGCCCCTGCGCGTCGGTCACGCGCGCCATCGAAAGCGCGTCGATGCGGATGCGGTCGGGATCCAAAACTTTTGCTAATAATTCAAAACTCGTTTGCGACGGAATCATCCCCGCTCGAATCACGCACGCAATGACTACAGATGTCTCGCGCGAGAGCGTCGGGCCGCGATAAATCCCGTGCGGAGTCTTAGCAAACATGCGCGTCGGATTTGAAGCATTCACCACCGGAAGCTCCCTTGAAACGACCTCCGCGAGCATGACCGTATAAATCGTTCGTATCAATTCCGCGACTTCGGGGCCCTTCGTCGCAGCCGAACCCACACGCGAAAGTAAAGTTAATAGAAACGGATTATTTAATATATGAACCGCCGAACCATAACAATGCTTCGCTTCCGACGCTCTCGACGCGGGAGCCTGGGGCTGTTCGTTCGTGTTCATAAATATTACGGATAATATTACAATTATGACGGCCTCGGAAATTTCGTGCGTTCCGAACGGGGATCCGAACAATCGCGCATATAACCACAATTAGGACACCGAATTTTGCAATGATGTTCAATCATTTCCGATCCGCATCGTTCACAAAAAAACCGGTCCGCGGTTTTTCTTAGCGAACTATTTGTTAAATTAAGAACGCACTCCGCACCTAAGATTTCGGTGCGAGACAGGCAACTGATATCGTTCGAATTTGCGAGCTGAAGCATTCGGTGCAACGGGGATGTCAGAAGTGTCCCTTTTAAAGTGGCAATGTTCCAGTGAAAGCTATTCTTTGCCTTGCCCGCCCCGGCATCGCATGCGAGAGTGCGCGCGATCCCAACACTACCAATCCGCCCATGACAATTTCGCTTTCGCCGTTTCGTAATGAACCGTTTACGCCCTGGGACGCCGACAACCGCCGCGCGTTTGAGACTGCGCTAAAAAACGTTCGCGCCATTAGTAATGAAGTGCATTCGATGTGGATCGACGGCGAAGACATCGTGGACCGGCCGCTTTTTGATTCGGTCGATCCCTCGGATCCCATGCACGTCGTTGGACGCTTTCCGACCGGAACTGTTAATGATGTCGACCGCGCGATCGCTGCCGCGGTTCGAACCTTTCCCGCATGGAGCAAGACTCCCATTGAAAAGCGCGCGCAGTATTTGTTGGAAGCGGCGAAACGCATGCGCGAACGAAAGCATCAATTCTCCGCGCGGATGGTTTACGAAGTCGGAAAGAATTGGCCCGAAGCGGATGGAGACACGGCCGAGGCCATTGACTTTCTTGAATTCTACGCGCGGGAGGCGCTGCGCTACGCCGAGGGCGCGCCCGTCACGCCGGTCGCAGGCGAACGCAACGAATTGATATATATTCCGCTCGGCGCCGGCGTCGTGATTCCGCCGTGGAATTTTCCGCTCGCAATATTAGTAGGAATGACGAGCGCAGCATTAGTCACCGGAAATACTGTTGTATTAAAACCGGCTTCGGAGTCCGCCACGATTGCGAGTGATTTTGTTAAACTCATGCGCGAAGTCGGCATTCCCGCGGGAGTCTTAAACTTTATCACGGGCCCCGGCGGCAAACTCGGCGACCGGCTTGTTTCGAATCCTAACGTTCGATTTGTTGCATTCACGGGATCGAAGGAAGTTGGAATTGATATTAACGAAAAGGCCGCGAAGGTGCAGCCGGGCCAGATTTGGCTGAAGCGCACCGTTCTCGAAATGGGCGGCAAGGACGCGATTATTGTAGATAAAGATTGCGACCTCGACACGGCCGTCGCTGGCGTCGCCGCCGCCGCGTTTGGTTATCAAGGACAAAAATGCTCGGCGTGCTCGCGCGCAATTGTAGACAACGCGGTCTATGACGAATTTGTTAAGAAACTCAAAGTTGAAGTTGAGAAAATCGACGTCGGCCCCGCGGAACGAAATCCGAAGATGGGGCCCGTCGTTTCCGAGCGCGCGCGCAAGAAAATATTAGAATATATGGATCACGGAAAGCGCGAAGGTAAATTGTTAACAGGTGGCGGCGCGGCGCCCGGGCCGGGCTGGTTTCTACAGCCCACGGTTTTTGTAGACATTCCCGAAAAAGGTAAACTTGCACAGGAGGAAATTTTCGGCCCCGTGCTCGCCGTGATTCGCGCGAAGGATTTCGACGACGCGCTCGCGATTGCTAACAATACTGAATTTGGTTTGACTGGCGCCGTTTATACCAATGACGAAAAGAAACTTTCGCGCGCGCGCGAGGAGTTCCACGTCGGCAATCTTTACTTAAACCGCAAATGTACGGGCGCGCTCGTCGGAGCCCATCCATTCGGCGGATTTAATATGAGCGGCACGGATTCCAAGGCGGGCGGCCGGGATTATTTAGCATTATTTCTCCAAGGCAAAACGGTGTCGAAGAAAGTTAGTTAACAATAAGTTTGTTATAATTCGAAGAGTCGGCAATGGCGCGCGCTGCGAATGAACCCAATACTGCGAGCCGGTTCGCGCGGCTCGCGGGCGCGTCGAGGTCGATCCTCTTTTTTGACGGCGACGACGAAAGCCACGAATCGTTTGGACCGGTTCCGCCGCTGCGTCCCGAGCGGACGTTCCGCGATTGTTTACTTCTGCTCGCTAATAATAATATTGTTACATTTCGCGCGGGCGCGCCGGACTCGCGCTCGCTCGGAACATTTTTGTGGGAGGCAAACGCGGCCGGATTCGTGCTATGCCGGATCGAAGGCCCCGTGCCGTGCACCGGACTCATTTTTATAGAAAAAGACGAGGCGGCTGAAATGGTTACATTTCGTGCGGAAGCGGCCGCCGCGCACATTTCGGAATTGTTAGTTAAACAATCGGCCGACGCGGCGGCGTCGCTCGATTTGAAGCTTCGGCAGGGATTCGCGACCCTCGACGCCGGAGGAACACTACTATTCTCAGATTCGCTTTTTGAAGCATTGCTCGGAATCCAAATGCAACAATTCGCGGGCAGATACTTCTCCAGCATTCTCGACGCGCGCGCGCGCGGGCGTTTCCGCCGCTGGCTCGAAATTCTGCCATCGAAAAAATCTCTCTCGGGCGTATTTGTTGTATCCGTGGAATCCGCGGGCTCGCGCGGCGGGTTCCCTGTTTTATTTACATTCGACTATTCAGCGTCTTTACAAAATCGCGGAATCTTATGTTTCGTGCGATTATTAAGCGACGATGACGCGGCTCAGGAATTGGTAGGTCGCGTCGCATCCGCTATTTTTCCGGAGCCCGGCATCACCATTCGCGCCGATCGCTTGCTCAATGAAGCCGTCGACGCGCTCGATCTGCGTTTATTAGCATTCGTCCGCGCGCCGTCGCGCGGCGCTCCTGCGGTGATCGAACTCGCGGCCGGGCCCGCGGTGTTTCATTTTGATGATATTACAAATATGCCGGAGCCCGCGCCATGGAACGACGCGCTGTTGGCCGGCAGTTCGATTGAAATTCCAAATCTCGATGAGTCGCGCGTTCCATTTGCAAATTATCTATTACAGAGAGACATCCACTCTCTCGCGGCACTTTCATTAAAATCAGCACTAAAATCGACGTCGAATGAGCCGTTCGGAGTATTGTTAGCTTTCGCCGGAACGCCCCGCGCTCTCTGGACACACGAACGCAGCGCGTTACAAACAATCGGCGAATTCTTAGCAACCGATCTCGACCGCCGGCGCGCCGAAAATGCACTCGAACGGCGCGCGGCAGAATTAGCAAACGCCCTCGAAGCGACGCGCGAACTATCTACTTTTCGTGAGCCGGAACAATTATTAAAAGGCATCGTGCGGCGCGCATCGGAGCTCGTGCCCGCGGCCGAAACGGCAGTGCTCTATTTGGAGAAAGACGGATCATTAGTACCCGCCGCGCAATATTCAATTAAACCCGTGTTTCCGCTGCCGGCCGGAATCGCGATTCAAGTGGATGATAAGACTGCGATTGGCGGAGCGTTCCTGCACCGCGAGCCGAGGCGCCTGTATCCTTCGAACGGAAAAGTTAATATTACAATTCCGCCGATGACCGGCCCCGCGGAATCCATTCAAGCGTTTCGCGAAAAAATATTAGAGATCCAGAGCGCGATCCTCGTGCCGCTGGTTGTGAGCGATCGCTGCGTCGGCGTGCTCGGCGTCTATGAGTTAGATTCTACAAAAAGAATCGAAGAGCACGAAATTGAAGTATTAGAACGATTCGCGCTTTCGGCGGCGGCGGCGCTTTCGCAATATCAACTTTTTGAAGCATTACGATTGCGGTCGGCACTCGTCGACGCGGTTCACGACGCCGTTTTATCCGTCGAAGAAAACGGCACCATTAGCTTTGCAAACGGTGGCGCTCATAAAATATTCGACCGCGCAAAATCATTAGTATCCAATTTCAGGCTCGTCGATCTGTTTGATCCGCCCGAGCATTCGCTTGTGGCGCGCGGCATGGAATCCGCGAGGGCGGCGGGCTACTGGACGGGCTCCGTGCGCGCGATCCGCGGCGGTGGCGACGTATTTGATGCATCCGTTTCCGTTTCGAAGCGCGAGGGCGATTACGGATTTGTAGTTATTATTTCGGATATAACAGAAAGGCGCGCTCTCGAAACGCGCGCGCTTCAGTCGCAGACGCTTGACAACCTCGGCCGCCTCGCCGCAGTGATCGCGCACGATTTTAATAATCTTCTCGGAAGTATTGTAGGTTTCACGTCGCTTATGCGCACGCGCCTGCCGGCGGGCGCGCCCGCGCTCGATGAGATCGGCGGAATTGAAAGCGTTGCAGACGACGCAGCGAAACTCGCGCGGAGATTGTTAGCGTTGGGCCGCACGGCACCAGGAACGCGCGCTCCGATTAATGTTAATATTCTAATCGATGAAATTCATAAATTTATTCGATACACGCTCCAGTCTGACATTATTATAACTTTAAACCTCGATCCGCGGCCATGCATGATCGAAGGCGACGAAACCGAGCTGCGCCAGGCATTCTTAAACCTGGCCGCTAACGCGCGCGACGCGATGCCCTCTGGAGGGCGGCTGTCGTTTACAACAAAAATCACCCCGGCGCAAAATGGTAATGATTCGAGAGTTGTAGTAATCGTATCCGACACGGGAAGCGGCATGCCTCCTCCTGTCATGAAGCGCCTTTATGAGCCGTTTTTTACTACAAAACCGCCGGGGCAGGGAACCGGCCTCGGCTCCGCAATTGTATTATCTACAGTTCGCGCGCACGCGGGTACGATCGAGTGCCGCAGCGAGATCGGCACCGGAACGACGTTTGAAATCTCGTTTCCCGAGTCGAAGAATTATACGAATAAATTGTTAGTCAATCGCGCGCCCGTTCAATTGTTACGAGGCTCGGGAACTGTATTGATCGTCGAAGACGAACCGATACTAAGAAAAGTGACTGCCGATTTGGTTGCCTCGCTCGGTTACGACGCTATCGCCGTTCCGGGCGGGCGCGAGGCGCTCGAAGTCGCGCGCGCGCGCGGCAGCTCCGCGATCGACGTTGTGCTGCTCGATCTCACGATGCCCGGGATGTCGGGCGTCGAAGTATTTGAAGCATTGCGCGCGATCGATCCTACCGTTCGTGTAATTATTACAACTGGCTACGCGGCCGCCGGCGCGGCGGAATCTTTGCTTCATCGCGGCGCGCTCGGGTTGCTTTCGAAGCCGTACCGCGTTGCCGAACTTTCGCGCGCGCTTCTCAACGCGAAGAACCGGCCGCGCGGCGAAGGCGAGTCGGCGCGAACGTTTATTTAATAAAAAGAATTGTACGAAAAGGCGGCGCCGCGGGTTACCTTTTCCGCCATGATTCAAAAGTTCTCAATATTACTATTAGCGTGGGCCGCCTTTATTTGTGCATGCACGCCGCTTCTTTGCGGATGTAAAAAGACAGGGGATTCTACGAATGCTAATGAATCATTCCGCGTCGCGCTGCTCTCGCCGGGGCCGATCAATGATAACGGCTGGAACGCGATCGCGTGGGACGGATTATTAGCTATTGAAAAACAGCTCGGCGCCTTGAAATCGCAACAACAGGTGAAACCCGCGGAAATTGAAGACGGCCTCCGCAGAAATGCACAAAAAGGAACAACGCTTATTATCGGCCACGGTTTTGAATTTGGTATTTACGCGCTCAAAGTCGCGAAAGAATTTCCAAATGTTAAATTCGTCGTGAGTGCCGGAGCGTCCGACGTCGTCGCGGAAAATGTAGCATCCATGGTTTGGAGAATCGAAGACGCCGCGTATTTGTGCGGTTACATCGCAGCCAAATTATCAAAAACGGGAAAGGCCGGGTGCGTCGGCGGCGTCGATATTCCTCCAGTGCGGAGCGCATTTGATGCATTTGCGGACGGCGCGAAAAGTGTAAACCCACAATTCGAAGTGCGTCAAACGTATGTTAATAATTGGCACGACATCGGAGCCGCGCGCGCGCAATCGTTATCATTAATTGCAGCCGGTTGCGATTCTTTATTTCACAACGCCGACGCGGCTGGTCTCGGAATGCTTGAAGCGGCCGAGCAGAAAAAAGTCTTAGCTTTTGGTTGCACCAAAGACCAGTCGAGCTCGGCGCCGAACGCCGTGGTTGCGAGCGCGATTGTCGACGTGCCTCGCACGTTTGTCGCCGTCGCCGAGGAAGTTAAAGATAACAAATTTCGCGGACGGCGAATCGAGTGGACGCGCCGCGAAGACGCGATCGGGCTCGTCTGGAACGAAAAGTTAAAATCTACAATTCCGGCGGATTTAATTAAAGAAGTCGCCGAGCTCGACCAAAAGATAAAAACCGGACAATTAAAGATTCGTTACACAGCGAAATGAAAGCTTGCTAAAAAATTGGCGCTGCTCGAAGCAAAAAACTTAGTAAAGCGCTACGGCGCCGCGGCGGCGCTCGACGGCGTGTCGATGCGCGTCGAGGCCGGCGAAACCGTCGGCGTCGTCGGCGAAAACGGCGCGGGCAAGTCGACATTTGTACATATCCTTTCGGGCGCGGTCCGCGCCGATTCCGGCGAGATTTATTTTGAAAACCGAATTGTTAACTTTCGCTCGCCGCGCGAGGCGGCGGCCGCCGGAATCGGAATTGTGCATCAGCACGAAGCGCTCATTCCTAAATTTAGTATTTCCGAAAATTTAGCTTTGGCGGCGCCGCTCGCCGCGTTTCCCAAGAAATCGCTGCTTCGCCGTCACGCGCTAGAATTGTATGAACGATATGGTTTAAATCCGGGCGATCCCGATACGCCGTGCGACGCGCTGTCGGTCGGCGCCCGCCAGCGTGTGGAAATATTAAAATCTCTCGCGACGCCGAAAAAGTTATTATTACTCGACGAGCCCACCGCGGCGCTCGCGCCCAGCGAAATTGCTGAATTCTTAACTATCGTCGAACGCCTGCGAGCGTCGGGCGTTTCGTTAGTTTTGGTGGATCATAAGTTACATGAAGTGCTCAGCGTTTGCAGCCGCGTCGTCGTGCTGCGGCGTGGAAAAGTTGTAACGGAAGTTGATGCTACACAAACGAATGCTAATGATCTCTCCGCGGCGATGGTCGGCCACCCCATATCGCGACCGGCGCGGCCGAGAAATATACAACTCGATGAAATATTGTTATCGGTTGAGAATGTGAGTGCCGCTTCGACGACTGGGTCGGTCGCGCTTGATCATATTCAATTGACCGTTAGCCGTGGAGAAATTGTTGGAATTGCGGGCGTCGACGGCAACGGCCAGACCGAACTCATCGAGGCATTGTTAAAGTTAAGAAAATTGTCGTCCGGCCGAATTATTGCAAAGTCCATTGCGGCGATTCCGCCCGACCGCCACGCCGAAGGACTCGTGCTCGACTTCGGAATCGGCGAGAATCTTTTATTAGACAACGATGTTCTTAACAAAACGGCTCCGCGCGGGTTTCTTACAAAAGACGCCGTCGCGCAGCTGGCCCAGGACGCGATCGTTCAATTTAAGATTCGAGCGGCGTCCCCCGCCGCGCCCCTGCGTTCGCTTTCCGGGGGAAACCAACAAAAAGTCGCCGCGGCGCGCGCGTTCCTGCGAAAACCCGACGTATTATTAGCAGCCCACGCGACGCGCGGCCTCGACGTCGACGCCGCCGCCGCCGTCCAAAATGAAATCTTAGCTTTCGCGGAACGCGGCGGTTCCGTTGTATTCATTTCCGCCGACCTCGACGAAATTGTTAATATGTGCCACCGAATGTTTGTGATTTCGCGCGGGCGGCTGATCGGGCCCTTCG
>JBJXHE010000141.1:0-6946 GCA_046160785.1 Planctomycetota bacterium
GGGCGCCACCGTCCGCGGGCGCGTACTCGATGCTAACGATCGGCCGACCGGCCATGAATGGAGCGTCGGCGCGAATCTCCGAAATTTGAGCCCCCGAATCCATGCGGAAAATTGTTATGTATGGCCCGTGATTCCAAGCGCCAAGTGCAATAAGGAGACCGGAGAATTTATTATTAAGAATGTTCCGCTTGGCACGACGCACCTCTCGGCGAGTGTCGCTGAAAAGTACGCGGATTATGAGATTCGCCGCACGGCGGCGGGCGATAAAATTGATATTAATCCGGACGAGACCGACGAGATCATTATTACTTACTTTCCGCCCGCGGGCTGGCAGGAAAACGCCGTTATGTTTAAGTTTCGCTGGAAGAGAGAACCGGCGTTTTCGCCCGCGGACGAATTTGTTAAGTTGATTCGAAGAAACGGCGAAGTCTTTGCTTCCACGCCGCTCACGGAGCACGACCCGAACGACCGCGCAGAACGTTACTATTTCCTCGATCTGCCGAAGGAGGAATATACAATTGAAATTAACGATCCGCGATTTGAAAAGAAAGTTGTCCGTGGAGTAAAGCCGGGTCTTGTAAACGAAACCAATCCTCCGCTCGTAGGCCTGAAAGGATCGTGTTCTATTAAAGTAGAAGCCCTGGATGCTGTTCAAAAATATCCGTTAAGAAACTTTTGGGTAGATATTCAATCGGTAGCTAAAGAAATCCCCGCGCAACGAGGAACTGGAACATTCCCACGTCAACGGATCTGCGTTCATTATGGTTTCGACCCAATTCCCGAGAATGGGATTTTTGATAATATTATTCCGGGAGACTGGGAAGTTCTGTTAAATGCCGAAGGCTACACGGCGGATCCCGTTATTATTAAAAACCTGCAGCCGGGCAAAATCCCAACTGTTAAGTTCCTGGCGCATCGAACGCAGGCCGAATCGAAACCGTCAGACAAGTAATATAAACAAAAGCGGCGCGAAACAAATCGCGCCGCCAGGTGTTGGATCGCGTAACAAATACTACTTATGGCCGGCTGCCATCTGGAAAACGGAAAATGCCGCGCCCGTCGGATCCATCAATACAGCGAAGCGTCCAACGTTAGGAATATCCATGGGTGGCACGCACGTCGTCGCGCCGAGAGTTGTAGCTTTCGCGACCGTCGCGTCGACGTTGTCCGTCATAAAATATAAATTCCAGTGCGGAGGAACTTCGCCCCATGCCGGATCGATCTTCATCAGTCCGCCGATTTCTTGACCATTCAGCACCCACTCCGTATACGGCATTTCTGGATTCGTGCTTTCTTTAGCTTTCCACGGAAACATCTTTGTATAAAAATCTTTCGCGCGCGCCGTATCGTTAGTATTCAATTCGGCCCAGCAAAACGTGCCCACGGTTCCCATGGCGGTCGCGCCTTTGTGAGTCTTAGTTTCCCAAACCGCGAAGACCGCGCCTGTTGGGTCTTGAATCACAGAAAGACTTCCCAAATCCATCACATCAATTCCTTCCATCATAACAGTTGCGCCCAATTCGCGCGCTTTCACGGCCGCTTCGCGCGCATTCGGAACGGCTACATAAATCGTCCACGCCGATGGCATCATTGCCTTTTGCTCTTCGGCCATTTGATATACCGCCGCGGCGTCTTTCCCGTTTTGTTGTAATATCCAATAACGCATTTCGGGGCTCGGCGATGCATCAAATATCGTGAGGCCGAAAAGTGCGCTATAAAATTTCGTCGCCGCGGCCGCGTCGGTCGTCGCAAGTTCGGGCCAGCAAAAAGTGCCATGCGGGTGAGGAGTCGCTAACGTCATGATTCACCAGATAAGGGTTGGGGATAAGTAAACTTAGTTTAGGATATTAAGATAAACTTTTGAGCTTTTCTAAAAACGGTAATGTTACAGACTGATTGAGTTGTTCGAGAGTTTTCTTAACAATCGCAGCGAGCTTCTTTCGTGGCTTCTCGGGATTCTGGCCCGCGCGCGGTTCGGCGTCGATTTGATACGATGCGTAGATCAAACCCTCGCCAGGAAATTTTACAATTTCCGCCGCGGCGGGAGCGCCGCCCAGCGCGCCCAGAGCGCGCACGACGGAGCCCGCGAGATTGCAGGCCTTGTCGTAGTCGACATAGTCGATTCGCGACGGGCCCGTGATCTTACTCTTCAGGAAACGCTCGCAAAACTTTAACGCCTCCCGAAGCGGAGCGACCGCCTTCGCGTCGCCCATGGCGCCGAGCGCATCGGCGGCGGCAATTGTTAAATTTGGCTCTTCCTCTTTCAATATTTTAATTAATACAGAAACCGAGTCCGCGTTTTTAAAGTGTTCGAGCCCGCGTATCGCGATCCAGCGCGCATCTTTCGTTTCTTTAGGATTCGCGGCAATGGTGTTTAACGGTTTCGCGGCCGCGGGATCATTTAATTCAATCAATACTTTGAGCGCCGCCTCCGCCGCGCCGCCGCCTTTCTTAATATCAACAATACACGTCGCGACCGTGTCTTTCGCTTCGGGTTTCGACGGATCGCCAAAGTATTCAATTTCGGCATCATTCACTTTCCGGTCGAACGACGACAGCGCCGTTTTTGTTATTTCAAATTTACCTTTCGCGGAGCGGTCGGGCGTGGCGTGAAGACGGTGCGCCTCGAAGAAATCGAAACATTCTTCAATAATCTCAGGCGGGCATCCGTGCCCCGACTTCGGCAGTTCTGTATAAACAAAATCCATCCCATCTTTTCGCATCGCTTCGCCCGCGCGCCGCGAATCATTCACTTTCACGACGTCGTCGTCGGCGCCATGATACAAATAAATTCCCATTCCC
Organism: Planctomycetota bacterium; assembly: GCA_046160785.1. Lineage (GTDB taxonomy): Bacteria > Planctomycetota > UBA1135 > UBA1135 > JACQFD01 > JACQFD01. The sequence goes on from JBJXHE010000141.1 coordinate 2,803, forward strand.
ATTTCTTTGAGACGCGGCAGATCGCGGGATCCCCCGCCCGACATCGGCGCGATCGCAGCCCACAAATGTGCATATTTCGGCCCGAAGTACCACGTTCCGAAACCGCCCATCGAATGGCCCGTTAAGTAAATTCGGTTTTCATCAATATTATATAATAACGATACTTCTTCTAATATTGCCATCAGCAGCGGGTCGTTCGCTTGCGACGGCCACGGCGCCGCGGCGGCGGTCGGGCATACTACAATAAAACCATGGCGCTCCGCCTGCGATTGATAAAAATTCATTGCGTCGGGTCCGCTGCCGACGACGGCCGAGCCGTCTTTGCCACCCGCGCCGCCGCCGTGGAGCGCAACGACGAGCGGCGTGATTGTTAATGAATCATATTTCGACGGGACGAATATTGTATAAACGCCTTTGACATCCTTTGAGCGCATCGTCACCGCGCGATTGTCGTGGCGCCCCTTTTTTTGTTCACGCGAACGTGCCGCTCGTTCAAGATACAAAAACGATTTTGTATAATTAAATTCTTTCGCGAGCTGCTCGTGGAGTTTTTTACGGTCCGCGAATTTTTCAATTGTAAAATACCGATCGAGCTTCGAACGGAGGGTTGCGTTGAGCCGTGGATCGGATTTTTGTAGTTTGTTCCATTCGGCTTCGCCCACGATCTTCGCTAATTCTGCATTGCCCCCCGGTTCGAATGACGCTGCGAGGACCGCGGCGAGAACGCACTCTTCCTTTGCTAATTCTTTCAGTCCGGCATCCTTAAGAATCTTCGCGCGTTCGACGCGCACTTCGACGCCGAGTTTTCTTTCCTTTCGCGCGAGTTCGACGCATTCCAACAAAGGGTTTTTATTCTTATCAATTTTTAAACTCTTCGTTTTCGCGATCTTTTCGACGCCGAGCGTCATCGTTACATTTCTCGAATTAAATGTATTAATAACAATTTCGGCTGCGCTGTCGTCGGATACAATTCGACCCGCAATCGGCGCCGCTCCTTTATTACTAATCACGTGCGGCGAATACGGGCTGGCGCCGTCGCCGGCTGCCGCCATAAACGCGGCGATCGCGAGGGCTGCAAATGTTTTCAAATCACGCGGCGGCATTCATAAATCGTCGGGTTGTTACGGCTCGCGCGCAAGGCCCGAGCGCGGCGCGGCGCAGAATTCCAGTAACAATTTCGTGCGGAATCTGCTTCGAAAAGTGTCTCGAACTTTTTCAAACCTATGCGTTCACGATTCCATACTTCTTTTTTCGGTTCATTACTTTCAGTTTTAGCTTTGTTCGCGGCGGGCGGCCACGCGCAGAGCACCGTCGCGACACACTACGGATCTTCCGTCGGCAACGATTTCGGCCAAGCCGTTGCATTGATCGGCGATTTTAATAATGACGGATTTGATGATTTCGCCGCCGGCGCGCCGAATGACGACTCGGTCGCAATCGACGCCGGTCGCGTCAGTGTATATTCTGGAAACAACGGAACATTACTAATCGGAAAACTCGGAGACGCCGCCACCGACGGATTTGGATACTCGATCACGGGGCTCGGCGACATTAATAATGACGGATTTGATGACTTCGCTGTGGGAGCGCCGTTCGCGAGTCCAAACGGCAGCAAGTCGGGAAAAGTTAAAATTATCTCCGGAAACACGGGTGCTGTACTTACTACCATTAATGGAACTTCGGCCGGCGACCAGTTCGGGTTTTCTATAGCAAACGGCGGAAAGGTCGCGGGCGTTTCGCGAATTGTTATCGGCGCGCCGTTCCGCAACGGCGCGGGCATCGATCAAGGCAGCGTTTATTTGTATACTACGGCGGGCGCGTTACTACATGAATACCTCGGAACGCAGGCGGGCGAAAACTACGGCTGGTCGGTCTCCGGCGGATTTGATATAAGCGGAGACGCGATCCCCGACGTCCTCGGCGGTTCGCGCAATTATAACAATGGCGCGAACACCGGCGCCGGAAGAATCATGATGCGTTCGGGCGCGGCGCCATGGGGAACAAATTATACATTATTCGGCCCCGCGTTCGGAGCGCACTTCGGAACGTCGGTTGCGTTTTTTGGTGATATAACAAATGATGGAAAGTCGGAATTTGTAGTCGGCGCTCCGGATTATCTAACGAAACGCGGAGGAACTTTTGTTTATAACGGCGTTACGGCCGCGCTATTAAATACATATCTTGGAAACGCTCTCGGCGACACATTTGGATTCTCGGTCGCCGCAGCCGGCGACTACGACGGCGATGGTAACAATGATTTCGTTGCGGGAGCGCCGGAGTCGTCTTCGAATGCTACCAATGCGGGTTATGTTAGAATTCACCACGGCGCCACTTCGAGTACAATTGCGCATACGGCGCCGAATCTGCGTGCGGGCTATTCGGTCGCCGGAGGCGGCGACTTTAATAATGATTCGCGGTCCGAAATTATATATGGATTGCCGACTCTTTCTAATCTTGCAAATCATTATGGAAAAGTAAAATCGTACTCAGTGTCGTCGATGACGGATTATACTATTGACGGATTTGTAACAGGCGACCAGGCGGGCGCGTCCGTAAGAATCCTCGGCGACGTCGACGGCGACGGAACCGCGGATTATGTGATTGGCGCGCCGTACGCAGCGCATTCTTACTTTTCGGGAATGACCGGAATTGTAGACGAGTACGCCGGGCGCGTCGAAGTTCGCTCAGGCGCCACGAATTCTGTTATATATACACTTCACGGAAACGAAGGCGACAATTTCGGCCATTCTGTAGCATCCGCGGGCGATATGAATCTCGACGGCCGCGCGGATTTTATTGTTGGCGCGCCGATGATGAATACAATTCTGCCGAATGAAGGCTATGCTACAGTTTACTCGGGTCTCACCGGAAACCTGATGTGGACGATCGCGAGCGTTGTAAATAATGAAGCGTTTGGCTTCGCGGTTGACGGCGCCGGCGATCTGAATGATGACGGCTATCCCGATTATATTATTGGCGCTCCGAAGTCGAGCCAGTACGGCCTCAACGCAGGATACGCGATTACTTATTCTGGGAAAACCGGATTCTTATTATGGATTGCGCAGAATTCTACAGTTAGCGATCAGTACGGTTATAGTGTTGCGGGCCTGAAAACGGATATGAACGGCGACGGAAAGGACGACGTGATTGTTGGCATTCCATTTAATGATACAAATGGTGCAAACGCCGGGCGTGCGCTCGTGCTGTCGGGAGCGAACGGTAATGTATTATTTACATTAAACGGCGACGCGGCCGGCGATAACTTTGGCGCATCGGTAGCGACGGCGGGCGACGTGAATGTCGACGGAAAAGTCGACGGTCTCATCGGCGCGCCGTTCCGCGACAACTTTTTTGCTACCGACGGCGGCATCTGTAAAGTGATGAACGGCGCAAACGCTACAATTCTGCAGAGCTACTTCGGGCTTACAAATAATTGGCAGCTCGGCAACTCGGTCGCACCCGTCGGAGATATTGATAATGACGGCCGCGCCGATTACGCCGCGGGCGGAACGCAAATGTTATTTATTATCCCCACGGGCCCGGGAATTGTGGAAGTGATCTCCGGCAAAACGAACTCTCGAATTTATAATATATCGCAAGGCGACATTGGCGACCGCTTCGGCGCGTCGGTCGGCGGATTCGCGGATATGAATAATGATAGTTATCCTGAAATCATTGTCGGCGCGCCGTGGACGGATTCTGTTACATCTCTCGGCGGAGCGGCGTATTTGATAAGTTTGCATCCGAACGGAGTTTCATTCTACGGGACGGGCACTCCGGGCTGCGACGGATCTCAATATTTAACAACGGAGGGCACGCCGTATATTGGCAATACTAGTTTTGGATTCCGAAGCGACAGAGCTCCCGCAAATTCGCTCGGCGCGCTGCTTGTAACAGATTCACAGGACTTCACTGGAAGCGACGTGTTCGGAATTGGAGTCACGTTGCACGTCGACTTCCTTTTCGCAATTGAAACATTCTCGTACGATATGTTTAGCGATGCGCTCGGGTACGGATCGGTTACAACCGCGCTTCCTAACGATCCCGTGCTCGTTGGCAATATTTATTATGGACAGGTTCTTTGGGTCGAAACGGATTGTATACAACCCGGATTCAGTCCTTACAATTTGAGCGCGTCCGAAGC
>JBJXHE010000142.1:0-26992 GCA_046160785.1 Planctomycetota bacterium
TTCAAACCATTTGCCAAGCCCGTCTTCATGCAATTTCGGCAAATCCAAATACCAATGTTCCGTTTCTTTAACAATCGGCGCATTGCCGCAGAGTTTACAGATCGGATTCTTTAGGTTGAGCGCGTCGATCCACTGGCCGCATTTTTTACATTCGTCGCCGCGCGCATTCGGAGCGCCGCAGAACGGGCACGTACCTTCAAGATAACGATCCGCGAGAAACATTTGATTCGTCTCGCAATACCACTGTTTCTCGGTTTTTTTATTAAGATACTGATTCGCGTCGAGGTTCTTGAAGAACTGTTGTGATATATCCTTGTGCGGCGGACAGGAACTCGTTCCGCTGAATTGTTCAATATCACCGTAACCAAACTTAATGTTAAATGCATCAAATGTCGTTTTGATCTCGTTGCGCCAATGTTTAACAAATTCGCCGTAATCTTTACCTTGCGCTTCGGCGTTAATGGTTATCGCGACGCCGTGTTCGTCGGTTCCACATATAAACATTACGTCGTCGCCCCGCATGCGGCGGTAGCGAACATAAACATCAGCGGGGAGGTACGCGCCGATGATGTGGCCGAAATGAATCGGGCCATTCGCATAGGGCAGCGCGGACGTGACGAGATAACGGGTCATTGCCATAAAAGATTCAACGAAGAGTAACGTCGCCCGCCCGCCGCGCTGCGCGGAGTTTTTTTGCGTCGCTCGGCGTATTCTGTGCGCATGGGTGCTAACAATTCCGTATATGTAGTGAACGGGAGCCGCGCATGAGCCGGTTCGCCGTGGTGGTCGAGGATGAACGCGACGTGGCCGATCTCATTCGGCACACGCTCGAACGCGAAGGTTATCAAGTGAAGCATTTCGCCGACGGCGCGCTCGCGTTTGCTAGCATTGAGCGCGATCCGCCCGACGTCGTTGTTTTGGATTTAATGCTTCCGTCGATCGACGGATTTGAAGTATGCAAGCGCATTCGTGCGAATCCTCGAACGGCACAAATCCCAATATTAATGTTAACGGCGCGTTCTGAAGATATTGATCAAGTCGCGGGTCTCGAAGTCGGCGCGGATGATTATATTACAAAACCGTTTTCGCCGCGCGTGCTCGTCGCGCGCGTGCGCAGCATTTTGCGGCGCGGCGCGCACTCCGAATCGCAGTCGGAGTTTATTAAGATTGGATCGATACAAATCGATTCGGGGCGGCACGAAGTTAAAGTCGACGGCGAACGAGTAACATTAACAATCACCGAATTTAAGATTCTGCGATTCTTAGCGACGCGGCCTGGCCGCGTGCGCCCGCGTTTTGAAATTGTTGAAGAAGTGTCGGGCGACGTCGACGTGCTCGAACGGACGGTCGACGCGCACGTCACCTCGATGCGGCGCAAACTTGGCGCGGGGGGCGAATTTGTAGAAACCGTCCGCGGAGTCGGTTACCGCCTGCGCGACGAATGAATAAATTTAATAAACGGATTTTTTTATTAACATCTGGCATCTCGTCGGCGGCGGTTGCGGGCTCATTTCTTTTCGTGAGCGACGGATTGCTTCATAAAGAAATGTCGAGCGATGAACGCCTTGACGTTTCGTTTATATTACTATTCACGGCGTGCGCCGGCATTTTTATGAGTATTGTCGCGGGATACTTCGCGGCGTGGACGTGGTCGGCCGACGCTTCAAAAATTGTTGCATCGGCGCACGAAGCCGCTCAGGGCGGCAACAATGTTAGGATTCGCAGCCACCGGCGCGACGAAATCGGCGAGCTCGCTCGAATTGTCGACGGGCTCGTCGAGCGGCGGAGTGCTCTACTCCGAGAATCGGAATCACAACAAAACGAACTGCGCGCGATCCTCGACCATGCTACAGATGGAATTATTGTATTAAATCCCGCGGGGCGCGTTGTACTCATGAACGGCGCCGCGCGCGTGATTTTCGACGCGCCGCACGATTCGACGGGCCGGCTTTTTGAAGAAGTGAATCGCAATCCGAAAGTGCAAGATTTTGTGAATAAAGTTCGCGAACTTCCGGGAATACAACAGATCGACGTGCTGTTCGGCGGCGATCAGAATACTGCAATTCGCCTGCGCGGCGGACGAATTCCCGATCTGGAAGGACGCGACGAGCGCATTCTTTTAGTAGCGATTGATATTAGTGATATTCGCCGGCTTGAACGCGCGCGCATTGATTTTGTTGCAAACGCCAGCCATGAACTGAAAACTCCGCTTTCAGCAATATTAGGATTCGCGGAAACGCTGCTCGACGATCCCGATCTCGACGCGGAAACGCGGCACCGATTTTTAGAAACGATTCTTAGAAATACAAAACGTCTCGAAGAGCTCGTCGGCGATATGTTAAGACTGGCGCGGTTCGACTCGGAAACGGCCGTGCTGCGGTTGGAATCTATCAATACTGAAAAATTGTGTCAAAGCGTCGTTGACGCGGAGCGCGCGTCGGCGGAACGAAAAAATATTAACTTAAAGTTGTTCGCGTCGGATCAGGCTCTGCCGATTACGGGCGATCGAGAATTATTATATCAATGCATTTCGAATCTCGTGAGCAACGCGATCAAGTTCACGCCTGCGCGCGGATTTGTACATATTGAAATTCATGCCGTCGAGGGCGGCGTTCGAATTGATGTTATTGATAACGGCGCGGGCATCGCGCAGGAACATATATTAAGAATCTTTGAACGTTTCTATCGCGCCGATCCCGCGCGCGCGCGCGAAGCGGGCGGAACGGGCCTCGGCCTAGCCATCGCAAAGCACGCGGTTTTGTTACATGGCGGACAGATCGACGTCGAAAGCGAACTCGGCAAGGGTTCGAGGTTTCGCGTTTACCTGCCGCTCGTGCCGCCCGAATAGCGGAAACATTTATATATAGAGAGAAGCAGAGGGGGGCGGCCGGTCCGGATTTGTATTCTTTGCAAAAACTTAACACAAACCGCGAGGGGTTTTGACGAACGTCGCGATCCTCTCGCGGCGTGATTACCAACGTTCATACCGCCGGCAAGGACATCGTTATCGTTGAAGACGAGCGAGACCTCGCGGAATTGTTAAAACATCATTTAAGCCGCGAAGGCTATCGCATTCGCGTTTACGGAGACGGGCGCGTTGCGCTCGCGGGAATTGAAAGAGAAACGCCCGACGCGGTCGTTTTAGACTTAATGTTGCCGGGGCTCGACGGCCTCGAAGTGTGCCGCCAGCTCCGCAGGAATCCGGCGACCGCGCCCGTTCCAATTATTATGTTAACGGCGCGAGGCGATGATGCAGATCACGTTGCAGGTCTTGAAGTCGGCGCCGATGATTATATTACAAAACCGATTTCACCGCGCGTATTAGTAGCAAGAGTGCGCGCGCTTCTGCGGCGCTCGTCGGGAGAAAGCGCGCCGGCGGAAGTCTTAACACTCGGAGAAATCCGAATGGATAGCGGCCGCCACGAAGTAACAGTTAGCGGAAAGGCGATTCCGCTCACTCACAAAGAATTTCAGATATTACAATTCCTAGCGGCGCGTCCCGGCCGCGTTCGATCGCGCTCCGAAATTGTAGATATTGTTTCCGGAGGTCCTCACGTTTTGGAACGCACGGTCGACGTCCACATGGCGGCGATTCGCCGAAAGTTAGGAAAGAGCGGCGACCGCCTCGAAACCGTGATCGGAGTCGGCTACCGGCTTCGCGATGATATAGAAACACGCGCGTAACGCGCGCACCCGAATTCGAACGTTAGTTTAATAATATATTCTGCCGTTCGAAGATTCATTTTCCCAAGTTCTCAACTTTTTTTAAGGTGTAACTGATGGCACGATTGTTACAAATCCTAGCTGCGGCTGCCGCAGTAGGAGGACTCGCGGGCTCGTCGTTTGCGTTGAATCCCAATATGGGGTCCGATGAAGACGGCAAAGAAACCGTCGAAACTCGATTGTTAAAGATTCTGAAAGACAGGGGCGTCTTGAAGGACGCCGAGTTCGACGAATTACTACAACTCGGACGGCAAATGCGCGAACAGGAATTGTTAACAACGTCCGCGCTTGATAAAGAAATCCGCGAGCTGGCCGACAAGATTGCGACGCAGGGCGATGCTAAGAAAGCGGCGCCCGAAACAAAGGTTAGCTACAAATTCGGCAAGGGCCTTAACGTTGCACAGGGCGACAATTTCTCGATGGGAATCGGCGGGCGCCTTCAGTCGCGTTTTAGTTATATTTCGCCCGACGGCCTCACGAGCGCAGGCCAGGACGACCGCCCGACATTTGATACACGCCGCGTTCGCATTTCCTTCGACGGTTTTGTATTTGATAAGAATCTCGAGTATAAGATTCAATTTGATACAACTCCCGCGGCGAGCATTCTTCGCGACGCCTATTTTGACTACAAATTTGCGCCGGAGTTTCATTTACGTTCCGGCCAAATGAAGCGTCCGTTCTCACGTCAAGCCTGGACGTCGTCGGGCGACCTGCAGGTGGTCGAGCGCGCTTCGACCGTCGAGCGTTTCCGTTCGCTCGCAGGCGACCGCGACGCTGGATTATTAGCATGGGGCGAACTCGGCGAAGCTAAGACTCTCGAATGGTATGCAGGCGTTTTTAACGGTGAAGGTCTTAACAATGGAACGCCGAACGCCGTCGCGCTCGGAACGTCGTCAGGCGGACTCGGCGCAGCGAATCAATCGAATAACGATTCTTCGGGGCTCGAATTTGTAACAAGATTTGTATTCAATCCAAATGGGCCCCCGGGCTACTCCGAAGGTGATTTAGATAAAACCGAAGACGCAAAACTAGCATTCGCGATTCAGTATGATTTCAACCCCGAACGCCGCGGCAACCCGCTCGGCATCGGCGGAATCGCGGCACCGCTTCTTCCGACGTACGACGTCCACACGGTCGGCGGCGATTTTGTAATGAAGTATCAGGGGTTATTTTTAACATCTGAATTTTATTATCGCGAAATCGTTCCTACAGATCGGTTGAACGACGGCGCTGGTCCGAACACGTCGACGGAAACAGGCTGGTTCGCACAGGCCGGATATTTCTTCGGCGAAGAAAAGGGCAAGGGCCCCGAGTTCGCGATGCGTTATGCACAAATCGACTTTGATCAAAATATTGCCCCGGCGACTGCATTCGGCGGCGATACTAAGATTGACGATTACACCGCCGCGTTTTCCTACTATTTCGCCGGTCATAACCTAAAGCTCCAGGCCGCGTACACGTATCGCGTGCGCAATCTGAGATTCCTCGACGCGAACGCAGAGGACCAGATCTTCCAGATTCAGGCGCAAGTGAAATTGTAATAACGTCAGAATTAACGTTCGGCAACTCCAGGGACAGGGCGCGATGAGCGCCCTGTTTTTTTTCTAGTCATTTCGACTCGATCACCGGAAGGCTAATCATGCGCCAAAGGCATCGCGGCTTTTCGCTCAAGATCAATGAAGGACAGTACTGCATCAAGCAAAGACTCAACACGACTCTGCCGCGCCGAAAGCACCGCGCGAGTGCTCTCGAGTAAGGGCAGTATGGTAGTGCTCCCAAGGGCATACGCTTTTTCGGCCAGCACTGCGCTTGACTCCGCCTGTGGTAACAGTTCTGACTCTACAAAACGAGCGGTCTCTATTGATGCGCGAGTCCGATCGGCGGCGGCCCGGACTTCCTGGGCAACTTCCGAGACTAACGCTTGATGTTCGTGTATGAGTTCGCGCAGTCTAAATTCGGCTTGACTCACTCGCGCCTGATTTTGATCGAAGATGGGTAATTCCAAGTTGAGTGCCGGTCCGGCAAGTACACTGGTTGATCCGCCCGATTCCGGCCTCTCTACTGAAACGCCGGCATCGAACTCTGGAATACGTTTATTCTTTTCCAGCGCGATTTGAGCATTTGCAGACAGAATTGCTGCTTCGGCAGCACGCACATCGAGCCTTGTCGCGCGGCTGAGTTCGACAATGGATTCACGGTCAAGTTGTGTCGCGAACATAGTGGGAATCCGATCTGTAAACTCAGCATTCTGAAGATCTTGCTCAAGTGAGAGTAGTGCCGCGAGCCGTCGCCGAGTGGTCACCACCTGTCGTTCCGCACGGCGAAACGCGAGTTCAGTGCTGAGTGCAAAACTCTGCGCAAGATTTGCATCCGTTGCTAGCGCGACACCTGAATCAACTTGTCGTCGCACGGCTTCAAGCTGCTTTTGAGATACTTCCACTTCCGCTTCTGCAATGACACGAAGCTCGCTTGCCGCCACACTCTCGAAATATGCAATTCTCGTTTCGGCAACCAGTTCACCAGCAAATCGTGAAACTTCAAGTACTACTTGGCTCAGTTCCGCTTTTGCAAACTGCTTGCGTTTTGATATCTGCCAGAGATCTGCAATCGGCTCTAGTAGATCCACAGCAAGTTTCCCGCGCCCGCCGCCCGAAGGCAGCAAGAAAGCAAGACTGACCTTGGGATTCTTAAGTAGACCCGCCTGAACATACTCTGCGCGCCCGATTCCTAGTCTCATGAAACCTGCCTGGAGACGTTGATTATTCAGAAGCGCAAGGCGAAGCGCTTCATCGAGTGTCAGGCCATCCGCGAGTACACTACTGATTTCGGAACTGGATAGTGGCGGTGTGTCTGGGTCGAAGACCTCCTGCCGTCCCGTAGTCTTGCGGATGATCCCTTTTACTTCATCATAATCGGGACGCGGGTCGACGGTTGCACATCCCGCGATTTGAATGACAACACACGCAAGGATTGGAATTGCATATTTACAATTATACATTTTGGGCTCCCGCGTTGATGGGCCGGCCAAGATGCAAATAAAGAGTAGGAACAAGTACCATATTGAGCAGTGTTGATGACAACAACCCAAAGAGAATCACGACCGCCATGGGAGTCAGTATTTCATTTCCGGGCCTATCTCCTCGTAGGGCTAAAGGAACAAGCGCCAATCCTGCCGCGAGCGCAGTCATGAGAATGGGTGAAAGGCGTTCCAGCGCACCGCGCGTTACAGCTTCGCGGAAGTCGGTGACACCCTCATGTTCTTGAAGATGGCGGATGTGTGAAATCATCATGATCCCGTTTCGGGCCGCGACGCCGAACACCGTGATGAATCCGATAATCGATGCTACAGAGAGTGTTGCGCCCGTGAGGTAGACGCCGATCACTCCCCCCACGAGAGCCAAGGGCAGGTTTACCATGATGAGCGCAGTATCTCGAAACGATCGAAACATAAAATAGAGCAGTGCTGCGATTCCGAGGATGACGGCGCCGCCTAGAATTGTAAGAAGTCTTCCAGTCGCCTCCGCGCTTTCGAATTGCCCGCCGTACTCCACATAGTATCCATTGGGAAGCACTACGTTCTTAGTCACCGTTTCTCGAATGCCGTCGACAACGCTGCGAATGTCCCGGTCTGCGACGTTGCACGTCACCACCATTTTTCGTTGTACATTTTCCCGGCTAATAAAATTTGGAGTCCTGTCTTCTCTTAGTGTTGCCACCACTCGAAGCGGGATGCGCGCTCCGTGTGGAGTTGCAACGAGAGTCTCCGCGAGCACATCAGTAGAGAGGCTTTGTACATCCCCGACGCGCACAGCAAGATCGAAGGAGTTCATGCCATCGACGACCTGACTCACGACATGTCCTTGCGTAGCCGTCGCAAGCGCATTCGCTGCGTCTGCAACGCGGAGTCCGTGTCGTGCGAGTTCAGTCCGGTCGAATTCCACTCGCAGTGTTGGAACTAGAGACTGTTGCTCCATTGACAGATCGACGATGCCCGGAACACGGCTCATCGCCGACTCAACTTGCGCTGCAAGATCGCGCAGTACTTCTAACTTCTCGCCGAAAATCTTGACCGCAATGCTCGCTCGTGTTCCTGACAACATGTGGTCAATGCGATGACTGATCGGCTGTCCAAACGTCGCGTGCACACCTGGTACCATGGCAAGATCCTGGCGGAGTGCTTGCAGTAGTTCTTCCTTCGAGCGCGATGGTTTGCCAAGGCGCTTCGGCGCTTCCATATCGAGTGTGAGGTCAATCTCACTCGCTTCGACGCCTTGCACATGTTCGTCCTCCTCGGCGCGACCCGTGCGGCGTCCAATTGCCGCGATCTCCGGGTGCTTCATGAGTGCTTCTTCGACAAGGTGCGCGAGCCGGTCGCTCTCGGCGAGGGATGTGCCTGGGACTGTTACAAGACCGACTACAAGTGCACCTTCATTAAACTCAGGCAAGAAGTTCCTTCCGAGTCTCGTCGAACCAATGACTGCGATGATCAATGCCGCGATACTGGGCAGTGTTACCATCCACGGATGATTGAGTGCCCACCGAAGCGGACGCACATACAGTTGTTTACAGATGCGAACGAGCCACGGCTCCCTTGCCGATCGAACCGTTTTGCTCGACGGCAAGAATAGATAACATAGTGCAGGGGTCACCGTGAGCGCTGTGAAGAGCGATGCAGCAAGAGCAATACAAAAAGCCATTCCAAGCGGGCGCAGCAAGCGGCCTTCCACTCCGGATAGAAAGAAGAGTGGCGCGAAGACGAGGAGCACAATCAGTGTGGCTATGACAATGGATGCGCGTACTTCGACGCTGGCACTATAGATAACCTCAAGTATGGAACGCCGGTGTTCCAGAGGGGCCGCTTCATTTTCGCGAAGACGCCTTACTACATTTTCAACATCAATGATGGCGTCATCCACCATGGCGCCTATCGCGATCGCCATTCCGCCGAGAGTCATCGTGTTGATACTACTGCCGAACCACTCCAAAGCGAGAATAGCCGCACAGAGTGAAATGGGAAGAACCAGCAATGTGATCATGCTCGCGCTGATACTCATCAGGAACGCGACCACGATGAGCGCTACCATCGCCGCGCCTTCAAGTAGAGCGGTTGTCGTATTCACGATGGAGTTTTCAATGAATGCCGCCTGTCGAAACAGGTTTTTATTAATTTGCACCCCGTCTGGAAGACTCTTTTGAATGTCATCTAATGTGCCATCCAGGCGAGATGTCAATTCAAGAGTGTTCGCTCCAGGCTGCTTTTGTATTGCGATGATGACGCCCGGTTCGATCTTCGGCGCCCATTGTGGGTCTCGATAGGAAGCAGATGCCGTCCCGCGCTTGAATGCGGCTCCGACTGTAACGACTCCGAGATCACTAACGCTTACTGGCACATCTGCTCGCGTCGTGACGACAGTGCTTCCAATGTCTTCCATTGTTCGCACGCGCCCAATGCCCTCTACAAGAAACTCTTCCGCACCCGCAACCAACACACCTGCGGAGACGTTTTCGTTCGTACTCTCAAGTGCAGTAATGACGTCCGTCGCAGCGATGCCGTACGCTCTCAGTTTCTCGGGGGCGAGAATCACTTGAAATTGTTTTGTATCACCACCGATGGGTGTGACCTGTGAGACGCCGGCGACGGATAAGAGCCGCCGCCTCACTTGGCTCACTGCCACAGTGTGCAGATCCATCGAGCTGTGCCGCGGGGATGTTAACGATATAAACAGAATCTCGCCCATGATGGAGGAGATAGGCGCGAGCTTAGGCGGCTCAATTTGCGACGGCAGACTCCCGGAAATCGCACTCAGGCGTTCGGTCACGGTCTGTCGGGCACGGTAGATGTCAGCCCCCCAGTCAAACTCTACCCAGATCAACGCGATTCCAACAGCAGTACCAGACCGTACGCGCCGCACATCCGGCGCTCCGTTCATTGCAGTCTCGATCGGATAAGTAACAAGCGTCTCCATCTCAAGCGGAGACATTCCGCGCCCTTCAACGAGAATGGTTACTGTCGGAGCCGTTAGGTCTGGAAAGACATCGACCGGCATGCGCCAGGTCGCATACGCGCCAACGCCCATGACGATGAGGGAGAGCACACAAATAGCGAGTCTATTTTGTAACGACCACCGGATTAGAATATTAATCATCGGTGTGCCTCTAGTGTTGATGCCCAGCCCCGAAGGACGCCGGAGAAAGCGCGGCTAGCTTGACCACATACGCGCCGCGCGTCGCAACGCGTTCACCCGCAGAGAGTCCTTTGCGTACTTCTACCATTGCGCCATCGCGCACACCGAGTTCGATCTCCCGCTTTTGAAAGGTCTCACCCTCAAGCATCACATACACTGTTGGCAGACCCTGCTCCATGATGACCGATTCAAACGGGATTGAGGTTGCCGATTCGATGGTAGATATTGCGATTGCGAGTTGAGCAAGCATCCCGGAGCGAAGTTCACCATTCGGATTCGAGACTTCATACCGAATGACAATCGTTCTCGATTCAGGATCAACACGGTTGTTCATGTAGATGGTTTTTTCTTGTCCGGCGCCTCCGAGTGAAATGTTCTTTCCAGGTAGTGCACTGAAAGATGCTAGTGCTTCCGGCGCGAGCGGGAGTTTGGCAATATCAAATTCCGACACACGTCCTTCAATCCAGACTCTGGATGTATCCATAATTCTGAATACTGCGTCTTGAGCGCCTACAGACTCGCCAGCGCTTCTACTAGCTTCAATAATGACACCGCGGATTGGAGCCACGAGCGGGATTCTTAATGAAACGGGACGGCCTTCGCTCAAGTTATCGCGGCGGCTGCGAAGCACACCATCCAGAAACTCTTTTGTAGCTTTTGAGGACACTTGCTCATTCTGTGCAACCGCGAGGTTATGCTCCGCTTGATCGACTTGCTGCTGGGTACTAAGACTGTGCTCTCGGAGTTTCAAGACGCGCTCACGTTCTTTGACTGCAAAAGAAACCCTCGCATCGGCTTCGTTCGCCGCACGAACCACATCCAGCGTTTTTAGATGAAACTCTGTTTCGAGTGCTTGAAGTTGCACGAGCTCCGCGGCGCCAAGCGGTGGTTCTATGTATCCTAATATTTGACCCGCCTCCACAGTGTCACCAGTGCGGGCAAAGCGACCTGACTGTGGCAGAACGAGCCGGCCGGTCACTGTCGGCGCAACGACCGCCTGCAGACCCTCCGGCGTAACGACTCTTGCCGGTATTAGTAATCTTTGTACGAGGCGTTCGGTTTTTGCCTCTGCAAGAAGCAGTTTCACACGCCACTGCTGTTCCATCAGAAAAGGCACTTCATTCTTGACTGGCTCGCCACTTTCGCCTGCGGCCTTCTTTGCGTCAGCCTCACTCTCGTGAACGACGACTTCTCCAAGGTTTAGCACTTCGGACCCTTGTTCACTGTCTACAATGAGCCGCGATGCAAACTTCCCGGCACTAGACAGTGCTCCCGTTGGAATGAAGAGTCCGTCGCGTTTTATACTCTCCGCAACGAATTGAGTGGCGCCGATCTCGAGTGTCGCGCGCCCTGAGCGAATCGGTTCTCCGTTCGCAAGTACACTCAAATGAGCCAAGAACTGTTCCGGCTTTCCACGAACCAGATGTGGGTACTCTAGGAAGAGCAGTAGTTTTTGGCCGAAGATGGTCTTGCTCGTCGGATCGAGTTCATCGGCGGGGGCTGAACTGGCCGGGCCATGCGAGTGGTCATCCTGATGTTTACATCCAAAGGCAATGACACACGGCAACGCTGCTAGAAGACATACAAAGAAGCGAAATGAGATCGAATAGGTCACAGTAAACTCCTCGAAAGAATTGGTGATTAGAATTGTGGACGCCAACGAGGCATCCAGACGAAAACACACCAGACGCGCCCAGATTCTTGGGCGGTAACGAGGAGTCTCTAAATTAAAATAGCGCGGCTAGTCCGTAGCAGTGCCGCGATGCCGGATCGATTCGCAAAGGGTGGAGATCTCTCTACAATGCAAGAAGAGCGTAGATAAGTGGTGCGATCAAAGTTCAACTGCCACGGCGCTACGAAGGTCAGCGATGCTACAAAAACAACGGAGGCAAGACTCGAGGAATGCACGGGCTTACCGAGCTTATCGATCAAGAACTTTATGAATATGCCGTGCGAACGTTGCTCTCGGTTTTTCGGCTGATTATGAATGTCAACATGGGACTCATGATGTGCGTCATGAAGTTCTTGAGACTCTTCATGATGATGCTGTAAATCGTGAGCATCCTCTAACCGATCGGGATGTGCTGCTACTTCATCACCAACGACATGGACATGCGGAGAACCCTCTCCATGCGAATGAAGAAGTAAAGTATTGTCTCCAAGTACAGGTCCAAAAACCAACGATGGAATGAGCACTAGGAGAAAAAGGGCAGCCGCCCATTTCGTCCAGGCCTGTTGTCGTTTTCGTGAGCGCTTTTTTTCCATTCGTTGTTTACGAAGTGCGGAGACGTTGAGGCTCTCCGTTTCGAAATGCAAGGTTTCTTTTCTTTAGGTTTATTAGTTATCTACAACTACTCGCAGAAAGGGGGCGCAGTCTTTCTGATAAAGCTGGGTGTGACGCAGCTTTTGTGCGCGTTTTCGCGTTCGTTTTCGGATCCGAACCCACAAAAATGAATTGATATGATGCACAGTTCCGTCATAACAATTGCCATCGTTTCTGTAACATTTTGGGGTGCGCGGAAACTCGTGGCTCCCGACTCCATCTCGAAACCGGACGATTTCGCTGATTGGGATCTTGAATCGGAGAAGCATTCAGAACGGATGTTCCAAGTGTTTACGGAGAAATCGTTTACCGCAGAAAGGCTGGCTTCCCGAATCAGAACGGCAGAAGCAGCTTGCAAGCGGTGCCTCGCCAAGTACCGTGTTGCCCCGAAAAACAAAAATAGTGAAACAGTCAATACTAATTCTCGCGGCGGCGGCCGCGCTCGCAGGATTCGCTGGGGCCACACGTGCTTATCATTTCGGAACCGACGAAGACGGCAAAGAAACCGTCGAATCGCGTTTACTAAAGATCCTGCGCGACCGCGGCATCTTGAAGGACGCGGAGTTCAACGAATTGTTACAACTCGGACGGCAAATGCGCGAACAGGAATTGTTAACAACGTCCGCACTTGATAAAGAAATCCGCGAGCTCTCCGACAAGATCGCGACGCAGGGCGATGCTAAGAAAACAGCGACCGAGACGAAGATTGGTTATAAACACGGCAAAGGTCTCAT
This sequence comes from Planctomycetota bacterium, assembly GCA_046160785.1. Taxonomy (GTDB): domain Bacteria; phylum Planctomycetota; class UBA1135; order UBA1135; family JACQFD01; genus JACQFD01. The sequence continues at coordinate 12,966 of JBJXHE010000142.1, forward strand.
TGTTACACAAGGAGACAACTTTTCGATGGCGATCGGAGCGCGCTTGCAGTCGCGTTTTAGTTATATTTCGCCCGACGGAAAAACAAGCGCGGGCCAAGACGACCGCGCGACATTTGATACACGCCGAGTTCGCATCTCTTTCGACGGTTTTGTATTTGATAAGAATCTCGAATATAAGATTCAAATCGCGACGGAAGCGGGCACCAACATTTTGCGCGACGCTTATTTTGATTATAAATTTGCGCCCGAATTTCATTTACGTTCCGGCCAAATGAAGCGCCCGTTTTCGCGTCAAAACTGGACGCCGTCGGCCGAACAGCAGGTCGTCGAGCGCGCCTCGACCGTCGAGCGATTCCGTTCGCTCGCAGGCGACCGCGACGTGGGATTATTAGCATGGGGCGAACTCGGCGAAGCTAAGACTTTCGAATGGTATGCCGGCGTTTTTAACGGTGAAGGCCTCAATAACGGAACGCCGAACGCCGTCGCGCTTGGAACGTCGTCGGGCGGGCTTGGCGCCGGGGTTCAATCGAATAACGATTCATCCGGGCTCGAATTTGTAACACGATTTGTATTCAATCCGAACGGGCCTCCCAAATACTCCGAAAGTGATTTAGATAGATCCGAAGAGTTAAAAACGGCCTTCGCGATTCAATATGATTATAATCCGGAACGCCGGGGCAACCCGCTCAACATCGGCGGAATTGTAGCTCCGTTCTTGCCGACGTACGACGTCCACACGGTCGGCGGCGATTTTGTAATGAAGTATCTGGGGTTATTCTTAACATCTGAATTTTATTATCGCGAGATTGTTCCTACAGATCGCTTGAATGACGGGGGCGGTCTGCGGACATCCACGGAAACCGGCTGGTTCGCGCAGGCGGGCTATTTCTTCGGCGAGGAAAAAGGGAAGGGCCCCGAGTTCGCGGTGCGTTATGCACAAATCGACTTTGATCAAAATATCGTGCCGGCAAACGCGTTCGGCGGTGATACTAAGATTGACGATTACACCGCGGCGTTTAATTATTATTTCGCGGGGCATTTGTTAAAACTCCAGGCGGCGTACACGTATCGCGTCCGCAATCTGCGGTTTATTGATGCAAACAGCGAAGACCAGATATTCCAGCTTCAGGCGCAGGTGAGATTGTAGTAAAGCGAATACTACAATTGAAAAGAAGAGCAGCCTGCCAGAGCGCCCTGTTTTTTTTCCGCGGCTTCGACGAACCCTCACGCCGTCTTCATCAAATCTTCACAAATCTTGCGATCGTCGCGACACCTTGCGCCCTTCGTACAATTTTCACACGACGCGAGCCGGTTCTTCGAACGCGCCGCGATACTTCGGCCAACCCTTAGGTCCGGCATGTGTCGCAAGGTGCCCACAACCGGCGGAGGAATATAAACAATGAAGTTGATCACGATTCTTGGTTTTCTGGGTGTTGCATCGGTCGCGGCTGTGGGTCTCGTCGTCGCGCAGTCGAACGGCAACGGTTCAGAAGTAGTAAACGCAACTGTAAACAGTGTGGTTGCGGGTTCACCCGCCGCCGCTTCGCAGGAACCTGTGAAAGTCGACTCGGTGATTTCTAAATATCAAAAAACGCAAGGGATCGCCGGAAACCTCAATTCGATCGGTTCGGATACATTAAATAATTTGATGACTTTCTGGACGGAAGGTTTCAAAAAGGAATATCCGAATGTTCGCATTCAAGTTGAAGGTAAAGGATCGAACACAGCTCCGCCGGCGTTGACGGAAGGAACTGCACAATTAGGTCCGATGAGCCGCACGATGAAAGAAGCGGAATTGGATCAATTCGAAAAGAAGCATGGCTACAAACCGACGCCGATTCGCGTCGCGATCGATGCCCTCGCCGTTTGGGTTCATAAGGATAATCCAATTGATAAATTAACATTACCGCAGATCGACGCGATTTTCTCGAAGGGGCGCAAGGGCGGCGGAAAAGATGATATTACAACTTGGGGCCAGCTCGGCTTGACGGGACCGTTCGAAAAATTATCGATGAGCCTGTACGGCCGCGACTCGGCGTCTGGAACTTACAATTACTTCAAGGAACACGCGCTCTACAAAGGCGACTTCAAAGATACAGTTAAAGAACAGAAAGGTTCGGCATCTGTAGTCAATGGCGTGACGGAAGACATCGGCGGAATTGGATACTCTGGAATTGGATATCGAACCGCGGGCGTGAAGCCGCTGTCGATCGCGTCGAAAGAGGGCGCAAGCTACTATTCGACCGACTCTGAAAACGTTTATTCCGGCAAGTATCCGCTCTCGCGCTTCCTTTATGTTTATATTAACAAAGCGCCGAATAAGCCGCTCGATCCGCTGGTTCGCGAATTTGTTAAGTTTGTGCTTTCAAACGAAGGGCAAACCATCGTCGTCAAAGACGGTTACATTCCGCTCACCGGCAAGATGTTCGCCGACGAAATGGCTCGAATTGAATCGGCAAACTAACGATCGGTTTAGAGCTAAAAACATCGGAATACGAAACGTTAACAATCAGGGTGGCCCGGCCCGCGATCTCGCGGCCGGGCCTTTTCGCATCTAATAAAAAAGTAAATAAAGCTCTCTTGCGACAAATCCGCGTCTCAATCATTGCCGGCCGCCAAATCTAACAATTCAATTCGACCCGAGGACTTCGGAACGACTTCGTGGCCGCGCCGATTCGCCGAACGCGCGGCGCGATGGATTGTGACGGCGGGCGGCCTCGCGATTATTCTTAGCATCCTCGGAATATTATTATTTATCACAGTTGAAGTCTGGCCGCTTTTTCAATCGGCCACAGTTGTTTCGGGCGCACCGATCGCGCTACCCGGGCGAACCGCGGCAATTGCGATTGATGAATATAAATCAAAGATTCTTGGTCTCGGCTTCGACGGCAATATTCGAATTGCAGAATTATCAAATCCGGGCGCATCAACTCTTCTTGAGATCCCGGGCTACACGCCGGCGCCGATTCGTTTGGCCGAGACGATGTCCTCGGGAAAAGCGATTTCCGCACTTACTGCGTCGGGAGCGATGCTCGCGTTTCCGATTCGATTTGATATATCATTTAAGGAGTCCAGCCGCGTCGTTACGCCCGCCGTCCGTAAACCCGTTACCGCGGAAGTTAAATTAGATAATCCGACGGATATTTATAGTGTTGAAATGGACGACGACGGCCGCGCGGTTTTCGCGAACGTCGAATCCGGCGGAAAATTAGTCATTGTAAAGCGTTTGATAACGACGAACGCGATGACGGACGAGAAGGCTGAAGAATGGACGTCGGAACGCGCCGACGCGCCCGCGGGAATTACAACATTAATCATCGACCGCGAACTTCGGAATATTTACGCGGGTACGAAGAACGGAGAATTAGCATGGTGGAGCCTTAAGGAAGGCGAGCCGTCGAAACTTAATATTACTAAAGCGTCGAATGTTCCTTTATCGAAGATTGCGTTCTTGCTCGGAGACCAGGCCGTCGTCGCCGGTTATGAAAACGGCGCGCTCGAAATTTGGTTTCCGTTTGTGGCCGAAGGAATTGTAAAGAAGCTCGATTTGATAAGAAGTTTTCCTTCCCACCCCGGGCCGATTGCAACAATTGCGGCCGCGAAACGTAACAAAGGATTTATCGCTCAAGACGCGAGCGGAAAACTCGGACTTTACTATTCCACGTCGGCGCGTGTGATGTGGACGGGCGCTTCGCCCATTCGCGACGCGCGATCTTTATTCTATTTTCCGAAGGGAGACGGCATCGCGGTTGCTAACGAAACGTCCGTTGCAACATTCATGGTCGATAATCCGCATCCCGAGTTTAGCATTGGGGCGGTGTTCGGAAAAGTATGGTACGAAGGCCGCCCGGAGCCCGAGTTCACGTGGCAATCGACCGGTGGAACTGATGATAACGAATCGAAATTTAGTTTGACTCCGCTTCTGTATGGAACGCTGAAGGGAACGTTCTATTCGCTATTATTAGCAATACCAATTGCAATTTTAGCGGCGATGTACACGTCGCAGTTCTTGCATCCGACGCTGCGTTCATATCTTAAACCCGCCGTCGAAGTCATGGCTGCGCTGCCGAGCGTCGTACTCGGATTCTTAGCGGGCCTCTGGCTCGCGCCGCGCGTCGCCGAGTATTTTACGGGAATTATGTTAATGATTGCGATCGTTCCGCTGTCGGTGATTGCCGCGGGGCGGATTTCACTATTATTTCCACGGGAGTGGAGAGGTAAATTTCTTCCGGGCACGGAAGTATTAGCGTTTGTAATTGTTATCGCCGCCGCCGTGTCGCTTTGTCTTTGGATTTCCGAGCCGGTGGAACAGTTACTTTTCGGAGGCAACTTCCAACTCTTCCTATTTGAGAACACGGGACTCAAATACGATCAAAATAATTGTATCGTCGTTGGAATCGCGATGGGATTCGCGGTGATTCCTATCATTTATTCCATTGCGGAAGACGCGTTTTCGAACGTTCCTCGAAACTTAGTATCCGCATCATTAGCACTCGGCGCGAGCCGGTGGGATACCGTCGTGCGCGTCGTGCTCCCGACGGCAAGCCCCGGAATCTTCTCCGCGATTATGGTTGGATTCGGGCGCGCCGTCGGCGAAACGATGATTGTATTAATGGCGGCCGGAAATACTCCAATTATGAGTTCCAATCCATTTAATGGATTTCGAACGCTCTCGGCAAATGTTGCAACTGAAATTCCCGAGGCGGCCGAGCACAGCACACACTACAGAACGCTGTTTCTCGCCGCGCTTCTCTTATTTGTAGTGACCTTCGCGGTGAACACGGTGGCCGAGATTGTGCGGCAGCGCCTGCGAAAGAAGTACGCGTCGCTATAATTAATAAAGACTATTTATTAGAATACATTTAATGATGCCCGCCGTTGCACCCAAACCTGCGCCGAAGACTCTCGCGCCGCCCGCGCGCGTGAAGCCGTCTTCGCACTCGATGGTCTGGCTCTGCGGCGGCGCGCTGGCCGTTAATTTGTTATTTGTTATCGGGCTCGTCGGCCTCCTGGCGGCGAACGGTTTAAGTTATTTTTGGCCGAGCGCGATATATCAATTCGAACTGGAAGACGGAACGACGCTGCTCGGCGAAATTTATCAGCGCCAGCCGAAGCCCAAAGAAGTGCGCGCCAAAGGCGAAGGCGAGACGTTTCGAATACAAATAAAAAAGGGAAATCGTGAAATCACCGGACGCGATTTTGAATGGGTTGAAGAATCGAATATTAAGAATCGCACGGTGCCGCCTGACGCCGTTGTTCTCGAGCGCGTCGAATATGGTAACTTTTACGGAAAGATTATTGAGGTCAAGGAATATGATAAAAACGGAGAAAACGGGCTTCCGATCGCCAGCGGCAGCGACGCGGCGTGGACCAAATTTAATGAAATTCATCCCAAAAAAATCGCCGAGCGCGACGCCGTTGTTTATTTTGAGAAGCATGACTTGGGCGGCGTGAATCAAGAGATTGAGCGTCTGCGGCTCGCTAAGAAAAAAGTACTGTTAACGAGCGGCGACACGCCCGAGGCGAAAGCTAAGATTGCCGAACTCGACGAGTTAACTAACAAAAGCGAAGCCGAGTCGAAAGTGCTTACGGAAAAATTGTTTGAAAGGCGAAAGGCGCTCGACAAACAAACAATTGTTATAGAAACGATCGATCAAAAAAAACGCGAGATCCCTGTTCACCACGTCGTCCGCGCGCTTCAGCCAAACCGGCTCGGATTTGTAGAGTCGGTTGGAGTTTACTTTTCCCGCGGATGGGAGTTTATTGCACATGATCCGCGCGAGTCGAATTCGGAAGGCGGGATTTTCCCTGCGATCTTTGGAACAGTATTAATGGTTTTCTTAATGTCGATCGCCGTTGTTCCGCTCGGAGTGCTCGCGGCGCTTTATCTGCGCGAGTATGCAAAACAAGGCGCGCTCGTTCGCGCGGTTCGAATCGCTGTTAATAATCTTGCGGGTGTCCCTTCGATCGTTTTTGGAGTCTTCGGCCTCGGCTTTTTTGTATATCTAATCGGCGGGACAGTCGACCATCTGTTCTTTCCCGAATACGGTTCGACCCCAGTTTACAAAACGGGCGGAATCCTCTGGGCGAGTTTAACATTAGCACTTTTAACAGTTCCAGTTGTTATTGTTGCTGCGGAAGAAGGGCTTGCGGCGGTGCCGCGCATCGTACGCGAAGGATCATTAGCACTCGGCGCGACGAAATTTGAAACAACGTGGCGCGTCGTCATTCCCGCCGCAGCGCCCGGAATCTTAACAGGCTTAATTTTAGCGATCGCGCGTGCCGCCGGCGAAGTGGCGCCGCTCATGATCGTCGGAATGGTAAAATTAGCGCCTGCTCTGCCGATCGACGGCAATCCGCCATTTATACATTTCGAACAAAAGTTCATGCATCTCGGATTTCATATTTATGATGTCGGCAGCCAAAGCCCGAACGTCGACGCTTCAAAACCGCTCGTGTTCGCGACCGCGTTTCTACTAATTGTAATTGTAACATTTATGAACCTCCTCGCGATCGCTCTCCGCAACCATTTGCGGAAAAAGTACGCAGGAGCGGCGATATAAAATTGATCTATAATTAGAAAATATTTAGCTATTCAAAATTACAATGACCCCGTCAACAACCCCAATGACACCATCCATGCAGGATCGCTCGCCGGATTCCATTCCCGCCGGCGGTCTGGATCCGGCGCTACAGCCAAACATTAAGAATTCGATCATTCGCGTCGACAATCTTAACTTTTGGTACGGTTCGAAACACGCGCTTCAGACCATGTCGATGGAAATTGAAACTAATAAAATCACGGCGTTTATAGGACCGTCAGGTTGCGGCAAGTCGACGCTGCTTCGCTGCTTTAATCGTATGAATGATCTCGTCGACGAAACGCGGCTCGAAGGAAAGATATTATTTGAAGATATTGATATCTATTCGCCGACGACAGATGTGAACGCGCTTCGCAAGCGGATTGGTATGGTCTTCCAAAAGTCGAACCCGTTTCCAAAGTCAATATTCGAAAATGTTGCATACGGCCCGCGAATTCATGGAATGAACAAAAAGGCCGACCTCGAAGGAATTGTAGAGAAGAGCCTTCGCGGCGCGGCGCTTTGGGATGAGGTTAAAGATCGCCTGCGCGATAGCGCACTCGGCCTGTCAGGCGGACAGCAGCAACGTTTATGTATTGCTCGCGCGATCGCGGTCGAGCCCGATGTTATTTTATTAGATGAGCCTTGCTCCGCGCTCGATCCGATTGCAACTGCTAAAATTGAAGAATTGATGCTCGAACTGAAGAATCATTTTTCAATTATTATTGTAACTCACAATATGCAGCAGGCTTCGCGAGTGTCCGACTTTACGGCGTTTCTGTATCTTGGCAAATTGATTGAATACGCGCCGACGGAAATGTTATTCCTGAAACCGCAAAAGAAGCAAACAGAAGATTACATTACCGGCCGTTTTGGTTAATACACTTGGTTAACATAACAGTTAATCCGGAACCATTCTTACTATTCGCGCGTTCCGATTCCTAACGATTTCCGGTGCTCGGCTTCGGCGCGCATGTGGCGGATGTCGCGGCCCTCGACGTAATAAATAACGTCTTCGCAAATATTCGTCGCGTGATCGGCGATTCGCTCCAGATTCCGCGCAATTAACAATAAATGCAGAGCGCGCGCGACCGTCTTCGGATCTTCTATCATATAGCAAAGGAGCTCGCGGAACAGTTGCTTGTAAAGACCGTCGATCTCGTCGTCGCGTTTACAAATGTCCATCGCTAATTGTGTATTTCGTTGCACCAAGCTGTCGAGGCTCTCTCTCACCATCTTCTGCACGAGGATCGCGAGGCGCGGAAGATCAATATAAGGTTTGAGCGGCGGCTCAAGATTAATGGTGCGCGCTGCTTCGGCAATATTAACGGCGGAGTCGCCCATGCGCTCAAGATCATTAACAAGTTTCATGACGGCCGCAATGAGCCGCAAATCCACGGCCGCGGGCTGGTAGCGCGCCAGGATTGTTAAACAATGTTCGTCGATTTCTTTTTCTAGTAAGTCGACTTCAAGATCCGTTCTTAATACTTGATCTCCAATCGTATCGTTTCGGTCGACGAGCGACTTCATGGAATCACTAATCATAACTTCCACGAGCCCGCCCATTCGTAATACAAGCTGGCGGACGTGGTCAATTTCCTGATCGATATGTCGTTCCATTATCTAATGGATAATACCGTCCGAGCGGCCGGATCGTTAACTAAAAAAAATTAATAGTTTCTTAACAACCCTTCTTGAAACCGGTTCTTTAGTGAACGGCGCGCAGCACGATCAGCGGAACGTGGGGCGGACAAAACGTGCGCATCGGAACGCAAACAACGCCGACGCCTCGTCCGACAAATGCTAATGTTCGGCCGCGGCGATAGAATCCATCGATATAGCGGCCCTTTGTATGTGTTGAGATTGGTTTAATTCTTGGGGCGCGAACCTGCCCGCCGTGGGTGTGGCCGCTTAACATCAAATCAATCTGCGCTTTTTCGGCGAGCGGCAATGCGTCGGGGGTATGTGAAAGAAGAATTCTAGTCTTTGCATCGCGCGAACGTTCGCGCGCCCGCGCAAGATCGAATGATCCGGCGCCGCCGTCGTCGACGCCGAGTATACTAATATAATCGCCGCGCCGTGAAATGGCCGTGGAATCGTTAATTAATGATTGAACGCCTTCTTTTTCAAGGTAACGAACGACGCGGTTGATATCTCCAGTATAATGATCGTGATTGCCTGGTACGGACAAGACGCCGTCTTTCGCGCGCAGATTTTTTATTGCATTTGCGACTTCCTCGGCTTCCTCAACGCTATAATTTACTAAATCGCCACCGAGTACTATCAAATCCGGCTTCGTTTCTGTAACGCGCCGGAATAGCGGATTTAATACATCTGTTCCAAGATACGGGCCGGCGTGAATGTCCGAAAGGAACGCAATCGTATATCCATCAAATCCGGGCGGAAGTCCGCGCATGGGAACTTCAATTCGCGGAAGTTCCATTTGAATAATTGATTTCGCGACCCATTTACGCCCCGGCGGATGGATCACTCTTGCTAACACTTTCCACGACGCGCGCGCGGCCATGAGCATCGACGGCGCCACATGCGGGAACGATGCAATTACGGCAGGGTCGTCAGGCCCGAGCGGAGTGAATGATATGCCAAATTGTTGTGGCGTTTTGGCACGCGAATGTGTGCGCGGTGTAGCGAATGTTGCCATTCGAAAGCGCGGAAAGAACGGGCGACGCGCTGCTCCGACTAAACGCTTTTTTCTTAGCACGTTATTAAAGTTGCTTGTGTGAAAGGTATTGTAGAAAGTCTTTTCGGCTGTTTGAGGAACAGATCACTAGGCCCAGCATCAGGCGTCGCATACGATCCAGCGTCTGGCAGCGTCGATCAGCGTTAATCAGTGTCTATATTGGAAGCAACTGCCTTGCCACGGTGCGCGCCCGTAGCTCAGTTGGATAGAGCGGCGGTTTCCTAAACCGCAGGTCGCCGGTTCAACTCCGGCCGGGCGTACCAACATTCATTCAGTTGTTTATCTATAAAAATAGAAAATTAAATACTAATAGAAACGGCGGCACACGCGCCGCCGTTCTTTTTTCCGTGGCTCTTTTTTAATATTGCATGTGAATCGCTAAGAATCTGAGCGCGATCTCAAAAGTTATCTGTTGCTGTTCATCGGAAGCTCCGAATTGTATTCACCGTTCGGTTCAACAAGAAACGACCACCACGCTGGTTCGTTTTTGTAACGTTTGATCACGGCGTCGGCCTTCACATTCGCTCCCGCGATTCTTAACGCTCGGTAGCACCAAACGCCATAACCATACTTTTCATTTTCGACCCAGCTTAGTTTGCCGTCGAGCCCAACGGCCTTCGGCACCGCGCCATCATTAGTTATAACAGATGCCATTTTGATAGCTACAGCTCGCGCGGCCGCTTTTATCTGTCCACCGAGAGTTTTTTGTAGCGGTGAGCCCTTTTCAATAAGAACGCTGCCGAGGCGGTCCATACCGGCGGCCATGAGTCCGTCTTGCCACGGAAACCAGTACGGCACCGCGCCGAGATTCGGCTCCGGTTTGTAGCCATCGTCGCCGGGTTTATATATATATGCAATTCCGTCGGGGCCAATCGTTGGAATAACTACATTTTTTACCCAATCGAGAAAGGTCTGCGCGTCATGATCTTCCATCCAAGAATTAGTAACGCAGTCGACCATGAAATCGCACGTGCGGCCCACTTCGCGGCTGCTGTGAATTTTCTCTTGGAAATAATTAGTTCTTAACGTTCCCGCGATCTGCGCGGCGAATCTCCACATAAAGACTTTTGCCGCGAGAGTTTCATCCGTTAATACTGGATTTGAAGCGATCACATTTAAAAATTTTAATGAAAAGTGCTGGACGTCGTGGCCAATAATAACTTTGCCGTCGGGAGCCTTGTAGCCAGTTGATATAATGTCGTCCACGGCCGGATCGGGTATCCAATCCCACGGGCGGCCATAGCCTTTGCGCATGCCGTTCGGCGCATCAATATAATAAATAGGCCGGTATCCGGCATTTGCTAATATTGCTCTCGCGGCCATTTCGTAGCCGGGATGACCTTGCCCCGGAACGACGTGATCTTGCCGCCAGCCAAAATCGGGCTGTCCGCCGCCCTGGCCGGGATTCAGCGCGCAACCCCATTTGAGCCAGTCGGGCGAGCCGGGCGCCACGCCATAAGTAATATCACAATACGCGCGGACTTGGGGATTGAAATCGATATAAGGCAGCGAAAGTTGTGAGGCCAAATAGAGAGTTTCACCCGCGGTTTCAGGCGGGGGAGTGTGCCCCGGAGCATGATTATTAGTGACCACTCCCGGATCTGTCGAAGCGGGGGCGGGATTGTTCTGGAGTTGCTTCGCTGGGGATGCAGCGTTTTCTTTTGTAACATTGCGTTTTGACGCCTTGCTATTTTTAACATCTCGCCCGCGAGTCGCGAGAGAAGCGCCGGAGTTTTCCTTATGCTGAGCGCCGGCCGGGCGGTTCGAAGCGAGAGAAACTGTTGTTACAATAATTGCACTTGTAACAATAATGGCAACTGGACCCGTTATTATGCCAGTTGAGACGGAGAAGATGTTGCTAAAAGCGGATTTACTAGTTGTGGGACGTAACATTGTTGATTCTAAGTTGTAGTAGACACGATTCGGGACAATCTCTATCTGCGACTAATCAGTCTATGAACGAGATCTCAAAATTGTTGAAGCCTGAGTTCATTCACACCGAACAAAAATAAACGTTCCTTCAAATTCATCTGTAGAATTGCGCTAGACCGGCGCATCCCACGCAAATAAAAGGAATACTTAAATCCGGGTCTCGACTGCAACGAACAAACTAAAACTTTCAAAGTTAACAAAAATTACAATTCATTCCTATTATAATAAAAGGAACCACAGGTGGAATGAATTAGTAACTTTTGTGCATGAGACTGGCGGCGGACTTGTCGCACGGAACTCCGCATCGAGCGACAAACCGAACGCGTCGAGGAAAGACGCTACGACGAATCTTGCGGGTTCCGTCGTTTTAAGCCGAGCCCCGCACGGGAAGTGGCAGAAATTTCTCTCGATGCAATTATGGGTCGCTTCAAATAGACGCCACTATTAGAAAACTACTAGCGATCTGTAATTGGCAAATGGCTCCAAAACGCGGGATTGTTTACGAAGTTCGCCCCGCGGGTTCGCCTCTTCCGGCTGGGATTTTTTCAAAGGTAAAACCGTCGGCGACCGCGTCAATTCGAACGGTATCCATAACAATATTGTCGCCGTTCAGCTCTGGCGCCGCGTCAGGTTTGAATCCGATTTCTTCATTAAGAATACGCGTCGCAATCTCATTTTGAATTCGCGTTTGTATCAATCGCCGCAGCGGGCGCGCTCCGTAGAACGGATCGAAGCCTTCTTTAGCGAGTTGTTCCTTCGCGCTATCTGTTAATTCGATCGCGATGCCTTTTTCAGCCAGCAGTTTCGCGAGCCGTTGGATTTGTATATCTACAATTCTGCGCAAGTCCGCCTGCGCGAGCCTGCGGAATACAATCATTTCATCGACGCGATTTAAAAATTCGGGGCGGAAGTGCCGGCGAACCGCTTCCAGCGACAGTCGTTTTTGTTCATCTTCCGAAGGCAGCTTCTCATCCTGCGAAACCGTGCCGAGATTGCTAGTCATTACCAAAAGCGTATTCTTAAAATCTACAGTTCGACCTTGACCGTCGGTGAGGCGGCCGTCGTCCAATATTTGTAATAACGTATTGAATACATCTGGATGCGCCTTTTCAATTTCATCGAAGAGCACGACGGCGTAAGGCCGGCGGCGAACGGCTTCTGTAAGTTGCCCGCCCTCCTCGAATCCTACATATCCGGGAGGCGCGCCAACGAGTCGCGACACGGAATGCTTTTCTTGATATTCGGACATGTCGAGCCGCACCATCGCGCGTTCGTCATCAAATAAAAATTCCGCAAGCGCTTTTGTTAATTCTGTTTTTCCGACGCCCGTCGCGCCGAGGAATATAAATGATCCGATCGGACGATTCGGATCTTGAAGCCCGGCGCGCGCGCGGCGAATCGCGTTCGCGACAGCGGCGACGGCCTCGTCCTGCCCGATGACGCGCTGCGCGAGGCGGTCCTCCATTTTTATTAGTTTTTGTTTTTCCGTTTCTACTAGTTTTGAAACGGGGATGCCCGTCCATTTCGATATAACAGTTGCGATATCTTCGGGCTCGACTTCTTCTTTTAACATTCGAAACGTCTTCTGCGTTTCGCGTAATTTCATATTCGCGGCTTCGAGTTCTTTTTGTAGTTTTGGAATGTCGCCGTAGCGAATCTGAGCAACTTTATCTAATTCGCCCTTTCGCTCGTGGCGCTTCTCAGCTTCCTTGAGCTCTTCGATGCGGCGCTTGTAGTCGCCTATTTGTACAATCGTCGATTTCTCGGCTTGCCAGTGCGCGCGAAGTTTTGTAGCTTCCTCGCGCTCGGAAGCTAATTCTTTTTCAATGGCTTTTAATCGTTTAGAAGCTTGTGGATCGTCTTTTTCTCTTAACAATCCCGTTCGTTCAATTTCGAATTGTCGAATTCGGCGTTCGACCACGTCGAGCGACGTCGGCATCGAATCAATTTCGATTCTTAGTTTTGACGCGGCTTCGTCGATGAGGTCGATCGCTTTGTCGGGAAGGAAACGATCGGCGACGTAGCGATGCGACAATTGTGAAGCGGCGACGAGCGCGGAATCTTTAATTCTGATTCCGTGGTGCGTTTCATAACGTTCTTTGAGTCCGCGCAGAATTGCAATGGTATCTTCGACGCTCGGTTCCGAAACATGCACAGGCGCGAAACGGCGTTCGAGCGCCGCGTCTTTTTCTACATATTTACGATATTCATTTAATGTTGTTGCGCCGACGCAGCGAAGTTCGCCGCGCGCCAGCGCCGGTTTTAGTAAGTTTGCGGCATCGACCGCGCCTTCGGCCGCGCCCGCGCCGACGAGCGTGTGCATTTCATCAATAAATAATATAATTTCGCCCGACGCGGATGTTACTTCTTTTATAACAGCTTTAATTCTATCTTCGAATTCTCCTCGAAATTTGGCTCCGGCGAGCAGCGCGCCCAGATCGAGCGCCATCACTTTCTTACCTTTTAAACTTTCGGGAACGTCGCCTTCGACGACGCGGCGCGCAAGCCCTTCGACAATTGCAGTCTTTCCGACTCCGGGTTCGCCGATGAGCACGGGATTATTCTTAGTACGCCTTGATAACACTTGAATGACGCGGCGGATTTCCTCATCGCGCCCGATCACGGGATCAAGTTTACCTTTCCGCGCGAGCTCCGTGAGATCTTTAGCATACTTCGCGAGAGCCTGATATTTCGATTCGGGATCCTGGTCGGTGACGCGATGCGGGCCGCGAAGCTCTTCAAGTTGCTTTCTAACATTTAATTTATTAATTCCAGCTTCCTTAAAGATCGCCGCTACGGCGCCGCGCTTTTGC
>JBJXHE010000143.1:0-10846 GCA_046160785.1 Planctomycetota bacterium
CGCGCCGCGGCGCGCCGCGTTCGCCGCGCGGCGGATGAAGCCGAGCGATTAGTATGTTCGGAAGCCGACGACCTTCCGGGATTAATTGTAGACAGGTACGCGGATATTATTTGTGTACAGCACGCCGTTCCGTTTTGGGATCAGCGAAAAGAATTAGTCATCGACGTTTTGAAAGAAATGTATCATCCGAGCGCAATTGTAGCGCGCGACGAGTTCAGCGCGCGCGGGCTCGAAGACCTTCCGCGCCAAGCCGGATTTATTTATGGTGATCCCGTGGATTCCGTCAGCATCCGCGAAGGGAATATTATATTTACATTAGATCCGCTGCACGGACAGAAGACGGGCTTTTTCTTGGATCAACGCGAGAGCCGCGAAAAGTTAGGAAGGCTTGCGCGCGGGCGCGTGCTCGACGTTTTCAGCGGCGACGGATCCTTTGCATTACATTTAGCAAAGGGCGGCGCGGATCGCGTCGTCGGCGTTGAAAGTTCGGAAGCTGCGATTGCGCGCGCGACGGCAAACGCGGAACGAAATAATGTATCTGATAAATGCGAATGGGTGCGCGGGATGGCGTTCGATGAACTTCGCGAACGCGCGCGCAAATCGGAATTGTATGATATTGTCATTCTTGATCCGCCTGCGTTTGCTAAGAATCGCCAGGAAGTGCCGTCAGCGTTCCGCGGATATGCTGAAATTAACTCTCGCGCGATGCGGCTTGTGGCGCCCGGCGGATATTTAGCAACGTTTTCGTGCTCCTATCATATGACCGAAGACTTATTTACACGAATGTTGTACGAGGCGGCCGTCGATTGCCACCGGCGCGTAGAATTAGTAGAACGCCTGCGCCAGGCGATGGACCATCCGATATTATTAACACATCCGGAATCTTCTTATCTGAAGGGCGCGTTACTAAGGATCGATTCGTGAGCCGCGATGCACAGTCGGTGGCGGAAATCGAAATTGTAGTCAACGGCGAACAAAAGACGGTTCGCGCCGGAGCGACGCTCGTTGAATTGTTGCCTTCGCTCGGCGCGCCGCGCGAAGGTTTTGCGGTCGAGCGGAATGGTAAGATTGTTCCGCGCTCCCTACATGCTACAGAACAACTCGCCGCGGGCGACCGGCTCGAAATTGTTACATTTGTCGGCGGCGGTTAGGCAGTATTATCACCCCTCGCGCCCGCCAGCAGTGCGGGACGCGATCCCCTGAGGGGAACAACTTTGTATACTCATTTGCAATTATGATGATTCATTCGACCACTTCAGACACGGGCACTTCAGACACGGCCGCCGATTTGTTACACGCGGGCGGCCACACGTTCCGTTCGCGTTTATTTGTTGGAACGGGAAAATATAAATCGATGGCCGAAATGGCTGCCGCGCTCGAAGCGTCGGGAACCGATTGCGTCACGGTCGCCGTTCGCCGCGCGAAACTGGGCGCTCCGAAGGGCGAGAGCATTCTCGATCATATTGATAGAAAGCGATATGTATTATTACCCAACACAGCGGGATGCTACACCTGCGACGAGGCCGTTCGCACGGCGCACCTCGCGCGCGAGGCCGGACTTTCCGATTTGATAAAATTAGAAGTGCTCGGCGACGAGAAGACGCTCCTGCCCGATCCGATCGCGACGCTCGAAGCTACAAAAATTTTAGTGAAAGACGGCTTCCGCGTATTTGTATATACGAGCGACGACCCGATTCTCGCGCGGCGCCTCGAAGACGCAGGCGCGGCGGCCGTCATGCCTGCGGGTTCGCCGATCGGCAGCGGACAGGGAATTTTGAATCCGCAAAATATTCGTATCATTCTCGAGAATGCTAAGGTTCCAATCTTAGTCGACGCGGGCGTCGGCACGGCCTCGGACGTATCTGTAGCGATGGAGCTCGGCGTCGCGGGCGTTTTGTTAAATACAGCAATCGCGAACGCGCGCGATCCAATACAAATGGCGCGCGCGATGAAACTCGCATGCGAAGCGGGGCGGCTCGCATGGCTGGCCGGGCGAATGCCAAGAAAAACGTACGGCTCGGCGTCGAGCCCTGTCGAGGGCGTTTCGCCGATCGTTAAAAACTAAGAATCTGAATTGTAAGAATAGCGTTGCAGCTAGCCATTCTGTTCGACGCGGAGAGATGGATTCCGCCGCAGGCGGCGGTGATTTCGCTCGGCGCCGTCTCGATTTTATTATTTATATTAACTCTTCGCGGTCTCCCGAGAGGCGGCGAAGTTCGCGGCGGCTCGCGCCCGCTCGGCGATAAGTTATTTCATCTTGTGCTCGGAATTTTATCGATCAGTCTTCTTGCCGTCTCGGGGATGACGAGAGATTTGTTACAAAAAATTGAGCCGTTCAGCTCCAGCACTTTTTTGTATGAAGTGACGTGCGGCGTCGCGGCGGTGATGGCCGTCTCACCATTATTAGCGATTCTGGCTACGGGCTTTCGAGCCGCGGAACCGGCGAGCGCGCCGAAAGCGAGTGTTATTAATTCGACGAGCCGCGCGCTCGCGCGATTTGCGATGGCATATATTCCGTTTTTGTTATTACAAGCTTGCGTTCTGTGGGCCGTGAAAATTTTTAATATACCTGCGCCGCCGCAAGGCATGCTTGTTACATTTCATGAACAGGCGATCGGCGTGCAGCTCGCGATGATCTTTAGTATTGGAATCGCCGTGCCGATCGCGGAGGAAGTCGTTTTCCGAGGAACTCTTCAACCCGCCGTTTCGCGTCTGTTCGGCCCCGAACTCGCACGGTTATCTGTAGCAGTCCTATTTGGAATGTTGCACGGCGAGATTGCCGCGGTTCCGATCGGAATTTTTGGATACTTCCTATCGCGCGTTCGCGACGCATGGGGCAGCATCGTGCCGTGTATTGTTATCCATTCTATTAATAATATATTGGCGCTTATCTTTTACGCGTCGTGCCCGTATATTCGGGAATTATATCATTAACGTTGCCGCCATTTGGTTAAGTTGATTCCGCGGCCACACGTATTCACGCTATTGACGATCTGGCGATTTGTGAGACACTTCATCAGCAACGTGCGTCTAGTTGTAATTCACAAGTGGCGCGCGGCGTAAGCGAAGGATTTAATATGCTAACAAAGCGCAGTCTCACGCTCTCACGCTCTCACGCTCTCACGGGCGTAATCTTGCAATCGTTGGCCTTGCGGCCGGCATTTCCCTCGGCACCGCATTACTAGCAAAGCCAGTGCGAGCGACACCGCAGGGTCCGGCGATTCCGACAGCTCCAAACCTCGATCGAACACTTAACGCGCAAACTTCCGGGGGCTCCGCGATTCAAGCCGACGGTGTATTTGGATGGACGACTTCCACCGGGAAACTCGGCACGGTCGCTGATATAAAGGAAGATCTTGTCGTCGCAGGCATTTTGCACGACGATTCTGCCTTTAGCCCAGTTGTTCCAGACTCAGGTGCGGCTTTTGTTTTTTCAGACGAATTGTTAACTCCGTTTTCTGTAAAATTGGTTGGGACTGAAGTCGCTTCGCCAGGCACGCCCGACCATGCCAACGATCATTTGGGCCAGCTTGGAAACGTTGTGGGCGACACGCGTGGAACTGTGTCAAGCCCGAATAGTAATTTAATATTCCTGGGCGCGTTCCTTCGGGATATTACATATACCTGCGGTTCGCCTCCGGCTACTAACGCAGTCGCGGATCAGGGTGCAGTAGTGATGTTTGACTTAAACGCCGCGGTTCCAACACAACCAAAAATCATTACAGTTCCTAACGACCCCGGATCACCAGACTGTTACCCCAAAGATGTAAAGGGTCTTGGGCATGGACTTACTGTTGGCGACGTAGACGGTGACGGACGAAACGACATCATTGCCGGCGCACACTCTTCCGATATGCATCAAAAAGGCCGGGTGTACATCTTCTTTGGCCGTGACGACTTTTTTACAAATCCGACTACTACAAATAGCCCCGGCAATCATTGGCTGGCGCTAAAGCCTCCGACGGATGCAACGATGGGAGAACAGTTTGGGATTATTGTTGCCGCCGCGGATTTGGATCATGATACACAGGCTCCCAATGCGAAGGAGCTCATCATTTCGGCTACACAGCGCGACCGTTCTACGGGGCGGGTCTATATTATTCGCGGAGCGACAATTGCCCAATGGAAGGCCGCGTTAACGGCTGCGCCTTCCGCGGCGAATATTAAACAACTCGGGGTCAACGATTTTCAACGGTTTGGACAGGGAACCGGAATCGGAGATGTGTTTGGCTGGCAAGTTACCATTGGCCATTTTAGGGGATCTGATAATGATCTTGATCTTGCCATTTATAGCGAAAACGAAATCACTTCGGGCGCTGAAGTAACAAGTACATGCGGATCGGGGTGTGGCGAGCAGCTGAACGGCATTGGCAAATATAATGCATTTCCCGGGGCACTCTATATATATCAAAATGTTAGCAGTATCAATCCGCCAAGCTCGGGCAGTCCGCCGGTCTTCGTCGATACGAGTGCATGGTCTGCGACGAATCCCACAGGTTTTGTAAAAATGACGTCTCCATTCCCCGACAACGACTTCGCTCCTCGTGCACGTTTCGGGCGGGCGTCGGCAGTGGTGAACTGGAAGTACACCGACGGAACTACAAAAAACTGTCTGCTCATTGGAGAACCAGGAGCCTACAACCACGGTAGCTGCCAGACCGGGAAAGTGTGGTTGTACGAACTACCTATCTTGCCCGACCCGAACGGCATTTCACCGGTGCCGAATTGGTTTCTTCAGAGTCCAAATGCGGAGGGGTGCTCACACTTCGGCGCAAGTATCACGGCGCTTCGATATGACACCGCGGGAGTTGGACAACAATTCGCCATATCAGGGCGCGAAGAAACTGTGAATGCAAGAAAGCGTGCGGGCAGAGTCTACACCTACAAGGCGCCATAACAAAACGCGAGGAAACGAAGATGAACGCCTTTACTTCTATAATTATTAAGATGAAACGTCTTGCCGTCGCGATGATAGCGTTGGCCGCGATTGAGGTGTCCGTCGCGGGCGCGCAAATCGCCGATCAAATTGTTATTTTCCAACACGATTCAACAAATCAAATTAAACAATTGGGCCGGTTCGATCGCACGCTACTCTGGCTCGGCAGCTCAGACTTTCCTTCCGGGAGCTTGTCTTACGATAGTGACGCAACAAGTATCGCACTCAATGGACAAGGCAAGTATTGGATACCCTGGGATGCGCTGGCGCATACCGAAGGGTTGGTCATGTTGCCGAATGGAGTTTTCTTGCCTAATGTTATTCTTAGCCATTACCCAACCGATGCAACGGCGGCTCCCAACGGCGATACACTCTTCATCACGCGCATACCACTACTACTGCCAGGGCCGCTCTACTCATTCCGTTCGGGCGGCACTCTGCGGTGGATGAGTTGGAACGCCGTTTCACTCATTAACAATGGGTTTCCCCCGGCGTCCGTCGCGGCCTCAGCATTAGGAGATATCTATTTAGGAGGTGTTACAAAAGGAGCGTGCGCATGCAATCCACCGCAGGCGGTTGTGGTTGTCATTGATCCTAAAAACGGGCTCATGAAGACTTCGATAACATTTCCGAGCGCAGGTACTGGGAATTCTTTCTTTCGCGAGGTTGCGGGAGCGTCAGACGGTGGTATGTGGGCCTATGTGCAAGGGGCTGGTGCGATGGGTCCACGATACTACAAAATAAATGGAACTACGATTGTTAAGGATTTTCTGGCCCAAGGCGGCCACAACGGTGGCGCTTCGATTCCGTGTTACGATGCTTATGATAATATTTATGGTGTTCAATTTTACAGCCCGCCAACGACTCTAGGGGATCGTATACGCAAAATGTCTCCAGTGGATGGAAGTATCGTACAAGAGTTCTCATTGGGGAGAGTGATCATTGGCTTAGCTCTCGGTGCTGGAGGCGAAGAAATATTCGCGATGACAGGGCTCGCGAGTGGTGTGCGGTTTCTCGATCGCGTGAATTTAATAACAGGCGTCCATTCCTCAATACAATTAGATCCGACTCTAGTTGAAGCAGCGTTTCCGGGTGGCGACCCGACGGGTTACATCTACGCAAATGTTATCAATCGAGCTGGCGACTCCGACGGCGATGGAGTGTCAAATGGTAATGAAACACTGGCCTACACAAATCCCTACGACGCGACCAGCGTTCCCTGGGGCCCGCGCGTTTATTTGTATTGGAATGCAAACAATACACTAAAATTAAAATATACAGATCCAGACGGCCTGCTCAGCCCGACAGGAGGGCTCGCCGCTCTTGATATTCAGGCGGAAGGATACGGAGATGTGACGGGGTTTTTCCTTCAATATGTAACGTCAGCTATCTTTAGTAAAGATGCTAAAGAACTCACTGTAGAGTTCGGCGGCTTTTCAATTCCTAACGATCTAAAGATTAGAATCACCGCCCGCGCGCAGGATGCCACGGGCGCGATCGGCTCCGACTGGGCGGTGACGCCGCCGGGAATATTGTAAAATTACTTTTCCTACCTATACCCCCGCTCCCGATCCTTCCGAAAAAAACCCCGGCGACTGGCGCGCGCGGAAGGGGAGATTTGTAGTACGGCCCGTCGCTGGCGGCGACGCGTACGTTGCTACAAATGCGGTTGTCGTCGGCGCCGTTGAACTCGGCGTGGAAACTAATATTTGGTTTCACTGCGTGCTTCGAGGCGACGACGCTCCGATTCTCGTTGGCGCACGGACGAATATTCAAGATTTAACAATGATCCACGCTGATCCTGGTATTACAAATGAGATTGGTAGTGATTGCGTCGTCGGCCACCGTGTCGTGATGCACGGCGCGAGGGTTCATAACAAATGTTTAATTGGAATGGGCGCGATTCTGCTGGGCGGATCGGTGATTGGCGAAGGCTCGGTGGTCGGCGCCGGAACTGTAGTGAAGGAGGGGATGATCGTGCCGCCGCGATCGTTAGTGGTGGGCGTGCCCGGAAGAATTGTTAAGACAATCCCCGAAGATGTAATATTACAAATCGAGAGAAACGTTCAGGGGTATATTGAAAAGGCAAGACTCTATCTGTAGCGGACCTCTCACCGTGTGAGAGTCGCGGGATGTATAGAATTTGATACACTTTTGTGACCATAACTTTAGAGTTGGAACATATTTCTGAGTGTTTCGGTTGCCCTGCGCACCGGGGATCATAGAGTTAGTCACTCTCCTTCCGATCGCGCGTGGCACCTCCTCGCGGACGTCCGCATCCCCTGCGGATATCTGTAACGCCGCGCCGGTCTGCTCTCTCCACTCCCATGCTTGCACACCATCCGCGTTCGTACGTATTCGCGTTTTTTGTAATATTACCGATCGTTGGCTGCCGCGACGGCACAGGACCGATACACAAGGCCGGATTCCAGCCTGCGGTCTTCCAGAATATCGTATTCGACGCGCGGCGAGATATTAAGATTGGGTCAGCCGCGACACATATAACCAATGCGGATTTCGACGCGGACGGACGCGTGGATTTGTTAGTTTCGCGTTATCAAGAGTCGAAACTAACGTTTGTTCGAAATCTTGGAAGTAACAATTTCGCGGCGGGTGTCGACCTTCCTGCCGGTTCGCTGTTTCCATTAACCAGCAGCGCGGGCGATATGGATAATGACGGCCTGCCCGACGTGGCCGTTACCGACTTTCTAAACAATCAAATCTTTATCTACAAAAACCTCGGCGGCGGCGTGTTCAGCTCGCGCGGTTTTATGAGCACCGCGACCGGGCCGGTTTCGATTGCAATTGTAGATTTTAATCAAGACGGCGAGCGCGACATTGCTGTCAGCGGGCTTTTCTCGCAGGAAATTCGAGTCCACCGCGCGCTCGGATCGTTAACATTTGACGCCGGGCTTAGCGTTAGCGTTGCCGGAGCACCGCTCGAGATTCGTTCCGTCGACGCCGACGGCGATCTGCGCGAGGATATTGTTTATACCGACCTGAGTTTGGGAAAGTTAATGTTGCTTCGCAATATTGTTAATAACTCAAACTCCATGAACGCAGAATTTATTGAATTAGCAATGGCGAACACGGCGCCCGCGGTTTTCGGCGTTGCGGTCGGCGACCTCGACGGCGATACCAAGCCGGAATATGTAACAACTTCTGCTGCGTTTGGTGAAGTTACTGTATGGAAGCTGGTCGGCACCGACCTCCAGCCTATCTTTAACAGGCCTGGAACGTTTCCGTCGGGAGGCGTCACGATTGGTGATTTTGACGGCGACGGAAAACGCGACGTCGCTACGGCGTGTTTCGACGAAAATATTATTGAAGTTTGGCGCGGAAACGGCGATGGAACGTTTACATCGCCCATTTTTCGCTCGACCGGCATCGGCCCCGTATTCTTAACATCCGCGGAATTGTCAGGAGACGCATTTGATGACATTGCCGTAGGCGCCGCGCTGAGCGGCGAAGTTTCTATATACAACGGCCGCAACGCCGCCGAGATCATTAATGGCCCCGGCGGAGTATTTGTAGCCGGCCAGCCGCTCTTGATCGCAACGGGCGATCTCGACGGCGACGCCAAGCCGGATCTTGTCGTATCTGATAATTTCTCGGACGAGCTGCACGTTTATTTAAATCAGAATTTACTAAATTTCGAACGGCGCTCGACGCTTCACACAGGCGCAGCGGGAACGTTTTTACCATTACTCTTCGACGTCGATGGCGACGACGCCGTGGATATTGTTTCATTACACAAATCGGGCGCGACGGTTTTCCGAAACCTGGGCGGCGGACTCTATAATAATATTTCAAACTTTACAAATGCCGGCGGCTACGTTCTCGGCGACGCCGGCGACATCAACCGCGACGGTCTGCTGGAATTTGTAGCAAGCGGTCCGGAGACGAACTCCGTCGGTATCTTTAGTAATTCCGGAAACAATGTTGTTTTAGATACAACCATTCCATCGGGAACCACGCCGCTCGGCGTCGAACTCGTAGACCTCGACCGCGACGGCGATTTGGATCTCGCAACGGCGTGCGCCGGAGATGCTACAGTTCGGATTTCACGCAAAAAGAACAACGGCTATGAAACTAACTCTTTAACTTTGGCAACCAATCCCGGACCCGCTTATATCAAATCGGGCGACTTTGGCGGCAACTCATTGGTAGATTTGGTCGTGAGCCACACCGGCAGCGACGATATTGTTAAATTTCGCAACCGCGGCGGATTCCGCTTCGACGAGGCTTTCATTCTCGCGACCAACGGACAGCCCGTGGGCTTGGCGGTCGACGATCTTAACAAAGACGGCCGCAACGATTTGTTATTTACAGAATCGTCGACCGGCAAAGGCGTCGCGCGCCTCGCTCAGGTTGATCAATCGTTCGGCCCGCCCGCAACGACCTTCGCCGCGCAATATAACATTACGAGTGCGATCCTCGCCGATCTCGACGGCGACGACCGTCTGGAATTAGTAACAGCCGGGTCGCTTTCCGGATTTGTTGTAATTCACAAAAACGTTTCAAATTAATAATTACGGGAATTAATAATTACGGAACGACCGTCACCAGCAATCCGTGCGATAATACAATTTGGCCAATGGCCGGATCGTACGCCATCCACTGAAGCTGAAACTGTTGGCCAACTAATATTGGATTTGGACTGAACGGAACCGACAAAACCGCGCGGCCGCCCGGTCCGAAAATATCAAATGGATCATTTGTAAAGGATGCGCTCGCGATATCAATTACAAATGACCCAGAGTTGCCCGGCAGAATCGCTCCAATTGGAAATGTGAAAGGAATATTAGACGAGAAGCCGAAAGAGAATTGTTCGAACGCGATTCCGCCCGTCAAATTTAATGTTGCCATTCCGGAGGCATTCGAGATCGAATTAACAGTTGTTAGGATTCCGCTATTCTTTTCGAAGGGCACAGCACTATCATAAGCAATAGCGTTCGGTGTTGGTGCAATCGCTACAGAAATCACCGCCATCGGGCCGTCGATTTTTCCGTCGTTCGGAGTAACTTCACAACTAACCGTTTGTCCGTCGAGCGCGACATGGTGCGCAAGGACGTCGGCGCGTCCCGCTGAAATAACATTTCGAACCTCGACGCCATTCACGAGCCAACGATAACGATAACGCACAATATCATAATCAAGATCATTAACAACCACAGCGCTGGTCACGCGGCACGTAATCGGATCTGTTACTTTCGGCGCCGCTGGCGAGAATGCAATTGTAATTGGATTGGGCGCGCGGTTGAGATTCGGATTCACAGTTATTATAACTTCGAGCGGCGCCGTTATAACCGGCGCACCGTTAACATCTAATTTTAGCGTCCATGTTCCCGGTGGAGAAAGTGGGCCGCCAAACGTTCCGCCCCAATAAAACCAAGGACTATAATAAGCCATTGAATTGTTGAATTGATGCGTATAATCGTAGTAAGCCGTGCCGTCGGGCCTGAGCAGGCGGTGTCGAATATTGCTATTCGCAGGAATGTACGAGAACATCGTAATGTAGTAGAGCCCGGGAGAAGTATTAGCGATCTGCCCCGTTGTCGGCATTTGATCCGGAGGAAAGACTGTGGGGGGTGTGTCTTTTGCAAAATAAAACGCGTTGAGAGCCGGCACCGTTGGTTTCCCAATATTAGTAGACCATCCAACAATTGGTATATTACAAATGCCTGAATTTGGATCGAAGATCCCGCCGGGCCCTCTCGCTTCGAGAAAAACGCGGGGCCAATAGGAACAACCGCTCGATCCCGCGAGACCAATCTGCTGGCCGCCCCGTACTCGCTGCCCATTTGTAACAGAAACGCTTCCATTTCTTAGCGATCCGTAGAATGTTGAAATTCCGCCGCCGTGGCTAATATTAACGTGATTTCCAACGTACGGCCAATTGCATCCGCC
>JBJXHE010000144.1:0-4538 GCA_046160785.1 Planctomycetota bacterium
GTGTCGGGGCTCGACGGAACGTTTGAAATCCGATCGTTAGCAAGCGGAAAATATAGAATTGTCGCGCAGCACGAGAAGTACGCCGACTCGGCCGCTATTGCGGACACGCAATTAGGTAATATTACAGAAAACGTGATTGTAAAAATGGATCGCGGCGGCGCGGCGGAAGGAACTGCAATAAACGCGGAGGGCGAATTGTTTGCAGGAGGCGAAGTGAATGCTACGTATCAGCCGGAGAACCGGGGCGAAAAACTGTATCAACGCCAGCGAAGTGTAACCATCGACGAAAAGGGAAATTTTAGAATGGAAGGCCTTGCGGCGGGGGAGTGGGAATTCCGTGCGAAGCCCGCGTACGACGCGCAAAAACATCCGTCGCCAGGCCGCGACGCGATCGCGGCCAAAGTTAATATTACAGCTGGCGCGACGGCGCGCGTGGAATTTATATTACCCAAGGGCGGTTGTGCCGTCGAAGGGTTGGTCACGCGCGGTGGCAAACCCTCCTCGGGCGCCACTGTTTCGATTGAATATAAAGAAAAGATTGCTAGCGAGGATCCGCTCGAACGCGACCGTCTGCGCGTTGCAACGAAGGACGACGGAACATTTACATTTCAAAACGTTCGCGGCGGCGAGGCGACGGTCACAGTTCGCACCTACGATTCGAATGGTTCAAATTCAAACCGCTGGCAAGAGAAGGCTACATTTCCTGAATCCGGAAAATTTACATTAAATATACGAATTCCGGCGGGAGCTACGATTGAAGGAAAAGTTGTAGCGAAAGGTAACGGACTCCCCCTCGAAAATGTAACAGTTACGGCGGAACCCGTCGGCGACGTTGCGGGCGAACCGCGTCGGCAGAATGCATCTATTCGAACGGAAGCGGACGGCCGCTATCGTTTAGAAGGCGTGATACCCGGAATGTATATCGTTACTGCGTCTCCGCAGAGAAGCTCGCGGAGCACCGAATTGAAAAAGTATATTTCACAAAAAACCGGAACCCTATCATTAGCCGATGGCGCGCTCGAATCTCTCAATTTCCAATTAGAGACCGGCGGGATTGTTTATATTGAAACCCTGAACGAATCGGGCGTCGCGACGCCGGGGATTCGCGTTTTGTTAGATTCGAAGAATTCAAAGGCGGCGGCTGGCGACCGAAAATTGGAAAGGTATCTAATGGAGCGGGAGCTGATCGAGGCGGGCTCGGGCGGGTTTAATTCGCTACAAGAATTTCGATCCCGATTCAGCGCGACATCCAATGAAAAGGGAATTGCAGTATTCGAGGGCGTCGAGCCAGGAGATTATCAAATTCGCGCGGAACGCACCGGCTATGGATCAGTATATTCTGATATAAGCGGCATCGCGCTCAACCAGGAATCGCGCGGACAAGTGCAATTTCCCGCGGGCGGAATTGTACAGATTTCGGCGCAGATTTTGGGCGCGGACGGTGTGCCTGTCGCGCAGGGATTCCAATATATTAATATTACAGATGAATCAGGGCGCGCAGTTTATAATTGGTTTAGCATCTATCCACGATCTGAAGACGCGCCCGATGGCCGCGAACAAAGCGTGAATCTTCCTGCCGGAAAATATACAATTAGTATTGGCACGGAAAAAAACGGAAGCGGATCGTTAAAGATCGAAGTCTCGGGTTCGTCGCAACAAAAATTCGTGGTACCCGTGAAGTCTCCCGGGAAAAAGTAGTTTCAGAACATCCTCGCGTGGGCGGCAAGCCCCTGGTACGGCGCACGATTGAAGAAATCCGCTCGGCGTTTCCGCCGCTCGCCCGTAAAGTGCCGAATTCGAGACATCAAGTTGAAGTCTCCAACCAACCCTATGATTCGACGACACGCTTTTTATTATTTACTTGTATCTTTACTAATCGTTTCCGCTGCATTCGGCCAAGAATTAAAATCCGGCCAGGCGCGCGCGTGGGAACATGAAACCTCGGACATTGCAGTCAATCCGCGCATCAAGTTTGGTAAATTATCAAATGGAATGCGGTTCGCGTGGATGGCGAACGCGGAGCCGCAGAAACGTTGTTATGTTAGAATTCATATCAACGCGGGAAGTTTCGCCGAGAATGAAGATGAGCGCGGCATGGCGCACTTTCTCGAACATATGTGTTTTAATGGTAGTAAGAATTTTCCGGCTGAAACGTTAGTCGAATGGTTTCAAAAGCACGGCATGGCGTTCGGCGCGGACACGAACGCGTTCACGGCCTTCGCTCAAACGGTATATCAATTAGACCTTCCGAACGCCGACGAAGTTATTCTTAGTGAAGGCTTGAAAGTGTTTCGCGACTTCGCCGATGGTTTATTAATAGAAGAAAAAGAAGTAACAAAAGAGAAGGGCGTCGTCGATTCGGAAGAACGCGAACGCGACTCGGCGCAATACCGCGCGCTCGTGAAAAGCCTTGAAATTCAATATTCGGGAACGCGCGTTCCGTCGCGCTTGCCGATTGGTACAAAAAACGCACGTGATCAATTTTCGGCGGCGAGCGTTCGCAAATTTTATGAAACGTGGTATCGCCCGGAAAATATGACGCTCGTCATCGTTGGCGATCTTAAGGATTTGAATCCGGAGAAATTGATACATCAATATTTCGACGGCTTCAAAGCTCCGCTGACGGCGCCCAAGCCGGAACCGCCGCTCGGCGTTCCCTCGTATGCTACAAAAGAGTATTTTGTATTTGATAAGGATCTCCCAGCGACGCAGATCGGCATTTCCCTCGTGCGCCCATGGACGGAGCGCGCCGCGAGTATTAAGAATCTACATGACGACGTTCCTCTCGATTTTGCGCGCGAAATGTTAAATATTCGGTTCTCGGAACTTGCTAAGAAAAAATCAGCGCCGTTCGCGAACGCTTCGGTTGCTGATATTCGCACGGCCTCGGAACGCGCGGGATTTAATTTAGAAGAGGGCGAAGCATTACAAATTGTGTGTCAAGGCGAACAGTGGGAAAAAGCTATTGCTACATGTGAATATGAAGTTCGCCGTGCGATTGAATTCGGATTTGATGAATCCGAACTCGAAGAAGTCAAGGCCCGTGCGCTGCGTTCCTTTGACGAAGCGGTCGAACGCGAAAAGACGCGCGCGAGCACGTCGTTCCTTCAAGATATTCTCGACGCGGCAGAGAATCGTAGCGTTCCGACGACGGCCGAAGTGATGCGTAATATATTAAAACCGGCGGTCGAGAAAGTAACAATTCAAGACATCCACGCCGCGTTTAAGAAAGCGTGGAGCGAAGGAACATTACTGATCGGCGGAACGGGCAATATTGACCTCGGCGCGGACGCCGGCAAAAAGCTGCGCACGGCCTACGAGGAAAGTATTAAAAAACCCGTGAAGGCTAAGAAAAAAGTTGTAAAGCAACAATTCGCGTACGCTTCCGATCCAGCAATGAAAGGTGAAATCGAGACATCCAAGAAAAATGATGAATTCGACTTCTCCGAAGTTGTATTTAAAAACGGCGTGCGCGTTTTTGTTAAGAAGACCGATTTTAAAGAAAAGCAAATTATTGTTTCGGCGAGCGTCGGCGAGGGTTCGATGTCGATGGAACCCGGCAACCTTGAAATGCAATGGTTTGGCGGCGGCATGTTTTCAGGCGGCGGACTCGGCAAACACAGCGTGGACGACCTGCGAAAATTAACAGCCGGCAAGCAAGTCGGCGCCTCGCTTGCCATCGGCGAGGATTCGTTTGTGATGCAAGGCGCGACGACGAAGGAAGATTTATTATTACAGTTCGAATTGATGACGGCGCATTTTACAGATCCAGGATGGCGCGACGACGGATTGCAACAAATACTCAAACAGATACCTTTCGTGTTTCAGCAGTTGAAGCATCTCGTAGACGCCGCGATTGAAATTAATTTTATGCATGAATTGTATAATCGCGACGCGCGGCACCGAGGCCCCGATCAATCAAAAGCCGAGGCTCTGGCGATGGAATCGTTAAAAAGCGTCGTAGCTCCGCAACTCGCCGACGCGCCAGTAACGATATCCGTCGTCGGCGATCTCGACGTGGATGCTACTATTTCTGCCATCGCTCAAACATTTGGTAATTTACCAAAGCGCCGTGAATATAATCGTTTTGACGACCGCCGCGTTCCCGCAACAATTGTAGCAGGCAAGAAGTTTACTTTTGACGTCGACTCCGAGGAAACCAAGACTGCAGTTCAAATTGTATATCCGACGACCGACGGCCGCGACACGGCGACGCGCCGAAAATTATCATGGCTCGCATCTGTATTAAATGACCGCCTTCGAATCGACGTTCGCGAAAAGTTAGGAGCTTCCTATTCGCCGAGCGCCAATTCGAGGATGAGCCGCATTTATCCAGAAGACGGTATTATTGCAATTCGAGCGGGATCGGATCCAGAACAGTTTGAAACACTGATTGAAGCTTGCATCGCCGCAGCGGACACGCTTGCTACAAAAGGCGCGACCGAGGAAGAGCTGAATCGCGCGCGCGAACCCGAGCTTGCTAAGATTCGCGACGCACAGCGCACGAACGGATACTGGGCTCAGAATTTTGTGGCGCT
>JBJXHE010000145.1:0-5687 GCA_046160785.1 Planctomycetota bacterium
CCGTCGTCGAATCGGGAAGTGTAAACTTTAATTTTCCGCGCCCTTCGGCGTCTGTTGTAACAATTGCAAATTCCGCGGTTTCATTAAAATTAGACCGCGCGACGGGCTGTCGAACGCTTCCGTCCTCTAATTCAACTGCAAGTCCACGCCAAGAAAGACCCTCAACATCCAAGTCTAATTGTTGCATGCTTTCTAATATTTCACCGGCTTCCGCCTTCTTATCTTTCGACGCGCCCGGCTTCGCCGACGGCCGGCCCGCCACTTGTCCAGTTTTAGTAACCGCACTTCTACTCTTGCCGCCGCGAACTGTCATATTGCGCGAACCGCCGGTCGGCCCGCGATACGCGCCGCCCCCGCCGCTGTTCCCGCCACCGCCAACATAACCTAACGAATCTATTTGATCCTTTAGTTCACCCCGCGATTCATCTTCAAGTATACTATTCGACATGGGCTCCGCCGAATCACCCGAAGCCGGCGTCGATGGCGCGGCCGCAAGAGTATCCGACGGACCCTTATAATTACCAGTCGGATCATTTGCTACAAATCCGTTGGCGCGATCTAAACTTTTCGCGCGTTCGTCGCTCCGCAGTTTTTCTTGCATTTGCCGGTCTTCCTCGGCGGCAAGATCCTTAGCAACGCGTTTGGTCGGCGCCGAATATTCAAATCCGCACGACGACGCGGTGCGCGTTCCAGCCGCGCGCGACGATGCAAAGAAGAAATCGTGGAGGCGCGAATTGTTATCTCCGCGTTTTGCTAAGAATGCCGAATCTACAATTGCGAGCGCGACTTCGGACGCTACTGGCCTGCCCTGCGCATCTTGAACGATGACGCTAGCTTCAGCGGCCGATCCCGGCGCGAGCGGATCCTTGGGGGCCGCGATTTCGATATTTAACTGTTTCGAAACGCGGATCGTTTTCTGTGCATAATACAATTTCCATTCGTCGACCGCGGCGAGAGCAAACGTGCACTGCGGAGCGAGGTTTTCCATCATCGGAAATTCGAGCGTCGTTTCTCCCTTCGGCACGTCGATAATTTTATATTCCAAAATGCCGTTGCCTTCGAAGGTCATCAGCGTTTTCTTAGTATTTAATAAACGCGAAACGACTCGCGCCTTAAACGATTCTCCGAGTTTCCAATTCTCGCGTTCCGTAAAGATTCTTAACTTTTGCGCGTCGTCGTCGCCGGATACTTCAATTGCGGCGTCGGCGAAAACGGGCGTGCCGAACCGGTCCTTTCCCTCGGCGCGGACGAAGTAGCGGCCGCCGTCGGGAATGGTTATTCTAACATTTCCTTCGCCGGTTTTTTCGTTAGTCTTTCCGGCGAGCGTTTGCGTTTTTCTGTTGCCGCGTTCCTCAATCTTAAATACCGATAATTGCAAATCGGCCGCGATCGGCTTCCGCCCGGCATCTTTGGTTTCGATGGATACATCAAATGCTTCGTTCGCAAGCACGACGGGTTGCGCGATTTTTAGTAATGGCCGGAATTCCACGGTCGCCACCGCGAGTTCCGATACTCCAAATACGCCCTCTTCTTCAACGCGCGCGACGATTGGATATAAACCTTCCTCGGCGAGTTCGCGCGTCTCTAATGTAAAATTAACGTTTCCGGCTTCGTCGGTTGTTAATGAAATCGGATCGTTTTCCTGGAGCGTGATGGTAATGCTGCGCTTCGCCGCGGGTCCTCCCGAAAAGTAGCGAACCTTCACCGTTCCTTTCACGGCGTCGCCGCGCATCACGACCGCTTTTTCTAAATTTAATTCTACGCGAATGCGGTCGCGGCGCGTCTCTTCGACTTCGACGCCGCGCGAACCGAGCACGTTTTTATTTGTTACATCACGCACCTGTAGCGTCCACGTTCCGAATGCGCCGCTCGCGGGAATCTCAAAATTAGAAGCCGCTGTTCCAAACGCGCTGAGCTTCGCGTCGGCGCTGCGAATTGTAACTCCGGACGGATCGGCAAGTATCAATTTCACGTCGCGGCCTTCCTCGATCGCGTAGCTATTGTTATGAACAGATCGCGACACCGCCCACATCTTTACTGTATCGCCGGGACGGTACGAGCTTCGGTCGGATATAATAATAGATCGCTCCTTGAGCGATTCGACGGTTGCTAATGATCGGAGGTCCATGCCGGAGACGGCCGCGCCTCCTTCCGAACTTCCGTAGACTACTAAATTCGAAACGGGATCCTTCCACGCCGATGGGCGCGACAGCACGCCGTCGGCTCCCGTCTTCTCTTCTAACAATATGGATTTTCCGTCGCTAATAACTAATCGTGCGTCGCGAACGGGGTCGCCCGTGCGCGCATTCTGTGCGAAGACTAACACTCCGTTCTTCATACCTTTTGTTATAATGACAAGATCGCTAATGATGACAAGCGACGTCGCTTCGAATTCGCCGTCGTCGACTTTCACGACGTACGCGCCCGGCTTTCCCTTAAATTCGGGAAGGCCGACAGCTCGCGTCGTTTCTTTATGTGCAATATAATTTTCCGTAACCGCGTCGCGGCGCACGTCGGCCGCGATCACCTCGACATCTAATGGTTCAATTGCGGGCGTTGCTAATTTTGCACGGAAGAACACTTCGAGGTCGAGCTTGTACGCGCGGAATCTTAGCTTTTCAATATTGCGCGAGGAGATTTCAACCGAAGGATCCTCGTCGCTGCGAAACGTGCGTTTGGTACGAAGCGCGAGAGATTTACTCTGAAGAGCGGCGAGGCGCGCGGCTGCGGCCGGCTGATACGCGCCCTTCACTTTTTTGTAAGAATCGATCGCCTTTTCATAATCAAATGTTTTTTCTTCATAAATTCTGCCGACGTGGTACTGCCCTTCCGAACTCTCATTTGATCCCGCGTACTTGCTAACGATACGTTCAAACTCCTCGCGCGCGACATCATAACGTTCGCGCGTTTCTTCAATCTTAGCAAGTTGCATCGCCGTCGACGCGTGGCGCGCGTCGAGCGGGTGCGCCGCGAGGAATGTTTGTATCGCCGCACGCGCCGCATCGCCGAGTTCGCGCGCTTTTGTAGAATTCTCAAGTGCGTCCGACGCCGCTTTCATTGCAATTGAATGTTCCGCGTCGACAATCGATTTGTGTACTCGCGCGAAACCGCCGTGCGTCGGGTGTTCTGATAAATACAATTTCCACGCGGCGATCGCTTCTGTAAATTTCGATTGTCTATAATACGCGTCGCCGACCGTCGCTCGCGCCACCGCGATGCGGTCGTCTTTTTCATCCTTTTTTCCGGATGATACAAATGCCTGAAAGTCGCGGATCGCGTCGTCGAAACGGCCGCGCTGGAATTCCGCCAGCGCGATTTCAAATGCAGCCTTTCGTGATAAATCGTGGGCAGGGAATTTTAGTATCAATTCCTGAAATGCCGCAACTCCGAGTGCTAACATTTCGTCGCTCGGCGGCTGCGGCATTCCAAACGTGAGACCGATTCCGTACGCGGCTTCAACGGCCTTTTCGCTCGAACTGTAATCTTTAAGAAAATCGCGGTAGGCGCGCCGCGCGCCGAACGCGTCGCCCGACTTTCGCTGCAATTCCGCCACGCGGAATTTGGTAATTCCATCTTTTCCGGCGCCGTGCGTTTTTTGTACATATAACAATCGCTGCAGCGCGTCGGGATTATCATTTAACTTTTCCGACATCTCCGCCGCTTTGGTGCGGATGCGTTCGTCGTCAACCGGCGGCAATTCTAACGTTAACGCTAAATCATAAAATGAACGCGCGCGCGTGAAATTCGGCGCCGCGCCCTTCTCCGCGCGCTCCGCGTATTCGATATATACTTTCGCGAGGTCCATGCGCCGCGCGGGTGATAACAATTTCTTGAGTTCGTCGCGCAGGATGTTCGCGGCGCCGTCGAAATTCTTTTGTATACGATTCGCAGCGGCGATTCCGTGGCGCGCGCGCGTCGCGTCGAGCCCGTTTGGAAAATCCTTTAAGTAGCTTTCAAAAACCTGCGTCGCGCCCGCCGCATCATTAGCTAATAATAACGCGTGGCCTCGAAGGTAGCGCCGCTCCTGCGCCTGTTCGCCGGTTCCCGGATCGGCGGCGAGCGCGTTGGCCGCATCCTGAAATTTACGATCAATGATCTGTATTTTTGCCTTTCTTAAGACTTCGTCGTTTTCGCTAATGATCGCCGCGCCCACTGCGGCCGTGCTTGCTAAAATTGCTGCGAGCAAAGAAAATTGTAATGTTTTCGAATTCATGATAAGGATACAATTAAATGGATAAAAACGGATTCATGGATGCTTCGGCGTTTAGAACCTATCCCAAAACCCTCGGACCGAACCGAAGCTACAATTCGCCGCGTCAGCAAGGCACAATTCTGTAGTTATGTTCACTGCGACATATCGAAGAATTGTAACGACGCTGGCGCGGATGAATTGTAAGATTCGGTGACGGGAGAGGTTTTGGGATAGGTTCTACGTATTGACGCGGCCTGGGCGCCGTTCTTAGGAAAAAGTTCGAAACGGAGTTCTGGCAGCAAGCAATGCTAGTCATCAACTTTGGGAGCCTGCGGCGGCGGCGGACCGTCGGCCGCAGTGTGGTCGTGAACCACTACGAATCCCTCACCCTCGCGTCGCAGCACCAATGTAAAGAATCCGGTCTGGGTGGCTGTGCCAGCGAGTTCGTAGCGGCCGAGCACATAGGCGGAATCGGCCGACAGCGCGTGAATTTCAACAATATGGAATTGTAGCGTTCCCTGTTTTCCGGCCGGGTAGTTCTTCAAATATCCGTCGAGGACGGCCTTGTGCCCGCGCTTAAGCGTCGTGCCCGAAACGAAGGTCGTGTCGCGCGACTTTCGGTAGCCATCCATAAATCCGCGGATGTCGCCGCGATTCCAGGCGGCCGTCTGCGCGTCCAGCGTTTTTCGTACAGAAATCAAAATTGACTTCTCATCAATATTCTTCGATGCGGCCTCAATGCCGGCCGAGCGACAGGAGACGAACAGTAGTAAAGCAACGGTAAGAATAACGGGTTTGCGCATGCGCGTAGCATAACGCCCGTTTTAAAGAATCATTTCGCGAAAACTGCGTCCTACAATCGCCGCGCGCGATCGAGACACGGTCCACCCCGACATTCTTAATATTCAAGATTCCGATGATTCACGCATTGTTACTATTGCCGCTCTTACAATTTCCGGAATCTGCGACGGAAAGCCGGCCGGCGAATGATCCAAAGAAAATCGAATCGGTTGTTACATCGGTCCCACGTATCGAATGGAATTATAGTAAATATCAACTTTCACGCGCCGCGAAACCGAATACTTATTTTGACGCCATAGGCCGACAGGCATTCTTATGTGGAAAGGAAGACGGAGCGTTTGAAGCATGGATCTGGCCCTATCAAATCTTCCATGATGCAAAGTTTAGCTTTCGGCCGGAGAAATCTCTCGACGGATTTGATTTACATAAATATGCGAACAAGATTACGGTCGGCGCGCATCAGACGACAATTCATTACCAATCAGCCGATATTTTTGTCGATTGCACAATTGATTGCGCGTTAGGTGAATTGTCTATCTGTATCTTGCTTAATATTGATATTGACGCACCGGGAACATTAATATTTTCATTTGTACCAAAACTGCAGCCGCAGTGGCCCGCCGCGCGCGGCGGTGTCGCGGCGCGATGGGCGCCCGAACTCGGCGCATTTGTTATTTCCGAACCGTCCGCGTCG
>JBJXHE010000146.1:0-34570 GCA_046160785.1 Planctomycetota bacterium
GACTCGATTCTTGTTGTTACGGATCGGTGGATGGGCGCCCGTCTCAAAAATTACTGTTCCGCGGAAGATGTGTGGCAAGAATCTTTATTTCACGCGTGGCGCGACCGCGAAAAACACGAGTGGCGTGATATTAGAAGTTATCGAAATTGGATATTAACAATCATTAAAAACCGAATTCGAGATTTCAGCGATCAACTCGGATCGGACAAGCGCGGCGGAACCCGCGAGACGCTAAATTTCTCATTCTTAATAAAGAGCGGCGAACAGACAATATCACAAATACTTCCCGGACGTTCGACGACCCCGAGCGCGGTAGCGGCATACGGCGAGAAAGCTAAGAAAATGGAGGCGGCGCTTGCTAAGATTCCGGAAGATTGCGAGCCCGTCGTTCGTTTACATCTATTCGAAGAGTTAGCGATGGACGAAGTCGGCAGGCAGCTCGGAATTCCGGAGTCCACGGCGTGGTATCGCTTTCGAAAGGGCGCGCACGCCTACGCCAAAGAATTAGCTTTCTTGACGGGCGAGAATCCTCCCGCCGGGAATAAATAGTAATGAAAGACGGCGACGACGCGATTCTCGATCGTATTTTCGGCGAATTAGTAACAAAAATTACGAATGGCGAGAGCGTTGATTTACAACAAATATTGCCTGAGCGCGCCGACTTGCGCTCGGAAATTATATCTATTTACGATCTAGCGAAAACGGTTGCTGTCCGGCGTGCGCCGTCGCTTCCGCGAATTCCTGGATATGTAGTCTTGCGCGAATTGGGGCGCGGCGGGATGGGCGCGGTATTCTTAGCAAAGCAGGAGCGGCCGGCGCGATTTGTGGCATTAAAAACGGCGTCGGCGCACGTGTTGTCGAGCGCACGCACGAAGGAGAGGTTTGATCGCGAAGTTCAATCCGCGGCAAAGTTAAAACATCCGAATATCATTACAATTCATGAAGTCGGCGAATTCGATGGAGTTCCATACTTTACGATGGAACACGTCGAGGGAACTTCGCTCGGCGATGCGCTCGATTGCCTCCGAAATAATAATATCAAATCTTCAGAATTGACGGGGCAACGACTCGGATCTGTAGTTATAGGGGAGATGGATCAACACGCACAAATTTCTAAAGAATGGGATCGCAGCTGGCCGGAGACGTCCGCGCGGATTTGTTTAGAAGTGTCTGAGGCGCTCCAGCACGCGCACGAAAATGGTATTATTCATCGCGACGTGAAGCCGTCGAATATTATGTTAAGAAAAGACGGCCGCGCGCTTTTGTTTGATTTCGGACTTGCGCTCAACGTCGACGACGAACGCATCACGCTCACGGGTGATTTCCTCGGAAGCGCCTGTTACACGGCGCCCGAGCAGGCGAATCGCCGCGCGAAGGACGCCAATGCGCGAACAGATATCTATTCTACCGGTGCGACGCTCTACGAATTATTAACTTTGGAGCAGCCGTTCCACGGGAATACTACAGAAGAAATATTGCGAAAAGTATTATTACAAGATCCCGAGCCGCCGCGAAGTTTGAATTCTAAGATTCCGCGCGACCTCGAAACGATTTGTATGATCGCGATGGAGAAGGATCCCGCGCGCCGTTATGCGTCGGCCGCGGAGCTCGCGGCCGATCTCCGGCGATTTTTAACTTTTGAGCCGATCCGCGCGCGGCCGATTGGTAATGTAACAAAAACGTTTCGATTCGTACGGCGCAACCGCGCGCTTTCGGCGTCGATGGCGCTCGGCGTTTTATTATTTATAGGTACACCCACGGTTCTTTGGATTCAACAGCGAAATGCTAATGTTGATATTGCACGCCAAGCGCGAAAGGCGATCGACATTCAAAAATACCAAGAATCGCTGTTTACTTCAGTCGATCCCGACAAAATGGGCCGCAACGTTAAGGTTGCCGATGTATTAGATAAGGCAGCGCTAGACTTAAAGACGGCATTTCCTAATGATCCTGAAATTAATGTATCGATTCGCTGTTCTATTGCCGCCTCGTATAAATCCCTCGGATTATTTAAGGAAGCCGAATCGGTACTGCGCGAAGCACTTGAACTTGCAGATGCAAAACTCCCGCCGTTTTCGCGCGATCGATCACGAGTATTAAATTACCTCGGGAACACGCTTGAACGGCTCGACCGTACGAAAGAGAGCGTTGAAACATTAGAACGTGGTTTGCGCGAAACAATCA
Source organism: Planctomycetota bacterium (assembly GCA_046160785.1). GTDB lineage: Bacteria > Planctomycetota > UBA1135 > UBA1135 > JACQFD01 > JACQFD01. The sequence continues at coordinate 2,185 of JBJXHE010000146.1, forward strand.
ATGACGCGGCCGAATCCGATTCTATTTACTTATCACTTCTTAACAATCTCGCTAATGCTAACCATAATGCCGGGAATGTTGCAGAATCCACGCGAATTTCTTTGGAATTGATACGTATTCGTAAAGCGAAGCTTGGGCTCAATCATAAAGATACGGTTCTTTCTATTGTTAATTATGCAAGCGCCCTCACGGAGACCGGCAACCACGCGCAAGCCGTCGAGGCGCTCGCGGAGGTTGATGAAATTTGCTCGAGGAAATCTAATAATTTAGGTATTAATATAAATTCGGTCTACAGGATGACGAAGGCAAGGATTTTGTTCGCGAGCGGCGAAGGCCAGAAGGCTCTAAACATACTCAATGAGAATTATGAAGAATTGTTAAAAGTGCGCGGCGAGCGCCATCACGTGACGCTTGTTGCGAAGGCCGATTTGGGCCTGCAGTATCATTTGTTGGGAAATTCCGAAAAGGCAACACAAATATTAACAGATACCCTCGCAATGAGAACGGAAGTCTCCGGTCCATTGCACATGGACACTCTTTCGCTAATAAATAGCCTTGGCATAATTCTCACTCAAAGTAATAAATCGGAAGAAGCGGAAGAGTTATTTCGAGATTCTATTGCCAAGGCTGCGGGCCATTTTCCGGCAAGTCACGAATCATTATTAACGCTACAACATAATTTGGCGTTAACGCTCGGAAATATGGCAAGATTCGGAGACGCAGAAGAAGTCTTGCGGAACGTGATTGAGATGAGGACAAAGAGCCTGGGCGCCGTCGCGTCGACAACGCTAATATCAAAACAGTTACTTGTGCAGTGTCTTGTCATGCAGCAAGAGTTTATAGAAGCGGAAACATTACAAAAGGAAGCGATGGAGGCGGCGAGGCAACATGAGTCTTCGCACAATGCCGCGGAATATGAATATTTGTATGCGTCGATTCTCTATAAGTTAGATCGAATAGACGAAGCTGAAACATATTTTAAAAGTGCTCTCGCCCGGCGCCTCGTCGCCGCGAATGATCCTGAAGATTATGTATTAAAAGGCTCGCGCGCGGCGCTTGAGAAGATCTACGACAAGACAGGGCGTCCTGAATTGAAAGAATTATTAATTCCAAAAGAAACTAAATAAGTAAAGTTAATTTAAAGACAAGTCCTGCATTGCGCCGCATTCGGTGCCAGGCTCCGGTGCCCGGCACTGAAGTTGGAATTTCGGTTGGAAAATAAGGGGTTGCATCGGAAAAAACTTTGTTCTGCGGATTTTAACGGGGCTCCTCTTCGGAGAGTGCGGGCAGCGCGAATCCTCCGTGCAGCTCGGTTCATCCCGTCCAATTCACTAACAATCATAAATACAATGTTACATTCCAAATCGATCCTTTCACTTTTGTTAGCATCCGTCGCGCTTGTACCCATAGCATTTGCAAATCACGAAGCGGTTACGAAAACGGAGAGTTTTAAAGACTCACAATATTTATCCGATGTCATCGGGCTATCCGTAGCATTCTCGGAAGATATTGATGAAATGGCAGCGACGCCGTCAGGCGAGTGGGTTGTCATTTCTGGAACCAACGTACGGCATAGTACAAATTTTCCATCGGATACGCTTGCTAAGATTTACGAATATATCCATATGGGAAAGACGATTGATTGCGTTGCATTTACACCGAAAGACAGCTGGATGGTGATCGCCGAAGACCAAGCGTGGCGCTCGGGTCCAATTAGTTATTTAACATTGCTGGAAGAGCAGATCATAGGGCTCGTTAACAATAACGTGCGATGCCGGGAATTAGTATTCGACTCCGACAACGACGGGTGGGCGCTTATCGCCGACCATTATGTTTATATGAAAAAAATGCCGCGTGAGTTTCATGAAGCCGTCGCCGACGGTGGATCCAGCAAACGAGTTGTTAATAGAATTTCAATGAGCTTTCTGGGCAGTTTTTGTGTTATGGCCGAGGATTGGTATGGAACGACGGCGGTTGGAAAAGAACTCATCGCGGGTTTGAAAAAATTCCAAAAAGAGAATATTAGCTTGGATCGGATCATGCTCGGACCTAGTAATAATTTTGTTCTTTATTCAAATGGAAGTTACGTTCCTGACCTTACAAAAGGAATTAAAGAGCTTGAATACAGAATCCCCGTAGGCGTGAGTCCATCAGGAACTCCTTTATATAAAAATATTTGGCAGCGAATGGAAGAATTAAACATTCCCGGCGTTTCTATTGGTATTGTGGAAGATAATAAATTAGTGTGGGCGCGCGGCTATGGCGAAATGGAAAAGGGAACACAACGATTCGTCCGCCGAAATACATCTTTTGATACAGCGTCTGTTAGTAAGTCGGTCGGCGCGGCGGGAATATTAACTTATATGGACGATCCGGGAACTCAAATGCATCTTTGGACGTCGGTTTTCGACGCTGCTACCTATGGTAATCCATGGAGTAACCCGCTTTTTCTATGGCTCATGTGGTTGTCCGTGGAAACAGATATAACTCATATTCCCGCACAGGCCATGACGATTGAAAGACTTTTAAGCCATTCCGCGTCCCTCGATCCGTGGGGTGCATTAGCTTATTTTCCCGGAGATGCAAAACCGAAGACGATCGGATTATTAACAGGTGCGTATTATGATGATAATCAACAATTGAAGCTGGGCGGATCGCACAAGATTTGGTATAATCCAAATATTCTTGGAGATGGTAATTCTTACTTTCCAGGCGAAGTTTATCGATACTCCGGCGGCGGTTACTATGTCGCGCAAGTGATGACAGAGATCTTCACAGGCAAACCGTTTTCCGAATTGTTAAATGAACGTATCTTTTCTCCGCTGAATATGAAGGATTCAACTGTAGTTCAGCCATTGACGCAGGAGTTCGCGAACCATGCGGCACTTCCACATAATAAAGAGGGAAACGTATTTCCTCCGAGCGAACGGGCCTGGTATCCGTGGGCGGCGGAAAGCGGTCTTTACTCATCGGCGCGCGATTTTGCACAATTTATTATTACACTAAATCAAAAGGGCGTTGGCCCGGATGGCAATCAAGTGATCATGCCGCTCTATGTAAAGGAAATGTTAAAAGATCACGCGCCTGGATTAGATAAATACGGGTTTGGGGTTCAACTCAGCGCGGATTTTGTAAATGATACGAATAGCCAGTGGTATACGCATGGAGGCGCACACGGCGGAGCGAATGCAAAAATGGCTGGGAATCCTACAAAACGGCAAGGAATTGTTATTTTTTGCAATCGCGGTTATTCGGAAGCGCGCAAATTCGTCGACGAATTGTATAATACATATAAAGCTGTTTATAATTGGTAATCAAAGTCCGCACGTCGCGCAAAAAGGGGTTTGATCCCTAACCGGTGCCAGGCACTCCTCTTTGGGGTTCCTGGCACCGATCTTGTTAAATAACGGTTTACGTCGAAAAAACTTTGTTCTGCAGATTTTGGCGGGGCTCCTCTTCGGAGAGTGCGGGCGGCGCGAATCATCCGCGAAGCTCGATTCATCCCAACCAATTCACTAACAATCATAAATACAATGTTACATTCCAAAACGATCCTTTCTCTTTTGTTGGCATCCGTCGCGCTTGCGCCGGCGGCTTCCGCCAATCACGACGCTGTTCTTAAGACTGACAATTTTAAAGATCCGGACAATCTTAAACTTTCAATCGCACTTTGTGTTGGATCTTCGAAAGATATTGATGAAATGGCCGCGACGCCGGACGGCGAGTGGGTTGTCATTTCCGGGACGACCGTCGGACATAGTACAAATTTCCCTGCGGACGCGCTTGCTAAGATTAATGAATATATCCATATGGGAAAGCAAATCGACTGTGTCGCGTTTACTCCGGGCGGCGGCTGGATGATTATTGCCGAAGACCTTGCAGCTCGCTCGGGTTCGATCAGTTATTTGCCTTTGCTCGAACAACAGATTCTGAGTTTAGTTAATAATAACGTTAGATGCCGTGAATTAGTATTCGACGCGGACAACGACGGTTGGGCGCTGATCGCCGACCATTATGTATATATGCAAAAAATGCCGCGCGAGTTTCATGATGCCGTTGCCGACGGTGGATCGAGCAAGCGCGTTGTGAATCGAATTTCGATGGGTTTCTTGGGAAGTTTTTGTGTTATGGCCGACGATTGGTATGCAACGACGGCCGTCGGAAACGAGCTAATTGTAGGATTGAAGAAATTCCAAAAAGAGAGAATTAGCATGGATCGAATCATGCTCGGGCCTATGGATAATTTTGTTCTTTACTCAAACGGCATCTACACGCCCGACCTCACGAAAGGTATTAAACAAATGGAGTATCGTATTGCGGCCGGTCAATCTCCTACCGGGGGAACGATATATAAAAGCATTTGGCAGCGCATGGAAGAACTAAAGATCGCGGGCGTCTCGATTGGTATCATTGAAGATAATCAAATTAAGTGGGCACGCGGCTACGGTGAAATAGAAAAAGGCACACAAAAATTCGTGCGCCGCAGCACGCCGTTTGATACCGCATCTGTTAGTAAGTCAATTTCCGCCGGCGGAATGTTAACATACATGGACGATCCCGGTTCCCAAATGCATCTTTGGACAAATGTTATGGATGCGGCAGCGGTGGGAAATCCACTCACGAATCCTCTTTCTCTCTGGGTCAACTTCGGCGGCAATTATCAAACAGTGCAGAATGTTCCATTCGCGGCCATGACGGTCGAAAGATTATTGAGTCACACCGCGAGCCTCGAACCGTGGTCGAGTAAAGTTTATCTTCCAGGACAGGCCGCGCCGTCGATGACACAACTACTATTCGGCGGATATTATGATGATAATAATCAAATCCAACTCGGCGGCGGAAGCATGCCTTGGTACAATCCAACAATTCTCGAAGGCAGTGGCGATATGAATATTTACTTTCCAGGCGAAGCGTTTCGCTACTCGGGCGGTGGATTCCTGGTAGCGCAGGCTATGACGGAAATCTTTACAAACAAACCTTTCGATGAATTTATGCAACAGCGAATCTTAACACCTCTTGGAATGGTCGATTCGACGATGGTTCAGCCGTTGCCCGCTAATTTTGAAGATCGCGCCGCGGTTCCGCACGACGCGGACGGCAATCCAGTTGGTAAGAGTAAGCGTCCCTTTTTCCCGTGGCTTTCCGCGGGAGGCCTTTGGAGCACTCCCCGCGATTTTGCTAATTTTATCATTACATTAAATCAAAATGGGAAAGCTCCGAACGGCAACCAACTGATCAAGCCGCTCTATGTCAAAGAAATGTTAAAAGACCATACTCCAGAATGGAACAAGAGATACGGATTTGGTGTGAACCTCACCGCCAATTTTGTTAATGACACAAATGGCGAATACTATACTCACAACGGCGGACACGAAGGCGCTCAGGCTCGGATGGCCGGCAACCCGACGAAGAAACAAGGTGTCGTTATTCTTGTCAATGCTGGCGATGACAGCGCGAAAAAGCTTGTTAACGAATTGTATAGTACATTTCGAAGAGCGTACAACTGGGATTGATACAAATTCGATTCGTAAAGAATCGTGATGAAAAAAATAGGGCCGGCATTTTGCCGGCCCTATTCGTTTTAACAAAAATCGATGACTATAAAACCCAGTTGCTAATTCCCATTCCCGGCGAATTGCGCTGAGTTCACGCGATGAATAATTGTAGGAAACGCGCCGCGCATTTTGCCGCCCGCCATTTTCAGATTCATGACGGCGTCGATCGTGCGCACGCGCTCCTGCATTGATAACGTTGATAGAGTAATGTAGGGAATGCCCCAGAGTTCTAGGAATAACTTTACCATTCCGTCGATCGTTAATACTTCCTCCCAATTCACGCCTGCCCGAACGCCGTCTTCTTCTAACAATTCGTGATGCGGCCGCACGAAGAACACAACGCCCTCCGCGACGGATTTCATATATTCTTCGAGGAGCGGGTCGCGAAAGACGATGGACATATTTGTAGCGTGATGCGCCATATAAGATAAATTACAAAAAGCGCGATCTGATACAAATCCCGTTTTCATTCTTCGCTCGGCTTCGATTTGCCGGCGAAAGACTTCAATTTGATATTGTGAAACGGAGTCGATGTCTGAACGTAAACGATCGAGCGAAATCTCCATTTCCGCGAGAATCGATCTTGCTACTTCCGAGATCATGGGCAATCCATAATGATCGCGAATGTATCGAGCGAGCGTTGTCTTGCCAGTCGAGTGGGCGCCCACAAGGTAGACGCGAAAATCGGGGATGGCGATCGGATCTGTAGTATTCACGGGCGCGTGCGACATGGGGCTGCCTTTTGGAAGGGGGCGAAAACTAACCCCGGTCGAAAAATCGCGCGACAAAAAAACACTGGATGTCGTGGAGTTCCTCTCTCGCGACCCCCATATCTTGAAGAATTGTTGGATCGGGGACTGACGGCGACTTTCTAGCCGCGATCAAACGCGACGTCGAATCTTCGAATCATCACCCCGCCGACCATCGCGAGAAACGCGGCTTCGATCGCGGCGAGAGGCATTCCAAGCAGGCCGATTATAATATTAACGATCGAGAACGACTCGCTAATGTTAAACGGCAACAACTCACAAAGAATTGTCCATATCAAAAACGGCGACGAGGCTGCAAGTATAAAAATCGCAATCGCGACCATTCGAACAATCATCATAATAAACATGCGTCCCGCGTTTTGCAGCATCGTGTCCTGGCCCGCCACGACGCGCACCGGCGCGAAAAGATAAACAATATTGTCGACCGCCGCCCAAATGAATGTAATCAGCGGCGTCGCCGGAATTATAACAATAAGGATGTGGTGCGCAGTGCCGTCGATGAAGAAGCGGACGATATGAGCGGTATAAACTAATAATGAAACGAAAACCGTTTGGGGCAGCAAATTAGATATAAATATTTGCCAGCCTGGAACGGGGCAGGTTTTCAGCACTTCCATCTTGTCGAGGTCTTCTCGAAAGTCAAATCGAAGGCCGTTGCACAAATACATCACTCCAACAAGCGTTATTATAATTGTAATCCACGGCTCCGCACTCTGCGCGCGGCTGCTCTTCAAAATAAATGACAGAATAACTGTTGTAATCGCGAGTATAAAAATCGAAGTGAGCAGAGCCGTGCGCGCTTTGCGGACCATCGATGTTAATTTTCGCCACGTTAACGCTCCAAACCGCCCGCGGCCCGCGATCCACGGCACGTTCCATCCAGCTGTAGTTTTCGAAATCGGCTCGGAGCCGCCCGCCCCGCCGCGCCGAATTCTATTTAAACGTTTCGCAACGTCAGACGCCGTTTCTAAACTTAATTCTCGAAAGTCGACGGGAATCCGCGCCGCGAATTCAAAGAGCGCGATCCAAATTACAACAGATACGCCAAACCAAATAAAAAATTGACCGGCCGATTCCGCGGTGATCATGAGCGCCCACGGGCGCGCGATGCTGGATATTGTAGCAACGACAGGGTTTTGAAAAATGCCGGTGCCGCCTTCGTTTGCTAAAAATGTAACAACTCTTTTCCAGGAATCTCCGCTCGGAATAAATAGAGCGCCGATAATTGCAATGACCGCGATCGCTCCAACGCCTCCGACGAGTTTAAATAACCATCGCGGCGCCTTCGTCATCCATCGATTTTCAATATCGCCGGCGATGATGGAAACAGATTGGCCGACGATCGGCAGCGTTTGCATTGCTAAGAATGTTCCGACGAATCCGTAGATGCCGACGGCCGACCGCTGCATCGCGAGAATGGATATAATAATGCTGCCAAACAGCGATCTTCCAAAATTAACAATGAGTCGGTAGCGAATAATATCCGATCTTGAAACGGGAGAGCTAAACAACAATTCGATCTCTTCCTTCGGAATAAATAATCCTCGAAATCCGAGCGATGTAAAAATATTAATAAGAGCAAGTGTCGCGAGCGCGCCTTGAACGATTTCGAGCGCGTGTGGATTGGCGGACTGGCCGCCGCCATCGGAGACGTTTCTCGATCCAACAATTTGTCCAAATAGAAAACTACTAAACCAGATTCCAACAACTAAAATTCCAATAATCGCGAGCGCCGCGCCTTTCGGCGTTTTGGCGCGCCGGATTTGTTTGCGAAAAGTGCCGGCAAATTTTCTTTTTTGTAATAACCAAAGGCCGGGGTGCGGCAAAATCATTCCGGCCGCACCTCGCCCGGGTTTTCGGCGGGAACCGTCGGCGGCGCGAGCGGCGCGTCCGGCGTTCGCGGCCGAACCGTGCGGTCCGTGGCGGCAAGAAATATATCTTCTAGGCTAGAATTAGCATCCGGCGTGAGCGATGCGCGAGCTTCCGCGATCGTTCCAATGAACACTCGTTTGCCTAAATTTAATATCAATATTCGATGCGCGAGCTCGGCGACGAGATCTAACAAATGTGATGATAAAATAACGGCCGTGCCCTCCGCCGCCAGATCTTTGATCGCCTGTTTTGCCGAGCGAATACCAAGCGGGTCGAGGCCGGTCAGAGGTTCGTCAAGCAACACTAATTTTGGACGCGACAGCCACGCGCAACAAAACGAAAGTTTTTGCCGCATTCCGCGGCTGAGCTCGCCTCCGAGCGCGGTGCGTTTTTCTTGCAATTCGAATTTTGTTAATAATTCTTCGGCGCGCGGTTTCCAATCTGGAACTTGATATAACGCCGCCGTGAATTCCAAATGTTCATAAACCGTCAATGCATCAAAAGGCTGCGGATCATCGGGCACCCACGCCAGCCGGCGTTTCGCGTTCACTTCGTCGCGCGAAATATCGTTATCATAAATAAAAACGCGGCCATCTTTTATTGGTAGTATTCCCGCGATCGAACGGAGCGTCGTCGTTTTCCCGGCGCCGTTCGGTCCGACAAGGCCGAGAATCTCGCCGCCGAATGCTTCAAATGACAAATGATCGACCGCGAGTTTGCCCTCGTAATGCTTCGAAAAATTCTCAACGCGCAGTATCGGGGCGGCCGCGTTCAAATTGTTAGCAGTATTTAGCATTAGTATCCGGTAGGTTCTGATTTTGGTAGTAACGCATAGGCGGCACCGAGCATCGCGGCAATCGATAAAAATCCAGCGGCGTATGTCCATCGCGGATGCGCATGGCTCGCGCCGCGATATTTTAACATCACAGGAAAGATAACAAATCCGGCGGCTGGTGCGGCTCCCATGAACACGGCGCTCATTTTAGGCAGATCACCAAAAAACAACGCAATCGTAATCGCGGAATTGTAAATAATAAAAAACGTAGCGGTCGATCCGCGCGAATGGAGCGGCGCCTTTGAGAAAAAACCACAGATCGCCGATGGCGCGACTCCCGCCGCGCACGCGCCCAGCAGTTGTGCTAATTTTGCATTTCCGGATTGTAATATAATTCCAGCCGAGCCTGCGGCACAAAGCCACAAATAGAATCCGGGAATCGGCCCCGAAACGCTCTCGGCGAAACGCGCCGCCGCAAACCAAACCATAAATGATAGAATTGCAGTCGCGGCGAGCGTTATTAAGAATACTCCAGATTCTCCGTCTCGGAGTGCCGGAAGCAAATAAAGAATCGCGAACGCGAGCAAGAACGAAACGGCAAGTTTTATGATGATGATGGCAGCAGCGTGCTTCGCCATTGTGAATTCAATTGTAAATTCAATAATTCCTAACGCGGCGCCGAACACTGCAAAAAACGGCAGCCACGCGACGACGTCGCCGCCCACGTACGGCGCTTCAATCGCAACGTGGCCAAAAATATAACCCATCGCAATCGCTAACGATCCGCCGGCGCGCGGCACCGCGTCGCGTTTCCACGGCTTTATACAATACGCCCAGATCGCCGCGGAAATAGCGCCGGGCAGCAGGGCGCCCCAAATGAGCTGTTCCCACATGCTGCCCGGCCTAAATAATAATAATAACGAAAGTTGTTATTACTTCTTATCGGCTTGGACTGCTTCTATTCCGATATGTAGATCGACCTCGTCGCCGAGCGCGCTGAGGCTATACTTCATATCAAAATCGCTTCTCTTAATTCGCGCCAGCGCATCAAATCCACAGAGGCGGCCGCCGTCGCGCCCTTTGCCTGATCCGACGTGCTCGGCCTTAAATGTAACAGGCTTCGTTACGCCGTGGAGCGTGAAATCGCCGGTGACTTCATACATCTTTTCGCCGGCTTTCTTCACCGACGTGCTCTTGAAAGTAATTGTAGGAAATTGCTTAACATTAAAAAAATCCGGGCTCTTTAAATGTTTGTCTCGGCCTTCGCTGTTTGTATCAATGCTTTCCGCCTTTACTTCAATTAAAATCGAGCCTTTCTCGGGCGCCTTTTCGTCAAACGTTAACGATCCCGAAATAGAATTAAACCGTCCGTAACTGTAGCTGACGCCCATGTGCTTCACGCGAAAGTTCACAGACGAGTGAACGGCATCAACTGTATAATCATTTTCGCCGGGCGCGAATGCCGCGGCGGCCGGGGCTAATTCCGACTTTGATAAACAAAAAACCGCGCTCGACGCGGCGCATAATGTAAGAATAGTTTTTACAATTATTGATCGTGTAAACATGTGCGTTTCGAAATAGTTATGAGTTGCTTTGAAATTCCGATGCCCAGTCTACGAATGGCGCCTTTCATTGGAACATTAAAACTTGCCGCTCGCGGAGAGCAACATCTCCGCGCTCCCCGCGGCGGGCGGGTGTTTGCGCGCGTTTCCTCGGTGCGCGCCGCCGTTGAAACGCGCTAGCTGCCGCGCAGCGCGCGGAGTTTATCAATCGCTTTTAGTATCGTTTTCGATTCGCGCGGGCCTTCTGATAATTTAATAGTATCAGCAGGCTGCTCTACGGAAGCGGGATGTTCGGATTCGGGAACGTCGAAATTGGATATATTCATATCCGAATGTGATAAACTCGCGTGCGGCGAGTTCGACGACGGAAGCGGCGCCGGCGGAATGCTGGTTTTGACGCGCTGTTCCATTTGTTGTATTGCCAAATCCGTGCGCTCGCGCAGGCGTCCTTCCATTTCCGCAAGTGCATCGTGGATATGTTGGATCGCCTCGGCTTGTTGTGTTGCCTGTTGTTGCAATTCGCGGGCGAGACCTTCGAACGAACGCGCGATTCGCGCGGAAACGCCGTCGAGAGTTCCGGCGATGGTGAGTCTTGCGCGATCGTGATCGTCGAGTTTTTGTTTAATTGCTTCCGACGCTTCGCGCGCGTGAACGGCCGACTCGGATAATGTAACTAATGAGTGCCGCATCTCGGATTGGATATGTTCCGAATGGCGGCCTACAATTTCTTCGCACTGCGCCGGCGAGAACTGTTGGTTTGATTGCAATAAATCTTCTTGCGCGACGCGCATCGAATCTTGCATTTGCTGCATTCGATCCGAGAGTTGTAGCATCCTTTGCGAATAATTATGAATCGCGCGTACTACAAATCCGCAACTGATGAATATCGCGCCGAACACTCCAAGGTGATTTGCCTTTAATCCGGATTCGCGAACGGGATCTAACAATTGTGGAATGGCAATGGCACCCGCCGCCATTCCTAATGTTACAATTCCAATCCCAAAGCAGAACCACGCCGCTGCGGGCGCCGCGGCATTCTTGGGCGGGTTTAGAGATTCCTGTCCGTCGTTGGTTTGTACGCTGGCGTCGTCGATTTGCGTTTCATTAGCATTCATGGCGGAGCCTCATCCGATTCGTTTCCCGGCCCTGTATCGGCCTCTTCCGTCTACGGGCTCAACCCTGGCTTGCGGCAATCGCGCCGCGCGGTTAATACCGCGACCCCCGTCCTCCGGGTTTGCGCCGGAGGTGTCCCTTTATGAGCCAAATCATTTTGAAGGGGACGTCCGTTTCTCCCGGCTTTGCCGTGGGCCCCGCGCACGTCCATTCGATCACCGGCACGTCGCCGGTGCGCCGCTTAATGCCTGACGAGGTTGAGGCTGAAATAGCAAGATTTGATGCGGCCATGACGCGCTCGGAAGATCAGTTACGTCGAGATATCAAATTCGCGCACGACCGCGTCGGCGATCACAACGCGCGAATATTAGATTCGCATCTTGCGTTTATTAATGATCTCGAAATCCGCGACCGCACTCGCGAAAACATTCGTGGTCATCAGATCGACGCCGCAACGGCGATCGACCGCGCGCTTGCGCATTTCGCGAAACCGTATGAAAAGATTTTGCCCGCGGTGAGAATGGATATATTAAATGAAGTGCGCGCGGCTTGGATCGTTGTATTAAATATGTTGCGCGGACACGAGGTGGGCGATCAGACAAAGCCCACCATATTTGTAACAGAAGAATTAACATCCAATTTTGCGTCGCTCATCGAAAAAGGCGCCGTCGCGGCCGTGCTTGCCGAAAGCGGCGGCCGTTATTCGCACGGTGCAATCTTAGCAAGATCATTTGGCGTTCCGGCGGTTGTTGGCGTTCGAGAATTGATGCGTCGCGTGCGCGAAGGCGTTCTCATCGCGGTGAACGGCGACGACGGAACTGTAATGATTGAGCCGAATGATCACGAAGCAGCTGCGATGAAGGCGCGGCGCGTCGAGTGGAAGGCGCGACGGCAAGAATTACAAACATTGGCGGCCATGCCCGCCGCGACGAAGGACGGGCGCTTTGTTAGCGTTTTCGCAAATGTTGATAATCTGCGCGACATCGACGGTTTCGATCCAAAAATAATTGATGGAATTGGCCTCTACCGAACTGAATATTTATTTATCGATAGCAATGAAATTCTGTCGGAAGACGATCAGTATTATCAATATCGCCGCGTCGTCGAACGCTTGAAAGGAAAGCCGGTGGTGTTTCGCACCGTCGACGCCGGCGGCGACAAGCCGCTTCCATTTTTTCAAACTCCGCCCGAAACAAATCCCGCGCTCGGCTGGCGCGGCATACGCATTTCATTAGAAATGCCGGATTTGTTTATTCCACAATTGCGCGCGTTGCTGCGCGCGGCGGTTCACGGCGACGCGAGAATATTATTGCCTATGATCACGTCGGTCGAGGAGCTTCGCGCCGTTCGCACATTATTAACATCTATTAGTTCAGACTTAAAAAATGCCGCCACGCCGTTTCGTGAGAATGTTCCCGTCGGCGCAATGATCGAAGTTCCCGCCGCCGCGTATTCGATGGACGCGATTTGTGAATATTCGGATTTTGTTAGTATTGGAACAAACGATCTCGTTCAATATTTGTTAGGTGTGGATCGCGACAATACGCGCGTCGGCTCGCTTTACGATCCGTATCATCCGGGCGTCCTCCGCACGATTGCAAATATTGTTTCGAGAGCAAATGCAAATAATCGCGAAGTGTCTCTCTGCGGCGAGCTCGCGAGCGATCCGCAGACGACGCCGTTATTGTTAGGTTTAGGATTGCGTTCGCTGTCGATGACTCCCGTCGCGATCGCGCAGGTCAAAGCCGCTGTGCGCGATGTTAATGTTGACGAAGCTACAAAACTGGCGCAGTGCGCCGTCGCTGCGCGTACGTCGACGGAAGCGCGCGACTTTCTCGCAAAATACGAAGCTACAAAAATAATCTATCAAAACGGGAGCGCGTCGTGAGCGATCCTCAACAAAAGCCCCGCCGCGCAAATGTAAGTTCCAGAAAAGGGAGGTGGGCGGGATGGGAACTAAAATTCCTGGACGAATTGTATGGAACGCGCGACGACGCCGTGCTCGCGCGCAGGCTCGTTCGGCCGGTGAAGAGCGTTCGCGAACGCGCGGAAGAATTGTTTCATTCGAAACCGAACCGGTGCGGCCAGGCGTGGACGACGGAGGAAGACGAAAGACTAAAATTGTGCGTCGGCGTTTCACAACTAAAACGAATTGCTACAATTCTTAGGCGCAGCGAAGACGAAATCCGGCAGCGCCTCGATTGGTTCGGCGGCCGGTTGCAGTCGCGAAAATTGCATCAAGACGAATTGAAGCGTTTCAAGAGTATTTATGGAAGCCGCGAAGATGAGCATTTGGCGATCGTCTTCGGATGTCCAATTGAAGATATACAAAACACCGCCAAAGAAATGCAACTTGCTAAAGATAAATCGTCGATTCGCAAGTGGCGCGTGCGATCGGCTCCGGCGCAGCGCAACGGAGAAGCCGGCGCTGGCGCACCAGGAATAGATACATCCGCTTATGTAGCGATGAAAATGCCGCGGTGGACGCCCGCAGAAATCCAACAATTACGCGCGCTGTACCCGTCCGCGCTGAATGTTCATATTGCCAGAGCGATCGGCCGGTCGGTAAAAAGTATTATGAGCAAGGCTAATGATTTGAAATTAGGGAAAAGTAAAGAATTCCTCGCCGAAATGGGAAAATCGAACGTGAGCGTTCGCTACAATAACGGCCAGGCCGATTTGAAGACAAACAATCAGCCGCAGCATCAAAAAGATTCGCAAGAATCCTCCAATGGCGAAGCCGAGGCGGATGGCTAAGAATAAGCTCCAGCGATACGCTGAAATTCAATCGCTCCCCAACGTTTTCGAGCACACCGAATTGATAAAATGCTCGTGGCGCCCCGGCTATTTTCCGTCGCCCGCGCCCGTTATTTTAGAGCTCGCGTGCGGAAAAGGAGATTATACACTTGCGCTCGCGCGGAATTCGAAACAGATTATTGATAAACCGTTTAATTATATCGGCGTCGACGTCAAAGGGTCGCGCATCTGGAAGGGGGCGAAGCAGGCGATCTCGGAGAACTTAACAAATGTCGCGTTCATCCGCACATATATACAATTTCTTCCCGAAATTTTTCCGGCCGGCTCGATTTCCGAGATTTGGATCACGTTTCCGGATCCGTATCTTTCTACAAAAAAATCGAACAAGCGGCTCACGTCTCCGTTCTTCCTCGGAGTCTACTCAAAAATTCTTGCTCCGGGCGGAAAAGTACACTTAAAGACCGACTCGAATCCATTGTTTAATTTTACAATAAAAACGCTGGAGTCGGAAAACTGTAAGATTCACCGCTTGATTCCCGATGTCCACGGCGATCCGGATGCGGGCGAATTATTAAGAATTCAAACGTACTACGAAAAGAAGCATCTCGCGAATCGGCTGAAAATAAAATATGTATGTTTCAGCTTGCCGAATCCGTTTGGGCGCGACGTAAGAACGCCGGTATTTCACCAAAATTCCGAAGGACCGCCGGACGCCCCATCAGAACGCGGCAGCCGAGAACAGTTAAAATAGTAACTCTTAGAATTGCAATGATCCAAAAGGCGGTTCTTGCCGCCGCCGATGCGCCGGCGCCGAGGGGCACGGACCCGAGTGCGCCCGCCCAGCGGATTTCGCCGGGTTTTTCAATAATTCCGACGAAAGTTGATACTAACATAAAAAATAACAATAGATTCAGCGCCTGAAACGAATGCGTTAAAATCGTTTCGTTTCTCGAAGGGATCGAGAAGGCGATAATGAGTATTGGGATCGCCGCGCCCGCGCCGAGCGCCCACGCGGGATCGCTAACGGTCCACGTTGCGATGACGGGCCCGAGGTACGCGAACGCGCTCAGAATGGCATTGCGATTCATGGCGAAGGATTCGAATACATGGTTTGAATATAACGATTGCGCCGATCTAACATTTCTTGATACACACCCGCCGTTTCCGGATCGGGCGCCGCGCGCGATTTTGGATCAAGTTTAACAAAACGCGAACATACTTCGTCGGCCGTAATCTTACGATTCGTTTCGCGCGCGGAGCACCACAGCGCACACAGCGCAGCGCCGAGAGCCGCCCCTTCTTCGGCTGCGATATTAACAATTGGCGCGCCGAGCGCGTTTGCTAATATTTTCCGCCAGGTCTTGCTCTTAGATCCGCCGCCGGTCGCTCGAATTTCTGTAGGTTTCATTCCAAGTTCGCGCAAACGATTCAGGCCGAAAGCGAGCGCGACCGCGGGCGCCTCCATCGCGGCGCGGGCCATGTTTTCGCGCGAAAAATTGGTATGGGTTAATTCTACAAATGCCGCCGTTGCCGACGGAAGGTTCGGCGTTCGCTCGCCGGAAAAGAAAGGTAATAATAACATTCCGTCCGATCCGGGTTTTGCTTTCGTCGCGGCGGCGTCGAGCGCGCGGTCGTCGAATTGTAGCAACCGTTTGACCGACTCTGTCACATTCGTACAATTCTGAATGCACAAAAGCGGCAAGTACCCGCCCGACGAATCGCAGAATGCTGCAATTTCACCGAAGCGATCGACAACGGGTTTATTGCTATATCCAAACGCCGTTCCGCTCGTGCCGAGGGAAATAGTTATGATTCCTTCGCGCGTCGCGCCCGTGCCGAACGCCGCCATCATGTTATCGCCGCCGCCATGGCCAACCGCCACTCGGCGGGGGAGACCGAATTTTTTTGTTAGCGATTCGCGGACTTCGCCGACGACCGCGCCCGCGGCGGCGACCGGCGGCACTTTTTGATATAAATGATCGGAGATCGCGTCCATCGCGCGGCGGCTGTAATTGCGTTCGTTTATGTTGAAATAACCCGTCCCGCTCGCGTCGCCGGCTTCCGTTTGCTTTTCGCCCGTGAGCCAAAAATTAATATAATCGTGCGGGAGGAGAATCGAAACGCAACGTTCATAATTCCGGGGCTCATTGCGTTCTAACCAATAAACCTTCGAACCCGTGAAACCCGGCGGCAGCGCGTTACCCGTTAGTTTTAGCATTGCTGACGCGCCGCCGCACTTGTTAATAATCTCGGCGGCCTCATTCGCCGTTGAAACGTCGTTCCATAATTTTGCGGCGCGGACGGGTTTGCCGGCTTTGTCGATCGCTACCATTCCGTGTTGCTGGCCCGAAACCGCGACCGCTTTTATTTGTTGTGATCGCTTCCCGGCCGCGCGAACCACTTCGCGAATAGTAGCTTCGGCCGCGGCAATCCAAACGTTAGGATTCTGTTCAGAGACGCCCGGCGCCGCGTTCGGCAATACTTCATAATTACGTTTCGCCAAAGCAACGACGGCGCCCGTGGCGCCGTCGAAAAGCAAAGTCTTGAGCCCTTGAGTTCCGCAGTCGATGCCTAAATATAGACCGTCGAACACGCGCGGAATTGTAATATTACAATTTACAGGCTAATTAGGCCGGCTGCTGAACGCTCGCCCCTAAAGGCTAGCCCCTTATTAAAGACTAGCATTCCCGCCGGTGCGCTGCTCAATGGGGAGAACCGCGCGATCGCCAGTGCCGACGTATTCGGACATCGGGCGAATCAAACGATTATTTGAATACTGTTCGAGAATGTGCGCCGCCCAGCCGACGACGCGCGACACCGCGAAAATTGGAGTAAACAATTCAATCGGCAGCGGCATTACATAATATAATGATGCGGAAAAGAAGTCGACGTTTGGATATAAATTCTTTTCCTTAATCACGAGATCCATAATCTTATCCGACATTCCGATCCACTTGGGTTCGTGCTCCCGGGTGCCGAGCTCGAGCGAGAGTTTTCTGAGTATCGTCGCGCGCGGGTCCATCGTTTTGTAAACTCGGTGGCCGAATCCGGGCACTTTCTTTTTATGTGAAAAGAACTCGCGAACCGCCGGTTCCGCATTATCAATACTTCCAATAGATATTAACATTCGCATCACGTCTTCGTTCGCGCCGCCGTGCAGCGGGCCCTTCAACGCGCCGATCGCCGACGTCACTGCACTATGCAAATCGGAGAGCGTCGCCGCCGTAACGCGCGCGGCGAACGTCGAAGCGTTATATTCATGATCCGCGTGGAGAGTCAGCGCGATATCAAACATTTTTTCGAGCCGCTCGTCGGGCGCCTTGCCGTTCAACATATATAACAGATTCGCGGCGTGGCCGAGCGACGAGCTCGGTTGTATCAAATCCTGTTTATTACGAAGCGCGTGAATGCAAGCCGCCAAAAGCGGCATTTGTGCAATGATACGAATCGCTTTTCGTTGATTCGCCTCGGGCGTCGAATCATTAGCATCAGGATCGTATAATCCTAATAATGAAACCGCCGTGCGCAGTTCCGCCATCGGCGAACCCGTGTGCGGCAGCGACATTAAGATTGCAGTAACCTCTCTCGGAAGCTTGCGTTCGGCGAGCAGCCGCTCTTTTAGTCTTGCAAGCTGGTCTTTTGTAGGCAGATCGCCAAAGAGAAGTAAATGTATCGTTTCTTCAAAGCTAACATTTACGAGGTCGTCGATATTGTAGCCGCGGTAGACGAGGCGTCCGCGCTTGCCATCAATAAAACAAATTTTAGAAGTGCCGACGACGACGTCTTCGAGCCCAGCTTTTGTAGCTTTGAGAGCGTCGGGCGTTGCGGCGTTTTGTGCAACCGGTTGGGAGGCGGACATATGTGACTTGGGTCTATCAGGTGTGGCCACATGTTGTAGTCGGAAATCCGCCCTCGGGAAACCAAGAAGAATTTTAGTGAACTTCCGCGGGCGGGGCGGAGGCCGGCATCATGCGTCTTCGCGATTGCGGAATAGATAGGAAGCAACGACGAACGCACCGATGATGATTCCAATCATCGTGATGACGCATTGAGTCGCCGAAGGCGAAGGCAAGTCGGGCGCGAGCATCACAACGCGGCGAGCTGCCGCGGGCAGAAGCGACCCGCCGATCGGTACCGACGGCTCGGCTTCCGGAAAAAACGCGGAGGGGTCGGCGTCGGCCAATTCAATAAATAAGCATTTTGGATAAAGACTCGCGGTCCAAAATTGGAGCTTTCCCGGAATATTGCCAGCGATCCATTCCCAACCGGCCGTGAAGATGAGTCCGAAAATCACGGGGTTTTTTAGCCAAAGGCCAAAGATTAAGAAAAGCCCCGTGTAGACGCCGGTGCCTAGCAACGATGTAAATAATAGTTTTCCTATCAACGAAAAATAGTAGTCCGTGTTTTGCCAGCGCCCCCACATCGATAATAATCCGAGAACTACAATTCCGACTCCGACTGCTATGAACGCACACAGCCACGCCGAAAGAAATTTAGCAATCACATACGCGGTTCTCGACGGCGGCCGAGTTAACAAATAGACAATCGTCCGTTGCTCGAAATCTTCATGAAACGCCGCGACGGAAAAAAAGATAGGTATAATCGTCATCGGGCCGTGGATGATCAGCGGCGCGCCGGCGGTTTCGAAGAATTGAAGCCCGTGGCCGGCGATTCGAACAATAAGATAAATTCCCGACGGCAACAGAGAAATCAGCGTTAATATTAACATTTGCCGCGACGGCAATTCGCGGCGCATGAAGAGTGCAAACGGCGTGGCGATCATCATATTCTGTTTTTTATCTAATATTTAGCCGACGAGCATTTGGAAGATCGCTTCGAGATTTTCGTCGACAAGCGCGAGCTCGTCGATATTCACGCGGCGTTCTGCCGCTTCCGCAGTAATCCAACTTAATAAATGATCGGGGCGTGCGGTGTCGATGACCACGCGATCTGTAGATTCTAATGAAATGCCGAGCACGCCGTCGATTTTTAGTATTTCTCCTGCGATCGCTCGCGGATCCGGAGTCGTTAACGCGATGCGGTGCGGTTTTGTACGAATCGCCTCGCGAATTTCGCGCACGCTTCCCTCGGCGAGCACGCGTCCCTGAACTAATAAAAGGATGCGGTTCGAGAGCGCGTCGACTTCGTGCAAAATATGCGAAGACACTACAATTGTCTTTCCTTCATTTGCTAATTTTTCGATGAGTGCGACGGTCGCGTGGCGCGCGAGCGGGTCCATGCCGTTCAGCGGTTCATCCAAAAATAACAATTTCGGATCATGAACAATCGCCTGGGCAAATTTAATTCTTTGCCGCATTCCCTTGCTCATGCCGCCCATTTTTTTAGTCATCACGTCGGTGAGTCCGACGCGCTCGATCGCGGTTTCCGCCGCCTTGCGAGCTGTAGCTTTGTTCATTCCATGCAATCGCGCGAGCCATGTTACAAATTCAATCCCGCGCATTTCCTCATAAAAACGGTCGACGTCGGGACACATTCCGACGTCGCGGAAAACTGTAGGATCGTTGCGCGCGTCGCGTCCAAATATCGTTATGGATCCCGTGCTCGGCTTATTAATGCCGGTCATACATTTAAATAATGTTGATTTGCCGGCGCCATTCGGGCCGAGCAGGCCGACGACGCCCGGCGCGATTTGAAATGTAACATTTGTCAGTGCGACGACGTCGCCGAACCACTTCGAAACGCCGCTGACGCTAATGGTTGCATTCTCCATTACGAAACGACCTCGATCGGCCGCACGCGCCGCAGCAGAATCACAATCGAAAGGATTGCTAAGAAAACGAGCCACGCGACGCTTGAGACAAGCGAAACGCGAATATTTAATTCCGTTTTGGATATTCCAAAAATCCAGCCTTCGACGGCGTACAGCGCGTCAAAATAACTAAAACCGCGCATGAATTCCGACGCGGTCTCCGACTGCCGGCGAATCGCCGCCGCGACCGCGTTCATCACGGAAGTACTTAATAATGAAAATGCCGCGAACGCGGCGATCGCCAGCCACCCTCGGCGGATCATTGCCGAAAATGCTAAGATTAGCAGCGAAGCGCTAGTTGATAACATGACGGCCCACGCCGTGATGCGAACGGGATAACTGAGCGTCTTAACAAATTGTCCGGAATCGAGAGAGAAGGACAGGTCGGACGTCCAAATAATAAATCCGGGAATGAGCGTCGCGCCCAAGACTAATGTAAATAATCCGAGAAACCGTCCTAACAAATAGTCGCGCCGCGTGATCGCGCGAGAAAATAAGGATTCGAGCGCGTTGCCGCGGCGGTCGGCGGCGATCGCCTGGCTCCCGACAACACCCGCGACGGCGATTGCTATAATTCCTTGCGCTGAGAGAAAAGATACATACTGGCGAAGTCCAAAAAACTCGACGTTCGCAAACCGCGGACCGCTGCCCATCTGCGTCGCGCGAATCGAATATTGTATATATAAGAAAACAGAAGCGATCAGCGGCGGAAGCGCGCACGCGCGGTAGAGGTTTGCTAATAATTTATTACGGAATGCAAGCTTAATTGTATTTTCAAGTATCGGGAACCACGCCGGCGTTTTGGTGCGTTCGCCTTTCCAGCCGCGATAGGTTAAATCATAAATTGGCATTGTTTATTTTCTCCCTGCGAGCACGGGCGGCGCGTCGCCGCCGCGCGTTGCATTATTACGATTTAACTTATCCGCGGCTTCTCCCGCGCGCAGGCTGTCGAGGAAAACCTCTTCGAGCGAACGTTGCAATACAGAAAATTCAAGAACGGGCGTTTCTACAGATCGCGCAACATCAAAGATAAAATCGCGTTGCACGCCTTCGGCAAGTTCAATAATCGTTCCGCGCCGGTCGGGCTCGCTCGCGATCGCGCCGCGTTCCCGCAGCGTTTTAACAAATAACTCCATCGAACCCGCCACTCTCACCACATAAGCTTTCTTATCCGTTCGCTTCATTTCGTCGATGGGTCCGAATGCTTGTAATCTTCCCTTCGATAAAACCATCACCTGCGTGCATACAAATTCAACGTCCGGTAACAAATGGCTCGCAAGAATTGTATGAATCCCGTGCTTTTCTTTTAGTGATTTGCACAATTCTAACATTTGGCGGCGTCCCGCCGGGTCGAGGCCGTTCGTCGGCTCGTCGAGAAATACTAATTCTGGACCGTGTACTAATGCTGCCGCGAGTTTCACGCGCTGTTTCATTCCAACGCTAAACGTTTCTACTTCTCGGTATCGCGCCTCCTCCATTCCCGCGAACCATAAACATTCGTGCGCACGCTCGCGCGCGTAGCGCTCGGGCAAACCTGACAATTCCGCAAGTAATGTTAGCCATTGCACGGCGTTCAAATGTGGCGGGAAACTATCGCGTTCCGACATGTAGCCAACGCGCCGGCGAATCTCGACGCCATCTTTACGAATATCGAGTCCTAACACTTTTCCGCTGCCGCCGGCCGCCTTCAACATTCCAAGAATCGCACGAATCATCGTCGACTTGCCCGCGCCGTTCGGGCCAAGTAAACCAATGGCGCCGCCACGGAATTGTAATGTTAATTCATGCAGGGCGCGGAAGCGCCCGTAGTCCACCGTGAGACGGTCCAGTTCGAGTATCAATTCAGCAGGTTCGGCCGACGAATGTTAGAAAGCTAACGCGCGGGCGCTCGCGAATGCAACGGGCAATTTTATAACGAATCTATAACGAAGATGAAAACGCAGCTCCGAACGCTTGCAATACTTCTTCGGCCGCGCGCACGCCGGCCCACTGTGCTTCTTCAAAAAGCGGGAGCCCGCCGAGGTCGGCCGCCGCGAAATGAATATTACCAATCGGTTTCGCGGCGCGTTCGCGAGTGCGATGAAACAAAAACTCGGGTTCGGGGCGGATCATCGCGTGGCCCCACCGCCAGACGTCAATATTTGTAATATGCCGGTCGAGTCGCGGGTGCGCGCGCACAAGATCTGTTATGACGGCGTTTTTGTAATGTTCGAAGTCGAATGTCAGCATTTGCGCGCGTACGGTCGAAGCGTTTTGTTCACAATACGGGCGATACCACGTCCAAACGCTATCTTTCGCGAGGCGGTCGAGCTGGTGCGTCGCGACGACGTATCCTAACGATTCGCTTTCATACAAAACGTTATCCCAACAAATAGGAAAACCGCGGCTCTCCGGTTCGGAATCTAACGATAAATTGGCGACGGCCCACGGAGCATAATTAAAATGAGCGCGGTCGGCCGCGGCGGGCGCGAACAGGCGGCGTACGGCGAACGACGGCAGCGCGCAGATCACGCGTTTTGTTATTATTTCTTTGGCGGTCTCGTCGCGAAAATCAAAATACTTCACTTTGACGGAATCTTGTACATTCTCGATTTGATATACCGCGCAGCCCGGACGCGATCGTGAACCCACGAGTTTATTAAGATATTTAATAATAAAACCGTTGCCTTCGGGCCATGTTAAGAATTCGGCAGCGTCGTATTCTCCATCCGAGACTCGCGAGCAGAAGTAATGCAACGCGGCCCACGCGGAGGTCGCGCCGAGAAGACTGCCAAAGTCGTCGCGGCACGCGTATTCAATATACCACTTCAATCTCGGCGAATTGTAATTGTTGGATTCGAGCCACTGCGCCATCGACAGCCGGTCGAGCGAGCGGAGCTCCGGATCGACGCTACAATTCGCGATCGGAATTGTAAACGCGCGTTTTCCGTCGTTGCCCGTGCGTTTGGCTAACAATCGAACATTCGATTCAAACCGCTCGAATTGTTGTAAATCATCGGCCGACGCGCCCGCGCGCAAATATAAGCCTTCCGACCATTCGCCGCGGTAAAATAAACGTTCTTCGGGAGCGCGGCAAAGATGCTGTTCGGCGGGAACGGCGCGTCCGGCAGCGTCAAAGTTTTTGATAATATTCATTTCGAGCAGCAGTTCGCAAAGCGTCCGCTGCTCGCGCGTGGGCACAGGAATGTAGTGAGCGCCCCACGGATATTCACAAATCGCATTCGATCCCGAAACGGCGGTGCCGCCCAGCGAATCCTCCAATTCTAACAAAACGAAATCATGACGATTCGATTTTAGTAACTTCCACGCCGCCGACAGACCCGCGACTCCGCCGCCGAGAATGACAATTTCGGCAGACGGAACAGGCGACGCCAATTGTGATATTCCGTCGCGGATGCGGTGGCCGCGCGCGTCGGACCCGCCAACGATCTTTCCCGTAATCGCGCGTTTTTTTGTAGTACATCCTCCCGATCCAAACGCTAACGATGCGGCCGCGGTTCCGAGCGCGGCGAGCGCTTCGCGCCTCGTTAATTCCACTTTCGCCACTCCTCTTCATAATAATGAACGAGGATTTGATTATTTAAACGATTCGGTTCGACGCCGACGGGTCCGAGGTCGGCGGATAATTGAAACAATGCCGCCATCGACGCGCCGTCCAAATATTGTAAATTTGGAATGGTATGATCGGGAATCGGAAACGCGCGATGCGCCGCGAGCATGAATCCCCATTCGCCGAACGACGGCACAAATGCGTGATACGGCCGAACATACAGATCCGACGCTTCTAATGTTTTCGCAATACACCAATAAGCCTTGCGTGCAAAGAGCGGCGACGTCGCCTGGATCGAGATCGCGCCGTTTGAAGATAACAATTTTTTCAAATGCTCATAAAAACGCGTGGTATACAATTTCCCGATCGAGAACGCGTTCGGGTCGGGAAAATCAACAATCATTACGTCAAAGATTCCGTGACGCTCCAAAATCCAGCGCATCGCGTCGTCGTTAACAATCGTCACGCGCGGGTCGGCGAGCGCGTTATTGTTTAATTCAACGAGCGGGGAAAATTCGAGAGCGAGGCGCGTCATCTCGGGATCGATGTCGACTAATGTTATATTTTCGACTTCGGGGTATTTTAACACTTCGCGCGCGGCGAGGCCGTCGCCGCCGCCGAGAATGAGTACGCTCCGGTGATCGGCCGCGGCCGTCATCGCGGGATGAACGAGCGCTTCATGATAACGATATTCGTCGGCGCTCGAGAACTGTAATGCTCCGTTCAAGAATAACTGAAAGCCCGCGCGATTCTTAGTAATAACAATTCTTTGAAACCGGCTCGACTTCGCGTAGACCACTTCGTCGGCGTAGAGATCCTGCTCGCTGTATCGCGTCAGCCACTCCGATCCAACAAATCCCGCTGCGAGAATTGAAATAACAATTCCGCACTTCACACGCGCGGGAGTTGCCGTTTTTAGTCGAGGCGCAAAAATCCACGTGCTCCAAAGGCCCACGAGCGCGTTCGCGAGCCCGATCGCAAACGCCGTTTTGATAAGTCCGAGCTTGGGTACAAAAAAGAGAGGGAATGCTAACGAAATGATGAGCGCGCCGATGTAATCAAATGTCAAAACTTTTGCTACTAAATCTTTGAAGTCCATTTCGTCTTTCAGGATTCTTAACAAGAGCGGAATTTCGAGCCCGACGAGTGTTCCGATCAGTAGTATTTCGCCGTAAAGGACCGGACGAAACAAGCTGCCGCTTCCAAAAGCTATAAAAAGAACCGTCGCCGACGTTCCGCCCGCCAGTGCCACTGCGAGCTCAATATCAATAAATGTTTCTACAATTCGAGTTTCTAAAAACTTTGAGAGGTACGAGCCGACTCCCATCGCGAAAAGATATAAACCAATCGCAGTTGAGAATTGTGTAATGGAGTCGCCGAGAATATACGACGCAAGCGCGCCCGCCACGAGCTCGTAGCCGAGCCCGCACGCGGCAATAACAAAAACAGTAATAAAGACGAGGCGATGCCTCATCCGTGAATCGCGGCGGCGATGATAATTGCAATTCCGAGCAGCCCGCAGCCCATCACGATCGCGAGCGCAGTATTATGATCTTCGGCGATCTCTTTTGTAATCGAAAACGGTAGCGCCTTTTGTAAATATTTAATGGCGATCGTAAATAACGCGATGCCGAGTACTACAAAAACGGCCGCTTCGAACAGGTGTTGAAAGAATAATTCCCAATTCATTTTATTTGCCTCCGTGCACGCCTTGGTGCCAGAAAGTGTAGCTTCGCCAGCCGCCGGGCGACTTGCGAATGTTAGGATCGATTTTGTGGTGTTTGGAAGAGGTTGGCTCCCAGCCTGTATATTCGGAAACGGCGTAGCCGCCGGTCGCGAGTCCGCCAAGAGCCGCAAAGATACGGATAAGTTTTTTCATAGGATTTCTATTTATTAACTAATCAGCCTCCGAACTTTCTGCCCACCGCCGGCCTTCGAATGAAGCGCGAAGGAGTGAGGCTAATACTGGAATTATGAAAATCAGTAATATTAATATAATGGGGCGGCCTTTCGAGGCAACTTGGTTTCGGATTTCGATAGTATACAAAACCGACGCGGTTGCCGGATCGCTGTTCGGATCCAGCCGCAGCGCATATCGCCCTGCGGGAATCGGGCCAATGTAAGTATTGTCGGTGCTATTGTCGTCGGTCCACGCGCCGTCGGAATCTTTTCCCGTCCAATAACTGACTTCACTATAAAAATTGTATACATCTCCATTCACAACGTCGACGAGCGCGCCATCGACGCCGAGCCACGAATTATTAAGATTCTTCGACTTCAGCCGAATATGAATATTGCTCGACGAGGGTAAAATATCAAACTCATCCGTAAATACTATAGATGGGTTGCCTGCCGGGTCGTTCGGCGCGGCCGCCGGGACGCCCGCGATCGATTGCTGTTGATATGTTAAGTCGCCGGAAAAGAGCAGCCGGTTCGAGGCGCGAATATGAAAGTAAACACTCAATATAATAATAATCGCCGAGAGAGCGCCCGCGATGATCCACGCGCCTTTTGTTTGATGCGGATTCGGCTGCTGCGTGCCAATGCCCTTTCGCGGCGAAAGCGCTTTTTTAATATTAAACGCTTTTGTTATTTCTTCGGGTTCGACGTACTCGCCGAACGATGCTATCGTTTCATTATCAGTCAACTCGGTACTAATCATATACGGCGGACAAATGTAGTCATTCGTCAGCGCTTTCTCGCCGACCTCCACTTCCCAATAAACTTCGCCGAACACTTGATCGACGCGCGCCATGCCATTCTGAAAAAACTTATACTTTCTGCCTTCGTAGCGCGCCGTCTTATAGGCAGTCTTAACATTGGCAATATTCACAGGTGTTACAAACGACCAATGCCCGCTCGATTGAACAAGCCAGCGGTAAGCGCCGTCGGCCCGTTTTAATAAATATTCATTCCAAGGATAGCGTGTGCCCTCGACTTGCACGGAACGCACCATGAATGCTAATACTGTAAAATTCTGATCTTTAAGTTTTCCTACTGCGCCAAGCGGAATCTCGGGAGTCGTTTTATATTTTTTATCCGCGTTGACCGCGCTTATTTGTTCATTTGTAGGATCCAGAATCGCGGAGCATGATTCGCAACCGACGCGTTTTGTATTCGCAGGATCGCGAATCTCTACAGATGCGCCGCAGTTCGGACATGCGATACGGCCAGCGTCGATTCGTTTATAATTTTTACGCGGCGCCGAAGCGGCGTCGAAGCCGAGCTGCTCTAATGTTAGTGAACGGCCCACGTAAACGGCTTCGCACGTGTCGCCCGCGCCATAATCTAATGTTGCAAATCCGTCGCCTTCGCCGCGAAGGTCGGCGTATGTAAACAAATCATTTAGTTTTATCAATTCCGGCAATTCGCCGCGCGCCGCCGTCGCGTGGCCGGTTCCTATTTCGGCGACTACAAATCGCCCCTTCGATCCCAATTGAATTTCCTGGCCGAGCTGTAGTTTCAGGCGTTTTGGTAATATTATAACTTCGGTCAACTCCTCCGAAACTAAATATTCGCCCTGCGCCTCCGCGAGCCACGCCGTCTTTCCGCTTCCTAATGTTATACACCATTCGTTCCAGGGCCCTTTGCCGTGGTCGAATTGTAGTTGTCCTGTGATGTACCACGAATCCGTTTTCATTTGCCCGCGCGCGCCGAGTTCAAACGGGGAGTCGATTTCGGCTACGGATGCAACCTTTCCGACCAGCTCAAAATTAAGATCCTTCCGATACGACGCGCTTTTGCAATATTCGCAAATGATATAAACCGACGCTGCGTTGCGAAACGTTAGCGTATTGCCGCAGCCCGGACACGATGTCTCGCGGACGGCCATTTAAGTACGCCCTCGCAGCAAAACTTTAATATCAATCGATTTGGCGCCGATAAATGATTTTAACTTTTCGGCCCACGGCCAGCCGGCTAAGTCTCTACAACAATACAGATCGAACGCGGCGAATTGATGTTCTGGAAACGTGTGGCAGCTCAGATGCGATTCGGAAAGTAACAAAAAACCTGTCACGCCTCCGGGCTCGGGAAATTGATGCCAATCCGCTTCGGCGATTGGATGTAAATCAAGATCTGTAACGATCGATTTAAATACGACGGCAAGCGCGGCTGGCGACCGGAGAAGTTCCGGATCGCAACCGTGTGCGTCGACGATCCACGACTGACCCGAGTTCATTGATAATTCGTGATACTACGAAATTGTTGGAACGATCCGAAACTAGAATCTTTTTTATTGTTAATTTGTCGCACGCGTCGTGCGGCGTTTTCGCGCGAAGAACATCGTGGCGGACGCGCCGGTTCTCCCTCGCGTTATTTTTCCACATGCCGTGAACGGAGTCCGTGCGGCATCATCGCGCGCGGCCATCCACGCAATTGAAGACAATTCCCCAACCCGCTCAACACGTTTTCAACACGCGCGCCATTCTTAAATTATTTCTCGCGGCGCTCGTTCCCCTCGCCGCCGCAATGGAATTGTCGCGCGCGGAAGGATTTGTATTATATCGAAATCTTGTCGTCGACGCGGGAATCATAACAATATTTATTAGTTCATTCTTTCTTCGCGGCCGCGCTGAGGATCTCCCGCTGCCGCGAAGCCGCTGGCTGATGCCGCTCGCGGCGGGCGCGGCGGCGATTCTTTGCGCATACCCAACGTTAACATTACCGTATTTGGGCGACGACTGGTTTTTATTAGAAAAACGCGGACAGGCAAGTTTTTTTGATGCAATTAATGTAATATCGTCGGAACCGTGGTTCCGGCCGGTTGGCTGGGCGTTCTGGTGGGTCTTCTATCAACTTTCGCCCGTGGACGCGACGCTCGCGCGCTGGACGTGCGTGCTGATCTTTGCAATCGACGCAATGTTAGTCATACCCGCGCTGCGCCGCTGCGGGTTTTCGCGCGGCGTTGCGAGCGCGGCCGCGCTTCTCTTCGCCGCTGCGCCCGCGAGCATCGAGACGGTCGCGTGGATTACAAATATGTATTCGCTGCTCGCGTGCGGATTTATATTAGCATCGCTCGCGACGCTCCCGTTCGGCAATTATACGCCGCGCCGAATGTTTATATCCTGTTTGTTGGCGCTCCTCGCGTTTCTATCGAAGGAAGACAGTTATTTGTATCCTGCGATGGCGGCGCTGGCGCTCGGGCGTTTCCGGATTCGTAATATATTTCGCGGCCTTCTCCGCGCGTGGATTTTTTTCTTAATGGTTATGGTCGTTGCTGCCGTTCGGTATTTACTATTAGGCGGGGGCGGTGCCTACAAAAACGAGCAATCCGGCGAGTCGCTTTTGATACAAAGAATGTTTTGGGGGCCGCTCATTGCGCTCCGAACGGAGTGCCCCGGACGCTACTTTTTGCCGACGCGCTGGAACCCGATTGCTTATGAAAAAAGAATGTTATGGTGGATCATCCCGCCGGTCCTTCTCGCGTGGGGCGGCATCTCGGCGGCGGCTCGGCGCGGCGTCTGGCGCGGCTGGCTTATCTTTGCAATTGGGATCGCGCCCGTCGCACCCATGTTGCCTATCGGAAGAATGATTGAATGCGCAAGGTGGCTTTTTGTGCCGACAGTTGGAATTGTAGCGTTTGTGGCATCGTGCCTCGCCGGCGGCCCGCTGCGAGGGCGTGCCGCGTGGATTCCCGTCGCGGCATTTGTAGTGTTGTTTTGGTTTGTGTCCAATAACAATCTCGACGCGTGGAGGTCATCGTCGGAGATTTTTACAAAAGGCGTAGAATTAGCAACGCCGTTAATTAAGGAAACGCCGCGCAATGGTAAAGTTTGGGTCGCGGGCTTGCCGCTCCAGGTGCAGGGTGCATATTGTTTCAATAACGCGATTCCGTTTGCGTTTAATGCCGTACTCGGCAGAACGGATTTGGAGTATGTCGATCCGGTCATGGGTCGCGGCCTCCTCGACGCCGTTATCGAAGTTGATATTAAGAATCAACGCGCCGCGAATCTATTAGATCCGAAGGCGGCGATTGATTTAGCCGCCGGGGAAGAGTGGTCCACGCCGGTGAACGACGAAGCGGACGACGGCAAGAATTATAGAATTGTTAATTTTATCGAATTGTGGTCGCCGGAGGGAAAATTATATAAAGCCGGCCTGTTCGGTTATCTGTTGCTTCCGACGTTTAGAATTCCAGTTGGAGCGAAAGTCGAAATACAAATTGTAGGCGGGCTTCGCGACGAAAACGGACCCTCGGGAACTCCTTTACTTTTCTGTACAATGCTCACTCCGGAAGGAATACTAAGAATGCCGCGCCAGATTGGCGAACCGTTTCTTCTTGCCGAGAGTTCCCGGCTTTTTCGGCCGGAGATTATTGTTAGTATCGGAAAGGTGCTTTATCTCGAAGAGATTCGTGTCCGTGTCATTCCGTAAATATTAGAATTGGCGTTCAGCGCGGCGGGCTTCCAGAAACGATCTCCTCCGGCGTATCCCAGATCACGAGCGACGCGGGCGTCTGCGCATGGCCAATCTCTATTGTGGAAAATAACTATTTCTAGCAAACAAAGTCGCCGGCGGCGTATCTTTACCTACCCCAAAAACCAGTTCCCTATGCGGAGGCTCCATGGCTGGCGCTCGAATTTACAATACCGGTTTTCGTAATAAAGCCGAAGCATTAAAAACAATTATTCCTAATCCGAAATCGACCGCGGTGTGCGGCGGTTGCGGGTCGATCTATGAAAAGAAGCGTTGGTTTGAAGACGCGGCGCGAGCGCGGGAATTGAAACATGACGCGAAGACGGATATTGTTAAATGTCCGGCGTGCGTTCGATCGAAAGCAAATTATCCGGAAGGCATTTTAACAATTTCCGGCGAGTTCCTTAAGGAACACCACGACGATATATTACATACGATTACGCATACGGCGAAAATGGAGCGCGAGCGCGACACGCTCTGCCGGCTGATGGGCGTGAAGTCGTCGGAAGAAATGATTTTAGTAAAAACAACAAATGAGAGGCTCGTTCGAAGACTCGGACACGTCCTTCATTCGGCATACGGCGGCGATCTTAGTTTTGTATTCTCGCACGGCATCCGGCTCACGCGCGTGCGCTGGCATCGCGACGAGCCCGGGCGCGCGATTCGCGAGCAAGTTAATAAAAAGAAAACCCCTATGAAAAACAAAAGCGGCGCAAAAAAGAAATAGTAACAATCCATGCTCGCGCGAATGCTGGCTTCGGCAGTTATTATTATTTCTGCATTCGCGCAGGACGGCCAGCGCGTCGAATGGAAGTTTAAGAAAAGCGAACCGCTGCGTTATCGAATTTCGCAAGCGTCGAAACAGGAAACGAAGAGCGGCGGCGTCGACGTTTTATTAGAAACAAAAACGGAGTTTTTATTAAAATTCGACATTCTTGACATCGACGCGGATGGCGCCGCAACGCTCTCTGCGCAGTACGAAGCCGCGCGCGCAACGTTAAAGAGTCCAAAAGCTACAGATATTTCGTTCGACTCGACGCGGCCCGCGCGCGAACAGGATATGAATGATCCGTACGTTCGAATGATGGCGATGGTCATCGGACGTAAATTTACAGTTCGACTGAACAAGCGCGGCGAAATTCTGTCGCTCGGCGGCGCGTCGGCGATCGTCGAAGAAATGTTAAAAGCGTCGGCGGGCGTGAAGGGACAGCAGGCGTTGCGCGACGCGCTCATGCAAACATTCGGCGACGATGCGATGAGGCGGACGATATCAACATTTTTTCACGTCGTTCCCGAAAAGAATATTAAAATATCAGATACGTGGAAGTCGAAAGAGAATCTGTTGATGCCCGACATTGGTAAAATTGAATTTGAACACGAATATACAGTTCGAAGATTTGAGAATTTAAACGGCGACGGATGTGTGCGCGCGGATCTAAAGATTCGCCCAAAACTGGAAGTTGACGCGGCGTCGCCCACCGCTGAAAAATTCGAGTTTAAGTTAGTCAGCGGCGAAGGCTCCGGTGAATTGTTATTTTCGTTTGGGAAGGGGCGGTCGATGAAAGCGGTGTCTAAGTACAAAATGGAAATCTTAGCAACGCCGAAGATCCCGGAGGGCACGCCGAAAATTGTGGGCCCCGCTCATAATATATTTCACGTCGACACAACGATTGAATGGATCGACAAAGACGGAAAGCTATAATTATCTAATATCATGGAACAGCCCGCGTGCCCGATCAATATTGACAGCAAAGGCCAGCGACAACGGCGTAACTTTGGGATACTCATGATCGCTATTGGATGTCTCGCGGGTTTGTTCATTATTAACTATGAGACCAGTTCGGGGATTCCGTGGCAAACGAAGCTTTTGGTATTCATACCATTTTTCTTCGGCGCGCTTGGAATTACACAAGCTAAACAAAAAACCTGAGTGAGCCTTGCTTTGCGTGGTTCGCGCAGCGTTGGAAATGGAATTGAAGTTGTTAAAGATCAGGACGAGAAGAAATTATTACTAAAGCAGGGGCTGCGCGCGGCGTTCTGCGCCGTTTTGATTGCGAGCATTCTTACAGCCATGGTGGTGTTTTTGTAAAAACCAGCCGCGACGCGAATGTCGCCCTAAGGGGGTCAGATGAGATGAGAAGGCCGGTTTCCGCCGCGGGATATCTAAAATTAAGATTCCCAAGTAGAGCGGGCTCGAGGCCCAAAGGACGAAAACCGACCCATGACACATACTACAACAGCATCT
>JBJXHE010000147.1:0-2861 GCA_046160785.1 Planctomycetota bacterium
TGCGCGTTCGCGGCGTCGCTATTTGATATGTCGCGTTTTCTTTTTTCTGGCTCTTCACCGTGCTATCCGCTTTGAGGGTGTCGATTTTTATGTAGTAATCAAGCCTGGAAATTCAACCGGCCGAGAATGCCGCGCGAAATCGCCGGATGCTTATGTTCCCGTGGCGCCGCGCCGTTTGGCCGTATGCCGCGAACGTCACTACAGATGTGGCGATCGAATGCGCATACACTTCGGCCAAGGCGCGCGCCGAGGGATTTGTATCTTCGGGCGAATTAGTATTTACGCAGCCGCCATTTTTCGAAGCCATCGGCGGACGGCGTGTTTCGCATTGTTGCGTTCGCGGGCGCCGTACGGGGGGATTATTGCATTTCGCCTTTAGCGTAGAGGCCTCTCGAAAATGCCGATCATTTTTTATCTGTATCAATCGCCCGCGCGTTTCGCATTGATGCCGCAGCCGCCAATATTCATTTTCTTTCGCCGCGTTCTCGTTTGGCATGACTGCGTTTTGTTCTTTTTTCGTTCGACCTAAACAATCTCGCGCGACACCTCAAGGCCGTTTTTGTAGTTTTTATATTCCACGGACGTTCCGCGCGTATTGGTAAGATCGCCCGCGCCGGAAATGGTAGCAACGGGAAATGCGGCTTGCGCGCCGAGGTGTTTACAGATCGTTCCCCTTCCAAGTGTTTTATTCTGGCGTTCTAGACGACCGTCATAAACATTCAAACCCGCCGCAGACTCGCTGCTAGATCGCCACAGTTCGCGCACGTTCGATCATGTTCAAATTTACGCCCGAAACTACAACTGGCCACGCACGATCGCCTATATCGAAACTGTGCGCAAAAGGCGGATTGGTGCAGGTCGTTCGAACTCTTCTTTCTCAGGCGTTGAAGGCCGGTTCGAACATCACCGATTGCGCTTTCCCATCGCCTCGAAGTCGCCGAAAACTGCACCGTAAACATCACCGGGGCGACGTTGCGAACTTCTATCTCAGGCGGGCTTTATGGTCCGCGTCGCGAAGTTAGTGTCTAATCCGGCGCGGAACACTGTAATCCTCGACGCTTTTAACTTTTCAGGCGACCAACATCCTCGAACCATCCCCGAACCGGCTGAATCTGGAAATCTCCGTTTGGGTTTCCCGCCGAAAGCCTCCGCGCGGAGTCCAAAACCGACCAGCCGGAGGGGGGAAAATCGAATCCGCCAAGTGCGATTTAGGGCTTTCTGGAACGCTCCATTTTTCGGCCCGCGCCGCCTGTTTTGTAAGACAACAATTAGGCCTTTAAGTAGCGTTGTTTTTAACTAAAATAAGCGGCCATGTTGACCATCGAACGCCGTCCGCTTTCTAGCCTTGTTCCAAACCCGAAAAACGCCAGAACGCACGACGCCCGCAACCTCGAAGCTATCAAATCGAGCTTGTTACAGTTTGGACAAGCCGAGCCTTTAATACTACAAAAGTCGTCACAACAACTCATCGGCGGAAACGGGCGGCGCGAGGCGATGTTACAGTTAGGATGGACCGAAGCGGATGTCGTTGAACTCGATGTAAATGATGCGTCGGCGGCGGCGTTAGGCGTTGCGCTCAATCGAACCTCAGAATTAGCGTCGTGGGATACTACCATTCTCGAAGACCTATTGCAGCAAATCGAACGAGACGGCTTGCGCGATGCGGTTTCGTTTACCGACGAAGACTTCAAAACGCTTTTATCACAACTGGAAAATGATAAGGAACCGCGGCAGATTGAAGATCCCGGTCCAGGCGAACCTCCTGTAACTCCCGTTTCGCGAACCGGCGATCTTTGGCTTTTAGGTAGTCATCGTCTGCTTTGCGGAAACTCTACAAATGTTGCCGACGTGGAGCGATTATTAAACGGCGCCGTGCCCAAACTTTTTAGTAGCGACCCGCCGTACTGTGTCGATTACGATGGTAACAATCGGCCGATCCACGACGGGAAACGCAGCGGCAAAGATTGGTCGCACGTCTACCGCGAAGTCGATATTGAAGATTTAACAAAATTCCTGACCGGTGTTTTCAACGCGTATTTGCCGCGAATTGATGTATCGGCGCCTTTTTACATCTGGCACGCGCACCTTCAACAAACTAAGATTGCGGAGGTCTTCGCGAAGTTTAATGTTCTCTTCCATCAGGTAATTGTTTGGTGCAAGCCGACGCCCGTTTTCACGCATTGTTACTATCAATGGCAGCACGAGGTCTGCGCATTTGGTTGGATCAAAGGTAATAAACCAACGCACGGCATCGCGCAGCATTCGACCGTTTGGCACGTCGATTGGGAAGGCAAACAGCGAATTGTAGGAAACGAACATCCTACTCAAAAGCCGGTTCGATTATTTACGTTGCCGATGGAATTGCATACTCAGCCCGGCGATGTCGTGGTCGAGCCTTTCAGCGGCAGCGGCTCACAAATCATCGGCGCCGAAATGTTACAAAGAAAGTGTTACGCGATGGAGCTGCAGCCCGCGTTTGTCGATGTTGCAATTAAACGCTGGGAGCTAGCTACAAATCAAAAGGCAACGTTGGATGGTGACGGCCGCGCATTTGAAGAAATCGCCACGGAGCGCCTTCCGTGAACCGCGTCGCTAAGATTCCGTCGACGGCGTTCGAAGAATATTTACATCTCGGCGATCAGCGGAGTTATCAATTACTGGCCAATCGGTACAACTGTAACAAGCGTTCGATCGTCACCCGGGCGTCGCGTGAAAAGTGGCAGAAACGCTTACAACAATTTCAAACGCAGTCGCGCGAAGTTGCGCTTGCCCGAATCGGCGAAGACGATATAACAATTCGTGAAAGACATCTAAAAACCGTCCGCGCAATTCAAGGCCGGGCGCTCGAAACGCTGCGGGCG
>JBJXHE010000148.1:0-4142 GCA_046160785.1 Planctomycetota bacterium
CGGGCGACGCGGGAATGTTAGTCATCGGCTTCCACCTCCGCGCTGGCTTCTGTAAAATCAAGTTCGGATTCTAAGTCTTCGAGGTCTACAATTACATCGCTAAGATTCGGGTCGCGCGTGGCAAAACCGTGCTCCGAGGAAAGCGCAATCTCAACTTGCGCGAAAACGTAGGCATCGTAATTGTTAATTGGCAAGCCGTGCGCTTTGTACTTGTTACAGATTTCTCGGAATTCGCGAAAGCTGCCTAACATTTCTGATTGTAGTTCGCCGAGGCGTTCGAGGTCATTGTTATATTCTTCTTTTGTAATCTTATTCATACGCGCACCTGATTTGCTAACGTTTCGTAGTGGAAATTAACTTTAGTAAATATTTCGGCGGTCCATGCGTGCTCGGGCGTGATCGGTTCGAACGTCGTGATTCCATTGTTAGATTTCCGGGCGATCATTGCCTCTTGTCCTTCAGGTGTAGCAATAATGAAATGATCGCGGGATTCGCCTTGCCGGAAATACGATCGCGCAAATTCCAGATCCAAAAAGACGGGACGCGGATTGGTAGAATTGGGTGAATCACTCATCGTCGTCCTCCCTTTCGCGCGGGCTTCTTTTTGTTGCGAGTGGGCTTCACGGGCGTATCCTGAATTGTATCAAATTCGGGCGCGGGTTCAATAACTTCTGTAACATTATCTGTTGCCAATTCCGCGACGGGAACAACCTCGATCGGCGATTCCGGCGCGGGTTCGGTTAATACAGTTTCCGCGGGTGATTCGTTTACATCCACTTCGGGCTTTCTTTCTTTTTTCCCGCGACTTTTCTTTATGTACGCGACGCCGAGACGGGATTCGGTGTACCTGAGCAAGGCATTGTCTATTGTTAATTCTCGGTCGTTCGTACCGTCGAGTTTGCCGAGTAAACTTATCAATTCTTCGCGCTTCTCGTTCGTTAACTTTTCCGATTCGTTTCGTAGAAGTTGCATGTTTGGATTTGTTTCATCCCAAAGCCGGGATTTGGCATCGGCGGCGATCGCCAACGAATGCAATCAGCGCTGCTCTCCGAAACGGATCAAGTTGAATTTGAGAGCATTTCCAGAGCGAGAAAACGCGTCGTCACTAATTCTAGCCCGGCACAATCCCTGCATGGGCGGCAAGCCAATCCTTAGTATTTGCGGCCCAAAGTTGAGCACCCGGATCGACCGTTTCTATCGCGCGCCGAACTGTAGTATCCGCCGCCCGCGCGTAAACCTGCGTTGATGTAACAGATCGGTGGCGCATTGCGTCCTTGAGCAAAAGCAAATCGTGCGAGGAGTTGTATATATTCATTGCAAAACTGTGACGTAAAGAATGAGGCGAACAGGAAGTTAATATTCCCGCCGCTGAAACCCAATATTTTAACTTTCTTTGCGCGTGCCTCGAACTCAACCGCCCGCCTTGCATATTAATAAAAACCGGGCCGCTAATGCGTGCGCCGCGTACTTCTTTTAGATGCAATAATAACGACGGCGGGAGCGGAATCGTCTCGGGCTGGTCGCCTTTGGTTTTTAGTAAAGCCAACTCCCCTCGCGCGAAATCGATATCTTTCCAATTAATAGCTAACGCTGAACCGATGCGAATGCCCGTCGCCAAAAGCAAATGATATAAAAGCGAATCGCGTCGAGCCTGGGGCGTATCGGCAGCGGCCACCGTTTCTAACAATTTCCGCTGCTCGTCGCTTGTTAACGATCGCGGCGGGCGGGGTGAACACTTGGCGCGGCGCAGAAGATAAGTTGGATTCGCCGTCGTCCAGTTTGCTCGGGTCGCAAATGTAAAGAATGCTTTCAGCGACGCCCGCAGCGCGTTCATGCTCGAACTCTTTTTGTTAATTCCCGTTTTTTGCGTTGATGCCGCCGGCGAAGCTAAGAATCCCGCGATCGATTCGGCTGTGATTTGTGTTAGCTCGGTCGGCGCGTTGGTATCCGTTAGCCATTTGATAAATGATGAAACGTGGCGCCGGTATTGTAATATTGTATACGGCGAGCGACCGTCGGCGGACATCTGTAGCGAGAATTTATTTAATGCGTCGTGGATTTGCATCGGTGCCTCTAGTATTGGTAATCCGACGTATATGAGCCGCGACGCGCGAGAAACATCCAGCAATTTCAATTAGTTATTTTCGCGTACACTACGAAAAACGCCATAAGTGTAGATTCGATGGGTATTGTTATGAGTAAAAGACCTTAGGGAAACGAGCGGTTGTCCGGCGTAATATTTACAACCCTAGCGACGTTTTGCCGGCTAGGCGCGCCTCGCACTTTGATAATGAAACGTTTGAGGTGCTACTAAACTCTAACTCTCATTAATGGCATCAACCATGTTAGAAACTATCGCTGTCTTATTAATTATCCTTTGGCTTCTCGGGATGGTTTCATCCTATACGATGAGCGGGTTCATTCACATTCTGCTCGTAGTCGCCGTCATCATGATTCTCGTGCGACTCATTAGCGGCCGAAAAGTTGTATAAGCCATACCTATAATATATACCAAAAAAACAAAACTACAAATTACGAGTATAACAATGAATAAAGGACTCTCAATCGGATTATTGATCGTTGGAATTTTATTAATCATTTGGGGTGTCAATGCCTCCGAATCTTTCGGTTCCGACGTGTCGCGATTCTTTTCCGGCTCGCCAACGGATAAATCTGTATGGCTACTGATCGGAGGAATTCTTGCGGGTTGTATTGGTCTCTTCGGCCTCCTCCGCCCAGGCTCAAAAGTATTAGCCTAACAATAGCCAATTCTTGCATTACGCGCCGCGGATTGCGCGCCGGGACTTCCAGTTTGCGTTGGTTGATTTTCAAAATGAAGTTTGATGCCCATTTTGAAAACGAAACCAGCAAATGTCCCCGCCAGCTCGCGGCGCGTGTTTTTTGTTACATTAGAGAATGAAATTTGGACGAGCAAGAATTTATCATTTAGGCGGTGCTTTTTTCGATTGGGGAAATAACTATCATCCGCGCGCGTACAGTCCCAATTCTCTAACAATTAGAAACGCGCGCTGCCATGTTGCCTCCACCGTTGCCCGAAGGTGAATCCGAGTTCGCTCCTGAACCCGAAATTGAACACACGCCTCGAATTCAAGAGATATCGCGGGAGGCTCTTGAACGCTTACTAAAGCTCGATGAGAACATGATCGAGGTGCGGGGATACTCAGTTCCCGAAAAAGCAGGAGGGATGATTGCCAATGAACAAATTGACACAGAAGCGCTCCGCGTCGCGGCCTCATCAACGATACGATTCTGCCAGCAGATAATTGAACACTTACAAAATCCGGCATTAGCGAGATCAAATCGCTCCTTCAATTATGAGAGTACAGCCGCTTCAGTTGTATACAACCTGAAAAAATGTTTTCCAAATATCGGCGTCGATGCTTTCAATCTTCCTTGTATTAAGGCGAATGTTGGGCGTGGGGCGTTCGCAGCTAGGAAAATGTTATTAAATACTTTGTATTACGGCAATACACTCCGGAAATGGGTTGACACTGACGGAAAATCAGTAAGAGTTTCTGGTATTGTTACTATGGACGATGTACGAAGCGCCGATGATCTGATATATTTAATTCGAACACTACCGGGCTACGAAGGAATCGGGGGAATAATATTATATTTCAATGAATTAATTGCTGCAATTCGCGAATCTTACGATCCCGCAGCGTATTCGGTTGAGTGGAAGCCCATACCACTATTCGAAAAAAGTCTATGCATTCAAACAGGCGACGTGACAGACATCTCATTACCGCAAACCGTTCGTCGGGCGCTTGCACCTTCGGGTCGAATTTGGATTGCCGAAGCAGCGGAAAAGTATAATATTCCGAAATCTACTATTGATAATTGGTGTCGAGGAAGTCGCAGCAAAAATAAAAGGGTCGATTCACCGTTGTTAGAAGCGGTCTTGGATGAGGATACGAATACGCGGCATGTAGATGAAATTCAGCTAGTGAAAATCGCTAAGAAAAAGGGCTTTCCCCTCTAAATAATTGCGGATCCGTGCGGGTCCGCGCGGGTCCGACGTGTATGCGGGTTTCTGAGCGCTACACCGCGCCTCCATGCACCAATTCGACGCTACAAATACCGAACTACGCCCACTTAAAGATTACAGCAATCGCCTCCCG
>JBJXHE010000149.1:0-58620 GCA_046160785.1 Planctomycetota bacterium
GAAAGCGGGAGCAGTGCACGTTCACTAACCTCGGAAGATGGATCTTTTTGTTTATATCTGCCGCAGAAAAGTTCATACCGATTAGAGACGGGCGCGTCGTTCGAATTCATGGCCTACGAAGAATCGGATTCTTCACCCGCGCACCCGCCAGGAACTCGCGATATTAAAATTGTTCTGCAAAAGACACCCTCTCGGAATCTTTACGTTGTCGACGCGGAAACCTCGGCGCCAATACAACAATTCGGAATCGGCCCTTCCGGCGATGGCACAAAATGGCCAGAAATAAAGAATCATCCAAACGGCGAATATAAGCTTTCGCTGGCGCCGTTCGCACGATTCGCGGTTTTCGCGCCCGGGTATGCGCCGAAGATCGCTTCGGTTCCCGCGTTGAACGATAATATTATAGTTCGAATGCTAAAGCCGGGGAAACTTGTAGGTAAAGCAAATTTTAACAATAAAGCATGCGCTGGCCTTGTTATCGAGGTTGCACCTGCGGAATCCGAAAGAAGGGATGATAACTTTCAATCTCGCGTGATTGATGACGCTCAAGACGGCAGATTTGCAATCGACGGTCTACCGCCTGGAATATATAACTTATATTTACGCGGCCGGTCAACTGCGCCGCGTCGGCTTACTAGGTTACAAATCGTCGCGGGCGCGACGGTCGACGTGGGAGAAGTAAACTTAGAGTTCGCTGGCTCGATTCGCGGCGAATTGCTCGTCGACGATAAATTTTCCGGAAAACGACTAACTGTAGAATTAAATAATAACGACGCTCTCAATACAATCGATAGAGAGTACGAAACAATCGGAGGCGGAACTTTTTCATTTACTGCTTTGGAGGCCAGCGAATACTTATTAACAATTACTTATTGGGTAGAATCCGAGAACGGTGGAAGTTCAAGCGGAACTACCCTGGGAACTCGCTTTAAATTTAAACTAAGAAGCGGCGAAGATAAGAAAATTACGATCGACATGCGTTCGAATAATTCCGCTAATTTTACAATACTGACAAACGCCGCTAATCGTCCGGTGTACTGGCCGATCGTGCTATTTCACCCGGAGGATGCTCAATTTCCCGAACGAAACGCTGGCGAAATACAGAGCGGGGGTGCAATTACGGGAACCGTTCCTCCAGGTCGATACACAATAAAATTATACTCACAATGGTTCATTCCGCTCGCCAGAACAGGAATTATTAACTTACTTAAAGATCACAAAAATGAAATTGTAATCGACGCCATGGTGGGCGGCCTTATTGTAGAATTACCGAAGGATAAAAATATCTATGAGGTCGGAGAGTTTCCCATTCGCCTCGACGGGACTTATAATAATGAGCCATGGACCACTACAATTACTCTCGGCGGGACCGGCACCAATAGCTTCTGGCTGTGGCCTATGGATCCAGAAGTCGGCCGTCGCTTCTCGATCAACGAAATCCCGCCCGGCCGCGTCAAACTATTTGTAAATAATCAAAAAGATCCGATCCACGAAATTGATATTCGTGCAGGCGAAACGTCGACGCGCGAAATCCCGGCGCCGGCGGTAGAAAATAAATAGCTTCGAACGCAGACGCCGAACACATATTCGGCACTAGATACATCGCAATGTATCCCAATCGTGAATTAGGAGACATTGCAATGTCTCTCGTGCGTCCATCCCGCACCCGGAAATTCTTACGCCACGCCGTCTTTCTTCCCAGGCCCTTGTAACAATTCCGTCTTCCTCGCCGCCCACTCTTCTTTAGTTATCATGATGCGGCGGACTTTCGAGCCTTCGTATTGTGATACAATTCCGAGTTGTGCCATCGCATCTAATATTCGCGTGGCGCGATTATAACCAATCGCAAACGCGCGCTGGAGGTGGCTTGCGGCGGCGCGGTTGGATTCTAATGTTTCCTCGACGGCGCGTTCGAAGAGCGCGTCGGACCAGCCGCCGGAAAACGTCGGTTCAGAATGCGCGGCCGGTGCATCATTATCATCCTCGCCGTCTTCTGTATCATCCGATTCTCTAATTTGAATTAAACGAATATCGTATCGCGGCTCGCCGTGCGATTTGGCGTGTTTGACGAGGCGTTCGATTTCTTCGTCGCCAACCCACG
This sequence comes from Planctomycetota bacterium, assembly GCA_046160785.1. Lineage (GTDB taxonomy): Bacteria > Planctomycetota > UBA1135 > UBA1135 > JACQFD01 > JACQFD01. The sequence continues at coordinate 2,102 of JBJXHE010000149.1, forward strand.
TGCCCTGCGCGCGAACGAACTTATCCGTTCCGGGCGGTTTATACAAAAAGTCGCCCTTTCCTAACAAATCTTCGGCGCCGTTCTGATCGAGAATAACGCGCGAATCGTTGCCTTGCGCGGTTTGGAACGCGATGCGGGTCGGCAAATTAGCTTTGATAGTTCCAGTGATAACATTCACCGACGGGCGCTGCGTTGCTAAGATTAAATGAATGCCGACCGCGCGCGATTTTTGTGCAATTCGCGTGATGCGGTCTTCCATATCTTTCTTCGCCTGAATCATCAAATCATTCATTTCGTCGACGATGACTACAATATACGGAAGGCGAAGCTGCGTCTCGTCGGGAACATAATATTCGCCCATGCGCTCTTTGAGTTCCTTTTTGGAGATCGCGTTGAAATCGCTAATTTTACGCACTCCGCCTTTCGCTAATAATTCGTAACGGTTTTCCATTTCGGCGATAACCCAGTCGAGCACGATCGGAACCTTGCGCGCAACGGTAACAATCGGACACATCAAATGCGGGATCGCGTCATACTTACTAAATTCCACCTGCTTCGGATCGACTAATATTAATTTGACTTCATCGGGATCACGCGCGAGCAGCAGCGAACATAGAATTGCATTCAGACACGCGCTCTTTCCGGAGCCCGTCTGGCCCGCAATGAGTACATGCGGCATTTCCGCAAGATCCGCGACGACCGCCTGATTCATAACATCTCGGCCGAGATACAACGGAATTGCAGCTTTTACTTTTGAGGGCGGCACCTCATCGATCAATTCGCGCAATCTAACAAATTCGCGTTTTTGATTGGGTACTTCGACGCCGACCGTCGACTTCCCCGGAATCGGATATACAAATCGGACGCCGCCCGATTTTAAGCGAATCGCAAGATCGTGGCGCCGCGCAGTTAATAAATTCACAGTTACGCCTTCGCCCATTTCTAATTCAAACAATGTCACGGCCGGGCCGCGCGAAGCGCCGACGACGCCGACTTCGACGCCGAACGAATGCAACACTTCCTCGATGCGTTGCGCCATGAGGCGGACGTCTTCATTAAGATTCCCAACCGCGCCTTTCTTAACATCATCGAGAAGTTTCGGCTCGGGAAGCGTGTACGGAATCGCAGGGAACGGAAGCGCCGCTTGAGTTGTATCTTTTGTCGCGTCGCCCGTTTTATTAGTCTTCTTCTTTGCGGATTCCTTTTCTACAATTTTGTCCGCAACGGGTTCTTTAACAACCTCGACGGGAATCGCAGGCGCCGGCTCTTCTTTAACAATCGGCGCGTTCACGACGAGCGTCGCGGCGTTGGAGAGCGGTTTCTTAGCATCCGCCGATTCGAGTTCGCTGAACAGACTCTTCTTATCTTTCTTGCCGTCTTTCTTAGTATCCGCTTTTCGTAGGAAGCCCGGAACGAGCGCCCACATTCTTGCATTCCATGACTCCGCCTCGCTCACTTCCACCGCGCGGTCGCGCACTTCCTCGCCCGCGCGTTTTAGATGGTTTGCCGCCTCGCGAATCAAAGGTACAAATGCGAAGTCGGTCGCCATCGTGAACGCGATGGACGCTACAATTCCAACGATAAGATAGGTTCCGAACGCTCCAAATCCGTGCGCGACGTAGGGCGTCGTGAGCGAGCCGAGCAATCCGCCGCGCGGATCGCCGTTGCCCGAGTCGAACGGAATTCGGTGTTCTAATAATATACAAATCGCCGCCGTAAATACAAAAACGCCGAACGCCTTTACTAACGATGAATCGACGGCGCCGCGGAAAAACAGAATCACACTCCAAACCGCGCCGAACGCGACGGGGATAAACGCCGCTTTCCCTAATAATATGAAACATGCTCCGGCGAGCACGTTGCCAACGCGGCCGCAGATGTTGCTTCCCGAAATCCCCGAATTGTAATTAATTTCATACGTAATCATCGCCGCGATCAAAAATAATGAAAAGCCGACCGCCGCGAGCGAAAGCATTTCCGCGAGGCGCGTCGATTCGCCGTGCGCGGATTTGTTACGTTTCCGAGTCTTAATATCTCTTTCGCCGGATTCCTTTTTTGATAATTCTGGCGCCGTTCCTTTAACTCCCCTATCTGTTATAACCGCGCTTTTCGCTAGCGTTTTGATCGCGAGCGACGCGGCCGCGGCGTTTGTAACTGTTTCGGTATTTGTTGTTGCTGCAGGTGTCGCCATCGTTCGAGCGCGAGCGAAACGATACGTTTAGCGATTCTTGATTTTGTATCTCGAATCGGGATTCGTTCGCCTTCGCGTCCGAGAACTGTGACATTCGCCCGATCGTTATTCAATGCTGAAGGATCATTCCAAACAATAAAATCGAGATTTTTTTGTCGTAACTTTTCGCGAGCATTGCGTTCGCCATTGGAAGCCTCGAGCGCGAATCCCACTAAAATCTGCCCCTCGCGTTTTATTTGTCCGCACGACCACAAAATATCGGGATTCGCTATCAATTCGAGAGTCACGCGGTTGTTTCCATCTTTTAACGCTTGCTTCTTTTTTAACTTTCCGCGAACGCGTTTCGCCGGGCGAAAATCAGCAACCGCGGCGACGTGAAATGCAATATCAGCATTGCGAAACGCGGGAATTGCGGCGTCCGCCATATCACACGCGCTCTCAACGGAAATAACACGAAACCGCGCGCGGCCGGTGTTCGGGATTGGTAATGAAACCGGACCTGTAATAAGCGTGACGTCGCAACCCGCCTCGCACGCCTCCGCCGCCACGGCGTAACCCATTTTTCCGCTCGACCGATTTGATATATAACGAACGTCGTCGATCGCCTCGCGCGTCGGGCCGGCGGTTATAACAATTCGAATTTTACTATTTTTTCTTTGCATTCTTTGCGAGGCCGATTTTTACCAGCGCAAATTGTATAATTTCCGCGGGCTCCGCGAGGCGCCCGAGCCCCGGAACTCCGCATGCGGTCCAGCCGGCTCGGGGTTCGATGATTTCGTAACCGTAGCTTTTGATTTTCTTAATATTTTCTTTGACGGGCGCGGCGTTCCACATATTTGGATTCATCGCGGGCGCAACCGCGCGCGGAGTTTTAGCATCCAAGACGAGCGCGGTCGTTGATAACAGATCGTCGGCGAGCCCGTTTGCTAATTTTCCGATCGTTCCCGCCGACGCGGGCGATATTAAGAATAAATCGGCCGAATGCGCGAGATCGATATGTAGCATCGGCGCCTCGCTGTCTGCGTCCCATTCGGAAACGACCGCCGGAATACCTGTAATCGCGCGAAACAAAACGGGCGTTACTAATTTTGATGCCGACTCGGTCAATATCACTCTTACGCTCGCGCCTGCTTGAGTCAGCTTGGACGCGACTTCGCACGCTTTGTATGCGGCAACGCTTCCGGACACTCCCAAAACAACGCACGGTTTATTGTTATAACTCATATGATTACTCTAGCTGTTTTATCCGGTTTGTTTCTTTCTAAGCATCAATTTCTTAGCAACTGTTTCGATCGCGGTTTCGAGATCGTCATTCACGACCACGTAATCGTAACTCGCGCCTTCCTCGATTTCTTCTTTCGCGCGGCGCAGGCGGTCGGTAATCGTAGTATCCGTATCGGTGTTTCGAGCGCGAAGGCGCCGTTCAAGAATCTTAATTTCGGGAACGTGAATAAAAATGCTTGTGTGCACAATATTACATTTCCGGATTTGCGCGGCGCCCTGTGTATCAATTTCTAGAATTAACGTTGCGCCGCGCTGAAGAGCGGATTCGACGGTGTGCCGCGGCGTTCCATACAAATTTCTGTGTACTTCCGCGTGTTCCAAAAACTCGCCCGCGGCGAGGCGCCGTTCGAACTCCGGCCGGCTGTAAAAGATATAATCAATACCGTTCGTTTCACCGGGCCGCGGCGCGCGCGTCGTCGCGGTCACAACGTATTCGCATCCGTAGTCGCGTTCTAAACGATCGCAAATTGTAGTTTTTCCGCTCCCCGAAGGGCCCGAAACAACAATTAAACGCCCGGTCGACATGGAAGTGATACTCCTAATGCTATTCGATGTTTGCCGCCTGTTCGCGAATCCTTTCCAGCTCCGCTTTCAGATCCATAACAATTCGCGTGATTTCTGTATCAATCGATTTTGAGCCCGTCGTATTCACTTCGCGCCCCATTTCTTGTAACAAGAAATCGATGCGGCGCCCGACGGGTTCGCACTTTGTTAATAATACATCGAGCTCGTCGACGTGCGCGCGCAGCCGCGCGATTTCCTCGGCAATGTCGCTTTTCTCGGCGAGAAGCGCCAGTTCGCGCGCGAGGTCGCCGTCTTTTAATATATTCTTATATTCTCCTAACAAATCCTCGACGCGCTTTTTCAGGCGTTGATGATATTCCGCCATCGCCGCCGGCACGCGCTCTTCGATCGCCGACGCGCCGGATCGCAGTCGCGCGCTTCGGGCGCGCAAATCGATTGTTAATGATTTGCCTTCGCGCGCGCGCGCTGCGGCGAGGTGTTCGAGCGCTTCGTCGAGCGCATCTAACAATAACTTCCGATCCGCGTCGCCGGGAGGAGCCGACGCGCGATTGGTTAACAAAACGCCGGGCGCCGACGCAACGCTTTCAATACTAATTTTGCCCTCAAGCTTCAATTCTTTTGCCAACGATCGCAAACCCGCGGCGACCGCCCGCGCCTGTTCGACGTCGACGACCGCCGACGCGCCCGGCGCTCCGAGTTTTTTGATATTAACATTCACGGCGACGCTTCCGCGATGCAGCTTTTTTCGCACGTGATCTTCGATTTCCGCTTCGCTCGCCGAAAAATCGTTAGGAACGCGAACTTGAATTGTTAAGAAACGGTTATTTACAGATCGAAGCTCGACGTCGATCGAAAATTGTTTATTTTGGCGGTGAGCGATCCCCTGCCCCGTCATCGAACACGGCGACGCCGCGCCGGCAGCGTCGAATTCCTTCGCGCCGCGCGTGCGGCCCGCTGCCTTTTTTACTTTTCCTGCCACGCGCTAAGAATACGAACTCTTGTTAATTATTATTAATTATTTTTTGTCGTCTTTCGGCTCAGTGCCCGGGGGAGTGGTTCCAGCGCCTGGAAGCGGAGTTACAGGCGCGCCGCCCGGCGGCGTCCCAAGCGGATTCGGCATCAATTCCGCAGGTTTATTTTCAAATAATCCCGCGCTCGTCGCTTCGCCCTTGGTCGTGTGCAGTAATATTAATGAAACCATCATCACGGCCGCGAGCACCGACGTGAATTTGTTAATAGGCCCGGCGCGGTGTCCGAATGTTTCGCCGCCGACTCCGCCGAAGGCATCGCCGAGCCCGCCGCCCTTGCCCTCCTGGATCAGGATGACAACAATTAACAAAAGACAGGAAATGATAAAAACAATATAAAGAAGCGACGTTAACATTGGGATTTACTTACTATTAGGATTCAACCAATTAATTGTATGATTTTTAACTGTATAATTTTACAGGGTTAGTTTCTTGCCGCGTCGAGAATCGCCGCGAATTTAACAAAATCAATGCTCGCGCCGCCGACGAGCGCGCCGTCGACGCCCGCAACCGCGAGCAGCGACGCCGCGTTTTCAGGGGTGACGCTGCCGCCATAGAGAATACGCATTTCGTCCGCGACCGCGCGTCCGTGCTGTTCGGCTAGCGCGTTTCGGACGACCGAATGTACTTCGCCGGCTTGCGCGGGTGTCGCGGTGACGCCGGTTCCAATAGCCCAAACGGGTTCGTATGCAATTGTAATGTGACGAAACTGGCCCGCGTTTATTTGAGACAAACCTTCGCGGAGCTGTCGCAGACAGACGTCGCTCGTCTTGCCCGCCTTTCGTTCGTCGAGCGTTTCGCCAATGCAAAGAATCGGCGCGAGGCCGGCGCCGAGTGCGGCCGTCATTTTCTTAGCAATCATGGCGTCGGTCTCGCCGAGGACGTGACGCCGTTCGCTGTGGCCAATGATCACTAATGATGCGCCAAGGTCGCGAATCATTTCCGCGCTGACTTCGCCCGTGAACGCGCCCTTTTTTTCAAAATAACAATTCTGTGCGCCAACGGCGACCGCGCTGCCGGCGCACGCGTTTACAACGATTTCGAGATAGGGAAATGGCGGAAATATAGCAATGTCAAAGCCCGGGTTTTGCGGAGCCTTCGCTCGAAGCGCCGATGCGAGCCCCGCAGCCGCCGCGCGGTCGAGGTTCATTTTCCAATTGCCAGCGATGTAGCAGCGGCGCGTCACGAGAGTTCGATTCGGAGAATTAGGATTGTTATGGAGAAAAGGGCGGAGAGTTTATCAACCAAGGAAGCGGCGTGAAAGATTCGACTCGAAGGTGCGCGCGTGGTGGCTACACATTCGCGCCTATATGATCCCGCGCCACTCTCCTCTTCGACGATGCCGTCGAACAGCTAACCCCGTGGAGCGCGGACAGCAATGATCGGTTTTGACGAAATATATATATTTTTCTTCGCTGTCGGATTGTTAATTACAATTGCGTCGTTTTTGTTAGGAACCTTCGGCGGACCGAGCGGGCACAGCGTCGACGCCCACGCGGGAGATATTCATGTTCACGCGGACACGGGCGGAACGGGTTCGGGGCACGGCGCGTTTATTGGCGACGCGTCGATTCATGGCGGGCACGAAGTGCTCGATGCGGGCGGCAATCCCTTTCGCCCGCTTTCTACAGTTACGATTTGTATGTTTGCGACCGCGTTCGGCGGCGCCGGATATGTAGCAAAAAATAGTTTTGAATTATCGGATTGGCAACATTTGGCGGCGGCCGGCGGAATCGGAGTCGTTCTCGCATTCTTAACAATGACTTTTTTTAACTGGGCGCTTCGAAAATCGCAGGCTTCGAGCGCGCCGCGCGAGGACGAAACGCTAGGATTGCAAGCGTCTGTAACTGTAGCCATTCCCGACCGCGGGCTCGGCCGCGTTTCTTATGTTTTGCGAGGTTCGCGATTCTCGGCGCTCGCACGCGAAATGAACGGGTTTCCGATCGCCGAAAATTCAAAAGTTACTCTTGTTAGGCTTGAAAACGGAGTTTTTATCGTTAAAGAATCCGTTGGTTCTTTTAGATAAACACTGATTAATGAATACTCAATAATATTAAAACCCCAACTCGGAGTGCCAGCTAATGTTACTGTTTCAATTATTATCATTTCAAAGTAGTATCCAAAGCCTCACCGACAAAGCGCCGATTGTGATTGTCGCCGTCGCCGTTGTTCTCGTTTTTCTGTTATTTGCGATTATTTACGCGACTCGCTACACAAAAGTCGGCCCAAACGAAGTATTAGTTATTTCAGGACGATCGCATACGATTACAGATGCATCGGGCAATCGTTCACGCGTCGGTTTCCGAATTGTTAAGGGTGGCGGCGCGTTCGTCTGGCCGGTTCTCGAAAAGGCTGAAACACTTTCGCTCGAATTGATGACTCTCGATGTTCGAACTCCGGAAGTGTATTGCGTCACGGGCGTGCCCGTGTTCGCCGACGCTGTCGCGCAAATTAAAGTTAAAGGAGATGAAATATCCATTCGCACGGCATCGGAACAGTTTCTATCAAAAAACGCTTCCGAGATTATGAAGATTGCGTTGCAAACGATTGAAGGACACCTGCGCGCAATTGTAGGAACGCTCACGATGGAGGAAATTTATAGAAACCGCGAGATGTTTTCACAAAAGGTGCAGGACGTCGCGGCGTCGGATTTAATTAATATGGGTTTGGAAGTTGTATCATTTACATTACGCGAAATTAAAGATAACGAAGGCTACCTCGACGCGCTCGGAAAGCCGCGCGTCGCGGAAGTGAAGCGCGATGCGGTGATCGCACAGGCGAACGCCGACCGCGACTCGATGATTAAGAGTTCGCTCGCAACGCAGGAAGGACAATTAGCTAAGATTCTCGCGGAGACGAAAATTGCCGAAGCGACGCGCGACTTCGAAATGAAAAAGGCCGAATATCAAGCTTCGATTAATCTTAAGAAGGCCGAGTCGGACCTCGCCTACGATCTGCAACGCTACAAAACAGGCCAGGCCGTCAAGAACGAAGAAATGCAAATTACAATTGTCGAAAAGATGAAATTGATCGAAATCCAGGAGCGCGAAATCTTACGTAAAGAAAAAGAACTCGAAGCTACAGTAAAACGCCCGGCCGACGCGGAACAGTATCGAATTCGCGCGCTCGCCGAAGCGGAACAATATAAATTAACGCGTGAAGCGGAAGGTCATGCACAGGCGACGCGCAGTCTCGGCCAGGGCGACGCCGATGCACAAAAAGCGCGCGGTCTCGCGGAAGCAGAAGCTAATAAAGCGATCGGTCTCGCCGACGCGGACGTAATCTTAGCACGCGGCGCCAGCGAAGCCGAGGCGATGGCTAAGAAAGCGGAATCGTGGCGCGAGTACGGCGAAGCGGCTATTGCACAATTAATTATTGAAAGATTGCCGGAACTCGCTCGCGCGATCGCCGAGCCGCTTTCGAAAACCGAAAAGATTGTTATTGTTAATTCTGGCGGCTCGGGAGCCGACGGCGCCGGTGCAAGCAAAATTACAAAAGATGTAACTAATATTCTCGCGCAGCTCCCGCCGACCGTGGAAGCCCTCACCGGACTCAAGCTCGAAGATCTTATTAAGAAAATTCCCGGCGCGGGCAATCTCGGAGCGGAAAAGAAAGGCTAACTTTCTTTTAGATATAACTATTAGGGCCGGCGGACGGGCGCGGACAGCGTCTTGCCCTCGATCTCTAAGATTCGCTCGACCTTTTCCATTAAATTTACAAATTCGGCGGGCACGAGCGCCTGGCGGCCGTCGCTCGCGGCGGAACACGGATCATGATGAACTTCGATCATGAGTCCGTTGCTTCCCGCTGCGACCGCGGCCTTCGCGGCGGATGCTACAAATTCGCTGCGGCCGGTCGCGTGCGACGGATCAACAATGACGGGCAAGTGCGTCATCGATTGCAGCGCGGGCACCGCGTTAATATCTAATAAATTTCGCGCTTCTGTATCAAAGTTGCGCACGCCGCGTTCGCAAAGAATCACGCCGGCGCCGCCCGCGTTTAAGATATATTCCGCCGAAAGCAACAATTCCTTGAGCGTCTGCGCCATGCCGCGTTTTAACAATACCGGCTTTCCGCTGCGCCCTGCCTCGACTAATAATGGAAAATTCTGAGAGCTGCGCGAACCGATTTGTATCGCGTCGGCGTATCGCGCGACGGTTTCCACCTGCCGCGGATCGAGCGCTTCTGTTACAACCGCGAGGTCGAGTTCATCGGCCGTGTTTCTTAATAATTTGAGCCCATCGAGGCCGAGACCTTGAAACGAGTACGGCGAAGTGCGCGGCTTGAACGCGCCGCCGCGCAGCACGGCCGCGCCGGCATCTTTAACATTCTGCGCGATCGTTTTTAGTTGTGTTTCGTTTTCAACCGCGCACGGACCCGCGATAACAATAAAATGCTCCGCGCCGACGGGCGTTTTATTAATATAAACAATCGTGTCTTCGCGGCGATTGCTGCGCCCCACTTGCCGCCACGGCCGCCCGAACGACACGGTGCGCTCGACGCACGGCAACGATTGAAGGTGAGAGATCGCCGAGGGAATTCCCCCAATTGCCGCGATCGCCGTCGCGCCGGGTTCGGATACATCGACGGCACGAAAGCCCAATTCCTCAATACTTGTAATGAGGCGTGAACGATCCTGGGGCGAGGCGCCTGGCCGAAGAATGAAAATCACGGAGTGCGTTTGTAGCAAAAAACGAAGCAAGCACCAATGGGGACAGGTTAGGGGACAGGTATAAACCTGTCCCCTAACCTGTCCCCATATAACAACAGTTACTACAAAATAACCTGCAACTGCATTTGGAAAATCATGTCTTCCGCGTCTTCCGACGCGCGAAGGATGCGGCGGCGGTGCGTGAGCGCCGACTGTAGTTTTAGTCTGTGGCCGTTGAATAAATAGTTAAGTCCAACTGTAGCATCGTGAACTTCGGTTGCGGACGCTACTGGCACCAATCCTAACGTTGCCGCGTCGACGTCGATCACCGACCAGCGTCCAATCACTTCAAATCCGCGATTCGGCGTTTCGGAACCGAAGAAATACTGCAATTGTCCAAAATAACCATTATCCGTCGTGTCCGGAATGCCGGCCGCGGTGACACGATCGGTCGTTCTTACAAATACTTCCGCGATTGCAAACAATCCTTCGTACGCGAAAACCGCGTCGACACCGGCAGTCTGGATTTTTTGTTTAACTTTCACGCCGGGCGTCGCGCCGTTGTTGCGCTCGGGATTAAATGAGTAATGTCCGCCCATTAGAAATTTTGGATCTTTACTTTTCCCGTAGTCGCCTTCGCCATAGCCATTTGTAAAATAGTGCGTGCTCATCGGGCCCATGGGCATCCACATCACGCGCGCGACGCTTTCGAGTCCGGACGAATCGTTATTACTCGTACCACCGGGCAGAAGCGGACCGCCGCCCGGTCCGAGAGAGAGCCCAGGCACTGAACCGTTTTGCGGGCCGTCGCCGTTGAAGACTCCGACTCGATACTCAAATGTATCATTTCCAAGGCGGCCCCAAACCGTGGCTCCCGCCTCGAAATCCTCGCCCGGATTCCTCTGGAAAAATACTACAGATGGCGCCTTATCAACGAGGCCCGTCTGTGGTGCGTACGAGAAACCTTCATAATCAATCGGACGCTTTTGCTGGCCAACGCGCACGTGGAAGGCGTTGTCGAATTTGTAGTCAATCCATCCGTCTCGAAGAAGCGACGTCGCGCCCGCGAGATCGAACATGATTAGATATGTTAAGTCTGGCGTTACCGCGTGGCCGTCGAGCCAGATGCGCGCGGTTCGCGTTTCAAAACTACCAATATCTTCGTTAGCAAGCCCGGATACGTTGCCAACGTCGACAAACGTAAATCGCTCGCGAAGCACGATCCACGGATGCAAAGAATAATTTCCGTCGGACGATTTTAGAAAAAAGCCATTCTTAAAACTTATTGATGCTGTCGCTTCTTCCTTTTTCTCCTGCGAATTGACGCGCGCGTCCAAAGCTTCATTCATTTTCGCGATCGCCGATTCGAGTTCGGAATGCGTGTCGACGCGCTCTTTCCTCATCTTCGCAGCCTTTGCTAACAATTCTTTGTATTGTGCCTCGGAGATTGCACCATTCTCAAAGAGAGTCTTCAGGATTTCAGCTTCAATAGTTTGAGCACCTTCATCATCTACGCCGCCAAAATTCGCCGGCGGAAGAAACGTTGCAGGTATTGTTAAAATTGCAGCGGCAAGAGCAGAAAGCATTCTTAAAAGTCCTGATAATCCCCAACGAGTCTGGATTCGTTCGCGGCCCGGCGGGGTTTCGGACAGCGATCGCAGAGGACGTTGATAACAATCGCGTTTGCGGGGCGTATTTTGCTCCAAACGCAAACGGCAACGTTATCGACACGGCCGCCCGCCTAACATTTTTTGAACCCATAAACTGTATGAACTCTTCCGTCGCAGAAACTTCTGATTCGCACGTGCTGGCCAAAGCCGTAGAGCGCGCGGCCGCTGGCGGGCGCATTGACGCCACGGACGCCCTCGCGCTGCTGCGCGGAGCCGATCTTCCGACGCTGGGTTCGCTCGCCGACGCGGTTCGCTTCCGTAAACATCCGGAACCGGTCGTAACTTATATTGTCGATCGCAATATTAATCCGACGAATGTTTGCATTACCGACTGCGGTTTTTGTGCATTTTACAGAAGACCGGGCGAAAAGGGCGAGTACGTTTTGGAGCGCGATGTTATTTATAAAAAAGTCGACGAATTGATCGAGCTTGGCGGATCGTTAATATTAATGCAGGGCGGCCACCATCCGTTTTTGAAGACGCAGTGGTTTGTACAATTACTTCGCGACCTGCGCGAGCGGTATCCGAAACTACATTTGCACGCGATGTCGCCGCCCGAAATTGATCATTTGGCGAAACTAGATAAAACAAACGTTGGCGACGTGATCGACCGTCTCAAGGACGCGGGCATGGCATCGATCCCCGGCGGCGGCGCGGAAATATTAGTAGATCGCGCGCGAAAGATCATTGCGCCGAAGAAGTGTTCGAGCGCCGAATGGTTAGAAGTGATGCGGCAGGCGCACATTCGAGGATTGCGTACAACTGCAACAATGATGTACGGCCACTGCGAGACTTTAGAAGAGCGAATTGAACATTTACAAAAACTGCGCGACCTCCAGGACGAACGCGGCGGTTTTACAGCTTTCGCGTGCTGGAATTTTCAGCCGCACGGCACGCCGCTCGGCGATAGCATTAAAAATAAACAATCGACATTTGATGACTACTTAAGAACGGTTTCCGTCGCACGCGTTTTTCTTGATAATTTTGATAATATTCAGGCGAGCTACGTGACGCAGGGAATCGACGGCGCACAATTATCATTACGTTTCGGTGTGAATGATTTCGGCGGCGGCATGATGGAAGAAAATGTAGTGTCCGCCGCGGGCTGCCACCGGCTGACGACGCTCGGCGAAATCGAGCGGCAAATTGAAGACGCCGGGTTCGCTCCGCGCCGCCGCAATTTTTATTATCAAATCACCGACGACCGCGGAGCCGTTTCTAAAACAGCAACATTTCCTTTCCGCGGCGACGGCGGAAAACGCGAACGTGAAATTAAGATTGAAGCGAGCTTGCGCGCGCTCCTCGGCGGAAAGCGGCCCCTGATCGGCAGCCGGATCGGACGGTAAACCATAATTCCTAACAATAACCGGCGGCTGAATTGCGCCGGGTGGCGGCGCTAAGGCAGGTTGGGGTAGACTTCGCTCCTCCCTTCGTTTTCCTGCAATCGCAGCTACGCCCCTATGAAGATCCCAGCTTTACTAACATCACTATTCACAACCGCCTTTCTCGCGACCGCCGCGACTCCCGCGTCCGCCCAAATCGGCCTCGACGTGTCGGGAGGAATTGTTGGCGAAACTTTAATTTGCGATCTTTCGGGGACGGTCCCCGCAAGTGAATTTGTAATATTAACATTCTCGGACACGACCGGCCCGCTTCCAGTTAGTGTTGTCATTCCCGGGGAGCTCGGATTCTGGGATCAAGACTTAACCATGTTCTCATACCCGGCGTTTCTGCAGGGTTCGGCGTATACAAATCCTCTCGGCAATATTGATCTTTCGTTGCTGCCTCCGACGCTCGTTGGCGCGACGGTGTTCGGCCAGGCGTGGACGACCGGACTCGGAACGCCTTTTCTTAATCTTAAGAGTAACGTCATAACTGTTATATTAGGTGTGCACGGCATGAGCACGCCGACCCTTCTGCCGCCGCTTTCGCCGCACGCGTATTTTGGTTGTATTGGTCTTAATGATGGAAATGTACTTTGCGTCGGCGGCGCCGATTCTCTCGGCGGCACGGGCACGGGCTCGGCGGAAGTTTACGATTATAAGACTTCAACTTTTTCATTAACAACAGGACAGCCGGTCAACGGACCGCGCGCGACGTCGGCTAGTGTTAAATTAAGCGATGGCCGCGTTCTCGTCTGTGGCGGCGTCGATGCGCTCGGCGCGATCGGTGCAGCGGCGGAATTGTATGATCCAGTTACAAATACTTTCTCCGCGACGGGAAGCATGAACACTCCGCGCGCGCTTCATACAGCAACGTTATTAAATGACGGCCGCGTTTATGTGTGCGGCGGTTCGACGTCGGTGTCGGGCGCCGATCCGGTTGCCCAATTGTTATCTGTAGTTTCGAGCGCAACGGCGGCCGCCGAAATTTATAATCCGGCGACGGGCCTCTGGACAAATGTTGCAAGCATGGCGGCAAAGCGAACCGGCCACGTTGCAAACCTGCTCAGCGACGGGCGCGTTCTCATCGCGGGCGGAGTAAATACTAATTTTCTTGGACTGCCAGTATTCTTAACAAGTGCGACTCGCTACAACGCGCCCACAAATGCGTACGTCGCGACGGCTACGATGGGCGGCGGCGGACGCGCGCTTTCGATTAGTACAATTCTCGCTAACGGCCGAGTATTAGTATCGGGCGGACTCAACGCCGACTTGCTCACGCAGTCGGTCACGGCGGTGAACGCGGTGTCGATTTATGATAATACTACAAATACGTGGCAGAACGGCCCGAACATGCTCGCGGGACGTTACGCGCACACGGCGACGCTGCTGCCGGACGGCGAAGTATTAGTAGCAGGCGGCGTCACGGGCACAGCGAGCGCGACGACGGCGGCGACAACGTTAGCATCGTGTGAAGGCTACACTACGATCAACACGTGGGTGGCGCGTCCGAATATGTTACAACAGCGCGCGGCTCATGGCGCGGTTTTAACAAAAGACGGCAAGCGTATTGTTATTGTTGGCGGCGCGGGTGATTTCGGATTGATCGATCCGGGAACGTCTGAACTTTACGTTCCTTGATAAGTCGCTCCCGCTGGGGCCCGGTGTGTATCGCATGCTCGCGCACATAACCGTGGCCCCAAAGTATTAGTTATTACAAACGCGCCTGGACCACAGGCGCGTTTTTTTTTACCAACCCCTTCTGCGGCGCACCGATGCGCGCTGCGCTCGCGACACACTACCGGGAATAATAATTATTGCTTCTATGTTAAAGATTAACTTACTTTTCATTGCAATCTTCATTGCATTCGCGGCGGCGCCCGCTGGCAAACAATGGACGCTATCGGAAGGGCGTTCGAAGGAAGAGCGAAATAAGCTTTGGAAGGAAGATTTACAACAATTGACGGGCGACCTCGCAAAGTTGCATAAGAATTTGTACTTTAATATTAAAGAGGCCGAATTTAAGAAACACGCCGCCGAGCTCGAAGGGAAAATATCACAATTATCCGATGCCGGCGTGGTTGTGAGCCTTATGTCGCTCGTCGCTAAAATTGGCGATGGCCACACGACAATTCAGAGTCTTCAGTTAGATCCTGCGTTTCGCCAGTATCCCGTACAATTTACATGGTTGTCCGACGGAATCTTTATATTCGCGGCGGAGCAGCCTGAACTCGTTGGAACGGAATTAGTAAAAATCGGTTCAATGGACGCGATGAAGGCTTTTGAAAAAATTGCTACAGTTTACCCGTATGATAACGAACCGACGAAGCGCGCCCGGGCATCGGTATTCGCGCCCGTTGCCGAAGTATTACATTTCCTACAATTAACATCAAAGCCGGACGAGGTTCAGCTTACACTTAAGAAACGAACCGGAGAAGTTTTTGATACAAAACTCGCGGCGCTCGCGCCCGCGGTGAAACCGGCCCTCAAAGATCTGTATAGTGTGCTCAAGATCCCCGTTCCATTTGTCCTCACGAAGCGCGGGTTTTATTGGTCGAGCGAGCTTCCCAAGACTAAGACTCTTTACATCGCTTACAATACATGCACAAGCGCGCCCGATTTCCCATTTGTAAAATTCACGGAGAAGATCGGTGAATTTCTAGCAAGTGGAAATTTTGATAAAGTTGTCGTCGACCTTCGATTTAACGGCGGCGGCAACTCGGAAATCATCCGCCCTCTGATCGACCTGCTCAAGAATAATAGTAATATCAACAAAAAGGGCAACCTGTTCGTTCTCATCGGCCGCAGCACCTATTCGTCGGCCCAGCTCAACGCTAATTATTTCCGAAAGGAAACAAATGCAATCTTAGTCGGATCGCCGACCGGCCAGAAACCCAACCACTACGGCGAAATCAAGTCTTTACAATTACAGAATTCAGGCATCAATGTTACGTACTCGACGAAGTTTCATAAAACCGTCGACGGCGATCCCCCATCGATGGACCCGGATTATCTAATTGAAGCCACTTCCAAAGATTATTTCGCTGGCCGCGATCCCGTGCTCGAAGCGATTGCGAACGGAACGTACGAGAAGAAATAATTGTTGTTTTAGCACGAGGGGGTCTGGCTCACGCCGCGACGCGTCCCTCACATCAACTTCTTCCAAATCAACACCGGCGGCACCCGATGATAAAAATGCGCGTGCCGCTGCTGCTGCCTTACTCTAATAAATACAACGACCCACTGCGAAATAATTAATACAAATACGCCGGAGACGCAGAATAGTTGCATTGCTTCCGATTCGCCATCGGAACGTCCGATTTGGAATAGTAAACAATCGTAGAGCCCGTGCCAAATTGTAGGCTCGACGATGGACATGAGCCGCTGCCATCGAATCCTGGGATCATTACGATTCTGAATTTCAAGAAGCGCGGCGCGCGCGAGCCGTTCGCCCATGAGTGTTCCGAGCAGCGCGTGTTCGGGAACGGCGGTGAACGCGCGCATCACGCCCGTCATCGCGCCGCGCGTAAAAACATATAATATATTTTCAAACAGCGCGAAACCCATTGATATAGATACGGCGTAAACAATCCAATCAAACGGTTCGTCAATATTATGATCGCGGTGCGCGCTCCATTGTAACATTGCGCGTTTGCCGGCTTCCTCCACGAGCGCAATTCCAATGAAACTAACAAAAAGGAATGATACAATTCCAAGGCGCGTGTCCGCAGGCGAATCGACGCCCATGAGTTTCAGAATCGCAAATTCCGCGGCGGCCGCGGGAATACAAATCGCAGCGCCCCATCCGACGTATCGCAACATATTACGAATCGGTTCCCGCTCGTAGCGGTCCACGACGTAAGCGCCGTGGACGAGAATCCAAACCGGTGCGACGGCAATGCCGAGCAAAAGAATCCAATCCATTCCCGTATGTTAGCGTGTGCTACATTCAACACATGGACTCGCTTTCTGAAACCATCCATCAATTGATAGAAAAGTCTCCCGGAGCCGTGCCGTTCCAGGGGATTCTCGATCGCGTTATTACAATTGCGAACGGCCAGGGTGGAACGCTACACGTCGTCCGCGGTGGCGCATTACACTTGGCGGCGTGGACCGCATCGATTCCCGAGCCCGTCCTCAACGCGATTCGTAATGTTCCGATCGGCAAAGGGATGGCGGGCGTGGCAGCCGAGCGGCGCGAGCCCGTGACGACGTGCGATTTGCAAACCGATAACGCGGGCGGCGTCGCGCGGCCGAATGCTAAGAAAACGGGATTTCGCGGTTCGATTTGCATCCCGATGATTTCCGCCGACGGCCGCTTGGCGGGCACGCTCGGAATTGGTTGTAGCGAATCGCGCGAGTTTACAGAAACGGAAGTGCAACAATTACTCGCGGTGGGAGTGTTAATAGCCGACGCGATTGTAACATTAGGCGAAACGGCGCAGGATAAATCAGCACAGTGAGATCACTTGTAACAAAAGAACGCGTTCTCGGCGCAGCCGCACGTTCGGGGCTCGGGCCGATCGCCGAAAAAGTAATGTCGGGCGCGCGCCTCACGGTCGGCGAAATTGTAAATTTATACAATCATCCGGATTTGAACGCGATCGGCGCCATTGCGAATTGGAAGCGCGAGCAGCTTCACGGCGACCGCACGTATTTTAACGTTAACCAACATATTAATTATACGAATATTTGTAATAAGCTTTGCCGCTTCTGCGCATTTCAGCGTTTGCCCGGACAGGAAGGCGCGTACGTATTCAGCCCCGAGGAGGCGGCGCGGAAAATTAAAGAAACGCTATCGCAGGCGGTCACGGAAGTTCACATGGTCGCGGGGATCGACCCGAAACTTCCGTATTCTTATTATTTAGATTTGTTGCGCGCCGTGAAGGCCGCGCGGCCCGAAATTCATATTAAAGCGTTCACGATGGTCGAGATTGAACAGATACAGAAAGTTGCTAAGAAACCGCTCGAAGAAGTTTTTGATGATTTAAAGAATGCGGGCCTCGGATCGCTGCCCGGAGGCGGCGCGGAGATTTTCGCCGAGCGCGTGCATAAATTAATATTTCCGTTAAAAATCGGCGCCGCGCGCTGGCTCGAAATTGCTAAGACTGCGCACCGGTGCGGATTGAAAACGAATTGTACAATGCTGTACGGACACATCGAAACGCCCGAGGAAAAGGCCGATCATTTAAATCGTTTACGTTTGCTACAGGACGAAACCGGCGGATTCCAAACATTTATTCCCCTCACGTTTCATCCGGATAATACAGATTTAAATGATATTCCGGCGCCGACGGCAATTGATGATTTGCGCGAAATCGCGGTCGCGCGTCTGGCGCTTGATAATATTCCGCACATCAAGGCTTATTGGATACAACTCGGACTTTCGACCGCGCAGACGGCGCTCAGCTACGGCGCCGACGATCTCGACGGAACTGTAAAAGAAGAGCGCATCTATCACGACGCGGGCGCGGACACGCCGCAGGAACTCGGGCGCGAAGAATTAGTAAATTTAATTTACTCGGCGGGGCGCCACCCGGTCGAGCGCGATACTTTATATCAAATCGTTCGTGAAGAGCCCCTCGCGCAGGCGCCGGGCGTTCTTACAAATTAGTTTCACGGTGGCTGCGCCGGCCGGTATGGTAGAAACGCCGCACTTAGATCATCCGCTCGCGAGCACGCTTCGCCATATTGCGGGAATTGTAACAGTAATTAGCGGCGTCGCCGGATCGTTAGTTTCCTTGTTTTTGTGGTTTTCGGATTCGGAGCTTCCGTTTCCGCTCGATCACTGGCTTCCGGCTCCGATCTTATCACAAATCGCGTTTACTATTATTTCGGCGAGCGCGGCGGTCGGAGGAATATTATGGTTGCGCGGCGTCCACGCCGGCACGGCGCTCTGTTCGGGAACGTGGGCCGCGGTCGCCGCCCTCACGGCGCGCCCCGGAATTCGATTTAACTATTCGGAAAGCGCGATTCCAAATATTGATATTCCATCGGCCGGCAATTCTACAGTTACAATCGTCGTTTTTGTTGTATCCGTTGCGCTGTCGGCCTTGACGCACGGTTTCTCCGGTACAACCAAACACGCGCACTCGCGGCTCCATGCAACACTCGGCGAAACGGTTATTGGTGCTTTTTTCTTAGTCAGTGGAGTCGTCGCCGCGATTACGTTTCAACTCGATTCGATACGATTCGGTTCAATTGTTATTGAAAAGATGCTGCTGCCGCTCACGGTCGGTTCAATTATTATTCAAGCGCTGGGTCTTGGGATTCTGGGCGGGTGGATGTTCGCGCGCGCCATCGGCATCGCGATTTTATTAGCATTAACCGGCACTGCGATTCTTCCGGATCTGTTATTTGATAAAGTAAATATTCCGGCTCCTATTTTCTGGTCGATCGCGGCCGCCGCGGGCGCCGTCGCATTATTAGTTCCCCGTCGAATTCATCCGCCGCATCACGAGAATGAGAAACCGCATGAGTAAAGTTCTACCCGGCTACGGCGGCATCGAAGCGGGCGGCACCAAGTTTTGTTGTATTGTAGCTTCGCCCGACGGCGGAATCCTTGCGCGTGCGCGAATAGATACAACAACTCCGGACGCTACAATTCCACGCGTGATTGAGTTTTTTGCAAAGCATCCCGTGCGCGCCGCCGGACTCGCGTGTTTCGGTCCGATTGATATTGATCGCGCATCGGCCACGTATGGTTATATTACAAATACGCCGAAGCGCGCGTGGATTCAGTATAATATTCTTGGCGAGCTGAAACGCGCGATGCCGGTGCCGATCGGATTTCACACCGACGTCGTCGGCGCGGCGCTCGCGGAGCAGCGCTGGGGGGCGGGCATCGGCAAGGATTCGATTCTTTATATAACAGTTGGAACCGGAATCGGCGGCGGATTTGTATATAAACAAAAGCCGCTGGACACTGCGTTTCACGGCGAACTCGGCCACGTTTTTGTAGCGCGCGATCCAAAAGATACATTTGCCGGCGTCTGCCCGTACCACGCCGATTGTTTAGAAGGGCTCGCGTCCGGACCCGCGATCGAAACGCGGTGGGGCGTTCGCGCCGAGAGCCTTCCTGAGGCTCATCCCGCGTGGGAGCTTGAAGCGCGATATTTAGCGTTGGCGATTGTTAATTTTATTTTCACGCTCGCGCCCGCCCGGATCGTGCTCGGCGGCGGCGTGTTTCATAAAGAGGGCCTGATCGAACGTGTTCGCGAAAATGTAATACAACAAATCGGCGGCTACGGGTCGTTCGGAGAATTAACGCCGCAAATGAATGAATATATTGTAAAACCCGCGCTCGGCGACGATTCGGGCGCGCTCGGCGGCGTCGCACTTGCGATGGATGCCGCAAAATGAGACCAATTCGCAGTCTTATCTTCCGCCGCGGAGCCGGAGGCTATTTAATATAACGATGATGCTTGAAAAAACCATCGCGGCCGCGGCGAACATCGGTGTTAACAAAAAATCGTACGGCCGCGCCGCACCCAGCGCGGAAGCGACTAAAACGCCGGCGCCCGCGGCGACGGGCACTCCCACGATATTATAAATAAATGCCCAAAACAAATTTTGGTGTACGACGCGCATCGTGCGCCGCGAGAGTTGAATCATCTTAACAATTCCGGCCGCGTCGCCGCCGGCGAGCGTGAGCGGCGCCGACTCGAGCGCGACGTCGGAGCCGGTTCCCATCGCAATACTTACATTCGCCGCAGCGAGCGCGGGCGCGTCGTTGATGCCATCGCCGACCATGCAGACAACGCCGCCGCTCGCCTGAAATTGTTGTATCAATTCTGCTTTGCCGAACGGCGAAAGACCCGCGTGGATTTCTGTTATATTTAACTTTTTCCCGATCGCGGCGGCCGTGGCCGCGTTGTCGCCGGTGGCCATCACCACGCGCAAACCATCTGATTTTAATATTTCAATTGTGCGATAAGCCGACTCGCGCGGTTCATCGGATAAAAGTAGTATTCCAATCGGCCGCGAGCCAATCGCTACAAAAACCGGCGATGCGCCGCCCTGTTGGAATGCATCGATTTCAACTATTAATTTCTCCGTCAGCCCGAACCGCGCGCCGTCTTTCTCCGCGAATTCGCGCTTTCCAACATAAACCATATTATTTCCGACCCGAGCCGACGCCCCTTCTCCGGCGCTTGCAACAAAACGCTCCGCCGGTAGAAATGTAATATTCAATTCTTTCGCACGCGCCACAATCGCCCGCGCAACTGGATGCTCGCTCGCGTTTTCAACCGCAGCGGCAATCGCTAATAATTCACTTTCCGTTACACCAGCCTCCGGAAAAATCTTAATAATCTTCGGTTTACCTTCCGTGAGCGTGCCCGTTTTGTCCATCATAATAATATTTGCGTTTCCGATTGTTTGTATCGCTCCGGCGTCGCGGACTACTATTCCGGATCTTGCCGCGCGGCCGCTTGCGACGACGAGAGCCATCGGCGTTGCGAGCCCGAGCGCGCACGGACACGCAATAACAAATACGCAAACCGCGTTAACAATGGCGTAGGCCAGGCGCGGCTCGGGTCCGAATGATAACCATAAAATGAATGTTAAGATTGCAACCAGCGTGACAGCGGGCACAAACCACGCCGTGACGCGGTCCGCAATATTTGCAATCGGCGCGCGGCTGCGCTGCGCGTCGGAGACTACCGATACAATTCTCGACATTAACATTTCGCGGCCGACGCGATCAGCCCGGAAAATAAACGATCCGACGATATTTAAGGTTCCGCCGGTCACGCGGTCGCCGGTTTTTTTAGCAACCGGCAGCGGCTCCCCCGAAATCGCGCTCTCGTCGACTTCGCTCGCGCCTTCTGTTACAACGCCGTCAACGGGAACGCTCTCGCCGGGGCGGACGCGTAACAAATCGTTTTTTTGAACTTCGCTTATGGATATATCTTTTTCGGCGCCGCCGTCGATTCGGTGCGCCGTCCCCTTCTGAAATTGTAATAAACTTCGAATGGCGCCCGACGCACGCGAACGCGCGCGGTTCTCGATCCACTGGCCTAATAAAACAAGTGTTATAATTGAAACTGCCGAATCGTAGTATGCTTCGACGGCGCCGTGCCTGCGGAGAGTTTCCGGAAATAGTGAAGGTAAGACTGTCGCCGCCGCTGAATAGAACCATGCCGCGAGCGCGCCCAGCGCAACTAATGTAAACATATTGGGCGAGCGGTTGCGAATGCCAACAAACCCTTTTTGTAGCAACGACGCTCCGCAATAGAAGACGACCGGCGTCGAAAGTATCAGTTGAATATAATTAAAAACTCCCATCGACCAGCGCGAGTGGGCCCAATCGTGCGCCGCTGTCCCGGGCATCATGAAAATCATTGAATAGATAACAATTGGAATCGACAACGCGAGCGCGGTCCAAAGTTGTTTACGATAATCGGATGTAACAGATTCGTGTTGCTCCGCTTCGAACGCCGGCGAAAGTTCAAGATCCATTCCACACTTTGGACAAGACCCCGGCTCGTCGCTTTCGACTCCTTCGCACATCGGGCAATAGTAACGTAACCGCGGCGCGCTGCGGCGCGGCGTAATTGCTGCATTTGTTAATTCTGCCGGCGTCGCCGGCGGCGCGAACGGATTCTCCTCTAACATTTCGACCGCGCCGGGCGCCTTCTTCGATAAGTAGTATTCCGGATTATTTACAAATTTTTCTTTGCATGCCACCGCGCAAAAATAATAACGTTCGCCGCGATGCGCGTGTTCGGCGCGCGCGCGTTCCGGATGCACGCGCATTCCGCATACGGGATCAATAGCAATTTTCGAAGCGGCGGGGTCCATCGTCATGCGCTGAGAATAGCGCACGCGCCGCGATTTGCTAGAATACGCGAAAATTCGCGGAACCGTAACAACCCATAACATATATAAATATTCGACGTGAATCGAATCGCACTCGGCCGAAACCTCATAGGCATCGCCATTGCGATCGTAGTTGTTGCGACGGGGTTTGCCATCGCGGAGCCGTCGAACCGCGACTTCGGCGCGTTATTAGAAGTATTAAGAATCTCATCCGTGAACGCGATCCTCGCGACGGGGATGACGCTACTCTTAGCGTCCGGCGGAATTGATTTATCTGTTGGTTCCGTGCTCGCGCTTTCGGCAGTCGCGATGGCGTTCGCAACGGACTACGCCGGCGAACGTGCGCGAACGGATATATTCATTTCGCTGTTTCCCGCTCTCGCCGGAATTGTAGTGGGCGCAGGATGTGGCGCGGTGAACGGAGCACTCGTCGTTTTTGGCAGGATTCCGCCATTCTTAGTAACGCTCGGGTGCCTGCTCGTCGCGCGCGGCGCTGTTTACAATTTTCTGGGCGCGTCGTCGATGAGCGGCATTCCGGCCGTCTTTCGCGAAATCGGCCGCACGCCCGGCGGCGCGGCGGCGGCCGCCGGAATCATAACAATTCTTGGATTGCTTATTTTAACCCAAACGACGTTCGGCCGGAAATTATTAGCAATCGGCGGAAATGAAGAGTCGGCCCGGCTCGCGGGGATCGCCGTCGGAAAAGTTAAAATGTATTCGTATATTACATCTGGAATTGCCGCGGGGATCGCGGGCGGCGTGCTGGCCGGGCGCACGGGCGTTGTTACAAATACGGACGGCGACGGCTACGAGCTCGACGCGATCGCGGCAACGGTCATCGGGGGCACGAGCCTCCAGGGCGGGCGCGCGTCGATGGTCGGCACCCTCCTCGGCGCTGTACTTCTCGGAATTGTACGTTTCGGTTTACAATCCGTCCAAGCGCCCGCTGGCACACAAAAAATTGTATCGGGCGTTATTATTCTAATCCCCGCGCTCGTCGACGGCGTTCGGCGTACGAAAAAGTAATATTATCATTTATGAAGTTAACGTTCGCTTCCCTCGGAATTTTACTTTTTGCATTTGTATCCATTGTAACTTGTTCAAAGCAGCCGGAAGCGCTGAACGCACCAACCGCCGGCGCCGCGAAATCGTTAAAGTTTGCATTAATTGTAAAAACGCAACAAAACCCCGTTTTTATATGTATGCAACGCGGCGCTGAAGAGGAAGCTAAGAAACTTAGCGTCGAGGTTCAGACGTTCTCGCCCGCCGTTGAAAAGAATTTTCAGGAGCAAGTCGAACTCGTTCGCAGCGCTGCACGGAAAAAATTTGATGCTATTCTGATCGCGCCGTCGGACAGCAAATTATTAGTAGCTCCGCTCAAGGAAGCCGCCGATGCCGGGGTCCCGATCATTAATATTGACAATGCGCTCGATCCCGCGGAATTGAAGCGTCAAAATTTAACATTAGACGCATTCATCGGCGTTGATAACGTTGCGGGAGGCCGGCTTGGCGCGCAATATTTAGCTCAAAAAATCGGCGGCGCCGGAGAAGTGATGATGCTCGAAGGTTTCGTCGGCGTCGCGAATGCTGAAGATCGCAAAAGAGGTTTTCATGAAGAAATTGCTAAACATCCGAATATAAAACTCGTCGCCTCGCAGACGGCGAATTGGTACACGGAGGAAGCGTTAACTGTTACAACGGGGCTTCTTCCAAAGTATCCAAATCTAAAAGGTATTTTTTGTGCAAACGACCTCATGGCGCTCGGCGCGATCCGCGCCGTCGAGCAGGCAGGCAAGACAAATTCAGTTGTTATCGTTGCTTTTGATAATATTAAGGAAGTCCGCGAATCGTTATTAAACGGAAAGTTAGCAGGCTCGATCGAGCAATGGCCCGATTGGATGGGAGCGGAGGCTGTGCGTGCCGCGCACGAATTGAAAACAAAAGGAAAACTAACAAATCGCGACCGCCGCTCTCCGATTGAAATGATTTCGAAGGAATCATTAACAACAAAACCCGTCGAGGCCGTCGGCGTCAGGTAAAATTAGGCAAGTTGACGGAACGGATGGCGTCGCGCATCCGTATATCGGGCAATGAATTTCGAGCCGGAGCCGCCGCAAAAAAGTGCGCGCACCGGCGACCGCGACGCGATTGGCGCGCTATGGCGTGAGCATCGTTCGTGGGTCGCCGCTGTGCTATTTGCACATATGCCACGCGGCGCCGAGCTCGACGATTTGTTGCAAGAGGTGGCAACGATTGTCGTCGAGCAAATTGTAACATTAAGAGACCCGGACAAACTGCGGCCGTGGCTCCGAACTGTTGCAATCAATGTCGCCAAGGGTTACGCACGGCGTGATGTTACAAAACGGCGCGCGATTCGGCCCTTCGGCGAGGGAGAGGAAGAGTGGATTCCCGATCGGCGCGGCTCGGCCCAGCTCGCCGCATCGGCGGAGCTACAAAACCTATTGTTACGATTGCAATCGTTGCCGCCCGAATATAGCGAACCGCTTTTGTTACAATCTATGAACGGAATGTCACAAAAACAAATCGCCGCCGCGCTCGGCGTTCCCGAAACTACAGTTGAAACCCGGCTTGCACGCGCGCGCCGCGCCCTTCGCGAGCAGACAGAAAATAAACATTCGGCACAACACTAATTGAAGCAAATACTAATCTAAATTTCATATCTATGTTTATCGATTCCGAAACTGAAGAACTTCTGTTATCTCGCATCGCGTCGGGAACGGCGGCGGCGGAGGATTGGCTGGCGATTGAACGTGCGGCGGCTGCGGATTCTAACATTTGGGAACGCCTCGCACGCACGCTTCACGACCAATCTCAGTTGCAACAATTGGGTTCGCGTATTTCAAGCATCTCGCAGAATGTTGATATTCCAGCGCCCTCGAAAAGTATTAATACCTTTCGAACCGCGCGTTTGACGGCGGCGTCGGGCTGGCTTTCCGCCGCGGCGATTACACTGATCGCAGTTTTAGTAAACGCGACGCCGTCGGCGCCGAAATATATGAATTCTCCCGCTGCCGGCCCCGGCGCACCCGAGGTCATCGGCGAACTTCCTAATGTTCTCGTCGAAACGCATTCGACCGACGGGAAACCGGGAGTCGAGATTATTTATGTTCGCCGAACGCTAGAAAAAAAGCGCGTCAACGGCGTTTTTGAAATTCAACACGACGACATCGGCCGTCCTGTTCCAATTCCCACTATGTTAGCAAAAAACGAAACCAAACTTTAATGAACCAAAATATCATGCTACAATCAACCTTAGTCATTACGTTTACTACTATTCTTGCGAGTTGCGCGTCGGCGCAGGGCGCAACAGTTCGCAACGAGCCGATGAATACAACTGGGTTTCCGATAAAAGCAAAACCGGTTGGGCTAAGATTCAAAGTTCAAGATCCGACGGCGCCGCCCGCAAACGAAATGCCCTCGCTGCAGGGTCTCGGATACATCGGCCAGGGAGCGGGAGCCGGCGGATCGTTAGCGAGATCTTCACAATCGCCGCGGAATTCGATCATTGCACATAAGATAGAATTTCAAATGGGCGACGAGAAAGTAGAGTGCACCGCCGGACCCGGCGATGCAATTGTAATATCAATCAACGGATCGCCCGCAGGCAAAGATCGTTATCTTCGAACCGAAGAAGGATTCGAAATTATGGGTAAAGATGGAAAACCGGCCGCGAGAATCGAATCGCTCGTGCGCAACGCCGAAGGAAAATTAGTAACTAAGAAAACGAAGCTGCGCGCGTTCCTCGGCGTTACGTTTAACGAAGCGCCGGCCGCGCTCGCCGACCAGCTCAACCTCGCCGCAAAAGATGTATCATTAGTTTCATCCGTCAACGACGACTCCGCCGCGAAATTGGCCGGGCTTCAGGAACACGATGTTATTATTGCAGTCGACGGCAACAAACCCGCCGGCCCCGATCAGTTGCGTCAAGCGATTGCTAAGAAAAAGCCAAATGATGAAATCGTTCTAACCGTTATTCGCAAACAAAAGGAAATAACCATTACGGCAAGACTGGGCAGCGCGCCCAGTGCAGCGTTAACATTTGACTTATTGCGTAGAGATGCCTTCGCAAACGAGGCGTTCGCCCCCTTGGCGATTGAACAATTCTCAATGGAGAGCGACGCTTCAAAGGCCGCGATGGAGCGGTCCAGAGCTGATATGTTGGATAAACAAAATATGGAACTCCAGGAGCTCTCTCGCGCAAAACAAAGACTCGACGAGACTCGCGCAGAAACAGCCGAGGCCGGAGAATTTGTTATTATGCCGAATAGTAATAATTCAAATTGGGTGCGCGCCCGTGCTGCCGAAGGCAAAGCGGACGCAACTTTAGAGAAACTGGAAGCGCGATTGCTAAGGATTGAAAAAATGCTAGCCGAATTGGCGGAAGCGCGCGCGGTCGTTGCCGAGAAAAAATAGTAACTAAAGGATTCCGCGATCGCGGTTCGCGGTTATGATAAGAAGACTCCCGGAGCGATCCGGGAGTTTTTTTATGTATTTATAAATTTGTTTTGATACGTTGGGTGAATGCCCGAAACTCAAGCGCCCTCGCCGTTCGACGACCCCGAAAGTTACGATTTGCTTTTCGAGACTCTCGATTTTGATATTGAATTGTATCGATCGGTCGTCCGCGAAAACGGTGGACCTGTTCTCGACCTAGCATGTGGAACGGGCCGAATCCTGCTGCGATTGTTACAAGATGGTTTCGAGACCGACGGCGTCGATTTGTTTGAGCCTATGTTAAAAACACTCGCCGCAAAGGCGGCAGCGCTTCGCAAGAATCCGAATCTTTATAACTGTGATTTAAGTAATTTTAAGACCCAAAGAAAATATAAAGTTGTGCTTTGCGCGTTTAATGCGTTTGCTCACAATTTAACGCAACGCGATCAGTTATCTTCGCTTCGTTGCATTCACGATCATTTACAAACGGGCGGAGTCTTTGTTTGTCATATGTCTTATCCCGCGGCGCAACTGTGGTCGGAACCCGACGGCATCGCAATTCTCGAAGCGGAAATTCCCCAGCCGAAGACCGGCGGCTTCGTACGCATTTATGATACTCGCTTCAAGAACCCGATCGAGCAAACACAACAATCAAAGATGGAAATACAGATTCTCGACGCGAATCGTAATATTATTAACACAAACAAATCTGAAACTACCGTTCGCTGGATTTACAAACCCGAATTTGAATTGTTACTTCGCGCGGCTGGATATTCGCGTTTTGATATCTATGGCGATTTTGATCGCTCGCCGCTCACGCGGGATAGCCAGCAAATGATTGTAATGGGATGGAAGTAATATAAATATTACTTAAGATGGGTCTCAATTTTTTTCGTTCTGGACCAAGCCGGTCGGCTGAATCCATCGCGCGCGCTGCGCCTCGATCGAGGCCGCGCGACCGAGGCGGGGAGCAGCGCACGCGCAGCCGGCGAGTAGAGCAAGGATGAAAACAATAATTTGAATGCTCGGCCGATTGTAAGAATCGGCAATCAAGTTTATAAATGGAGCCGTGAAACGAATCTATCTAATCCGGCACGGCCGCGCCGAAGACTACCAGGGCGGACGACACGATAGCGACGCCGACCGGCGCATCACACCCGAGGGCCGCGACGAGTGCGCCGAAGTTGCAAAAAAACTTCGAAAGCTCGACGACAAGATTGAAATTGTACTCACGAGCCCGCTTCGCCGCGCGCAGGAGACGGCGGAGATCTTTGCACAAAAACTTGGAATCGAAGTTGAAGTATCAAGTGAGCTCGAGCCGCCGATGGCTCCGGGTCGATTATTACAAAAACTGCGGAGGCGCGCGGAGCGAAAATTAATATTAGTTGGCCACGAACCCGGCCTCGGCCTAACTGTAGCAAGCTGGCTTGGCGCGCGAGCACACGTGTCTCCGATGAAGAAGTGTGGCATTGCGCGGCTTGAAATTTCCGATGTTGAAAACGAGCCGGCCGAACTCACATGGTTCGCGCCGCCGGAAATATTTACTATTTGATTTTTTACTGTATAATTTGTAAATAGAGACGTTCGAACGCTAAAATAAATAATATGAAGGATTCAAAACACGGTTATCTTCACGGCTATTCCGAAAAGGAACAGGATCGTTTATATCGGCAGGCGCGCTTTCTGGAACCCATGATTTATGAAGGCCTTCCGTTTCGCCGCAGAAGAAAATTGATAGAAATCGGAAGCGGCGTGGGCGCGCAAACGGAAATTCTCCTGCGGCGGCTCCCCGAAATTCACATCACCTGTGTGGAATATAACGATGTTCAGATCAAGCGTGCCGAGAAATTCTTAGCGTCCGTTGCGTGGGCGCCGAATCGTTATGATCTCGTCAAGGGAGATGCTACTAATCTTGAATTTCAAACGGATACATTTGATTCGGGATTTGTATGCTGGCTTTTAGAACATCTGCCCGATCCCGCGCGCGTTTTGAGCGAGCTGCGGCGCGTGCTGATTCCCGGATCGCCGGTGGTTGTTAATGAAGTTTTAAATTCATCATTCTTTATCGATCCCTATAGTCCAAATACTCTTAAATATTGGATGGCTTATAATGACCGGCAAATTGAATTAAAGGGCGATCCGTTCATCGGCGCCAAGCTCGGTAATCTGTTACAAACCGTCGGGTTTCGCGATATTGTTACATTTGTTAAAACATTTCATTTAGACAACCGCGCCCCCGGCGAGCGTGCCGAGTTTCTTAGTTATTGGACGGAGCTGCTTCTCAGCGGCTCGAAGGAATTGTTAGAATCTGGGCACGTCTCCGAAGAGATCGTCGAAGGGATGAAAGTGGAACTCGCACGGGTAGCGCGCGACCCCAACGCTGTTTTCTTTTATAGCTTCATCCAGGCGCAAGCCCGCGCGTTTTAAAATTAACGTATTTTAATATTAACGTTTCGAATATAACAAAGCCGCGACAGCGTTTAGTTTATGTTCGATGGCCGCGCCGGCCGCCGACGCCACTTCGCCGTTCACTACAAATTCGTGGGCGATGCGGACGTCTTCGGCGAGAACTTTATCTTTCGTCATCGGTTGTATCTTTTCGCGAATACACAAATAAGCGGCGCGCGTGCCGCGGCCGAGTTCGGATGCAATTTCATTGCGGCGCGCGTTCGACGTTTTTTGTTCAAATTCCTTCGCTTCCGCGAGCGCCGCGTCCCAGGTTGAATCGGTCTTATCTGTATTATTTGGGTCCGGCCGCATTGTGATGCGCCAGTCGATTCCCTGCGCCGCCGCTAATAATTCAATTCCAATAGTAGCTTGCACATTATTTAACACCGTCCGCAGTTTCCGCGCGGCGATCGTCGCCATCGAATTGTGATCTTCACTGTTCGCCGACGTCGGAATCGAGTCGACGCTCGCCGGATGCGCCAATACTTTATTTTCGGAGACTAACGATGCAGCGGTGTACTGCGCGATCATGAGCCCCGACTGCACGCCGCGTTTTGATATTAAGTTTCCGGGAAGATTACGATTGTGCGCCGCGTCAAGTAACATTTGCGTTCGCCGCTCTGAAATACTAGCAAACTCCGCAAGCGCAATGGCTAAGAAATCAGCCGCGAGCGCGACGGGCTGGCCGTGAAAATTTCCCTGCGAAAACGCGCCAGGCTGATTGTTAAAGAACAAAGGATTATCTGTTACAGCGTTAATTTCCGCCTGCGCGACCATTTTTGCATACGCGATCGTGTCGCGGCTCGCGCCATGAACCTGCGGCGAACAACGTAAAGAATACGGATCCTGCACCGACGCGGCGCGATCTATCAATTTGCTCGAATTTGTTAAATTTAACAAATTTTCGGCGACGTCGATTTGCCCGCGCATGCCGCGCGTCTCATGCACTTCATGATAAAACGCGCGCGTGCGCCCGCACATCGCCTCGAGCGTCAGCGCCGCGGCGACGTCGGCGGTCGTTGCTACAATTTCGGAATCATGAACGGCCATTGCTAAGATTGCGGCCGAGTAGGCGGCGCCGTTCGAGAGCGCGATCCCCTCTTTCCAGCGCGGTTCGTAGCGCGCGTCTTTAGGTAGTGTTGACGCATTCGACCACTGGCGGCCGCGAATCTTTAGATCCGCCGCATCGTTAGCAATATAAAATTCGCCTTCGCCGAGCATCACAATAAACGTGTGGCAAAGCGGGCAGAGATCGCCGCTGGAACCCACCGACCCGCGCAGCGGCACGCGCGGAATAATTCTTAAATTTAACAAAGCGACAAGCGCCGATACTAATTCCGGGCTCACGCCCGAATGGCCGCGCAAAAATGTATTCAATCGCAACACGAGCGCGCCACGCACGATGTCGCCCGAATAGTAATTGCTCGGATCGTTAACGTCTGTGTTTTCGCCGACGCCGACGGCATGGCTCAATAATATATTTCGCTGGAGTTCCTGAAGCTGCGCAGGCGAAACCGCTTTATCTTTAAATTCACCAAAACCGGTTGTAACACCGTACACGCGCCGCTTGGGATCTGTAGGATCTTCGGCGTAATGTTTGCCGATGGCTTCCGTTTGTTTCCAACCATTCTGCACGCGCGTCATCGCGGCCGGATCGCACACGACTCGAACCTGCGGATCGCGCGAGACACGCACGAGATCGTCGATTGTTAATGAACTTCCGGTGAGCGTGAGCGCGGCGGGCGTTGGTGTCATGATTTATTAATATATTTACTTTAAGCTAACATTTTCTTGACTTCTTCCACGAGCGCATCGCGCTTGACCGTAACCTGGGCCGGCTGGCCCTTTCGCCACTCGTCGCGGCTCGCAACCTGCTTCGCTAATTCTTTTCCAAGTTTAAGATTCTTTAATGTTATCTCGCCTTTATCAAATTCATTGCTTCCGGCGATCACCGCGACGGCCGAATTGCGTTTATCCGCATACTTCAATTGTTGTTTGAAGCCGCCTTCGCCAAGATACAATTCCGCCGCGATGCCCGCGTTGCGAAGTTCGAAAACCATTTTTTGATAATCTAACATTCGCGGCTTGTCCATGACGGTGACGACGACGGGCCCGCGCCGATCGTCCGTTTTCACGCGGCCGACCACTTTGAGCGCTGCTAATAATCGGTCGACGCCAATCGACGCGCCCGTCGCAGGCACGAGTTCGCCTGTGAACCTCTTTACTAAATCATCGTAGCGTCCGCCGCCCGCGACAGCGCCGAACGGGCGTTTGACGCCGTCTTCATCTGTTATATCAAATGTTAAGGCGGCTTCGAAGACGGGGCCGGTGTAATACCCCAATCCGCGGACGACCGAAGGATCGAATTGAACGCGATCGTTACCATAGCCGGCGGCTGTTAAGAATTCGTCGATTTGTTGTAATTCGCGAACGCCTTCCTGACCGATCGCGCTCGAACCAACCAATTCTTTATATTGATTCGTAATTTCCTTTCGATCGAGCGCGCCTCCGCTCACAAATCCCATAACCGCTTTTATTTGTTCGTCATTTAACAGTGCGCCGTAATTGTACGCTCCGGACGAATCGAGGCGTCCTTTACTTAACATTTCGCGAACGCCGTCGACGCCTAACTTATCTAATTTATCAATTGCACGCAGGACTGCCGTCCGCTGTTCATCAGGATTTACTTTATAATATTCGTCCAACTGTATGAAAGCCTCGGCGGTCGGACGTTTTCCTGATTCAGCGGGTTGACGCGGGTACTCGGTATCGGCGGCACCCGATTTTACAATATTCTCCATTCCAATCCGCTCCAACACGCCATTCAACACTTTCCTATTATTAACTTTTATCAAATAATCCCCTCTCTTAATCCCGAGCGCCTCCAGCGCATCCGCCAAAATGCAACAAACCTCCGCGTCGGCGGCCATCGACGCCGTGCCAACTGTATCAATATCAAATTGATAGAATTCGCGAAATCTTCCGGGGCCCGGTTTTTCCTTTCTATAAACAGGCCCGATTTGATATCGACGAAACGGCGCGGGCAGCGATTCTTTATGTTCGGCGACGACGCGCGAGAGCGGGGCTGTTAAATCATAACGAAGCGCCGTCCACTCTCCGTCCTTGTCGCCTTCTTCTATCAATTTCCATGCAAAGATTCCGCCGTCGGGCTGGTTGCTTTCAGGAAGAAATTTGCCGAGCGTTTCAACGTATTCGACGGCCGGAGTTTCGAGAGGTTCAAAACCATAACATTCATAAACCTGCCGAATTGTATCAACCATAAAACGGCGCGCTTCGACATCGGCCGCGAAGACATCGCGAAATCCTTTCGGGACGCGCGGAACGGGTCGCGGGCTTGCGCCTGACGGCGGCTGGCTGCTCACTTTACAATAACTCCGTTGCTCTTTTATTGTTAGCTATTAAAAATAATTTATAATTTGATTCGGCAGAGCTAAACTCTTAATGATAATAAAATTAATACAATTCGTTACCCCCGCGGGGGTCGCGTTCCGCCTCTGGCTGGCGCGGGGGGCAAACTAATATTGGTACCGTCGATGGGACTTGAACCCATGACCTCCTGATCCACAGTCAGGCGCTCTAGCCAACTGAGCTACGACGGCACGATTACTAAATGAAGGGCCCGGGACAGTAACCGCGACACGAATGGCGCTCAAGCGTGAAGCCCAAGCGGCGCGGCCACAGGCATAGAGCCTCACACGGTGGCAACCGACTTTTCGTCTGGCTTGTAGCGAACGGCATCTGCGCGTGCACGAGCTGCTAAACTCCGCGTCATGCGCCCGACGCCTGGCCGGCCCGAAACTACAAATACTATCTTAGCAATCGCTCTCGGTGCAGCGTGCGCGGTGATCTACGGCGCGACATTACAAAAAATGCCGCTGAACGACGGTTACTTATATATCGAGCGGCTTCAACTCGGGCGTCTTTATTATAATCATTTATTATACTTGCCGTTTGTAGCAACATTTCGATATTTGTTAAGTCCGTTTGTTGATTTATCGCCCGAGCAGGCACTTTTGTGGACGAGCGCGCTCACGGCCGGCGCAGGTGTGTCGATTACATATTTTGCTGCACGGCGATTTGTAACATACCCGGCAACGGCTTTCGCCGCCGCCATTTTATTAGCATTTCTTCCGGGCTATTGGTTTCACGCGACCACCACAGGGATTTATGCCTTTCACGGAATTTTTGCGGCACTCGCGGTCGCGGCGCTCATGCGCTGCGCCGAGGCAACGCCGCTTTCTGTAAAATTAGCAATTGGAATTGCAGTATCCATTTCGCTCGTGCCGATGTCGCACCTTTCGGGCGCAGCCGTCGGGCTGGTCGCGGTCGGCGGCGCATTTTTGTTAAGACGCGTTCCTCGCGCCGCTATGGCGCTGCTCGGCAGCCTCGTGCTGTTTTTTATAGTATATCAGATTTCGAAAGTTTCGACGTCGGGGCTGAAATCGTACGAAGGGGCGATTGTTACAAATTATTATCAAAAGCGCTTTTCCGAACCCGAAGTGATTCCCCTCTACCTTCAGCACGCGTTCGAAGAGTTATTCTTATATTCTGTGCCTGCATCCGTCTATTTTTTCGCGGGGCTTCGCGTCTTATGGAGAAAGTCGCGCAACGCCGTTTTCTTACTCCTTCTTTGGATATTAGGATATTTTGGGATTTGCGCTTTAATTGGCGATCGATATTTCGGTTCCTATTATATATCAACATTTGCCGCTCAAATCGTTGTCGCGGCCGCAGCACTGGAATTTTTTTCGCGTTCGATTATTAGAAGTATTGGCGCCGTTGCGTTCGCGATCGCGCCTGCGCTGGCGATGCAGCATTCCAATGGCGCAGGATTGATTATATTTGCAATTTCATCGTTAGCGTTATGGGCGATGGCGCGGCAGGTGCCAAACCTCCCTGAAATTGTTGTGAAGGCGCGTTTCTTAAGATTGCTTGTTCCGGGAATTGCAGCCTTCATTATTAGCATTACAACCATTGTTCCCAACGTGATTTTGTTGCCCAATCCCTGGGAAAAAGTAGATATACAATTGCGAACGCGCGTTCGCTCGGTGCTGGATTCAAATCCTGCAGGCTCTGGCTATTTAGTGATCGAGTCGGAACCCATCGCGGCGTCTTATTGGAATGATATACTTTCGCGCGAACACCCCGAGCAGTTTTTTATAGTGATGGGCCTCGATGTCTATACGGATGGAACGCAGGATAATTATATTAAACAAGCCCTCGAAACGATCGAGAAACGGATCGTTAGTGAAAAACCGATTTGGGTCATTGGCGACGACGCTCAATTTAAATCCGGCGGCTTTCCGCGCCGATTTATGGATCAGATCCGCAAACTGTATCAATTCGAGGACTCCGAATTTCCAGCGTCGCCGATCGCCGGAGGAGCCGTCCGGCGTTTGATAAGAAAAACCTAACTGTAATTTATATTTAGCGCTTCGCGCGCATATTCGGGAGCAACACGCGCGCGAGCGACGATCGTTAAACGACCTTACGCAATTGTAATTTCCTTCGTCAGATAAACATCCTGAATCGCATTAAGCAGCGCGACGCCGTCTTTCATGGGCTTTTGAAACGCCTTGCGGCCGGAGATGAGGCCCGTGCCGCCGGCGCGTTTATTAATAACCGCCGTTGTCACCGCTTCCTTCAAATCCGTCTCGCCCTTCGACTCGCCGCCGGAATTGATAAGTCCGGCCCGGCCCATATAACAATTCGCGACCTGGTAGCGCGTCATATCAATAGGGTTGTCGCTCGATAATTGTGAATAAACCTTGTCGTGAGTCTTTCCAAAATTAAGAGCTTTGAAACCCGCGGCGTTGGTGTTCGGAAGTTTTTGTTTAATAATATCCGCTTGGATCGTGACGCCGAGGTGGTTCGCCTGGCTCGAAAGATCGGCCGCAGTATGATAATCGACACCGTCTTTCTTAAACGCCGAGTTGCGCGTGTAGCACCAAAGAACTGTAGCCATTCCAAGCTCGTGCGCCGCGGCGAACGCTAAAGATACTTCCTGAATTTGCCGCTTGCTCTCGGCGGAACCGAAATAAATGGTAGCGCCGACGGACACGCAGCCCATTTCCTTCGCTTGTTTAATATTACCAAACATGATCTGATCATAACTATTCGGATACGATAAGAATTCGTTATGATTAATTTTTAACATAAACGGAATCTTGTGCGCGTACTTTCGCGACACCGATCCGAGAACGCCGAGCGTCGACGCGACCGCATTGCACCCGCCTTCCATTGCTAATTTAACAATATTCTCCGGATCGAAATATTGCGGATTCGGCGCGAACGATGCACCCGCCGAATGTTCAATTCCCTGATCGACCGGAAGAATGGATAAGTATCCAGTTCCCGCGAGCCGCCCATGATTAAACATTTCGCGCAGACTTCGCAGCACCGGCACGGGCCGATCCGACGGCACCCACACGCGATCTATAAAATCGGGGCCGGGAACGTGAATGGATTCTTTAGGAATGCCGGTGCATTTGTATGAAAGCAACTTTTCGGAGTCGGCGCCAAGAATGTCCTGGATATTTTTGAGCATGGGTAACAGTTGGGGCGAAAAAAATTTGCAGGTCGGGGATTTTTGAAAAATCCAAGACTGCGTTGCGCGCCAAGGAAGCGCAAGATGTGAAGCACGATGACGCCGACCCAACTGATCGTATTACTCACATTCGCCGTTTCGTTCGTAATGCAAGCCGAGTCGCGGCCGAGCGCGACAGCATCGTCACCCTTGCTATTCCCCGAGCGCCGGCCGCGGCTCGACGACGTGCTCTCGCGTCCGTACGACGCCAACGTTCCGTTTGGTTGTGTTGGCGACCGCCTCTGGGCAGCGTCGCCGCAGGGCTTCGGTTTCGACGACGGAGTGAATTATGTTTATATTAATAATTTCGTTCCGTTCAAATTAAAGATTCCGGGATTCAAGCCGGGCAAAGCTACTTATTATCCGAGCCACGTCCACGTCGAAGGTGAACCGGGAATGCAATTATCGGCGTCGGCGTCGTTTACATATGCGATCGACGGCGTCGACCGCCCATTAACAAAACCGTTTGCTAAAGAAAAACGATGGACGTGCTGGAATAGTAAGAAACGTGAAGATTGGTATGCGGTCGATTTCGGCCAAACTGTAAAAGTGAACGCCGTGACTCTTTACTTTTTCGA
The DNA here is from genome assembly GCA_046160785.1 of Planctomycetota bacterium. Lineage (GTDB taxonomy): Bacteria > Planctomycetota > UBA1135 > UBA1135 > JACQFD01 > JACQFD01. Next base: position 38,743 of record JBJXHE010000149.1, read on the forward strand.
CGACGCGCCAAACGGTGGCTGCCGTCCTCCGGAGAAAGTCGGAATTGAAGCTTACAAAAACGGCGAATGGAAGCCCGTTACTAATTTAACAAGCGAACGCGCCAATCCGACGCCGGGCGCAAATCGATTTACATTTAACTATACAGAAACAGATCAGTTAAGATTTGTATTTAAGAATAAAGGAGAGAATTTTTTTACGGGTTTGTATGGGGTGGATCCGGAGTACACGATTGAGACGGGAGCGAGTGTCAATAGGAATATTCAGGTATCGACGGATAAGTTTATTACTGAAGACGATGTCATGGGCGTCGTTGTCACTATTAAGAATACGAGCCGAGAGCCCACTATATTTAATTGTTCGCTCGAGTATCCAACGGTTGACACCCGCGAGGCAGGAATGGCTAACTGGAATCGCCCATCACCGCCCTTACATATAACGGGTCTTTCTGCAACATTACTGAATGTCGAAATGAATGCGCCGTTTTGTGTAGTCATGCCTCGCAACAAAAAGGCCGACTGCAAGATTGATACAAAGTTTCGTTCACTTGGGAATCCAACGACGATTGAAATAAATCTAGCAGGCGGTGAAAATATAAAGATCGGATTTTTTTGTAGCATTCATGAAGACAACAAGAAAGCTCTCGAACGTTTGGAGAGCTACTTTGTTCCGTTGCTTGACGGAAAATATGACGAAAAAGAATTCTTCGCTTCGCAAAATCAATGGTCTAATTCCAACGTTGCCACCTTCGACTGCTCCGATCCATTTGTAACTAAACAATTCTGGCACCGCGCGTATGTATTAAAAAAGAATTTCATGAATCCGCGGATGGGTAAACTACAACACCGTACGAGCACCGAAGGTCGCTGGCACAGCGAATGGTATCAAAATGTGATTTCGTACGGAGCCGCGCATCAAATCCGCGAAGCGCGTTGGTTTGCGGATCCAAGCTACAGTTGGGGACACTTACAAACTTTTTGTGAAAACCCGCGGCCCGACGGCGTCTTTCCAAGCCACATCACGCCCGACGGACAAAAGGGCGGGCAATATACAGATTGGATTTCGAGCACGGCAATTGACTTGATGGCGGTTCATCCCAATACGGAATTGTTAAAAAAGAATTTTCCCGCGCTTGCTAAGAATGCGAAAGCGTGGATCGATGTTTATGATAAAGACGGTGATTTTCTGCCCGTCGTCGATTCGCATTGGTGGACGGGCATGGAATGGCAGCCGAGCTTTTTTTACTTTTATGATTATTTAGCAAAAAAGGGCGAAGACGATCTCGAGCGCGTCGACCTCGCGGCGTACGCGTACGGCAACGCTAAAAATGTCGCCGAATGCGCGCGATTGTTAGGAAACGAAAGCGTCGGCGCGGAATTGGAGACTCTCGCAAATAATATTAAGAATGCCGTTGAAAAGAAACTTTGGAATGCGGAATGGCAATTCTTCCTATCGAATCGTTATCAAGACGACAAACCCGCGCTTGTTAAAGAAGAGATCGGCGTCTATCCGTTTTATTTTGGTTTGCCGGCGGCCGGGAAAGGTTATGAAGCCGCGTGGAAAAGTATTATTGATCCCGCGGAAATGTGGGGGCCGTGGCCGGTGCGGTCGTGTTCATTAAAATGCGCCGCCTACGCGCCGGGCGTTTTTTGGCCGGTCGGCGAAAATGTAGCAACGGGCTGCATGTGGAACGGGCCGACGTGGCCGCACGCAAATTCTATTATTTTGACCGCGATGGCGCGAACGCTTCGTGAATATCCGCGTTGCGAACTCAATAAGAAGCATTTGTTTGAATTATTTAATTCGTTTACGAAGGCACAGTTTAAGAACGGTGACATTAACAATCCGTGGACCGGCGAATATTATCACGCCGAAACTGGCGAGTGGCTCACCGCGGAACGCGATTATAACCATTCGACCTATCTTGATATATTAATTCCAGACATCATCGGGCTCGTGCCGCGAAATGATAACGTTCTCGAAATCGATCCGCTGATGCCCTCGACGAACGAGGGCGGCTGGAGTTATTTTATACTCGACGGTCAATACTACCGTGGACACTACATTACTATTCTTTGGGACGAGCCCGACGGAAAGAAACAATTCGGCGCCGCGGCCGACGAAGGCCTCACCGTTTTTGTTGATAAGAAAAAACGCGCCCACCGCCGCGAGCTCGGAAAGTTAACGCTGCCACTCGTGGAGTGACAATTTTGTCGTATTCAATAACGGGGACTGTCCCACTTCCAATAACGGGGTCTGACCCCGTTATTTTTGTCGGGGGTGTTAACGGTCGGGGTGTGTCTTCCGACTAGAGATTCGAACCCGTAACTCTTTTGAGGCTTGTAATGATTCGAACTCTAATAATCCGATTTGCGCTTGGCTTTTTGGTGCTGGCGTTTGCATCGCCGAGCAGGCCGTCGTTCGGCGGGATTCCGCTTGAAAAGTTACATTTCGAAACGGGCACGGCGCGAACGTTAGCGATCGCGGCCGACCGTTCGAATCCGTATCTTAACGATCCCGGAAAATTAATATCAGAAACGCTGGCGGCGCTCGACGCGTCGCGCGACAGCCTCGTTCATTTGGAAACGATCCGGCTCGCCGCGATTTATGCTATCAATTGCGACGGCGAGAATGAGTTCGGCGTGAGCGAAGCGCTTCAAACTAAAATTCTCACGCGCGCACTGTTTTCGGAATCTAACAAAAAGCAAAACGCGCTCGCGTGGCTCGACGCCGGATTCCTAACATTAGCAATACGCCAGAGCCGCGGCGACTTCGACTGGAATGTCATACAATGGATCGAACGCGCGGCTGAACTCGCGCCGAACGACGGCGGCGTGCGCCTCGCAGCGGGATTGTTATCTAAAATTTTCGGCGGAAGCAAAACCTCCGATCACGACGCGAAGACGCTCGAGCTCGCGAAGGAAAATATAAATTTACAAAAGACGATTGCGGGCTTCCCAAAATCCTTACAACCTAACCCCAAGAACTAATATCATGAAGTTATTATCACTGATTCTCGCCGGCGCGGCCGCAACGGTTGCGTCGATTTCCACAAGTTACAATTCCATCACTCCGATAGAGCCTTCTCGAACGTTAGCGTTCGGTCCGCCGCTCGTATGCTTTCAATACGACATCGGCGACGCGCGATCGCTCCCGTGGGGAAATGATACAAAAGATGCCTTCGATATCGACCCCGCATTTGATGTTAAGGATCTGATTTCTGAAACTCTAAATATTCTTGAGACGTCAAACGATATTATTGTTCATATGGAAACGCTGCGTCGCGCCGTCATCTACTCCGCACGGTCCGATGGAAAAATAGCAAAAACAAAAGAAGGATCGCTTGAATGCCGGCTCGTTGCGCTCGTGCTCGATTCTTCACTAAAACGCATTGCTAATGATCCGAAATCGCCCTATCCATGGATCGACGCGGGATACGCAATCGGCGCGTCGACTCACATGGGAGGAAGCCTCGGCTACAGCGTCGAATTCGCCAGCCATTTCGAAAAGGCAATATTACTTTCACCGGATAGCGCGGCGGCGTCATTTGCCGCGGCGGCCGGATACCTCGATTCTCCGAAGGGTGCGAAATGGCAACATTACATAAAATTAGCATTGTCGCAATCGGAGCCCGGCTCTCTTGTTCACAAGAATATTGTTGCTTTCTCCGAGCATTACCTCGGGAAAGAAGTGCTTGAGGATCTTATCAAATCCGAAGAACGCCGAAAGAAGGCACAGGGCGAAAAGAAAGTTAGCAAGTAGCATTGCATTCAGGCACACATTGTCTATTCTTCCATTCGTGAATATACCCATTCCGGCCGGCGCGCGCTTCGCAGAGACTGCCGCATCGGCCGGCTCTCCGGAGCGCGCGCTCGTTTCCCGGGCAAAAGCCGGCGATCGCGACGCATTCGGAGCATTGCATTTGCGATATGTAGCAATGGTTCACGCAATTGTATTATCTAATGCGCCGCCGCGCGACGCCGCCGATTTAACACAAGACGTCTTTACACGAGCGCTCGCTAATATTACAACTCTTCGGTCCGACGATTCCGCGGGCGCGTGGCTCGCGAGCATCGCTCGAAACGTCGCGCGCGATCATTTACGTTCTCGCCGCCCGACGGTCGAACTCTCCGACGAAATCGACGGGCGCTCGACAAACCGCGGTACGCTCGACGATGCAAATGATATATTAGATGTGATTAAAACAATTCCTGATACCTATCGCGAAACACTGATGATGCGTCTTGTTGAAGGCATGAACGGCCCCGAGATTGCCGACCGCACCGGAATGACGCCGGGGTCGGTGCGCGTTCATTTACATCGCGGAATGAAAATGCTGAATGAAGAATTATCAAAACGCGGACTCATACAATGAATGACAACTCTGATCATAACAACTTGAACGACGACTACCTCTGGACCGGTTCCGGCGAACCCGATCCGCTGATCGCTAATTTAGAGAAGCGCCTTCGGCCGCTGCGGCATGATGCTTCATTAGTAAATCCGCCTGCGCAAAAGCCTCGAATTACTTCTGTACAATTCATTTTGGTAAACGTTTTCCTCGCGGCGGCGGCCGTTTTGGTAGCGATCCCGTTTTTATTTATAGACAACAATTCGAATCCCAACGCGGCGGGTAAGGCTTACGAAGTGACGCTCGACGAAGGCGCCGCGCGCGTGATTCAGTATCAAAACGGCGTTCCAAACTTGGAAGTGAAGCTTCTTACAAAAGTGCCGCATCAATTTCCCGTCGGCAGCCGGCTCGTTTGCGAGGACGGCGGGCGCGCGCGCGTTCGAATTGTAGGATCGGGCGATATTACAGAAGTGGGAGAAGCTACGATTCAAGGGCCGGGCCGCCTCGATTTGACACATTCAACAAAAGAACTCGAAAAGTTATATTTACATCAAGGATCCATGCGTGCCGTGATTTCCGCGAGCGCGAAGGCGAGGCTTTTTCAAGTGGAGACACCCGCCGGAACGGCCGTCGATCTTGGATGCGTCTACACGATGAATGTTAAAGATGACGGGCGCACTGAACTCAGCGTCGACGTCGGAAGAGTTGCATTCGAGATCGGCGGCAAGAATGTTTATGTTTGGTCGGGCGCCAGTTGTTATGCCGATAAAACACGCGGCGTCACGACTCCCGTCGACAAGGGAACAACGTTAGCATTCAAGTCGGCTGTTGAAAGCTATGAATTAAAAAAGGACGGCGCGACTGTCGAAGAATTGTTAAATTCGGCGAATCTGCGCGACGCCGCCTCTCTCTGGCATTTGTTAATTCATGCGCCGGCAGGCCACAGCGAGAAAATTTATAATCGGCTCGCGGAGTTGTCGGCGCCGCCCGCGGGCGTCTCCAAAGAAACAATTGTGAAAAAAGAACCCGCTGCGCTCGAAGCGTGGCGCGCCGACATCATGTGCTGGTAGCGCTCAGAAATTCTGCGTACTGGCTGATTGCGCACATGGAGGAGTCGCGTAGCATGGGAAATCCAAACCCGACTCTTGCTAACAACCATGAAGAGACTCCTCAAAATATCCTTACTCTTAGTATTGCTATTCGGCCTCGTTCCCGCGCGCGCGAACACGTTCGGCACGTTAATCTTTAAATTATCTGTTTCGGGAAAGTCGACGCAGACGGACGTTATATTAAATCCGGGCGTGAAGCCAATTCAAGGCGTTGTTAATGATAAAACCGTCAGCGATACGCTGACCGGCGTCCTCGACGATTTCGCGGCGCAGTATCTTCCCGTCGACGCCGGCGGGGACGGACACTTTTATTTATATTACGATACGATTAGTAACGGCCCCGCAAGCTGGCGCGTCGCAGCCAATCCGAATGGACAAGATACAACTACACTGACCGGACAAATCGACAACATCGGCAACTTTATTATGTTTGGAACTTACAATTTTGTTTTCGACCAGCAAACGGCGCTGCCGAATATTGCATTGTGCGCCGTCGGAAAAGCGACTCTTACAAAGGGAACCTATATTCCGACAGCCGTCAAAGGCACAATTTACATGTCGAGTACAATCGCGGGCGAACTGTTAACGCTAAAATTCAAAACAGTCGGCGGCCCGCTTTAGTAGCCGCCTATTTATTAACAACTCGATAAACGCGCGCCGTCGTTTTATCTTCCAATTGCATCGGCTCCCCCGCCGGCACGAATTGTTTCGTTGTTTGATTTGATATATTAGAAAGATCGGCCGAGTAGTCGCCGGGCTCGAAGGTATTTTGAGGTCCGCTTCGGATCACAGCGGCGCGGCTCTGTTCAATTGCCGACACGATTTCGCCCGCCCACGACGGGCGCGCCTTTTCGTTGAGCCGCGGGCACGTGAGAAAATTCAATCCCGCTCGGCGCCGGTTCGATTCATACTGAAATGCGCCTGACTGAAAATAAGGATGATCGGAAATAATAAATATATTGGAGCCGGCCGGGAGCTGTAGCGATTGCAGTTGAGTCATCAATGCTGGAATCTTTAGATCTGCTCTCGGATTCGAGAGTCCGGCGAAGTTCATAAGAAGGTAATTAGGTGGATGATGCAGCCAAAACGGAACGTTAGAGATTTGAAAAATGCCATAACCAAAGTTGTTCGCAGAGACGGGAAACAGAAACGTCATTTCAATCATCGCGAAAAGTCCGACGATTGTAATAATTGCCGCGGAGGCGATTCTTAAGATTCGAGGTTTTGCAAGCGCGACGCTTCGCACCACCCAAAGAGCAACAATCGGAATGATAGGAATAAAATAACGAGCGCCGACACGCTGGGATCCGACGAGAAGCATACAAAAATCGATTGCAAAAACTGAGAACAGAAACCAGCCCGCCCTAGAAAAGTAAGATCGCGAAAAGTAACCTTGCCCGCGCGACGTCGCAAGGCACACGGCCATTCCTAAGAATGCGAGAAACACGACGGGTAAACTTGGCCCCTCAAGCAGAATGCTTAATAAATAATAAGACAAGTTCTCCCACGTAAACGAAGTCGATGAACCTGCGTAATAAAGCGCCTTTTCACCGAACGTATATCCAAAAATATAATTAAATAATGCGGAAAAGTTAGGAATATACCACGTTGCGGCAATCGCCATCGCAAGCAGCGACGCGGCGGCCAATTTTAAGAATCGGGCCGGGCGATTGGGTTGATATAGAATGGCAACAATCGACGCCGCTCCAACGCCAACAAAGTAGACGGGCGCCCCCGTCCTGCAGATCGATACAATTCCAGCAAACGCGCCAAAAGTTAACGTTCCAGGCCATTTGCCGAATACGTTCGACGATACAAATCCCCATGCCGCGACCGCGCAAAACGCCGCGCTCGGATACTCAAATAAAAACGACCGGGAGTAGCTAATACAAATGGGAAACGTCGCGAGCAGAAGCACCGATGCCCAGGCCGTTCCGCGATTATAAATTTTCTGAATCCACGCGAATGTTGCAAAATGAAATAGAAACATCGAAATGCCGAGGATCGACTCCGCCGCGGCGCGCGATTCTCCGAATATAAACATTAACAATGCTGAACACAGCGGAACAAACGGCGCATGCGCGCTCGGCGACTCGCCCCAGAATCGCCAAAGCCCGCCCAATCCGCCCGATTCGATATCGTGTTTTAATTGTAATGATTTCGCGTGAAAACCACTGATGTCATACGAGGGTGCTTGAATATAACTGCCGTCGCGATCGACCGCGATCATCCATAGCGCAACAAGAATCCCCGTTAATACTAAATGTAATAATAAATCAACCCGCCACGACGTTGTTAATTTTGAAAAGTCTGAAGTCATCGCGCGGCCCCAGGAAAAAATATGGACACAAAAAAACCGGCCGCGGCTCCCTTTGAGGAAAACGCGGCCGGTTCGTAAACTAACGAAATATCGTTAGACTACAGTTTGTCGTTAGACGTTTATTAGCCTGAAACGTGCTTCGCGACGAGCTTCGTCATTTCAAACATCGAAACCTGCTTCTTCCCGCCGAATAAAGCCTTGAGCTTGTCGTCGGCGTTAATCATTCGGCGATTCTTCGCATCTTGAAGATCGTTCTTTTTGATATAAGCCCAAAGTTTCTTTGTAATTTCCGTACGCGGAAGGGGCTTATCACCAACAATCGCGGCGAGCGTCTCGTCGGGCGAAAGCGGCTTCATAAATGCTGGATTGGGTTTACGCGCAGGCTTTTTTGTAGCAGTTGCAGAATCTTTCTTTGCAGGCACGGGATTTCCTCGCTCAGAAATTGTTAGGGTTTCAAAAATTGAAGGGCCAGGGAAACTGTTAGATTTATGAATTTCGTCGAAGTTTACAATTCGGTTTTGAAGCGCAATCTTTAGTAGGAAGACGCCCAATCACCGAACGAAGACGAAACTCAATCTCGTTTCAATTGTTTGCGAAGTATCGTGAACAATCGCCTCGGATGCGAGAGAGAAATTTTTGTTTTTCTTACATTTCTCCATTCGGAAAACGCAAAATTGGTAGTCGTTATGCCTCGGAAGCGCGTTTCACGGCCGGGTCTGAAAGATATGTTTCTGTTAGTTTTCTCCCCTTGGGCATCACAATTCTTCCCGCGTGAACCAGGGTTCCGTAGAGCGCGAGCGCGGTTTTTTTGAATGATCCGAGATCGGAAAGCTGGCTTTTCAATACTCCTATTCTTTGTAATCGCAGCTCCGCGACCGCGCAGGTTTTTTCTAAAAATGCCGGGAGCTGTGCAATCACTTCATGGTCCATTGGCAAGTATCGATGCAATCTCCGAGCGAAAAACCTCACTGTCGTAAGTGATATCAACGAAAGTCCTAACAACTGACTCTCGAGCGATGGCTTTTCTCCTATGGCGCGCTTCGTCCAGTTTTCTCCAAATGCTACATGTCGCTCTTCTTGCACGACGGCCGCTTCGAGAACGCGTCTAATATTGTCATCTTCAATCGTGTCAATCAGCGCGTAGAAAATCATCAATACAAATCCTTCGCCCGCCGCCATCTCAAGACATGTATGTTCTGGAAAATTGGCTCCCATAAAACTCGATGACAAAAATTTAACAGCTGGATGCACCGGCCGCGGACGCTCGCCGATGCGTTCGAGCAGTCGCAGGAATTGTTGAATATGTGCCATTTCCTCGACCGACTGTTGAGCTAAGAAAAGCGCCGCGTCGAGATCCGGCGCGCGATATAGCCAATGCCCGCACTGAATTCCTGTAACTTCGCCATAGAGGAATTGGCTAAAAATCCATCCGAGCGCCTCCTTATCACGAGGCAAGCGAAACTTAGCACCGCGAAAATCAAAACGCATTTCGTCGCGGGAAAGCAACATTGGAAGATGCGACTGCGCTATGCGTGCCATGACGGAATTGTCATATTCAACGGGAAATGTTTGTGAACATCAATAGCAGTCCGTTTGCCGACGCGCACGCCGATTCATTATTATGGAATCGCGATTTGTGTAATCGCTCGAAGGAAGGCCATCTTGATTTTCCGCGATTAGTAGAAAGTGGTGTGAGAGTTCAGATATTTACAATTCCAACGCGCGGCTGGCCGATCGTCGACGGCATGCGGCTTTTTTGCACCTATCGCGGATGGCCGCGCCACGCGCGAAAAAGCGCTCGCACGCGCGCGATCTATCAAATCGAAATGTTACAGAACGCGTGCGCTCGCTCGGGCGGAACCGTCGGAATTGTTAGAACACGGCAAGAACTGGAAACGAATCTATCAAAAGGAAAAGTGTCGGCGATTGTGGGCCTTGAAGGCGCGTATCCTCTCGAAGGAAAGTTAGCGTCGCTGCGCGAATTTTGGGATTTGGGAGTCCGCTATCTCGGACCCGCGCATTTGATACCCAACGCGTTTTCAAGCTGTTCCTTTTGGATATATCAGGATCGCGGGCTCTCCGCCCTAGGCCGAGAATTGTTAAATGAGATGGCGCGCCTCGGCATGGGCGTCGACGCCGCGCACGCTTCGCCGCGCGCGCTCGATGACATGCTTTCAGATGATATATTCAAAACTTCGCCAAAGATTTCAATATTCACGTCGCACACGGGAGTCGCCGGCGCGACGCGTCATTGGCGCAATCTTAGCGATACGCATTTGTTAAATCTAACGAAGCGCCGCGGAATTATTTCTATCATTTTGGCGAGAATGTATCTCGGCGGCCGCTCGATCGAAAATTTTGTTAAACACGTCCGGCACGCAGCGTCGATCGCGGGATTTGAAAATGTAGCAATTGGATCCGACTTCGACGGGTTTGTGAAACCGCCCGAGGGAATTCGCGATGTAACAGATTTCCGGCGCGCGGCCGACGCGCTCCTTCAATCGGGAATCGCGCCCGGCGACGTCGCGGGTGTCGCCGGCGGCAACCTCATCCGCTATTTAAATCAAACTCTTCCGCAGTGACCGTGTAACCGTATCTTATGCGTTCGAGGCAATGCCTCTCTCAATCACAATTAAACAATAACCATGCAAAGACGATTTCTGTTTCTAGCGATGGGCGCCCTCGCAACGGCGGCGCCCGTCGTTTTCGCGTTTGAATCAATTTATAATTTACAAAACGCTCCGATCACCGCAACGATCGACGCGGGAAAAGGCGTGCTCGTCGCGGGCAAACCCGTAATTGTAAAATTAACTTTCACGAACAATTCCACGACCCGCCAAAAGCTCGACGCATCCAATACGACGAGCGCTGGAATTTACTTTTCAAAACCGGGCAGCACGGAAAAGCCCGCGAACAGCAGCGCGCCCTCGGCGGAAGTGCCGTACGAAATCCCCGCGGGCGGATCGTTAACGTGCGTTGTTGATATATCAGAAAAAGTCGCCGAGCACGCCGGAAAGCTCGACACCGCAGATTTAGTGTTCGACCATAATGGCATTATGAGCGCTCGCGTTCCCGTAGAACTGGTGGAAGACCTATCAAAAACGCTCGCTGTATTTAATACTACAAAAGGAACGATGAAGTTTAAGTTTGATGTCGAGCGTGCTCCGCTCGCGTCGCGGAATTTTGCGCGCCACATTGCGATGGGCACGTTTACCGGCACGCACTTTCATCGCGTCATCAAAGACTTCATGGCGCAGGGCGGCGATCCGAATAGTAAAGATCCCAACGCTCCTAATCTTGGAACGGGAGGCGGAACTTATAATAAAAAACCGCTGCGCGCCGAAATTAGCGATGTTAAACATGTTCGCGGAACATTATCGATGGCGCGATCGGGCGATCCGGCGTTCAACGCATTACAACAATTCCTCGCTCAGCAGTTATCGCGTGAATTCGCGACTCAGCCTGACGGGCAGAAAAAGCTACAACAAGCCGTTAATCAAATTGTAAAAGAAGGCGTTATTAAAGAACGCTCCGTATTCTTAGATTCCGGCGGATCACAGTTTTTCCTCTGCTTCAAAAACGTCGAACACCTCGATGGTAATTATACGGCGTTTGGACAAATGGTCGAAGGCGACGCCGTTCTAACCGAACTCGAGAAAGCGGCGCCGGCCGTCGCGGGAACCAACGGCGACAAGCCCATGACTCCGTTAAAGATTGAATCGGCCACGCTTGAAATTGTTAAGTAAGAAATTGCACGAACGCCGGCGGCGGTTGTTATATTAATAATATTGTTATATGACAATTTCATTCGATCCCAACGCCGCCGCGCCGCCCGACTCCGGCATCTTTGGTCTTCCGTTCGGCGCGGAGGAATCGCGCGTCGTTTTGTTGCCGGTTCCGTACGAAGCTACAACTTCGTACGGAGGCGGCACGTCGCGCGGACCGGCCGCGATATTTGAAGCAAGCAAGCAGGTGGATTTGTTTGATTGCGAAACGGGCAAACCCTACGAATCGGGAATTGCTATGTTGCCTGAATCAAAGTTAGTAAAGAAATGGAACACCGAGGGAAAACGCGCCGCGAAACCGGTCGTCGCCGCGGGCGGAGCACATAATAAACAATTAAAAGCAGCCGCGGCCAAAGTTAACAAATTCGGCGACAACGTGAATGCTTACGTTCATCGCGAAACGCTGAAATGGTTAGATCTGGGTAAAATTGTAGGAATTGTCGGCGGCGACCATTCCGTGCCGTTCGGCGCGATCCAGGCGTACTCCGAGCGCACGCCCCAGTTTGGCATCTTACATTTCGACGCCCACGCCGATCTTCGCGAATCGTACGAAGGCTTCGAGTGGTCGCACGCGTCGATTTTTTATAATATTTATACAAAAATACCCGCCATTACTAAAATTGTTCAAGTGGGCGTCCGCGATCTCGGCGAACGGGAAATGATGCTGATCCGCGCGTCGAACGGACGAATTGTTACTTATTTCGCGCCCGATTTGTTTACTCGCCGTTTCGAAGGCGAACCGTGGGCGCGCCTCGCCGACGAAATCGCGGCGCAGCTTCCAGAGAATGTTTATATATCATTTGACATCGACGGCCTCGAACCGACTCTTTGCCCGCACACCGGCACGCCTGTAACCGGCGGATTACAATTCTACGAGGCGACGTCCGTCATCGCCGCCGTCGTCCGCGCTGGAAAAAAAATTGTAGGATTCGATTTAAATGAAGTTGCCCCCGGACCGAAAGGCAACGAATGGGACGCTAACGTTGGCGCGCGGTTGCTTTATAAATTAATCGGGTACGCGCTGATGTCGCAGCGGTAGTTGTTATTGATATTAGTTCTCTGGTTTTTCGTCCTTCGGACGGCCTGCAGAAATGTGCAGCGAAAGTCGTGGAATAAATAGTTGAAGTGGGACTGCATCAATTTGTCTTGTCAATGAAATAACCTCTTGCCCAGCAGTAATAACATATCCATATTTACAATTGAGCTCGGCCATTACCTCGGGCATGTTCCGCGGAAGAGGCGGTGATGCGCTATACTTAATCTCTACAACAATGCGCCCGCCGTTCTTAAATGTAAGAACCAAATCCATCTCGGCTCCGGCATGTGTCCGATAAAATGTCGCGTCGGCGTCATTGCGCGCCATGTTGAGTATCTGCTCTATAACAAATCCTTCGAAGGACGCCCCAGGCTCGGGTGCCCTGACAATACTTCCATATCTGATATATTAAGAAGTGTGTGAAGCAATCCTGTATCGCGAATATAAATTTTTGGAGACTTAACAAGTCGTTTTGCTAAATTTACGTGAAGCGGCTGTAGCACACCTACGAGAAGCGCCGCTTCGAAAGTATCAAGATATTCCCGCATCATCGGCGCACTCATGCCGAAGTTGCTCGCAAATTTATTAGCATTCCAGAGTTGGCCATTCCAGTGAGCCAGCATTTGCCAAAACCTGCGTAGTTTTGGAGATGGAAATTGAATCCCGAGTTGAGAGAAGTCGCGTTCAACATAACTCGAAATATACTGGCGACGCCATTCATCACTATCATTTAACGTGGATGCTAAGAAACTGGGTGGATAGCCGCCGCGCAGCCATAACTTGCGCAAATGCGTTTCCGGGTTTTTGTAAGATTCGGAATTGAGAATTTCATGTATTAAAAACGGCGTAAATTCAAAATATGCGATTCGTCCGGCCAGAGACTCGGAGGTTTGTTGTAATAGTCTTGATGATGCTGACCCTAATAATAAAAAACGTCCAGGCTTTCGATGCTTATCAACGACGGCCCTTAGAATTGTATATATATTGGGTGCCCGCTGAATCTCATCCAAAATCACCAAATCACCAACATGCTGAGAAAAATACAATTCCGGGTCTTGTAACTTGGCCAGATCGGACGGCAATTCTAAATCTAAATAAACAAATGGCCTCTCTCGAACTTTTGCAAAAGATTTAACAAATGTTGTCTTACCAACTTGCCGGCTTCCGACGATCGCAACGACGGGAAATTGACTAACTTATTGAAGGAGCGGTCCGAACGCATCGCGATAAAGCATGCCTTGAATTTTGAAACCCTCAGTTTCAAATTTCAAGGAGACACCTTATCGAAGGAATTCTTAGGGACTTATGGACGGGAAAAACCTGACAAATATGGTCCTGGGCACGAAATCAAGACTTACGACTCTAACAATTCCGTTTTTGTAAACATGGGTTCATAATTTAAGCCCGCCGCGGCGAACGCTTCTTTCCCGCCCATTTCGCGATCGACGAGCGCGATTACGGCAACAATATTACAATTCATCGCACGTAACGATTCGGCGGCCTGGATCGCCGACGCGCCGGTTGAAACAACGTCTTCAACAATCACAACCGGCTCGCCTTCCTTGAGCGGGCCTTCGACGAGTTTTTGCGTCCCGTGTTTCTTAGTATCTTTTCTTACTAAGAATGCGCGAAACATCCGATTCAATTTCTTTTCTTGGTAATCGCGCGCCGAAATCGCGGAAATGGCGGCGGCGATCGGATCGGCGCCCATCGTGAGACCGCCCACGGCCGCAACATTCCGATTTCCGATTTTTTCAATAATCGCGTCGGCCACCGCGAGCGAACCCTCGGCGTCGAGGGTTACTAACCTTCCATCGATGTAATAATTACTTTTCTGGCCTGAGCTCAGAATGAACTCGCCGCGAATGACTGCTCGCTCGCGAAGAAGTTGAAGGAGCCGGAGTTGTTTGGGTGTGTGTTGGGTTTGCCGCATGGGAATTCGCCTTCTGAATTATCAAAAATCACCCGCTCAACGTACGATGTTCTCGACCACTCCCTTCGACCGATACCCAACCGTCATGCGAACGATTGCCTCGACGCTAGTTACCTTTTTGATTGCCGGGTGGGCGCAAGAGCCAGGCCGGGTTTCCACGTCGCGCCCATCGAGCATTTTGACGCAAGAGCAGTTACAACAAAAACTCGACGCTAAGTTAGCGTCCGAATTCTTAACGAAAGCGCCGTGGCTCACCGATTACGACGCCGCGCGAATTGAAGCTAAGAAAACCGAAAAGTTAATATTCGCGTATTTTACAAAATCGGACGTCGACTTCGCGGGCTGCCGTGTTCTGGAATCGGGCCCGTTTCTCGATCCGCGCTTCGCTCAATTTGGAGAATCATTTATTCTTTATTGTCATATTACTTCTGGCGTGGCCAGCCGAAAGTATGAATCGCTTTTTAAAGAAAAAATGGGAATGGGATATCCAACCATTCTTTACCTTGATAGCGACGGAGATGTTGTCTATCGACACCAGGCCATCCGAACCATCGAAGGATTTGAATCCAGCGCCAAGGAAGCGCAGGAATTTTCTCGGCTCAGAAAAGGCGCGGAGACCGGCGACCCCGATGCGAAACTTGCATTTATCATAAAACAATATGACTCGAACCTGATACGCCCCGAGGAGCTCGCGCCTAAGATTAAGGATTTTACTAATCTTTCGCCCGATTCCCAAAGACAACTCGACGAACTTAAGTTTGAGTTGGAGTTAAATGATCTGTATCGCAAATCAAACGGCAAGCCGGAACTGCTCGCGGAGGCCGCGCAACAGATATTAGCGATGTACGATACTAAAAAAATTCCGCAGCGGGAGAAAGCTAAGGATTTTTATTATGGAGTTCTGTCGAATTACGCGAGAGCGAAAAAAGACATTACTGTTTTTGAAATTGTTATAAAAGAAATGGCGGCCCGCGCAGAAAAGGATGATACAAAAAAGCCGCAGCTCGACAGTTTAACGCGGCAATTCGACCATGTTAAGAAACTCGTGCAGTGCGAGTCGTTGCGTAAGAAGTACACCGCCGGAGACAAGGCCGTCGCAAAGGAATTATTAATGTTAGAGTTCGAAATGGGCATAACGACCTCTGCGACAGCAACCGCGCTGCTGGCGGACGTTGGCAAACTAACAACTGAAGAGCAACAATTAGTTAATGATCATCTTTACGAACTCGAATTTAAAGAATTAACAGCAACGGTTAAAGATAAAGAAAGCCTGAGCGAGGCGTTGAAGCGATCGATCGAGTGGGCGAAACAAGGCCGCGTGCCGCAACGAATGGATGCTTATCAAAGATTCTGGACTTTCATTATTAACAATGCCGCCCGCAACGGCGACGAGGAAGCCCTGACGCTTGCCATCGCGGAGCTAAAGAAACGCGCTGCGACCGAATCGAAACTCCAGCCGATGTTACAGAGCGCGGAAGTGCGCATGCGCGACTTTATAAAGAGAAAAGAAGGCGCATCGAGCCTTCCGGCGGAAAAGAAGTAACATTATCAATAAGAATAATCGAAACCCCTGTCCGGAGAAATCCGCAACAAATTCAAACCTTAACAAAAACCAAACCCATGAAACCCATCCTTTTACCTATTGCTATCGCCGTCGCAGCCGGCGCCGCGTTTGGGCAATCCCAACCCGCGGCGAAGCTTCAGCCGCCTCCCCAACAAAAACCGATTTCGCAAGAAGAGTATCAAAAGAAGCTCGACGATAAATTAAAGAAACCGTTTTTTAGCAAAGCGAATTGGATACTCGATTATGATAAAGCGCGCGAAGAAGCCAAGAAATCCAACAAAGTAATCTTTACTTATTTTTCGAGATCGTATTCGCCCTGAGGCCCGTGTGACGCATTGGAGGGCAGTTTGCTCTCCGAAGAACAGTTCGCGACATGGAGCAAGGACGTTGTCCTCTTTTGTCATATTACAACTAGACTTACCGACCGAAAGTACGAAACTTTGCTGTCGGAGAAAAAGGGAACCGGCTTCCCTTATTTAGTATTCCTCGACGCCGAGGGTGAATTGATTGCGGCGATGCGCGGTGCGCGAAATATGGAAAATCTAACAAATACCGCCATGACCGCGAAGGAAAATGCTAAACTTCGCACGCGGGCGGCCGCGGGCGACGTCAACGCAAAAATCGATTGGCTCTCCTATCAAATCCAAGTGGGCTGGCTCGCGGCGGAAGACGGAAAAGCTACACTTGCCGGCCTCGGCAAGCTCGACGACAAACAAACCGTGCGTGTTAAAGATATTTCTTTAGTAATTGAAATTGTAGATATTACCTCTTCGGTGGCACGCAAGAAAATGCCAGCCGAGGAAGGTGAATCGAAACTTCTTGAACTTTACAATTCGAACCGCGTTCCAAAAGATAAACACGGAATGCGCATGCTCTTAACCGCGGTGTTTAATAATGCGTATGCAAAGAAAGACGCGAAATTGTGTGAAAAAGTATTAGCTGATTTCAGCAAACGCGCAGGCGACGACGCCGAAATGAAGCCGATCATTAAATCGATGGAAGATAGACTTAAGAAACTCGGTTAACTTAGCTTCTATCTGTTGCCCATTCTCCTCTTTTCAACTGATCTTTAATAAAAACCTGTCTTAACAAAACAAGGAAATCCATGAAATGTTATCTTACGGCCGCGGCCGTACTGCTGCTTGGAGGCAATCTCCTTGCGCAATCACTTCCCGCGGTTCCAACCAAACCCAAAGGGCCCTCCGCCGACGATCTACAGAAAAAGCTGGAGGATAAATTAGCCCAGCCTTTCCTAAAGAAAGCCCCATGGCTCACGGATTTTGATAAAGCCAAAGCGGAAGCCAAGAAAAGTAATAAACTCCTTTTTGTTTACTTCTCGCGTTCCTACGCCTACTGACCCCCTTGCCACGAAGTCGAGAACAGTTTGTTCTCTGAGGAAAGTTTCGCGAATTGGAGCAAGGATTATGTTATTTTTGCACATATTACAACTAGAATTAAAGACCAAAAAAACGACGATCTGTTAACAAAGGTGGGCGGCCCCGGCTTCCCTCATTTTGTCTTTATGGATGCCGAAGGCGAATTATTAGCAACGCATAACGGCGAATGGGCGACGGCCGACTTTACAAAAACGGCCACGCTCGCCAAAGAAGGGTCGGCCATTAAGGCGAAGGCCGCCAAGGGCGATGCCGCGGCGAAAATTGAATGGTTTTGCCGCCAGCTTGACCAAGGCAGCATTTCGTTTGCCGAAGCCAATACTAAAGTAAAAAGTATTGGTAAACTTTCCGCGGCCCAACAAAAGCAAGTTGATGCCGCATTGTTCAATCTTGAAGTTAACGATTTAGGCAATCGTGTTCAAAGCGAAGAACAAGCTAAAGAAGCGGGAAAGAAAATGACAGAGTGGCTCAAAGCTAAGAAAGTCCCCACCGGCGGAGCACTTGACAGTTTTATTAATTTTACATTAGGCTATTGTAAAGAAGAAAAAGACGTCGAAGGTTTTTCTTTAGCAATCGCGCTCGTTAAAGAAAAGTATGGTTCGAATGAAAAAGCGAAACCCGCGATCGAACGATTGGAAAAGGATCTCGAAGCGATGAAAGCGGAAAAGAAGTAGCATCCTTTCCTAATGATTACGCCGCTCTTGCGGCTCGTCGGCGCCCCGGAATCCCGGGGCGTTTTTTTTGGGTGTGACATGAGTGCGGCCGGCGCTCGGAAAACCGCGCAACCAGGCGGGTTTGCCTATGAGAACCCTGAATCGGAGACATTGTCTGTTCGGTTATCAACCGGTCCGGGTTCCTACTAATATTCCCGCCGCGACTGCGGCAAACCCACCATGGAACGCACCACTCTTTTCCTGGCTTTTCTCCTCCTTTCATTGTTGCCGTCGTGCGCAATCGGCCGCGGCCCCATTCAAGGCGTGCGAATTTCTTTAGCATTCGAAGAACGCCTTACAGGCACTGAAACGCACGAACCCGATCTTCATCGTGCAACGCGCGAAGCCGCGCTAGCCCACCGGCCGTCGGCACAACTTCTCCGCGACGAAGCCGAGTTCCACAAGACTTCTGGCACTTCATTATCAAACAGCTCGTTTCTCGCTCTCGTTGCGCCCTCGACGCGTTAACAAAAACGCCCGCGCGCCGGCTGTTACAAAAACGGCGCGCAAAATAAGCAATAAAGAATCTCTGTCTGCCTTGCGTTTAGAATCGCGCGAATGCCGCAAACGCGTTCACCTGTACTTGTAGCAAACGGCCAAGGATTCTGGGGCGATTCGCCGCTCGGGCCGCTGCGTCTCGTCCGCGAGGGTCCATTGCATTATTTAACATTGGACTACCTCGCGGAAGTCACGATGAGCATTATGCAAAAACAAAAAAGGCGGGATCCTAATTCTGGATTCGCGACCGATTTTGTAAAAATGCTCGAGCGCGTGCTGCCGTTATGTATGCAAAAGGGAATTCGAATTGTAGCGAACGCGGGCGGCGTGAATCCAATTGCGTGCCGGCGCGCGTGCGCGGAGGTTGTTCGCAAACTACAAATTCCCGGCGTTAAGATTGGAGTCATCACGGGCGACGATATTCTTAATGATCTTGAAACGCTGGTGCAGTCGGGTGAATTGTTAAAAAACCTCGACACGGGCGAAGAGTTAACTACAGTTCTCGACCGCGTCGAGAGCGCGAATGTTTATATTGGCGCGTTTCCGATCGCGGAAGCGCTCGCCAAAGGAGCGCATATTGTTATTGCCGGACGCTGCACGGATCCGGCGCTCGTCGGCGGGCCGCTTGTGTATGAATTCGGATGGAAAGCTAATGATGTCGATCTGCTCGCGGCGGCGACGGTTGCCGGCCATATTGTAGAATGCGGACCGCAGTGTACTGGCGGAAATTATAGCAATTGGCGCGACGTGCCGGATCTCGCGCGCGTCGGCTACCCGATCGCGGAATGTTATCCAGACGGATCGTTTGTTATTACAAAACACGAGGGAACCGGCGGACTCGTGGATACAAAAACCGTGACGTCTCAATTGTTATATGAGATGGGCGATCCGAATCGTTATATCGGCCCCGATGTCATTGCGGATTTTACAACGATACAAATGGCGCAAGACGGAAAAGACCGCGTTAAAATTACAGGCGTACGCGGCAAGCCGGCGACGCCGACTTATAAAGTCTCGATCGCGTACCGGAAAGGTTATAAAGCGCAAGGACAGCTCACGATCGCCGGGCCCGACGCCATCGAAAAGGCACAATTGTGCGCTAATATCATATTCGACCGGCTCGCTCTCGACGGCGTTACCTTTGCGCCCGAGGAAAAAGTTGTTGAATTCCTCGGCA
>JBJXHE010000150.1:0-14671 GCA_046160785.1 Planctomycetota bacterium
ATTGGGTACAGCAGCGGGATGTTAAGAGAGTCTACGAAGGAACATTGTTAGTCGGGTGCAGCTTGAAATAGCATTAAGCACTGTTCTGTAGCGAAAAGACGTCCTTGCAGAAAGCCGATCGCCAGACACGCAATTGAATGCGCTTACAACCTAACCCGCGGTGCAATCCTCGTTAGGGGGACGCACCCCTCGCCAAACGCAAATCTTCGAGTATGATCGAGCTCGCACCTCGCGCGGAATCCTCGCGAGCCGCAGCCAAGAACGCACAAGAAACTTCATTACAATTCAGCGAATATTCAAATTCAAATGGCAGCATTGCCTTCGGTTAGCGTTGTTCTTCCTACTTATAATGAAGCGGAAAACATTATCGATCTTATCGACGACATTCGGTCGGCAATGGGCGGGTTCGTTCTCGAAATTATTGTTGTCGATGACAATTCACCCGACGGAACGTGGAAGTTGGTCGCCGAAAAAGCAGCCGTCACACCGGGTTTGCATTTGATACATCGGGTCAACGAACGCGGTCTCACGTCGGCGATTTGGGCGGGAATCCAGCACGCGCGAAACCATGTTGTATGCTGGATGGACTGTGATTTTTCCCACCCACCCCAATTGTTGCCAACCCTCGTCTCACAACTTTCGCAAGGCTTCGACCTTGCCGTCGGTTCGCGTTACGTCGAGGGAGGAAAAGACGCTCGTGCTGAATCGCGGCTTCGAATGTTATTAAGTTCAATCATTACAAAACTGGCGAATTATATACTAATCCCCAATTTTAAGGATTATACGAGCGGCTTTATCGCCATTCGACGTCAAGTTTTTGATACAATACAATTACGCGGAAACTACGGTGAGTATTTTATCGACCTCGTTTTTCGCGCGCATCGATCAGGTTATAAATTCGTTGAAATTCCCTATGAAAATGCACCCCGCCGCGCGGGCGTATCAAAAACGGAATCAGGAATGATAGGAAAGGGATTCCAGTATTTGTGGATTGTCGCGCGCTTGCGATTTGAAGCAATCGCTCGCAAGCCCGATCGAATTGTAACGAACACCTCTCATTCAAACACGCAGACCAAACTCACTACACCTAAAAGTTAACACTCATGGCTTTACTCAATATTAAAGGCAAATGCGTCATGGTTGCGGGCGGTGCCGGATTTATCGGTTCGGCAATTGTTCGCGAACTTCTAAACGATGGCGCCAAAGTCGTTGTTTTTGATAATTTTCTTCACGGCACGCTTGCAAATCTCGCGGAAGTACGCGAGCAAATAACCATTGTGTCGGGCGATATTCTCGACGCCTGGCGCGTTGCGCAAGCGATTACAGAAAACAACGTTGAGTTTATTCTTAGCACCGTAGGCGACACGTACGTTCCCACGGCATACGACATCCCCGCGCGATTCTTTCAAATTAACGTTCTTGGTTGTTTAAGTCTGCTTCAAGCAACCAAACAATTCGGGATTAAGCGGTATCTGTATGTTTCGTCGACGGAAGTTTACGGGGAAGCGCCTACTAAGAAAGTGACGGAACAAACGGAATTATTACCTTTGAATACGTACGCGGTAAGCAAGCTTGCGGCGGACCGCCTCTGTTTTACATATCATAAAGAACATGGAACGCCCGTCATCGTCGCGCGCATTTTTAATTGTTATGGACCGCGTGAAACGGAACCGTACGTGATTCCGGAAATTATTGTACAATTAGACAAGGGCAACACCGTCCGGCTTGGTAATATTAAAGCTGAACGTGATTTTACTTATGTTCACGACACGGCTCGGTGGCTCATCGATTTGATGCGTTCCGACGCTCCGCACGGCCAGCCCGTCCAAGTAGGATCGGATAATAGTTATTCGATCGAGTGGCTCGCCCATGAGATTGCTAAAGTTATGGGCGTTAAGAATCTAAAGATTGAAATTGATCCGAAACGATTGCGGCGGCTCGATATTGAACGATTCCAATGTGACAATACGCTTTTGAAAAAGTTTATTGATGTAAAGCCGCGCTGTTCGATCGAAGAAGGCCTCAAATGGACGGTCGATTGGTTTAATACCAATGGCAAACGCTGGAGCTGGCAAGATTTCGTCGACGGCACCGCAATATTTAAGTAATATTTAGTTCCGTGGATCGAATTCCCGTCAGCCAGCCCTATCAATGGGGCAACGAAATCGTTTATGTTACAAAAGCGATGCGGGATAATTGGATATCTTCGTCGGGCGAATATATAGATCGGTTCGAGGCGGACTTTGCAAAATATTGTAAAGTTCGCCACGGTATCGCATGCATGAACGGAACCGTCGCGTGCCATCTCGCATTTGCGGCGGCGGGGATCGGAAGCGGCGACGAAGTGATTTGTCCAGACTTTACAATGATGGCGCCGGTATTCTCATTGTTATATCTCGGCGCCAAGCCCATTTTCGTCGACTCGGACGAGCGGTCATGGACAATTGATGTATCAAAAATCGAGGAAAAGATAACTTCGAAAACAAAAGCAATTTTAGCCGTCCACATCTACGGCCACCCGTGCGACATGGACGCGATTCATAGGATTGCAAAGAAATATCAATTAACCGTACTCGAAGACGCCGCCGAAGCGCACGGTGCGGAATGCCTCGTTAACGGCGAATGGCGGCAGGCCGGCAGTTTGAGCAAAACCGCGGCGTTCAGCTTTTATGCAAATAAAAATATTACAACCGGCGAAGGTGGAATGGTTGTGACCGACGACGACGCCGTAGCGGGACGATTAAGATCATTAAAAAACCTTTGCCTCGGCAAAACGAATGAAACGCGGTTTATTCACGAAGGCGTCGGCTATCAATATCGAATGACAAATCTTCAGGCGGCCATCGGGTGCGCGCAGATGGAGCATGCCGACGACGCGAAGAACGCTAAAATTACTATTGGTAAGAAGTACAATAAACTATTAAAGGACATTCCAGGCCTGACGCTTCCCCCCGAGTGTGCCTGGGCTCGAAATGTATATTGGGTATACGGAATTCGAATCGAAGACGACTTTGGAATGACGCGTCAGGATGTACAGAAAAAACTGGCTAGCGCTGGAATTGAAACGCGCAGCTTTTTCTATCCTACACACAAGCAAAAGATGTTTTCAGAGCTATCGAGCGACAATTATGAAGTTAGCTGTAAACTCTGGGATCGTGGATTTTATATTCCCAGTTATATTGGAATGGAAGACGGCGCCATCGAGCGCGTCGCCGATACTCTCGGTAAAATACAAAAACGGTTATTGTAATATTACGGGCGAATGCGGTTCAAAATCGCGCGGGCCATTTTCTCTTCCGAACCAGGCCACGGTCGAAAATACAATTCCGGTTCGACGCATTCCAGTTCTATCAAAACCGGCGATCCACTCTCATTCTCAATAAAATCAACTCGCGCGTAGAGCGACGGCGCGGGGCAAAGCGATAATATATATTTCCCATATTCTTGCATTTGTCCGCTGACGACGATCGCTTCAGTTGTTCCCGCAAATTCCGACTGAACACGATAATCGCCCTGCGCGGGCCGTTTGCACACCGCGTGCGAAAATTCGCCGTCAATAAATATTAATGAAATTTCGCCGCGCAAAAGCACGTTCGGCAAAAACTCCTGAACCATCATTCCTTCGTTTTGTAAATGATGATTCAGATGCGCTTCCCCCAACTCATTTTTATGAGCGTCCACCAGAATTGTATTTCGAGCCGTTGCTCCGATTTGCGGTTTGATGACGGCGCGCTTCCATCCGGTTTCATTAAGAATTGTCGCCAGCGAAACGCGGGCACCGCGCTCGAACCAGAGCGTCGGCGGAATCGAAACGCCACGCGCCGCAAGATCTTTAAGATAACGTTTATGACAATTCCAAATTATCAATTCCGCCGGATTCCATAAAGAAGTCCGCGCGCCCGCTCGCCGCACCCAGTTCAAAAATTCTTCGAAACGATCGCAATAATCCCAAGTTCCTCGAATAACAGATATATCATATCCGTCTAGTTCCTCCGCGGGCCCGCCCCAGACCACCGGCACGGCTTCGACCCGGATGCGGCGCAACGCTTCGAGCAGCGGGAGGTCGTCGATGGGCAGACCCGGATATTGTGTACACGTTATTAATGCTACGCGCATGGAAATTTAATCTAACAAATGGCGCCCTTCCAGGAATCGGATGCCGCCGCTCCACGCGTCAATAATAACAATCGTGAACGGCGTTTCGAGCGGCCGCGGCGGTTCGAGGCTCGGTGGAATCTTATAATCGCTATTTAAGAATACACTTTCTTTTTTCTGTAATTCCTTGCGCCACGCGACGAGAAGTGCATTTCCAAAAATACTAATATTGGCGACGCGAACGCGCGTCCCCGCCTGCGTTTCGCCGGCTAAAATAACAAGTAATAATTCATCGCCCCACTGGATATTCGGCGTCGCGGCCGGAAAATCACACTCTGGATTCCGCGCGCGCAACCCCGTGGCTAATTGTTCATATTGCCACGCGGTGCGGATTTCCAACGTGAGAGGCGCGCGCCGGCCTGAATTCGTACCCGAATGAAATTCACGAATTGGAAACTCTCTCGGACTCGACGAACACGCGCCCACAAAAATGGTTATAACGCAAAATATATATAATAATTGAACTCTTACGATCATTAAGATGCAAAAAAATAATTATGATTGTTTTTTTGATTTACTTTTTGGCGGCGGCGCGGGTTCAAGTTTGATTTCGCCGCGAAGCAACTGTTCAAATTCAGCGGATGTTAACACTCGAACTCCTAACTTTTCGGCTTTTATTAATTTTGAACCGGCGTTCGCGCCCGCGACGACGCAGCTCGTCTTCGCCGACACGCTATCGACGACGCGCGCGCCGAGTTGTTCCACTTTCGCCGCGGCCTCTTCGCGCGACTGCCCTTCGAGCGTTCCCGTGAATACAAATGAAAAACCCGAAAGCGGCCCTCCCTCGACGGCGGCCTCGGGTTCAACGGGCGCCACGCCGCGCGCCATCATGGCGTCGATTGTTTGTATATTTTCCGGATTTGTAAAGAATGCACAAATCGCGTGCGCCATTTCGGGCCCGATTCCGTCGATTGTTAATAACTGTTCTTCTGTTGCCTTTCGAATCGCGGCGAGCGAACGGAAATGTCTTGCTAACATTTTCGCAGTGGCCTCGCCGACCTGTGGAATTCCGAGCGCGACGAGGAATCGGTCGAGCGGCGCGTGCTTGGCCCGTTCGATTTGTATTATTAAATTTTCTGCCGACTTTTGTGCAAAACGATCGAGCGCGGAGATTTGAGTTGCGTCGAGATCAAATACATCTTCAAGTCTTTTAATAAGTCCTTCACTACAAAACTGCGCAACCGCTTTTTCTCCGAGCCCCTCAATCGCTAACGCTTCGCGCGAAGCTAAATGTATCAATCGCTCCCGAAGCTGCGCGGGACACGACGTGCTCGGACAAACTAAATATTCCCCTTCGGCGACCGGTTCCGAACCGCACTCCGGACACCGCGCTGGCATTTCGAATGGTAGTGTATTCTCGGGGCGCCGCTCGCGGACAACTGTTACAACCTTTGGAATCACGTCGCCCGCGCGTTCGATGACTACAGTATCGCCGATTCGAACGTCGAGATCGCGCGCGAATCGCGGATTATGTAATGTTGCGTGCGAAATTGTAACACCAGCCAATGATACAGGTTTCAAAACCGCGCGCGGCGTGAGGCGGCCCGTCCGCCCGACCTGGACGTCAATCGCTACAATTGTTGTCGTCGTTTGGCGCGGCGTAAACTTGTGGGCAAGCATCCAGCGAGGCGACCGCGCCGTGGATCCTAATATTTCCCACAAATCAAATTGATTCACTTTTGCTACAATTCCGTCGAGATCATAACCCATAGAATCGCGCCGCGCTTCGAGCTGGTCATGAAATTGTAACACGCCGTCGATCCCGGGCGTCACGACGCGCTCATGACTAATCTTAAATCCCCATTCCTCCAGTTGTAGCATGGCGTCCGCGTGGGTTTTTGTAGTTAACTGTCCCGGCGACGGAAATCCCCACGGTATGAATTCAAGATTGCGGTTCGCGACAAGCCGCGAATCGAGGCGGCGCAGCGTTCCCGCCGTCGCGTTGCGCGGATTCGCGAACGGAGTGTCGCCCTCTTGCAACATCTTTTCGTTTAATTTTACAAATGCCGCGTGAGATAACAAAACTTCGCCGCGCACTTCGAGGCGTTTTGGTATATTGTTACCTGTCAAGCGCAGCGGAATGGTGCGGACCGTGCGCAGGTTAATGGTAATATCTTCGCCGATATTTCCGTCGCCTCGCGTGAGCCCGCGCACGAAAATCCCGTCTTCATACAATAGCGACGCCGACGCGCCGTCGAACTTCGGCTCCGCCGCGTATTCAACAATCTCAACGTTCAGCGCACGCCGGATTCGCGCGTCGAAATCTTTAACTTCTTCAACTGTAAATAAAGAATCGATCGATAACATCGGAACCGCGTGCTTCACTTTCGCAAACTCGGCGTTTAACGATCCGCTGCCGACGCGCTGCGTCGGAGAATCGACTGTTAATAATTCGGGATGCGTGCTTTCGATCTCGGCGAGTTCGCGAAATAAAGTATCAAATTCGGCGTCGGAAATTTCCGGTTGCGCCAATTGATAATATAAACGATCGTGGCGCAGGATTTCGTTTCGAAGCCATTCGGCGCGCTCGGCAAGACTTTTCATTTACTTCGGCGGATCGGCGTCAATGGTGAATTTAACGATCGCGTCCGCCCCCGAAGAAACGGCGGCGCGCTTTTCCGAAACGGTCTGGTCGGCGCGGTCGATGGATATAACATATTCGCCGGAGGGCACGACAAGCTGCGCTCCGCTCATCGTTAACATTCGAACGCCGCCGGGCCGGCGATCGAATATAACCGATCCCGTTTTGGCGTCGCGAACGCGAACCCCGCACGGCGCGAGCGTCGCCGCGCCGTCGGCCGCTTCGATAATAATTAAAAGCGGATGGCCAGATGTTAATGCTCCGCGCGCCTCGACCGCCTCGCCGGGAGAAACGCGAATGCGTAATTGTGATGTTAATGAAAACGCGCCGTCGACAATCGCGATTTGATAGAGCCCGGGCGGCACGTTCTCCCATTTTACAATTCCTTGAACAGGGTCCGGCGCGTCGATCGCGCCGCCCGCGACGGCGTCGCCTTCGAGTGGCAGCAGAATTGGTTTTATTTTAGCATTCGCGGAGTCGGCGGGCGCCTCATAAACAAAACGGACGCTTCCTTCGCCGCCGACATCAAATAACAAATCCTTGCGGCTCTCGCCAGGATCTAATATAAACAATCGCTCGACCGCCTGAAACGAGGCGCCCGCCCGCGGCGTGATATGTAGTTTTATCGTTCCCGCGGGTACGCGCGCGAGTCGGAATTCGCCGTCGGGAGTTGTCGTCGCGGAGAATTCGCCCCACGGCGTAGTCGCGAAGAGTCTAAATTTAGATATTGCGCGCCGAGTCGCGCGGTCGACGACGCGTCCCTCAATATTACCAAAACCGGCTGGCGCCGCTGGAATTTCAAATATAACATTCTGAGCCGGCGGCGAAATCATCTTGAAATTTTTTGAAGTCGGCAATCCCGCGGCTCGCACCGACATCAATAACAATTCTTTTGGCAAATTATCAAAACGGAATTTTCCTTCGCTGTCGCTTCGAACGTGAGCGGTTTCGATGCGATGCGCGCGCGCGTCGGAGCTGGCGCGGCCGGGATCTGTAACTTTACTATTCCCGGGCGCGAGCAGGCGCCCTTCGGCGGTGACGAGCGCGCCCGGAAGAGCCTCGCCACGATCATTCATAACTCTCCCCTCGACAACGGCTCCGCGCGAAACAGTAATTGTTAAATTTGCGGGAGGCGCGGCTGGGTTGAGGTCAACGCTACAAAACGCATAACCGGGCGCCGACACGACACACTTCCCCGGAATCTTTTCATCGCGCGCATCGATTTGTAATTGAAATTCCCCGCCGGTTGCGCTCGTGGCGCTCGCGCGTCCGAACGCAATGCGCGCGAGTGCGACGGGTTCGCCTGTTTCATTAACAATCTTTCCGGCGACGCGAATTTGCGGATTTAATATAATTTCGACATTTGAACAATTGGAACCCTCGCGGTCGAGTTGTAATATTCCCGAATGATCCTTCCACTTCGCAAACAAAACGAAGGCCTCGGACGCGGGCCGCGGAACATTCTTAAAATTAAATTTTCCTTGCGAATCGCAGAGAACCGCCGCGGCGCCGCCCGCGCCAAAGTTACAATAAACGCCGTCGATCAGCGGCGTCGGGCGTTCCATTTCATAACTAATTTCCGCGCCCGCCGCGTCGCCGCCGTTCGGTAATATTACTTTTCCGGATACTTCAATTCCTTTTTCGAGCGTGATCGCGAGCGGCCCGACGCGCTCCGATGATCCCGCGAGCCACGTGCGGTCGATGATCGCAATACCCGGAGCGAAATCACCGGCGTTCGCGACGACGAGCGTCGTTCGAAATGGTAATTTTTGTATTATAAAAGAACCGTCGGAGGCCGTTGCCACTTTTGCTAATAATTTCCGCGAATCCGGCGATTCATCTTCAATTCTGTCGAGCGAGCGCACCGATACTTCAATTCCGCCGAGCCGCTCCCCCGCCGCGCTTCGAACAAATCCGTAAATCTCCAAATACCGGCTGGTTTCCGCGAGCAACTCGTCTTCTAAAGCTACAAAACGGCCGGGTTCCGCCTCGGAATTCTCCATGAATTCGACGCCGATAGCATTATTTACATCTGGCGTTGCGTTTCCCTCGGCGGAAGTTCTTTTATCTTTTTCTCGCGCGTCGCGATCGGACGGCGTGTTTGTAATATAAACAATAAATCCGATCGCCATCAATACAGCGAACACGAAACCTACAAAAAGCTTCCTGCGCGACACCCTATTCTTTACGAGGTCGGCAGGCCTTTCTTCGTAAACGCATCGGGCAGCAAAATAGATAATTTCGTGCGCCGTATTTCTCCCGTCGAACACGCTAACAATATTTCCAAATCATCACAAAACTCAGCGAGCACCTGGCGGCACGCTCCGCAGGGTGTGATGACCTGCGTGCCCGACGAGTAGATTGCTATCTTTCGGAACTTTCGCGCGCCGAGTGCGATCGCGTGAAAAATGGCCGCTCGCTCGGCGCAGATCGTGAGGCCGTATGAAGCATTTTCAACATTCGATCCTTGAAAAACGCGGCCATCTGTAGCTTCGATCGTGCATCCTACTCTTAGCTTTGAATAGGGTGCGTACGCGATGGCGGCCGTTTGCTCCGCGACGGCGAAGAGATTGCGTTCGTCCATAGGCGGCGATACTAACAGCCCGGATCGGATTATTAAGATCCAAGATTAGAACGCGAGGTCGTCGTCCATCTCGCCGGCCTCGGGAGTAGTATTCGATTCGAGCGTGGCGGGTTCGTTTTGAGTCCACGCCGCCGGTGCTGAATCCGGATCCGGCAATGCTTCAATTCCGGCAAAAGGAACGCGATTCGCAATTACTTTTCTTCCGGTGATCGGGTCAGTGCGTTCCTGCGCGTAAACTGTAACAAGTGCGCGACGGCCCTCGACGCTCGAAGGCTCAATTTCCTGCGGGCCGTCCACCGGAACCGCGAGCCTTTGTAATATTAATTTTGTGCGTCGAAGTCCGGGCCCCGCGAAACCGAGCGAATCCCATGCGGCCGTCCGGCCCGCGTACGGACCATCAGCAACAATCCATCGCACGCCCCACCGCTCGGCGCCGTCGTCGCCGCGCCGCGATCGAACTTCCCCGACGTAACACGGATAGGAACCATTTGGAACGCTCGAGTAGTTATCACAATTCTCTATTTGATTAAAATCGACACGGACCATCGCTAACCTCGGATTTGTAGACTGTCAATTCGTGAAGGTTTATTGTGAATACCGCGTGCGCGGATGCGATGCTGGCCGCGCGAATTCCCGCGTTTTATTAATATTCCGAATACAAGTTCCAACAAATGCAAACTTTGCGTCAGCTTTCGCGGCGCGGTTCGCCCGCATCTCCGCGACACCGGCGTCGCTCGAAAATCGGTCGTTTCCGTCTGCGTTGAAACTTTTTAAGGCAAACTTCGCCGTTACCCAATCTTGTGTCTGCGGTTGAGTTTTCTTTCGTCACTTTATTATCTGAAGAGAATCTATGATCACAGCAACACTCGTTTTCTTAGCGTTCGCGCCTCAGGCGAAAGCCCCCGGCGCATCTGTCGCGCCGGTCCGCCAACTTTTTGCAAATATCACATTTGATAAATTCGACGGCGACAAAGACGGATTTATCGTTGCGTCAGAATTAGCAAAAGGCTCGTTCGTCTGGCTCGACAAAAATAAAGATAAATTCCTTGACCGCGAGGAATTGAAGAAAATGCCGGTGGAATCCGAGCCGCTCGAAAAGGGCCGCGAAGGAGAAAATAAAGAAAAGGGAAAGGAGAAAGGCAAAGAGAAAAACAAATCTGTAATCAGCGGCGACGAAACTACAAAAAAGCCCGGCGACAAGAAGGACGACCCGCAGCCGAATGACGCAGCTTCGAAGTATCTGCAAATGATGGATACAAATAATGATTCTAAATTATCTCCCGACGAATTCAGAATTCCCGAAGGCTGGCTCGATCAAGCCGATTTGAATAGCGATCAAAAGATTTCGAAGGAAGAATTTAATAGTAAAGAAGTCAAATCGAAGACCGGCGACGCGAGCAACGACAAAGATAAGAAAGGCGCGTTCGGCGACTGGAAAACTAAGATTGCGAAATATGGTAATATGTCGCCCGACGAAGCTGTGAAAGACCTCGACGCCGACGCCGACGGAAAAATCTCCGCGTCCGAGTGGCCGTTTCCGCAGGGTTTCGAATTGGCCGATCAGGATTCCGACGGCACACTTAATAAAGAAGAAGTCGGCTCCGCCATTGACCGTTTGAAAGAAATGATGAAAGGAAAGGTTCCGAAGGGCGGCGACAAAGGTAAAGGCAGTGATAATAGTAAAGAGAAAGGCGGCAGCGGAACGGATGCAAAGAAACCCGCTCCCAAACCCGAGCCGAAACCTGGCGAAGAACCGCCGATGTAGATAATCGCGTTTCAAACGCTAGAATTCGCGGCCCCAATTCGCCCCGAATTTTATTAATATTAATTTATGTCGGAAATTCTCGGCCTTCTTGCCCGCGAAATTTTAGATTCGCGCGGCAATCCAACCATTGAAGTTGAATGCGCGCTGCGCAGCGGCGCGATTGGAATGGCCGCGGTTCCGTCGGGCGCGAGTACAGGCGCGCACGAAGCTAATGAACTGCGCGACGGCGACAAACGCTACGGCGGCAAGGGCGTTCGCAAGGCCGTTCAAAATGTTAATATAACAATTTCGGAACGCCTCGCCGGCGAAGACGCCGACGATCAGGCGGAAATGGATAGAATCCTTTGCGAGCTCGACGGCACGCCCAACAAAAGTAAACTTGGCGCAAATGCAATTCTAGGCGCATCGTTAGCGATTGCGAAGGCGGCGGCGAGTGATCATGATCTGCCGCTTTATCGTTATGTCGGCGGCTCGTCGGCGCGCGTGCTGCCCGTTCCGTTAATGAATGTATTAAATGGAGGAGCGCACGCCGACAACGGGCTCTCGATTCAAGAATTTATGATTGTGCCGCACGGCGCGCCGTCGTTCGCCGAAGCGTTGCGCTGGGGCGCCGAAATTTTTCACGCGCTCAAAAAAGAATTAACATCGAAAAAATTAGCAACATCCGTCGGCGACGAAGGCGGTTTCGCGCCGCGGCTCGAAAATAATGTGAAAGCTCTCGAATTGTTAATGACGTCGATTGAGAAAGTAGGATTAAAAACCGGCTCCGACGTGAGCCTCGCGCTCGACGTCGCCGCGACCGAATTTTACAAAAACGGAAAGTATCATTTCGAAGGCAAGGACGTCCCCGGTTCCGATTTGATACATCTTTACGAACAGTGGTCGAAGAATTTCCCGATGGTTTCGATCGAAGACGGAATTGCCGAAGACGACTGGGAAAGCTGGAAAGCGCTCACCGACCGCATCGGCTCGCGCGTGCAGCTCGTCGGCGACGATTTATTTGTTACTAACGTTAAACGCCTTCGCGAAGGCATCCAAAAAGGCGTGGCGAACGCAGTATTAGTCAAAGTGAATCAAATCGGAACGTTAACGGAAACGTTAGAAACGATGTCGCTTGCGACGCGCGCAGGTTACAAAAACGTAATGTCGCACCGCTCGGGCGAGACGGAAGACACTACAATTGCCGACCTCGCGGTTGCTACAAATGCCGGACAAATCAAGACGGGCTCGCTCTGCCGCAGCGACCGTATTGCTAAATATAACCGTTTGCTAAGAATCGAAGAAGAGCTCGGTTCGCAGGCGATTTACGGCGGCGCTTTCTTTAAAAAGGGTGTTTAGCATTATGAGTAAATTCACCTGGACCAGTTCGCTTTCGATATTCATCATTTCCGGCACGGCGGGCTGGCTCGCGGTGTCGGGCACCCTTCCCGCGATGCGCGCGCGCGCCGCGGCGGAAGCTAAGAATACGGTGCTGCTCGAAAAGAAAGCCGGCCTCGAATATGAAATTCAACAATTAAAGGCCGAAGCCCAAATATTAAGAACCGATTTTCAGTATAATCGCCGGCTCGAACGCCTGATGTTTCGCGGCGCGCCCGACTCGGGAGATTAGCCGGGGGTTAGCAGGCTGCCAGGGACTCGCGCTAAAGCTAATAATAGCGCGGCGCCGGGATATTTATCCCTTGACCGGCTCGTTACACATCTCGACACTTGAACGCGCACGTCGGAGGCAAATTTGCCGAAGCGCCCCGAGGGAACACCCCCTAACTCGGACGATCACAATGAACTTGCGAACGAGAGAGTCGCGAGTCGTTTAGATATTAATAAAGGCGATGCCAACTCCGACCCGGAACAGCGACGAATTGTTATTAACGCCGTAGGAAAACGTTTAGTTTATATTGCGTCTCACCAGGGAAATCCCGACGAGTTTGAAGAACTCTGTTATCGCATCCAGCCGATTTTGTTAGCAATCGTGCGCGAGCGCTGCCTGCAGGACGGCCTCCCGCTGCCGCCGTATTTGGTTGCGGGGCGGGCGGCGGAATATGCAATTCTCGAAGGGGTCAAAAAGCCGACGACGCAGTTTTATAATGTTCTTATTGATAATCTCGAAGTTGCGATCGAGTTTTTTAAGATGCGCCGCCTCTTCGTCGACCGTTATATTGTTGAAACGCGCGGCGGCAAGACTCGCAAACAGGCGTACACTGCCGCGATATGCGAAACGGCACTCACGTTTCCGCTTCGCGACCGGCAGATTTTGTATCATTGGATTCTCGACGGCTGGCCCACTCCGCGCATCGCGGCGCACTACGGAATGGCCGAAATCGACGTTCGCCTCGCACTTGCAAATATTGTGAAAGCGGCGAGGCCATTTGTAGAAAGTTGGATTGCGCGTTGGGCGCCGCGAAGAGATACTAGCAAACCAAAGAGACGGACGCGGAAGCCACCGCAATGAAAGAATTCGAACCCACCAACCGCGACGAAATCCTCGACTGGCTCATTTTTGAAGCCGGGCCGGAGGGCGCTGAAATGTTAACTCACGCCCGCAAAGAGATGCGCCGCAGCGCGAGGCCGCTTCGAGGATTACTAAGTAAAAGTATTGGCTTGAATCGATCGCTAACAATCGCGCAGATGGCGGTGGATTATTCGCAAGCGTTACTCAAAACTATTGATCCATGTGATTGGATATATTATTCGCGGCCGGTTCCAGAATTAAAGATCGCAAAAGCGAATCTGATGGAGACGGCCGAGAATTATAAATTTATTGAAAGTGCAAAAAAGCTGCAAGTGTTAGTTAGGCAGCGGGCGGCAAGCAAAACTGCAGTAACGGATGTCATAATTAAAATGCTGGAGATTGCGGTAGAACTAGAGGGCGAGGGCAGATCGGCCGACTTCCAATTGGGGCTAACAAAGAATTCTAGCTTTGCCGGACACTCAACACTGAGTCATTGGGAGCGATTAATTAGGAATTCTAGCTCGCTAAGATCTCGGTATGCAGCTATAGCTACGTATATTTTGGTAGCAATTGATAGCAATGAAATTTCTTACGCAGTGCCGTTCATTGCTCCATTGCCACGAACGCTAGATCCAGACATCGCGGCTGTTTTTTTGTGCAATACGCTATCATTTGCAATTGCAACTAAAGATTATTCACTCGTCGAACATATAATGATGAGTATTCATGATGTGCATTTCTCCGAACAGATTCTTAGACACTTGAAAAACTTTTCTCAAAGGCGGCTTGAAAACGACACCACTTCCATAAAGTTTCAAACTCTTTTGCAAGAAAAATTACTAAAGTAATATTATATTATCAACACGATGGCGCCTCCAAATCCCATGTTAAAATTGGGCGCGGCAAGAATAATCGCGCGACTCGTGATTATTTTTGCTCTACTGATCGCATCACGGGCGTTCGCTGCAGGTGGCGGGCATGGAGGTATTGGTATCAATCCCGGAATCAGCCAACAGCCGGTTGTGAAATCCGGAATTACTCCTCCTACTCGTCCCGCCTCACAGGAAACTCAGAATCCTAATATTCCCCGAGGACGACGGCTCGAGCAGGATACTTAATATCGCCACATAAAGCACA
>JBJXHE010000151.1:0-16302 GCA_046160785.1 Planctomycetota bacterium
CAAGCCCGAGGACCGCGGATACAATTCCAAGCCATCGGTGCCATTCGAGCGTCGAATCTCCTTCCGCGCGCTCCGATGATAATACATATCCGGTCGCCGCTGAAAGCGCGCCGCCAAGTGCGGCAAACCATACAAAAACGCCGGGCGCCAGCCGCCCGCTCTCTTTTCTTAATATTTGAAAAAACTCGAACAGTGCGCAACAAACAAAAACTCCGACCGGAATATGTAAAATGAGCGGATGCAGGCGTCCGAAAAACGCGGCCCAATCCGGCGTCGTTGCAAGCACTGATATTAACATTCGCGTCGCCGGCAGCTATGCTAAGATTTCTGGGATCCGCGATCCGTACACATCGGTGAGCCGGAAGTCGCGCCCCATGTGTCTAAATATTAACTTTTCGTGATCGATGCCCAGCAAATGTAACATCGTCGCGTGGAGATCATGCACGGCAACGGGTTTGTCTTCGATATTATAACAATACTCGTCCGACCTCCCGTGCGTGATTCCGGGTTTGATTCCGCCGCCGGCGAGCCACACAGTGAAACAGCGCGGATGGTGATCGCGTCCATAATTCGTCTCGCTGAGCGGACCCTGGCAATATACAGTTCGACCGAACTCCGACGCCCAAAGAATTAATGTATCATCTAACAATCCGCGCCGTCGCAAATCTTTAATTAATGCCGCCATCGGCTGGTCAACCGCTTTTGTTTGTGTTCGAATCTCGCCCGGCAGATTCGCGTGCGCGTCCCACCCGCGCATATACAATTGTATGAATCGCACGCCGCGCTCCGCGAGCCGGCGCGCCATCAAACAGCTCGACGCGAACGTCCCTGGTTTCTTAACATCCGGGCCGTACATTTGTAATGTAGCTTCCGCCTCATCGTTAAAATCGGCAAGCTCGGGCATCGACATTTGCATTCGAAACGCCATCTCGCCCTGTGCGATTCGCGTCTGAATCTCAGGATCCAGAGTTTTGTTAAATTCGATCTCATTCATTTTCGCGACGAGATCGAGAAAACGGCGGCGGTCCGCACGCGAAACACCGTCGGGATCTTTTAGATATAAAACCGGGTCGGCGCCGTTTCTTAGTTTACATCCTTGCTGTTCGCTCGGCAGAAAACCGCTTCCCCAAAATCGCGCCGAGAGCGCCTGCATGTTACCAAAACCCTGCGTAATTAATACAACAAATGACGGCAGGTCCGCGTTCGAACTGCCGAGGCCGTAGCTCACCCACGAACCAAACGACGGCCGCCCCGGCTGCTGGCTCCCGGTTTGAAAAAATGTTATTCCCGGTTCGTGATTAATAGCATCCGTGTTCATCGAATGTATAAAACAAAGTTCATTCGACACGGTCGCGAGGTGCGGCATCAATTCACTAATCCAAACGCCGTCCTGATTATTATTATATTTAGAGAATCTAAAGATTGACGGCGCGATCGGAAAGCGGTCTTGCCCGCTCGTCATTCCCGTGAGCCGCTGGCCGCGGCGGATCGAATCGGGCAGATCTTGATTATAACGCTGGCGAAGTTTTGGTTTATAATCAAACAAATCAATTTGGCTCGGCGCGCCTTCCATATGTAAATAAATGACGCGTTTTGCCTTCGGGCGGAAGTGCGGCGCGCCGAGAGCCCCCGCTCCGGGCTGCCCGCTATAATTTACATTCGGCGCCGCGTACGCTTTCTTATCATTAAGTATCGAAGAAAGCGCCGCGCCGCCGAGGCACGCACCCATCGTCTTCAGCGCGCCCGAGAAAAACCGGCGGCGCGTAAGATTTAAGTAATATTCTTCGAGTGGATCCATAGTTATATTAGTAGCGGCTCATCGTGATATCTAACGAAAGCACGGCGTTCGCGAGCATCATCCACGATGCAAATTCAGTGTGATCTGTTGTTTCTGTCGCGGGAGACGCCCCGACTGTTAACAATTTTTTCGCGTCATCCTGTTTGTTGCGATACCGTTCGCGGAATCCCGCAAGCGTCGATTTTAACAGTTCGAATTCCGGCCCGTCAGGCGCACGCCCCGCGCAAATCTGAAAAAGCCGGCCGATCTTTTCTGTATCGTTTCCGGAGATCGCCACAATTTTTTCTGTTAATTTTCGCGCCGCCTCGACGAATTGTTCATCATTCCAGAGCACAAGCGCCTGCAGCGGCGTATTTGTAGACGTTCGCCGGGTGATACAAAACTCGCGCGTCGGAGCGTCGAGAGTTAACATCGACGGCGGCGGCGCGGCGCGTTTCCAATAGGTATATAAACTCCGGCGGTAGAGAGCCTGCCCGTTGTCGCGCTGGAAATTGCGCGTGTTCGACGCGGGCATGGCTACTTCTTCCCAGAGCCCGGCCGGTTGATACGGTTTCACCGACGGCCCGCCGAGCCGCTCAACTAATAATCCCGAAATATACAATACTTGGTCGCGGATCTGTTCAGCCGAGAGCCGCCGGCGAGGAAAGTATGATAGTAAACGATTCTCGGGATCGCGCTCCACCACGTCGCGGCGAACGCGCGAAGACTGGCGGTACGCGGCACTCATAACAATTTTCTTAACGAATTGTTTGATGTTCCATTTCGACTCGCGAAATTCGACCGCGAGCCAATCTAATAATTCCGGATGGCTTGGCCAATCGCTTTGCAATCCAAAATCGTCGGAGGTTTTAACAATTCCGACGCCAAAGAAGAGTTCCCAAAAACGATTCACCGCCACGCGCGCGACGAGCGGATTCTCGGGCGCCACGAGCCATTTCGCGAGGCCGAGCCGGTTGGCCGGTGCGTCTTTTGGTAATATTCCAAAAGCCGCGGGAACGGCGCGCGACACAGGCTGGGCTTTGTCGGGATGATCATAAAGACCGCGCGTTAATACAAATGTTTCACGCGGCTTTTCGAGTTCTTTCATAATCATCGTCAGCGGAATTTCAGAATTTAATTTTACAATTTCCGCGTCGAGCGCCGCGACCGTGTCGCGGCGTTTTCGATATTCGGGCGAGGCCGACAACTTCCACGCAATCGCAAGCCGATTGTTAAGTTCGCCGCCGCGAGCCGCCTCGGGAAGGAGCGCCGCCATCAAATCCCCGGTGAGGATCTCAGGTTCAATGAGTGGTTTATAATAAAATCCCGCCTCGCCGCCAACATTAACAATCTTAAGAACAATAATATTCTCTCCGGCCCGCAGTTCAATGGTTGCTTTATCCTGATCGGGCGCGAGGCCGCGGTCGACGCGCTTCGCGAACGCTTCCTTTCCGTTGACGTACACTTGTATCGAATCGTCGCTTCCTAATGATAAATTTAACTTTTGCGGTGCCGCGGCGAAAACGCGGCGGGCGACAAAAGTAGCGTTGACGCCATCCGGGAGAGTGTGCAACGCGCCGTCGGCGAGCGCCGCGACGTGCGTCCAATATTGATTTCCTGCGCCAAAGTTTTTCTTAAGATCGAGCGCGGCGTCCGACTCCGGGCCGAATTTTTTATTGTAGGCTTCGTCGCCGCTAGGGGTCGGAAACGGCCCGACGCGATACCAATCGCTCTGCGTCATGGGCAGGCGCGCGAGCCCTGCATTGTTTAATTTACCAATACTCAAACGCACACGGCCCAGGACATGCTGGTCGTACATGGAATTGTATTGTAACTTTATCTTGAGCTCCGTTCCGCCCGCGAATCCAAAGGGCTCGTTTGTTACTAAAACGGCAACGCGCCCGCCCGCGCGCTGATGCGCGCCGATCGCCCAGCCAAGGCCGTCTTTCGCATTCAGTATATTTACAATTCGGTGGTCGCCGTCGGGCTGCTCGTGATCGGCCCACGCCCAAAAGAATTGTAAGGATTTTCGTTTTGTAGGATCCGCGAGCGAAACCGCATCGGCCTCGACGCCCGTCAATACTGCATTTCCGTTTGGTGCGCGCCCCGGCTTTTTCGCGGGAAGCGATGCGTCGGCGAGCGCCTCTAATAGTAATGTTCGCAATCCGGTCTGCTGCGTCCGAATGATTATATTCTGTTCGTCGCGCGCGGGATTGGCGCCGGAAGCAAGAATCGATTTGTCGGGTTGAATGGTTAATACTGCTCCGCCCGCGGACGTCGCCGAAACGGGCGCGGGCGTTTCATAATGAAGCCCGGCCGAATTCACGAGCGTATTTATAAATTCTAACCTTTTCGCGTCTTCGCCGGGAAGCGGAGCGTCGACGGCTGCTTTCGCGGCGGCGAGGTCTTTTTGTAATGTTTCAAGCCGCGCTTCCTGCTCGGGGCTTGGAACTCTAAGATTCGGTTCGTGTGCGCGATACGCGTCGGGCAATTGTGAATAAAGCCCCGGCTCCTCGATCGAATTGTAAAATGCGTAGAATTGATAAAATTCCTTTTGCGACACCGGATCAAACTTATGATCGTGGCAGCGCGCGCATCCGAGCGTTAATCCTAAGAATACCGATCCGGTCGTCGCGACGCGGTCGACGGCGTATTCGACAAGATACTCTTCGGCGATCGCCCCGCCTTCGTCAGTCGTCACGTGATTTCTATTAAATCCGCTCGCAATCTTTTGGTCGCGCGTCGCGTTCGGTAATAAATCCCCGGCGATCTGTTCAATTGTAAATGTATCAAATGGCACGTTGTCGCGGAACGCTTTTAATACCCAATCGCGCCACGGCCAGATCGACCGGCCCGCATCGGTATGAATTCCGCACGTGTCCGCGAACCGCGCCGCGTCGAGCCACGGCGCCGCCATTCGCTCCGCGTAACGCGATTTGTAGGGTTCCTCATTTAATAATTTATCAACCCATTTCTCATACGCATTCGAATCTGGATCGTTGACAAATGCTAACGTTTCCTCGGGCGCCGGCGGCAGTCCAGTAATATCAAGATAGAGCCTACGGATCGCGGCCTCCTTTGAAGCTTCCTCGCTCGGTGCGATTCCCTCCGACTCCAGCTTCGCCAGAATAAATGTATCAATTTCGTTTCGCGCCCAGTTTTTATTTTTTACTTCGGGAAGGGCGGAACGGACGGGAGCCGCGAACGACCAATGGGGCTCGTAGCCTGCGCCGTCCTCGATCCACTCTCTTATCAATTCCCGTTCTTCTTCATTAATACTCTTTTTGTTGCTTGTCGGCGGCGGCATCACTTCATCTTTATCATCGCTCGTAATCCGCCTCCACATTTCGCTTTCATTTAACTTGCCTGGAACAATCGCTTTCTTACCTTTCCTGTCGCCCGTCGCGGATTCGCGCTCGTCGAATCTTAAATTTGCTTCGCGCGTGTTTGCATCGCCCCCGTGGCATTTGAAGCATCGGTCGGCGAGGAGAGGGCGAATGTCGCGACCGAACCGAATTGTATTTTTACTTTTCGGGGGTTTCGTTGAATTTATCAAATCGGCTTCCCCAGTCCTGCGAATATCAATATTCGAAACCGGCGCCCCGATAGAAACCGCGAGCGCCGCCATCGACGACGCTAACAATACAACGTGAAACAGAGGGAGTTTGCGGATTTCGAACACACCCTAAGAACAACCTCGCGACGTGGAGATGTCTAGCGCGTTTTCGGGTGAGGCGCGCGGGTGTGCGTTCGCTTTGCAGTTTCCGGTTGTATTTCGCTATGAAAACTCACGCTCGAAATTCGTTGATCGCGCGGTGCTTGCGTTGCAGCGGATTCGTTTTGAGGCGGGCAGGCCGGCGGGCAACCGCGCGAATCGCAGTATTGACGGACCTTCGCATATCGGTAGTATTCGAACAACCCTAACATTTTGGGCACCCCGCCCGGAGAATTGTAAATGAATGAGGTATCATCAAAAACGCTGCTTATCGGCGCGTTGTCTTTAGTTGTTTTATTTAATAGTTGCGCGTCGGCGCCGGTCGTCGATGAATCGCGGCATACTATTAAAGTGACAGGAGCCGCGATCAACGTTGTGCGCTTGACGGATTCCGCGGACGACGAAGTCGAGCCCGCCGTTTCTCCCAACGGCGCTATTGTTGCATTTCAAGTAAACAAGGGAGGTCAATATGATATATTAACAATTGACAAGTCTGGAAAGAGCCGGCAGCAAGTGACCGATGAGCCCTCGAACGAAGTTCAGCCGACATGGCTTCCTGATAATAAAACGATCGTTTTCGCGTCAAACCGGCTTGGCAAATATTCACTCTGGAAGAAGCGCGCCGACGGAGGCGGAGGAACAACGATGATAACAAAAGGAACGGATATGATCGATTTCGGCGCAAGCGCGTCGAAAGACGGGAAAGCCGTTTGTTTTTCATCGCGCGGAGTCGGAAGCGAACAGATCGTGGTCGTCAATGCCGGATTTGATAAATATAGTATTTATCGAAATCAGTTACCTCATATTTGGAAATGTAATATTGACGGAACGGAGTTAACACATTTCGGACCCGGTGCGTACCCGGTGTGGGCGCCTGACAATAGTAAAATTGCATTCAGTTCCGACGTTTCAGGCAACTGGGATCTTTGGATGATGGACGCGGCCGGTTCCGTCCGCACTCAAATCACTGATGATAGTAAAGATCAGGTTGCGCCGTCGTTCTCGCCCGACGGGAAGTGGATTGCATATATATCGAATCAAGCGGGAAGCATGGACCTGTGGATTATGAAAGTCGACGGAACGTCTCCGACGCAGATCACCGCCGATTCCGGCGAAGAGGGCATGCCGTGCTGGGGTCCAGATAATAATATTTACTTTTGCTCGAAGAAGTCGGGCAACTGGGATATTTGGCGCGTGACGCCGTCGATTCCCGAGTAAACGCAATATCGATGAATCGAATGTCATAATAATTCCCCTCAGGGGATCGCGTCCCGCCCTCCCTTTACAAAAAGCAACGGAGCCGGGCGCGAGGGGTGACAAACCTAGGCCGGGCTCAGCCCGGCCTTTTTAATATATGATCGCAGTTTATATATGATCAAAGTCGCCGTGGCAATAATACCAATCTTTTCTTAATACATACGTACTATAATTCTTTCCCATCGACACGACGCAACATAAATAATCCGTCGGCGTCGCCATGAATCCTTCTTTTTGTAAATCGCGAAACCACGGATTGTTGTCGGTGATCATGATTGAAATACACGGGCTTGCCGCTTCGGCGCGGACGGCCTCGGCGGCTCGTAACAATTCGCGAGCCGCGTCGATGTCGCCGCCCGGAACGAACCAATCAATAATAACGCAATTGTTATCAATAAACCAATCGCAGCAGCGCACGACCATCCAGCCGCGCAGCGCCCCCGCGCCGCGAGCTTCGAACATCCGATACTTAAAATCGGGATGTTTAAAATAACGCCAATTGAGATATTGATGATCGCGCCAGACTAATAATCGCATGTCGGGCGCGAGCCGCTCGAACAGGAGGTCATATTCCTCGTTTGCTACAAATACTTCTTTAACTTCAATTCCGCCGCCCGGCGCGAGAGGCGAAAGAGGCTCTCGATACAATACGGCCTGCGTGCGAACGACTTCGTAACGAAGCACCGCGCTGCCAATTCTAAAATGTGCAAGATTCGGAAAGCCAAACACGAGATCATTCGTGCCGGGTTTTTGATGTTTTTCAAACCATTCCAAACCTAAATTACCAAAAAGCCCCGGCCGGCGGAGACCTCGGCGGTACGCCGGATCCACCATCTGGTCGACGGCTAATATTGCAATTTTAGATTCGCCGCGGTCAAACATACGAATCGGCACGCCGCCGAAGTGCCCGACGACTTTTGTAGGATTCGCCGCGTTGTCGACCGCGAGCAATACTAATTCTTTTCCGCCGGGAACCGGATTTTGTTCAAATTGCCATTTCCAGCGGTCCAGAGTGCGCGGCCGCCCTTCAGGCGTGCCGGCGCCAAACACGCGATGCATACATTCAAGAAGCGGCTGCTCGTCGCCGGGCTGAAAGTGGCGAAGTTCGATTTGTTGTTCCGGCATCGTTAATAAATAGTAATTTGATATATTTAATTGATACTTAACTAAACCAAGTCGGTATCGCCGAGAGTGTAAAACCACTCCTTTCTTAAATTGTGCGTTTCGAACGGCCGTTTATTGTGAGAAACAGTCCATTCGTATTTTGTCGGCCTTGTAAAGAATCCGAGACGCTGCAAATCGGCGAACCACGGCGTCGCGGCGGGCAGCATGCACGATAATTGCGCCGCGCCTTCCTCGCGTCCGCGGTCGGCCGCCCATTTTAATAATGTTCGCATCGTGTCGAGATCGCCGCGGGCTACCAGAAAATCAACAATGAGCTGATCGCTGCGGTCGTCGAAGACGCCGCGCCGCGTAATCATATATCCAATAATTTCGCTGGAGTTTCCGACCGCGGCGATTCTGTAACGAAACTCCGGATGCATCAAATAACGCCATCGTAAATATTCACCCGAACGGATGTTTGCCATTCCAAGCTCGGGCGCGAGCGACGTCCATAACTTATCAAATCGCTCGTCGAAATAGGTTATTTCCGAAACGGCCGGCATCGCGGGGCCCCCGAACGGCCGCGGCATTTCAATATTCTTTTCCAATGCTAAAGTTGTCTCAACGCATTGGTAGTCTAAGAATGCGCCGCCGATGCGCGCGGCCGTCTCGATCGGCAATCCATAAAAAAAGAAATCGCCGCCGTCGCCGCAGAACTCCTTCGTCCATCGATTTACTGTTACTACAAATAAACCGGGACGCCGCAAGGCCGCGCGAAACTTAGCATCTACAAATGAATCGACGGCCTCGGCGGCGATACCTTCGCGGCCGGGTGCGCGAAACTTCCTGGGCACCGCCGCGTATTGCGCGACGATCGCCTGTGTCTCGTCATGAACGGCGACCACGATCTGGCCGCCCGCCGGATTATCGGAGTATTGCCACTTCCATCGCGCCGGCGTGCGCGGCTCGAAATAAGGATTTCCCTGCGCGAAAACCCGATTGAACGTCTCAAGAATCTTAATCTCATCGCCCGGCTCGTAACGGCGCAGCGAAAACCCCGGAAGAATGTCGGGGATTTCTAACTGATCGAGGCGGAATCGTGATTGGGGCATGGTTGTTACAGTGGCAGAGTTTATGGTCGGCTCGCGCCTTCACAAAACTTGCTTCCCAAAATGTCCCACGAAAGCGCGGCTTCGGCCGATCTTAACAAACTAACAATTGATCGCGGCGAACGCCGCGACATCGTTCGCCGCCGCCGTTCG
The DNA here is from genome assembly GCA_046160785.1 of Planctomycetota bacterium. Classification (GTDB taxonomy): domain Bacteria; phylum Planctomycetota; class UBA1135; order UBA1135; family JACQFD01; genus JACQFD01. The sequence continues at coordinate 9,116 of JBJXHE010000151.1, forward strand.
CCGTGGCCGATTATTATTTTAATATTACTGATCGGCGTTGGAGCGGCCGGCGGATTTTACTATTGGAAAAATGAATTTTCGATTCCCGAAATAACAACAAGCCGCGTCGTATTAGTTACACCCTCCGAGGGCAGCGCGGTGCTGACGGCTTCGGGCTACGTGGTCGCGCAGCGGAAGGCAATATTAGGCGCGAAGTCGCCGCGGCGGCTCGTCGAGCGTTTTGCTAATGAAGGAGAGCGTGTAACAGAAAACCAAATTGTAGCAAGACTCGACCACACCGATGTCGACGCGCGGCTCGCGCAGGCGAAAGCTTCTGTCGCGGCGTCACTGGCAAATGTATCAAAAGCGCAAATGGCGATCGCGAGGGCGGAGCAGGAACTCGCGGAAGCTAAAAGTAGAATTATTGAAACGCAGGCGCGCCGCGACGGAGACGAACGCGAAGTGAAACGATATCGCGAGGCGGAAAAAGCGGGAGCCGCCGTTCGCAAAGACCGCGAAATGGCGGAAACAACCTTAGCAATTTCGACGGCGGCGCACGAAACCGCGAAACAACAAATAAAAACGGCCGAAGCTAATATTGAGTGGCTCAAGAAAGACTTCAAATCCGCGGAGGCCGACGTCGAAGTTAAGAGATCCGAGGTCGCGATCGCGGAGTCGGCGGTTGAAGATACTATTATTCGCGCGCCGTTCGCGGGCGTTATATTACTAAAACAAGCGGAAGTCGGCGAATCCGTTTCTCCGGGCGTCGTGAGCGGGCAGGTGACGTCTGGGTCGATCTTTCAAATCGCGGATTTTGATACATTAGAAGCGGAAGTTGATATTAACGAAGGCAATCTATCCAAAGTGACGAGCCAGCAGAATTGTGAAATCCAAGTCGACGCGATTCCGGATCGCACGTTTCCGGGAAAGTTAAGAATCCTGATGCCGGGCGCGAATCGGCAGAAAGGAACGGTCGCCGCAAAAGTAACTTTTATCGAGCGCGACGCACGCCTCAAACCCGAATTGGCGTGTAAAGTTGTATTTCTTCGCGAGGCAATTCAAAGCCGCAGCGCGCCCAAACTTCTCGCGCCGAATGCGGGCGTTCGAAAGTCCGGTTCGCAGAATGTTGCATATCTATTTCGCGACGGAAAAGTAACAAAACGGAATATTGAAATCGGCGACGCCACCGGCGACCGCGTCGAAATTCGCTCGGGGCTCGCGGAAGGCGACGAAATGATTGTAAACGGACCCGCGGATCTCGCGGACGGCATGAAAGTCAAACTCAAGAAATAAATATTACAATAAACCCTACTATTCAAAACGATCCATGGCAGAAACGCTCGTTCACGTTCATAACTTAGAAAAAACCTACACCCGCGGCGAAGGGCGCGACGTTATTGAAGTGCGCGTTCTCGACGGATTGACGCTAACAATACAAAAGGGCGAATTCGTCGCGCTGATGGGGCCGTCGGGCTCGGGCAAGACAACATTATTAAATATCATCGCCGGCATCGATCGGCCGACGTCGGGCACGGTCTCCGTCGATAAATTAGATATAACAGATCTGAGCGAGTCTGAGCTCGCGCGCTGGCGCGCGCAAAACGTCGGATTCATTTTTCAGTTATATAACTTAATTCCGGTTCTCACCGCCGCGGAAAATGTTGAATTGCCGCTTTTGTTAACAAAGCTGAATAAACAAAAACGCCGCGAGCACGTCGCAACGGCGCTCAACGTCGTCGGCCTCGCGGATCGGTCGGGCCATTACCCGCGCCAGCTTTCGGGCGGCCAGGAGCAGCGCGTCGCGATCGCGCGCGCGCTTGTAACAGATCCGTTACTACTTCTAGCCGACGAGCCGACCGGCGACCTCGACCGCGTTTCGGGCGAGGGAATTTTAACATTACTCAAACGCCTCAACACCGAGCTCGGCAAGACCATACTTATGGTGACGCACGATCCGCACGCCGCCGAGCGCGCGAGCCGAATTGTACATTTAGAAAAAGGCGTGCTCGCGGGTGACGAACAGAAACCGGCGCCGAATGTGAAGTAGGCTTCATCATGAATTATCCCGGATTTATTTTAGCAAACGCGTTTCGTAATAAACGACGCACGACTCTCACAATCCTCTCGCTCGCGGCGTCGGTATTTTTATTAGCAACGCTCGAAGGACTTCTTAATTATATGGTAACGCACGCCGAGGAAACCGGAAGCGTGAACCGTATTATTGTGCGGCGAAAGACATCGCTCGCCGACCGGCTGCCCGAGAGTTATATTGATAAAGTCGCGCAGCTCGAAGGTATTGATAGCGTTACGCCGATGGTTTGGTTCGGCGGCATTTATAAAGAATTCAAACCGGAGAACTTTTTCGGACAATTATCGTGCGATCCCGAGACGTTTCAGCGCGTCGTCTCCGAAGCTAAAGTTGTCGATCCTGCCACGGGCAAGCCGAGCCCAGAATTGTATGAAGAATTTAAGAAAGACCGCGCGGGCGCGATCGCAGGTTGGGAATTGTGTAAACAGCACGGCTGGAAACTCGGCGAACGCATCACGCTGCAGGGAATGATTTATCCAATCAACCTAGAATTAACATTGCGCGCGGCGTATCACGCGGAAAAGGGCGGCACAGATAATCAAACTCTGTATTATCATCATAAATATATTGATGAACTTCTCGGGCGCCCGGGCCTGATCGGCATCGTGTCGGCGCGAGTCAAGAACTCCGACGACATCCCGCGCCTGATTGAGAAGATCGACGGAATGTTTGCAAATTCCGATTTTGAAACATTAACAGAAACAGAGCAGGCGTTTCAGCTCGGATTTGTAAAGATGATGGGAAATCTATCGATGCTCGTGCGTTCGATCGGGATGGCCATCGCATTTACCATGCTCATGGTCGCGGCGAATACTACAGCTATGGCCGCGCGCGAGCGCGCGCAGGAAATCGGCGTCATGAAAGCGATCGGATTTGTGCCCGGAAGCGTGCTCACAATATTAATGATCGAGGCAACAATTGTAGCATTAATTGGCGCGTCGCTCGGAGCGGGAATTGCATATTTTGGCTCCCCCATCATCGAGGAAGGAATGCAACATTCGCCGATGGCGTTTTTCTTCGCGGAATACACGATGAAACCGTGGATCCCGGCCGCCGCAATCATCGTCGGGGCGGCCGTCGGAATTGTATCATCCTTCTTCCCGTGCTGGCGTGTCGTGCGGCTGCCGATATCGACGTCTCTGCGCCGCCTCGCGTAACGATTAATATTTATTTTCTAATACATATTTCTTAAATATATAAATGTTCGGACTCCCCCTTAAATATAATATTCGCCATCTGTTCGTGCGGCGCGTCGGCACGCTCATGACGGCGCTCGGAATTGCGCTTCCCACGGGAGTGTTCTGCGCGGTTGAAGCGCTCAACAACGGCCTCACCGCGGCGCTCATGGACACAGGCAGCGAAAATACAATTGTATTTATACGAAAATCCTCGCGGACGGAAACCAACTCATCCGTTCAGCGCTCGGAAGCGCCGATTATTGAAGCGCTCGACGGGATCGAAAAAGATAAAGATGGAAAAGCTATTGTTTCGCGCGAGGTCATGGTTTTGTTAAATTTACCGCGTGTTAATAATAACGGGAATAGTAACGTCGCCATTCGCGGCATGTCGCCCGCCGGACGCGAATTGCGCGCGCATGTTCAATTAAGAGATGGCTCGTGGCCGCGCGAAGGGATGACGGAAGTAGCCGTCGCAAAATCAATATCCGACCGGTTTGAGAATTGTAAAATTGGCGATTCACTACCATTGGGAAAGCGCAATTGGAAAGTTGTAGGAATCTTCGACGCGGGAACGACAGCATACAATTCCGAGATCTGGGGCGATGCAGAAACCATCGCGGGCGCGTTTCTGCGCGACGCGTGGAGCGCCGTTTGGGTGCGCGCCCGCAGCGGAGAATTAAAAACCGCGAAAGATTATTATGATTCTGGCGCGATACCCAAAGACCTCGGCCTCTCCGCGCAAGCGGATTCAAAAACTCCAAAGATCACATCTGTATTAAACTCCATTGGAATGGAAGAAGTATCAAAAACTTCGGAAGCCGGCCTTTCGTTACTATTAGCTCCGAAGCGTGATCCACAATTAAAATCCGTCGACGCGGTTACAGAACGCGACTATTTTCGTAAACAAACCGAACTCGGAAGCCCCATCGCGGCGATCGGACAATTTATTGCAGTATTCATGGCGGTCGGCGCCGCGTTCGCGGTCATGAATACGATGTACGCGGCCGTCGCGTCGCGCAGCCGTGAAATTGCAGTGTTGCGCGCGATCGGTTTCAAACGCCGCGCGATTTTAGTATCATTTATGATCGAATCTGTATTATTATCTATACTCGGCGGTGCGCTCGGCGCGATCATATCATTTGCGGTTAACGGCGTGTCGACGGGAACCACCAATTTCGCTACATTTTCAGAATTAACATTTGCATTCCAGGTGACACCGCGCGTCATTCTCGACGGATTCCTATTCGGCGCGGTGCTCGGCGTCCTTGGCGGATTATTGCCTGCGATTCAAGCGTCGCGCGCGACGATCACGCAAGCGATGCGCGCAATCTAATTCCGGATCATAATAATTGGGGGCGACGGGCGCGCGCGTGAAGTACTTCCCCCTTATTTATAAAAATTTGCTTCGCAACAAGCGGCGCACATTGTTAACGCTGATTTCGCTGTCGGCGTCCACGTTTTTAATTGTTGTATTAGAAAGCATGCTCCGCCACCTCGACGACATGCCGCGCATCGATGGTTCGGAAAGGCGCCTCATCGTGCGGCGCGCGACTTCGTTTCGCGATCCTCTTCCAGAAAATTATGGACCGCGCATATTAAATATTCCCGGTGTTCATGGAATCTGCGGGCTTGTGCTTTATTGGGGTATTTATAAAGAACTAAAACCCGAATATTTTTTTGGTAAACTTGCCATCGACCCTGAAAAAATTATTGAAAATTATCCGGAGACGCGCGTCGTCGATCCCGAAACGGGCAAGCCTCGGCCCGAACTCTCGAAAGAATTTATATCCGATCGGCGAGGAGCAAGCGCCGGAATTGGTTTATATCAAAAATACGGCTGGAAACTCGGAGACAAAATTGTATTTCAAGGAACAGGTTTCCCCGACGTCGAAGTGACGCTTCGCTCGTGCTACGACGGCCCCGAAAACTCGACGTTTTATTTTCATCGCGATTATTTAGAAGAATTGATGGGGCGGCCCGGACAGGTCACGTTTTTTAATATTATATGCAATTCGATGGACGACGCTGGCAACGTTTCGGCGCGCGTCGACGCAATGTTTGCAAACAGCGAGGCACCGACGGTTACTGAAACGGAAAGGCAATTCCAGGGTCAATTTGTATCATTGCTGGGAAATATTACAGTTTTATTGCGCGCGATCGCAGGCGCGTGCGCGTTTGCAATGTTATGCGTCGCCGGCAATTCGCTCGCGATCACCGCTCGTGAACGTGCGACCGAAATTGCAGTCATGAAGAGTCTGGGTTTCACGCCGTTCGCCGTTTTGATATTATTATTAACAGAAGTGGTTATTCTTTGCATGTCGTCAACGCTCGCGGGCGCGGGCGGCGCAAAATTACTTTTTTCGATCGACGGTCCGTGGCACGACGTGGGCAACGGCTTTTTGTTAGGTTTTCGAATCCCCGCGGATGTTTTCGCCGCGGCGTTTCCGCTCGGAATATTAATTGGCTGCGCCTCCGCGATTTTTCCGTTTGTCCGAGTGGCGTACGCGCCGATCGCGGCTTCGCTGCGGCGGCTCGCCTGACAAAATTAACAAACAAGACCTTCCGCTCAAACGCGTTTTCTTATACTATCAATTTCTATCGCATCGCCGATCCGGGAGCGGATCTGGGCTGGTGTCCGGCACGGTCTTCAAAGCCGTTGTGCTCCGCCACGAGCGGGGCTGGTGGGTTCGATTCCCATGCGCTCCCGCCAATAGTTATATATCTATTAAAATTTATAAATGCGTTCGTCTCCACGAAATCCCCGATTCGGCCGTTCACAACAAAAAATGCGCGGCAATTTTCGGCCGCCGAATACTAACGAACCCGCGCACGCGCCCGGCCGCGGCGGGCTTCAGAGCGATCACGACGGCGGCCCGCCGTTCCCCGGAAAAAAGTTATCAAAAGAATTGTGGACTCGCACGCGCGCGCAGCTCGGCGACAAAGGTAAAATATTTAATTGGAAAATAACCTTTGGCCGCGATGCTAAAAAAGCCGTCGACCTCGGCTGCGGCAACGGCCGTTATTTTATACAATCCGCGATCGAGCGCCCCGAATTCGATCATTTGGGAATCGAGCTTGTCCCACCGGCGATACGCCTTGCGTCGCTGCGCGCGGGCCAGCGCGGACTCACGAATTGTAAATATGCGTGGGGCGACGCCACCGAATTTATTATAGAACGATGCGAGCCGTCTTCGCTCGACGAAGTTCATTTGTATCATCCGCAGCCCTATTATGATCAAAACAAAATTGAGCGGCGCCAGCTCTCGCCCGAAGTTTTGTTAGCAATCCACCGTTCGCTAAAGCCCGGCGGATTATTTATCTTTCAAACCGATAATTTATCGTACTGGGAGTATGCAAAAAAAGTCGCTCCCGTATTATTTACATGGCGCGAAATCGAAGGCCCGTGGCCCGACGCCCCCGCCGGCCGCACACTCCGCGAATTAGTCGCGCGATCACAGGGATTACAAATATTCCGCGGCACCGGCGAAAAGTTAGCGATATCCGATGCCGACGCCGCCACTCTCGCAGGCGCGTTGCCGCCCGCGACATTTAGTGCATATCGGGACCTTTAGCCCTCCCCGGGGGGGCCGGTGTATATCGCATGCTCGCGCGGAATTGATAATTTACATTACGTTGCACGGAAGGAAGATCGCGTTGGGTCGCGTGCTCGCGCGCATAACCGTGGCGACGGAATATTAGTTAAACGATACCCGCCTGGACCACTGCCGCCGAATTGTTACACGGAAAAAATAACGAAAAAATAACGGGGACTGTCCCCGTTATCGCTTCTAAAGGACTTATGCCTGCAAAGTGACAGTTATGTCCCATTCGGTTCCAGGCACTCATAACATTTATTATAATTGACGGCGCGTATGAAGGAGCGGAGCAAGCTCCGCTCCTTCTCGCGCCGCCGTGGTCCACACACCAACCCGGTGCGCTAG
>JBJXHE010000152.1:0-16606 GCA_046160785.1 Planctomycetota bacterium
AGCGTGGCGTGGCGCTGGAGCGAATCCGGATCCTTTACAATTTCCAGAGCGACTTCTCTCACGTCATTTAACTCTTTTTCGAGAGTATCAAGCGCAATGATGGCGCCCGAGATGTCATTTATCTTAACTTTCTCGAGAAGCGCTACGGCGGCCTCCGCGACCGACACCGCACCGAAATGTGAACTCGCGCGCTGGAGCCGTTGTGTTAGTTCGAGCCCCGTCGTTGTGTCTTGCGTCGCGAGCGAAACGCGCGTCGATGCAACAATATCTCCAGCGCCTCTAACAAATGATTGAATTGTATCTTCGCACGCAGTCGGCTGATCTAACAACCCGAGCGAGTGGAGGCGGTGCAGTAGTTGCGATGCAATCTTATCAAATACCGGCTGTGCCAAACGGATTTCGGAGCGGGTTTCCTGAGCAGAAGCGGCGGGAAAGCTTTCTGTATTTTTAATATTTCTCGGTTTATACCATTCCGCGAGCTTCGCCCGCAGTTCGTTTAACTTTACAGGTTTGGATAAGTAGTCATCCATTCCCACTTCTATACATTTCTCCCGCTCGCCTTGCGCGGCGTTCGCGGTCATTGCAATAATCGGAATGCGCCCCCCGTTTGTTTCAAATCCGCGAATGGCGGCGGTTGCTTCAAAACCGTTCATTTCGGGCATCTGGCAATCCATAAGAATCACGTCGTATAAATTCTTAGTTATCAAATCGAGCGCCAGTGCGCCGTTCTTCGCGGTGTCGGTTCGCCAACCGAGTTTTTTGAGTAGTGCTTTTGCGACCGTTTGGCACACGGAGTCGTCTTCGACAACCAGCGCGATCGGCGCGTATTGTTCAATTTCGCCGCCAATACTACTTATAGAGACTTCGTCTTTTGTATAATCCGTCCGCGGCTTCAATTCGCCGCGCAGCGCCGCCTCGACTGCCGTGAGAAATTTCGACGCGCGGAGGGGTTTTGATAATATTGTATGAACGCCGATGCGCTGTTCCTGTTCGAGCGAAAGTTGCTTTCCAAAAACTGTTAATAACACAATCGGTATTGTAGCGTTGCCAATTTCGCCTCGGATGGCGGCGGCCACCGCGAATCCGCCCAGCCCCGGCATTTCCTGGTCGAGCACGACGGCATCCCACGCGATATTCTCGGGCACTTGATTCTTAAATATTGCAATCGCCGACGCGCCGTCTTCGCATTCTGTAACAGTTGCTCCGTTGCTTCTTAACAAATCCGCGCTTGCAGCGCGCGACGCCGGCTGGTCGTCGGCAAGCAATATTCGCTTTCCATCAAATCGCGTCCTATCAAAAACTTGAATTGCGCGCGCCGCCCTGAACGGAATCTCAAATGTAAATTCACTTCCGCGCCCAGCCTCGCTGCGGACAGAAATGGCGCCGCCCATTTTCTTAACTAATTGTTGTGAAACGGCAAGGCCCAAACCGGAGCCGCGCGTTTTTCTAGTTGATACATTTGACCCGCGCTCAAACGGGCTGAAAAGTTTTGATATATCTTCTTTGGTTATGCCCACGCCCGTGTCGCGCACGGAAAAACGCAGTTTGGGGTCTTGCGCGTCGCGGTTTTCGGCGCACTTGACCTCAATAATGATCTCGCCGACATTTGTAAACTCGACCGCGTTATCCATTAAATGAACCAACACCTGCCGCACGCACGCCGAATAGCCCACCACGAGCGGAACATCCGGGTGAATCAAACATATTAATTCAAGGCCGTAAACGCCCGCGCCGTCCGCATACAATTCGGCAAGGTCTTCCACCATCTCGCGCGGATCAAATTCGATTTGTTCCAAATCAACCGAGCCAGCTTCGACGCGCCAATAGTTATTAGCATCCTCAAGAATCTTAGCAAGCGCGTCGCCGCTTCGGCGAGCCGTTCTCGCCAGTTCTAACTGTTCTGGAGCGAGCTTCGTGTCGACCAGCATTTTATTCATACCAATAACGCCCGTGAGATGCGTTCGCAGTTCGCGCGCGAGGTTTTCCATGAATTGTGATTTTTGGCGCGCGGCTGTCAACGCCGCGTCGCGCGTGAGTTCGAGTTCGGCCTGCGCGCGTTTACGATCTGTAATATCGCGCTGAACAACGATAAAATTAGTTATATTATTGTTTTGATCCCGGATCGGCCTCATTTCATTTTCAACCCAATACTCCTTTTCCGATTTCGTGCGGCTCGCGAATTCAATACGAAATCCGCCTCCCTCGGCGAGCTGATGGCGCATGTCGCGAATCGTCTCAGCCGCGGTTCCAGGCCCGAAAATGAAAGACGTCGGTTTCTTACCAATAACGTCTTCTTTTGTATATTCCGTTAATTTAGCAAATTCGTCGTTAACCCAAAGAATAATTCCTGCGCTATCTGTCAATATGACGCCGTTGTCGGTAACTGTAGTCATAAACGAAAGAGCACGGCGCTGCAGCACGTCGTTTCGCGCCTGCCCCTCGGCGTCCGCCGCTTTTTTTAACATTCGCTCGTACCGCCAGCGGGCAAGAATGACAATCCATGCCAAGGCGCCCGATAGCAATACTCCTATTATTGATATTAACCATGGGTACGCCTCCGCGCGCCGGTCGGAAATTCCGAGACGACTCCAAATCCGAAGCTGCCACGATTCGTTGCCTATTTGTAACTTTTGATAGGTGTTCCGCCCCGCCGTATCTGCGGACTCCGGCTCGCCGTCCGATTCCGGCTCGAGAGTCATGACGCTTCCGTCGGGCGCGCGCCCGCGGAGAATATGAAGTAAATCCTCGGATGCAAATGATACAAAAACCCAGCCCGAAGCATCGCCGCTTGGCGTTTCTAAAGAATCAACGGCAGCGGGATTTTTATAAACGGGAAGCACAAGTGTAAATATTCGATTTTGCTCCGAATCTCCCGTGCAAATGGTAGAAAGCCGGCCGCTGTCGCGCGCGCTCTCGAGCGCGGCACGGAATTGTAAGTTTCGCTGAACGGCAAACCCGGGCTGAATAATACTAAAATCGCCTGGAAATACATATCTCGCCAGCAGCAGATTCGCGTCGCTCGATTCCGGTACGATTTGATAATTTGGAAGTCCGTTGGTCCGTACAGTTACCAAATATTGAATAAGATCTTCCAAGCGAACCGCCTCGATATAGCCGATTCCCATCGCGCGCGTATTATTTGTGTTGTGCGCAGTGACAATTTCAGACGCTGCGGCGCGCCACTCGTCAAATTTAACATTTTTCGATCCATTAAAAAGAACGCGCAGGCAGCGAAGCTTATTTTCGAAAGTTTGTATTTGTGCCGCGGCTTCGCGCTGAATTGCTTTTGCCCCGTTCTCTAATTCTGAATCCCGCAGATTCCTAACGTTTGAGAACTCATGCTGAAATAACAAAATCGTTATCGCTATTCCAATGATGAAGATCACGGCGGAGAGCGCGGCCGTTTTCGATCGGGGCGAAGCGAACCGCCGGACGAACTCTAATAATGACACCGCCGCACGCTTTGCGGCGTACGGCGATTTATTATTGGTTATTGTCGTTTCCGCGCTCATGGCGGCCTGCGCGGCCCGAGAGCCTTTACTTCTTTTCGCTGGATTCTGATTTAATACTATTTTCCGGAGGCTTCACTTCTTTCTTTGCGTTTTCTGTAACAACCTGCGCAGCGGGACGCGACGCAACAGGCTCCGTTAATTTTGCATTTGCGGGGGCCGCTTTCGCTTGGCCGAATACTTCGCGAATCTCGTCCATTCGAAGCGCGTTCGCTGGCATTGCTTTTATTTTATCAACGGCGATTGCGATCGACATGTCGGTCGGCACGAGTTTTTTAGCATTTTCTAATTGTGAAATTGCGTTGTCGCGCTCGGAACGTTGAATATATACTTCCGCCATATCAATATGAAATTGTGCTTTTGATACTTCCGGAATGTCGCCGCGCATCGCACGTTCGTACTCGGCGAGAGCGCCCGCCGTGTTTCCTTCTTTTACAAGCTTTTTCGCCTTGGCGCCGTGAATAATTGTAGCTTCCGTGACGGACCCGCCGAGAATATCGGCATCTGTAATTTCAATATACGGAATTCCGCGGAAGATGTCGCGGACGGTCGCTTTCACGCGCATTCTATTATACATCTTGGCGTCGAGCGTTCGCCGGAACATGATTGATTTTCGATCGACAAAAAAGAATGCGAAATCTTTCTTATATTCTTCCTTATCCCACAGCGGCTGTTCGATTCCCCACGCCGAAAAACAATAATAATTATCTTCGGTAAAACGTGTAAAGAATGGATTCGCCATGCTGCGCGATTCGTGAAATTGTATTTCCATTTGAACCGGCAAGCCTCGGTAGGCTTCGGGTTTCGCGCGAACGTCGGTTAGCGAATGAGGCTTGACCGAAGTAAATAAGTTAAATAATGAATCATTGCGATGCAGCGAATCTGTAGACTTTTCGGGCATGTCTTGAGCAGAGATGCTCGCGCCGAAAACTACAAATAAAATCGAAGCTACAAATAAAAACGTTGCGGAGAGCTTCATGGCCTCACCGGGCATAAGATGGGAAGAGGAAAATGGCATCTCCCCGTTCGGGAATTTGGCGGGCGCGACTTGAGCCACGGGGGCCGCGCTCTCCTGCTTACAGCGGAGAATCCCGCGAGACGGGCTACTTCTTTACAAAAATAGAGATGAGGCGAACGCCGTCGGGTTTGATAGGAAACGACTCTTGTGCCTTCATTTGAAAATCAGTAACGCGCGGCATCCATTTAACAAATAAACGTTCATATTCCGTCGATTGCTTGAATTCTAAATCTGGCGGAAAAATAGTTACAACCTGCGGAAAGCCCAACACCCACCGCCGAAAGCCAAGCTCATTCCATCCGGGATCAAATAACAAGTGATTTTCGATGGCGGTTTCGCGATCTAAACATTCAATTCGATCGGATAATTGATATAATCTCCACCGCACGAGCGCGCGGCTGAAATCGTTTGTCGTGCCGCCGACCCACGCAAACGGTTGGACGGGATCTAAATGTTTTGCCGCCGCATCGAGTATTTGTTGTCTCGCGTCGGGTTCGGCGGCTCGGCCGCGAAGTAAAGGATAGGAAACGGTCCATGCCGCGACCGTGTTTCGAGTATTTGCAAGACTGCGCTCGTCCACGGGCCCCGCGCGAAATAATTGATATAACTGAACAGCCCCGGCGCCGCCGGTTGCGATGATAACGATAGCGAGACCGAGCGCCGCAAGCACGCCGGTGCCGCGGTTCCTATTATAAATATGAACAATCGCTTTCGCCGTCATCGCGCCCGCGAGCGGCCACAACGCCACAAGTCCCGGCAAGAAAAACCGATATTCGCGGTGTGGATAGATCAATACGGCGAGGATTGAACCCGCAGCCACAAGACAACAAAACCGTGCAATCGAATTTGTTCTTGAAAATGTAAAATAAACAATCGACGACAACTGTATAATGCACGACACGAGCGAATGGCAGCACGCGAACGGAAAATAAGCGATCAGCCCGGCAATGCCGAAGCCCGCCTGCGCCGTCGGACTTGTAAAGAAATTTTTTGTTACGTTTCGGTGAGCTTCGGCGAGTTCTGCTCCCCCGCCCGGCCAAGGATACAAATACCACCACGCGAGCGGTGCGGCGAGCCCGGCAAAGGCGGCAGCCGCGAGGCGCCACGAAACGCTTTCTTTAACTTCGGCGCGCGGAACGAATCGTAGTATCTTTTCCCAAATGAACAAACAAGGTATTGCGACAATCGGAACGGGCCCGTGGTTATATTTTACAAAAAGACCGGCGGAGAGGGAGAGCCCGAAAAGCAGAAATGTTATTAATCTGGGACGCTCGACCGCACGCGCAAAAAATGTAATACTTACAATCGTCGCGAGCGCGGACCACGGCTCGAGCATCGCGGCGTTGGCCGACATCACGCCGATGCCGCACAACACGCCGAACAGCGCGGTCATGCACTGCGCCACGCCCGACGCGGTAGAATCTACAATTCGCGCGGACACGCGCGACGCTAAGAATATCGAGAGCGCCCACGCGATCGCGGTCATGATTCGCGGAGAATGATAATCGGACCCGAACACTAAGAATCCGAGGCTCATTCCCGCGTGGCCAAGCGGCGGATACGCGTCGGGAAATGTTAATGCTTCAAAAAAATTCTTGAACTCGAAGTTTTTGATATAATGCGCGTACCGCAGCGCGGTGACGCCGTGGTACGATTCGTCCCACCCCGGAATCGATCGATACTGAAAACCAATCCAAACGGCCGTGAGCGCCGAAAGTATAAGAATCGGCGCGGCAAATGTTAATACTCGTCGGCCGGACATGTTCTGCTATTCGACCATCGACGCCACGTCGCGCATCCTCTGCTCGAAAACCGTCCACGGCTCGCCGTCAAAGTTACAAATATTGACGTGGCCGAGTTTGCGCCCGGGGCGCGCCGCCTTCCCGTATAAATGCAACCTCGTTCCGGGAATGGATATGATTTTTGATATATTAGGAAAGCCGCCAATAATATTAACCATTCCTGTGGCGCAGCGGGCATGCGTCGAACCGAGCGGAAGCCCCGCGATCGCGCGCAGGTGATTCTCAAATTGTGAAGTCGCCGCGCCGTCGATCGTCCAGTGTCCAGAATTATGAACGCGCGGAGCAAGTTCATTTGCTAATAAACGGCCATTGACTTGAAAAAACTCGATCGCGAGAACACCCGCATATTGCAAATGATCTAAAATGCGATTTGCATACTGTTGGGCCTCGGACCTCAGCGAATCACTTATATTCGGCGCGGGCGCGACCGAATGCCGGAGAATCCCGCTTTTGTGAAGATTCTCCGTTATTGGATAGAACGCCGTCGCGCCGTCGCGTCCGCGAACGCTAAGAATCGACACCTCGCGTTCAAAAGATATCAATTCTTCGACGATGACGGCCGCGCCTTTGAGTGCGTCCCAAACGGCTCCCGAGTGCGACGGGTCGCGCAATACGGCCTGGCCTTTTCCGTCGTATCCAAATTTTCGAGACTTAACAACTAGCGGAAATCCGATCGTTGCCATCGCGGAATCAAACTCACTCCGAGTTGTAGCGTTGGCATACCGGGCCGTCGGAATCTTTAATTGATCAAAAAACTGCTTCTCAAAGAGACGATCGTGTTTCACGTTCAACGCACTGGCCGGCGGAAACAGTTGCGTTCGTTTTGTTAATAAATCGACAGCGGCGAATCCGACGTTCTCGAATTCCCACGTCACGACGTCGGACGACGATGCTAATTCTTCAAGCGCCGCCGGATCATTATAATCCGCCACAATTCCACGAGCGAGCGGGGCCATCGGCGCATCGGCCGAAGGGTCGAGAAATGTAAACTTCATTCCAAGCGGATATCCCGCGATCGCTAACATGCGACCGAGTTGCCCGCCGCCGAGAATTCCGATGCGCATCGACGTCCTAGATTATTATTATTTAATTTTCCGCGGATCGGGCTGGGCAAGAACGCCGGAGGTCTGCTCGCGGCGAAATGATATTAAATGATTCCGAATGTTTTTGTCGTGATTCGCTAAAATACTCGCCGCGAAAATTGCCGCGTTTTTGGCGCCCGCCTCGCCGATTGCAAATGTTGCAACAGGAATTCCGCCGGGCATTTGTACAATTGAAAGTAAAGAATCGAGCCCGTTCAAAGCGCGCGATGTAACAGGTACGCCTAGAACTGGAATTGTAGTTTTCGCCGCCGTCATTCCGGGCAAATGCGCCGCGCCGCCCGCGCCGGCGATAATCACTTCAATTCCGCGCGATTCCGCGGTTTCCGCGTATTCAAACAATAAATCGGGGGTGCGATGCGCCGACACAATCTTAACTTCATACTCAACTCCCAATTGATCTAACATTTCGGCGGCGTGCCGCATCGTTTCCCAATCGCTTTTCGATCCCATAATAATTCCCGCGCGCGGTTTTTTTGAATTAACAGACGCGGCTTTTAAATGCGATCGGGGCATAGCGGAGTTTTACCAAATGGGCGCGGCCGCGACAAATGTTAAGTTCACGACTCAACGACTTCTGTTAGCGGAATTCTAGCAAATCCACGAATAGCGGCAGGACGCACGAACCGCGCGGGCTCCGCCGACGCCATTCGCCACGCTTCTTCGAGAGTTAGTAAACCCGTCCGGCTCAAACCGCTCACGCTCGATGCTAATGATCGGCACGATCCCGCGATGCCGCCGCCGGCTCGATATACTATTCCGTTTTTAACAGTTAGGCGGTGGCCTCCCGCTTTGAATTTTGTAACACGCGTGCCCGCCGCCGCGAGATTGTCGGAGACGAGCCGGATTCCATCCAATCCGCGCGTGCGAATTAATACATCGATTGCGGGAGCACCGACATGTTGCAAATCGCCGATCAGCTCGGTTGGAAATCCCGGCTCCAGCAATGCAAAATTTACAATAGAAAAATCGCGGTGGTGAAACGGCGGCATCGCGTTGAATAGATGCGTGATCGACGACGCGCCGTGCAGACACGCTTGTTTACATTCCGCCAGCGTGGCGGCCGAGTGTCCAATGGATACAATAATTCCAGAGCGCACGCACGCTTCCATGATACTTTTCGTATTCTTAAGCTCGGGAGCGATTGTCATAATCGAAACCGCGCCCGTATCGATGAACGTTTCTGCAAGTTTCAAATTCGGCGTTAGAATCTTAGCAATCTCGAGCGCGCCCGCGCGCATGGGATTGACGAACGGACCCTCCAAATGCGCTCCGATAATGATCGATTCGTCGATTTGTTGGTTTCTTCGAACGTTAGCAATCGTCTTGAGGCATTGAATCGTTATATCTGGATCCAACGGATACAACGTCGGGCAAAAGGCGCCGACGCCCGCTTTGAGTAATGAACGTGCCATCGCGCGCAGCGCGCTTTCGCCGTGCTCCGGATCTCCGCAATCGCTCGCGTCGTGACCGCCATAGCCGTGAATGTGAGTATCTACAAATGCGGGCCCGACGGCGTCGCCGCCCGCGTCGATTTGTAATTTTGCCGGTGGAACGCGCCCGTTGCCCGCGTCGACTACAATTCCGTCGCGCAGAGCAAGCCAGCCTTTGCGCAGCGCGCCTTTTTGTAGCACGGAACTTCCGAATACAACACAATCGAAACGGGTTTTCTGTAGCATTATGCGCAGTTGACTGATTATTTAATATTATTTATCTTTTTTGAGAATCGCGACGGCGTTGCGGCCGTAATTACGAAACCGGAACAAACCCAAGCCCGCGAAATCGTGCTCGGCAAGAGACTTGTCGGGAAAATGTAAAATAACGATGCCGCCCGGCGCTAGCACGCGATTGTAAAGATCGCGCAGCAGCGTCATCACCGCTTTCCGCCGGGGAATATTTGTTATTTCGGCGTACGGGGGATCCATCGAAATGATATGAAACGAACCCGCGGAGGCGGCGGCGGCTTCACGTTCCGCGGAAAGGCGCGATACAACTGTTCTTTTTTCAACGCCAAGATTATCAATATTTTTTTGTAAGTATTCGCGCGCGACGGCGTCGCGTTCGACGAATTGTACAAACTGCGCCCCTCGCGACAGTGCTTCAAGCCCGAGCGAACCCGTCCCACTAAATAAGTCTAACATTCGCGCTCCTTCGATTTCGGAGCCGAGCATACTGAAAACCGCAGCGCGCGCTTGTTCAAGCATAGGGCGCGTTCGGTCTCCGGGCGGCGCGGCAAGGCGGCGCCCGCCAAATTCGCCGGCGATGATTCGCATTCGGAAAAGGTAACGATTCCTGCGTACAATCTCCCGACTTGACTCCCATGAAACTTCCGCGGCTTCACATCAATATTGATCACATCGCGACGGTGCGACAGGCGCGTCGCAGTAACGAACCCGATCCCGTAACGGCCGCGTCGATTTGTGAATTTGCCGGCGCTGACGGAATCACGGTTCATTTGCGCGAAGACCGGCGGCACATCCAAGACCGCGATGTTCGAATTCTGCGCCAGACCGTGCGGACATTATTGAACTTGGAGTGTTCGCTCGCTGGCGAAATTATTGATATTGCGTGCGAAGTGCGGCCCGACGAAGTCTGCATTGTTCCCGAGAATCGCCAGGAAATCACAACAGAAGGCGGGCTCGACGCCGTGACGGAGTCGTCACGATTGACAAAAGTAGTATCGCGCCTCAAGGCCGCTGGAATCATTGTATCCATTTTCGTCGACCCTGATTTAAATCAAATCAAGGCGTCGCGCGACGCGGGCGCTGACTTTATTGAAATCCACACGGGAGTTTATTCGAACGCGTGCGCGCGGCACGACGGCGGTTCTGATATAAATATTGAGCACGAAGTCGAACGACTACAGAAAGCGGCGGAGGCGGCCTACGCGATCGGACTTCGCGTGAACGCCGGCCACGGAATTGACTACAAAAATGTCGGGCCTATTGTTAATCTTCCCCACGTCGAAGAATTAAATATCGGATTCGCGATCATCGCGCGCTCGGTGTTTACCGGCCTCGATCAAGCCGTGCGCGAGATGCGCGGCGCGATGCTTAACACTTTCCAGCTTTAGTAAAAGTATCTTTTATATCCTTTCAACAAGAAAAGTAATGTTACATTCAAAGAACTGGTACGGAGCGTTTACAGCGATCGCAACGCCGTTTCGCGACGGAAAAGTAGACTACAATTCGCTTGCGCGCCTCGTCGCCCACCAGATCGACGGCGGGATTCGCGGAATTGTGCCTTGCGGAACGACCGGCGAAGCGCCGACGCTTACGGAAAAAGAACATCATGAAGTTGTCGAATTTGTTGTTAAAGAAGTGAACCGCCGTTGTTTGGTGGTCGCGGGCACGGGCTCCAATTCAACCGCCGCGGCAATGGATAAAACACGCCACGCGCGCGACGCGGGCGCTGACGCCGCATTAATAGTATCCCCTTATTATAATAAACCGACGCAGGAAGGAATTTTTAGACATTACGAAGCGATCGCGAAGGCCGCGACCGGCCTTCCCATTATTTTATATGATATTCCGGGCCGCACGGGAATCTCGATCGACGTCGACACGTGCGTGCGCCTAGCGGAAATAGATAATATCGTCGCCGTGAAGGAAGCCGCGGGAAAGCCCGAGCGAATCACCGCGCTTCGATCGTTAACATCACTTTCATTATTATCCGGCGATGACGCGCTTACAATTCCGTTCATGTCGCTCGGCGCGTCGGGCGTCATTTCTGTAGCATCAAATATTGTCCCAACAGAAATTGTAGCGATGGTTTCCGCGGCGAGCGAGGGCCGCTACGCCGAAGCGCGCGCGATCCACGATAAGTTAACTCCGTTGTTCCGCGCATTATTTGTAGAATCGAATCCGACACCTGTAAAATTCGCGCTCGAACGATGCGGTATTATCAAATCCGGCGAAGTGCGCCTGCCGCTCGTCGCACCCGGCGAAAAGACTAAGAAAGAAATGTTGCTCGCTCTCGAACATTCGGGCTGCGTGACGCTCGCGTGAACCCGGAAGAGTATGAAAAAATGTTTCGCGTGGAGGACCGCCATTGGTGGTTTTCCGGAAAGCGAAGACTGGTCGGAGCGATTTTAAGTAAATTAAGTAATCACGGAAACATTCCCGCCGGCGCGCGTATTCTGGATGTTGGATGCGGCACCGGCGGAATGCATTTGTTATTACAACAATACGGAAAGATCACTGCCGTCGACGGCAGCCCGCTCGCGCTCGAATGGAATCAAAGGCGCGGAATTGCAACATTAGCGCGCGGCTCGCTTCCGAATCTTCCGTTTCAAACGGACGCATTCGATTTTGTTACAATTTTTGATGTATTATATCATCGAAACGTCGGCGACGACGCCGTGGCCGCAGCCGAATTGTATCGTGTTGTGAAACCGGGCGGAATTTTGCTTGTAACCGATTCTGCGCTGCCAATATTGACGGGCCCGCACGACGTATCCATGCACGGCGCGCGCCGGTATACAAAACGCAGCATTCGAACATTACTAATGAACGCCGGGTTTGAAGTGGAGCGCGTGAGTTATATGAATTTCCTGCTCGCGCCCGCCGCGATTCCGTGGCGATTACTACAAAAATGGTTCGGCGGCGGCGAGGCGCACGGAAATTCCGACGTGAAACCGTCGCCCGCGTGGATCAATTTTATTCTTAATATTATTTACGCGTTCGAGGCAGTTTTGATTCGCGCTTTTGATTTGCCTATTGGGACGTCGATCGCCGCCGTCGCGAAGAAACCTGCGCGCCAATAACTACTTCTTCGCAGGCTGGATTGTAAGTATTGGCATTTGTGCGCGTGGTTCACCGTTCGAGTGGGGCGGCGCGATCCAGCGAAAACCCGTGATCTTGTCTTCGAAAACGAGTGAGAATTCGCACCCGCGGGTTGGAATGTCCGGCTTCAACATGTCGTTCAGGTAGATCCGAACTTTACGTTTTGAACAATCGGAAGGTGCGGCTGCCGAAAGTGCCGGTTCTGAGAATTCGAAACTCGATACAGCCCTGCTTTCACCGCCGATTGGAGCGGCATAGAGACAAACCATTGGTAGCGATCCCGCGCCATGAAGAGTCAAGTAGATCGTTAGGAGTCGTTTTTCGTCTTCTGTAGTAAAGCACGCCGCGTCGACCATAATTCTGCGAAGACTTGCCTTCGTATCAGGATTATAAAACTGAACGTTCACAGGTATGGCATCGCCGGGAATCGTTGATACATGACTTAACCTGGGTATCTGTTGATAAATAAGCAGTGTAGAGGTTCCCTCAAACGGCATCGGATCTCCAATTCTCTCAAACCGTTTTGTAGCTCCTTGGAGTAGTGGTTTTGTTAATAATTTTGCCATTTGATCGAATGGAGTCGACTTGAAAGGCGCGCGCAACACAAGCACTTCGCAGTCTTCAATCATTCGCTGCAGAGTGTGCTTTCGCTTCTCAACAATATTTAGTGGTAACAATGGAATTGTACTTGCCTCACAGTTCATTCTCCGATGGAGAAACTCCAACCGAAGTGAATTACATTGAAATATCGGCTCGTCAACCAACAAGCACACTTTAGATCCGTCAGGTATCGTAAGAGTCTCGAGCCGATCTCCGAGGGCCTTCATCCGCGCGCTCCACTCGGGATCTTTAGCATAACTACCGGCTACATTCGTGAAAAAATTCTGATGATTCCACAGGGGGAATCGATTCTCGAACGGCCCAAAATCTGTTCTTGAATTCGGCTCCGTCGAGAATGTAAAAGTGAGAACGCGTAGATGGTGTACTCCGCCCAAGAGCAGCGCCACGGAGAAGACCCATCGAAGCCAGTATGGTCTAACGATCGCACACGCCCTAACCATTACAAGCGCGATGATTCCAAGTAGTGGCAGCACAAGCACTCCACGGGCAAGTTGGAATACAAAGAGTAATAGTCCGAATGAAATAGCAAATGCTGCAATTAGCGAAACAACTGTCCAAGACACAATCAACTTCTTCTCCGCGACGCACGCAATTCCATACGCAAGAACCGCCAACGACACTGCCGGGATTCCTGGCCCATCGAAGATGGTCCACTCCAGCATGTAGACCAAATTTCGCCTCGAGATTGCACTACTTGCACCCGTGTACACTTCAGCTCGATCGCCGTATGTCACATCAAAAATATATGTGGAAAGATGTGTCCAATTGGGAACATACCAAGACGCTCCAATAACCAATGCAACCGCGACTGCGATGCCGATGTTTCTGCATTGGCGTAATGACAATCCGTTCCGCAAAACAACAATCCCGGCGACGACACACGGACCAATGAGTAGAGTCGGCGCACCCGTACGTGTGACGGATGTCAGTCCGACTAAAACCCCCAAGAGTATCGAAGGCCGTAGTCGCGAAAAGTTGTCCGCAGTCAGAATAGAGTAGCAGGTTGCAGCGGTCATTGCCGCAACAGGATATTCGAATAGATAGTTTCTCGATTGAGTTAGTGCGACCGGAAATGTAGCCACGAGAATCGCTGTTAAGTATGGCGCCAGACCTCGAAGTCCGTCTTCTCGCGGGTACAATCTACGAACCACCAGCACAGTAGAGTAGAGTAAAATCCACGTGAAGATCGGTAGAGTAGCGAGGGCGACGGCGCGCGATTCACCGAATATTAACATTAAGATTGCAGTCAGTGTGGGTACTAGCGGGGTGTGCGTTCCCGACGTGTTTACCCAGGCGTCCGCCAATCCGAAGAGCCAGCGGTCAGCAATCGCTCGTTTAATTATAATTGCATTCCCATAGTAGTTCGCGCTGTCCCATGTCAGTGGCTGCCCGAACGACCCTTCGCGAACGATCGCGAGCCATGCGCAACAGCTGAGCACCGCCGTCAGGCCAAATGCGAACAAGACCGGAGGCCAAGTTCGAGGTTGCGCGTCGAGGTGATTTGCCATGATTGAAATCCTGGCTCAAAGAGGCAGGCGGTGGCGCCGTGGTAAACGGGACCGCTTGAGTTTGTTCCATGAAAGTCCTAACCGCAAATGACACCACGAGCAAGGGGGTAGCCCCTCGTAGAAAGGATTTCCTTAAATAGATTCGCGCGGTGCTTCGCGACGAGCCGCAAATCCCGAACATCACTAACAAACGAATGTTAAATTTATTTTTGCAATTCAGCGAATAAAAGATCTCAAATGTCGAATATCCCTATGGCCGAAGCCGTGAATATAATATTTTTCGAAACGCTTCGCGACGCTCATTTGATATATCGAATCGACGAATGAACCCGCCAATAGATCATCGAAATCGCGCATTAGCGATCGCAGCGCCTCTCATTGCTGGACTCTTAATCCGCGTCTTTTCGCTCATTCAAAACCTGGACTATGCACATGGAGATGTGAATGGAGACGCTCTCGTCGCCGAGTCGATTGCGCGCGGTTACGGATTCTGGATGCCCTGGGAAGAGGCGACCACGATTTATGACGATCCGCTCGGGAAAACCGCCGAGACCTGGGGACACCCGGCGGATAGCCACGGTCCCCTCTGGTCGCTTCTTGCCGCGCCTTTTGTAATATTTACAAAAAGTGGATATTTGGCGTGCCAGATCCTTTCTCTAATTTGCGGAGTGCTGGCGATAGAAGCAGCGCGGCGACTCTTTCAAGGATTCGCCGAAGGTGAACTGGGTCGCCGCGCGGGTCTGCTAGCCGCCTGGGCGTGCGCGGTTTCTCTCCCGATCTCAGATTACTCAGGAAACGGATCGTTATACGCGGGACAAATCCTCGGAACATTACTACTGCCTCTCGTGGCACGACAGTTCGTAACAATAAAAGGTGCCGCACTGTGCGGCGCAGCTCTTGGGCTCTTTTATTTGCTCAGCTACCAGGCAGGTCTGCTGATACCTCTCTTTACAATTGCCGCATTTGTGTCGTTCGGAATTCGAGGAGCATTCTTCCGGCTTGTAGTCGCAGGAGCAGTGTGCTTAGCAGTTACACTCCCTTGGTTTATTCGTAATTATCTAATCTGGGGAGATCCTCTTTTCAGTAGCAACGCCGCATTTTTCACTGCCAAAGTCGGAAGCGTCCTTGTTGACTTGGCAGGTCAGCGCCCTGGTCTGGTCATTCAGAACGAAAGCGTCTCGATTCTTGAGAGCATTGTTGAGTGGGCAAGATTTAATGTTCCGTTTGTAATCGCAGCGATCCCAGCCTCTCTGGCAGGTTTTGCCTGGTTCAGTCTTGGTGGAATCCAGCGAATGACGTTCAGCGAGCGCTTCCCACGAGTGCGGTTCGACAGCTTGATCGTGCTCAGCGTTCTACTAATGCTCTTTATCACAGCAGTAATATGCCCCCAGCCACGCACACGTAATATCGTGCCAATGATTCCAATTTTTGCGGGCGCCGCCGCGTTGGAGTTAGCACTCGGTGCGCGGGTTCTTTGGCTTAGTACATCTATCAGTGCAGCCCTGGGAATACTGGTCTATTTGCAAACTTCTTACCCCGATTTCTGCGCCCCACTACAAGCAGATTGCATCATTGCTGCATTACCCTTAGCTACTGTGATTCCTTTCTATTTTATTCGCAGCAAGAAACACTGGGTTCCTTGGATACTCATCGTTTCGCTTGTTTGTATTGGTGCGTTTCGAGTGTGGCTGGCAGGAGGCTTAGATCGGCTCAGCATGATCTACAGTTTGCCTGATGTTGTACCTCAAATTGATAAGCAATTTGTTCCTACCAGAACGTTTTATGAATCGATCAACTCTCCATATGCTGAAGGGATGTCTCTCGCGATTCTCCGCGAGTCAGCTGAAGCGTGTCGTGCCCTCGAAGCTGCCGGGTGCGAACTGTTGTTGGGAAGAGCGGATACCGTAACTCTTTGGAATCGCAAGTTCCTTTCTACGCGCGGTACCGTTGAACTATCGCAACTCCCTCAGTTGATTGAATTCTTTGGCGTAGACGGTTTCTTAATCTGGCGGCCATGGCTTGAAAGGCAACAGCACATAGCTGATTGGGTACAGCAGCGGGATGTTAAGAGAGTCTACGAAGGAACATTGTTAGTCGGGTGCAGCTTGAAATAGTGACCTGCCCGGTTTTTCTGTACCACTTTCTATGTTAGTGGGGAAGAGGAAACGGGGAAGTAAGAAATCGAAGGGTACGAAGACTCCCGGCGAGGCGTAGCCGAGACGGGAGTCTGGGGAAGGATCGTCGCAGGTGCCGGGGGTTTGTAC
>JBJXHE010000153.1:0-25715 GCA_046160785.1 Planctomycetota bacterium
GATGCTGTTGTAGTATGTGTCATGGGTCGGTTTTCGTCCTTTGGGCCTCGAGCCCGCTCTACTTGGGAATCTTAATTTTAGATATCCCGCGGCGGAAACCGGCCTTCTCATCTCATCTGACCCCCTAGGACGCTTCCCCTAGGACGCTTTACTTTCCCTTCACCCAGTTCACTAATAATTCAATATTATCTTTTCGCGCGGCGGTGGGAACTGCGATCGCGGAATCGCCTTCCGCGGCTCGGATGGAAATGATCGTTTGGATCAGTGCGTCGTCGATCGCCCACGGCTCCGATGTGTTTGGTTTTTGTGCATATTCCACGAGGAATTGTATGCTCTCTTTATTGCAAAGTTTCGCGAGCGCGAGCGATGCTAAGAATGACATTTCCTGATGGATAGAATCGTTAATGACGCGGTTGTTCGCGAGAAATTTTGTTAACTCTGGAACAGCTTTGGGATCGCGCAGAAAGGTGAGTCCGCGAAGGGCGGCAATTGTAATTTCAACTTTGTTTGAATTGAGAGACGCGAGGAGAATTTCGGTCGCGCGCGCATCGCTGATTTTCCCAAGTGCAATTAATGGTTCGGCGAGGTGTTGTTCATTCTTAGCAAGCTCGATGAGCTTCGGAACGCACTCACGCGCGGGAGGGCCGATGGAACCTAATACTTCAATTGCGCGCACGCGTGCGAATGGCGAAGCGTCGTCGAGCGCGGCCGTCAGATGCGGCAATGCATCTATTCCGGCGCGCGCGAGCACGTAGCGCGATTCATCAACAAACCGTAAATCATGATTGCCAAGATTGAATGTATGCATTGCGAGATCATACTGATAGCGGGCTTCGGCCGCGGGATCCGCCAATGGTAAATTGATGAGAGGCGTTCCGAATTGATACCAATGCGTCCACATTCGATGGATCACGGTCGTGGCTTCGCCGGCGTCGTCATTCCCCTCAATATCCATTCCGTGGCGGCGCCCCATATTAATAATAACAGAAACCGTTTCTTGTAGCGTTCCGCGCTGCAGAATTTCAACTAATGTATACGATCCCGAAAAGTTGCCGAGATTCGCGAGTGAATCGCATATCCAGAGTGCGACCTGATCCGACGGCTCCGTTTTTAATCGTAGTATCAACCTCGCGAGAATGCAGCGGCTGCCGATGCGTCCCAGTGCATATGCCGCGACGGCTCGCACCGATACTACATTTGAGTTTTCTACAATACGCATGGCGGCTTCGGCCGCTTGTTCGTGATGAGTAAAATTTTCGAGGATGCGCGCGGCTTGAATGCGATGGTTTTCTGTAATGGAACTATCATTTGAAGCATCTAACAAATACGCAATGGCCCGGCTTCCCTTGTCGACGAGGCCGCGAATTGCAGCGCGTCCGATTTTTCCGGCGGGATCCTGAACGGCGGCGTCGAGCAAATCATACAGTTCTTTTTTTTCGCCATCCGAAATTGTAACAAACTGGGCGGGCGCGGGACGCGACTGCGCAAAGGACTGCATTCGCTCGCGAAGTATATCTGTATAAACGCCCCGCGGCGCGGACGTAGCTTTATTAATATTTCCGGCGCCATCGGACTTCGTACACGAACCCGCGAACAACGAGCACGTGAATATTGCAATCACCGCGCAACGCAACCGGTTCACCACGTGATTTCTTCCCGAAATATCATGAATGACTTTTTATCATCAAAACTCTTTTTATCATGAACCACTTCGGCGGGGTCGACCGGAAACGGAATGGTTTTATAAATTAATAATACTTCCGCCGTGCGCGGCGCGGCTGGAAGTTTAAAACTGTAGGAACGCTCCACTCCGTACGGCAAAAGCGTGCTCTCCGGCCGTTTTTCTAACAATGGCGATTCTTCACGATACGGAAGTGCTGCGCTCGCACCCACCTCGTGGCGGTACGGATTTCTGTAGCGATCGAGACGTTCGATGCGTTCGGGAGCGCCATCCGCGGCCGGAAATTTTAGTAATAAATCCGCGGCGCGCGAACGTTCGTCGGTCGGGAAGTGGTGTCCGGCTCCGATATTCTTTACTTTTACATGAAGAGTATCTTTCTCGACTTTAACAATAATCGAAAGCGCTTTCTTTATTTCAACGGGGTCGTGCGACGCAGGGCAGGAATGGTCCATTCCAACAATTCCGTTCGCGCGCTTTTTTTGAAGCATATGGCATGAAACGCAAGTCTTGCCCTCTGCCGCGAACGGCGTTGCCTTCCATTCTTGAACTGTAAAATGCTGGTCGTGGCATCCGGCGCAGTGCTGCTCGCTTGATAATGCTGGTTGATATATCGGAGCGCACGCCGCGGTTTTGTTTTTGTTAGCGCCTGCGACATTATTGTTAATCGCGTGGCATGAAATGCAATCCACGCCTTCGCTACGCCTCGACATTCGGGGCAGCGGCGGCTTGCCGATGCCCGTTTCGAAGACGGGCCGCGGCGCGTGGCAATCGATACATTGCTCGTTTTTATAATGATTTGATAATTGTAATACTTCAGGATCGACGTACGCCTTCGCGTGCCACGAATCTTGCCATTCCGCGTAGACCTCGGGATGGCAAGACTTACATTGTTCGCTCGAAATAAACTGTTGAGCCGATGAGTCGGCAACTTCGCGCGCAGGAACTAATAATCCGTACGCTATAAATCCCGCCACCGCCACGAGGCAAAGTATAGCAATCACCCGCAGGAAGTTTTTCATGGATGATCCTTAAATACAAAATAAGGCCCTTTGAGGGCAACGTGAATCGAATCGCCAATTCCGATCGGAACGTGATGAATCATGTTGAATTCCCCGTGGACGGTTTTTATTAAATGCAACCAATAGCGCCCCAGGAAGCTGCGCGAGACGACGTTCGCAGCCACGCCCGCGTCTTCTATTTGTAAAGAATCCTGCGGCATGCAAACGTCGACCGCGCCGCGAAGACCGTTTTTATGGATAAGATCTCCGAACGGCGTTTTAATATGTTGATCGCTGGCTTCGCCTTTGATCACGTTCATTTTTCCGACAAACTTTGCAACAAATAACGAAGCCGGCTTCATATACACTTCCTGCGGCGCGCCGGATTGTACAATTCTTCCGTCGTTCATAACCGATACGCGATCGGCAATCGACAATCCTTCGCTTTGATCGTGCGTCACGTGCAGCGCTGAAATTCCGAGCGCGCGCTGAATGCGGCACAACTCTAATGATAAATCGATGCGCAGTGCCTGATCCACGGATCCGAGCGGCTCGTCGAGTAGTAACAATTGGGGCCGGCACGCAAGCGCACGCGCGATTGCGAGCCGCTGCGCTTCGCCGCCTGAGAGTTCGCCCGGCCGCCGCGATTCTTTACCCTTCAATCGCACGATTCCTAACAATTCTTTTTCTATAACATCCCATTCATTTCTAGGAATGCGCTTCGCACGAAACACAAAATGTAAATGATCTCGAACTGTTAAATGCGGCCACAGCGCAAGTCCCTGAAACACCATCCCAACGCCGCGCAGATCGGGCGCGATGAGTACACGGTTCGAGCTTGCTACTTTTTCGCCAATCGTGATCTCGCCGTTTTGTAATGATTGAAGCCCCGCGATGCAGCGAAGGAACGTCGTCTTGCCGCAACCCGACGGCCCCACGATTACGTGATACTCCGGCGACTTCACTATAAAATCGACCTCGTGAAGCACCGGCTTTCCGCCGAGCACAACGCTAACTTTGCTGGCGCTGAGCGCGTTCATATCAAAACACCCGCGCGCTTCCTGGCGAATATTTGATAGACGATGAGCGGAAACGCGGTCATAAACAATAAAATGATGCAAAGCGCCGCGACGAACTGCGGCCGGTTGAAGTGTATTGCATTATATATCCGGAACATCGCGCTTTGATTGCCCGCGGGTATCAATACAATCGTATCTAATTCGCGCATTCCAAACACGTACAGTAATAAAAACGCGGCTGCGGCCGCAGGCAGCGCGAGCGGAGCTGTGATTTTTGTTATGATTGCGCCAAACGACGCACCCGACAGTTGCGCGGCGTGTTCAAGATTCGGATCGATCGCCGCGACGCCCGCCGCCGCCGATTGATATGCAAATACAAAGTATCGCGCAAGAAATGCGATTCCTACAACTACGGGACTTTCATAAATAAAACCCGCGAGCCCGCCGTGATTCCACACGCGAATGATAGCAATCGCGAGCGCGATCGCCGGAATTGCAAACGGCAGCAGCGTGAGCCATTCGACCGCGGGCGCGACGTTTCGCTTCGAGCGCAACGCGCTGTGCGCGAGCACGATTGCTAATACTGCGCCCGCGGCCGCCATCATTATGGATACAATAAATGTTTGTGTAATTTCTCCGCGCGCCTGCGCGAGAGCTTCGCGGAATACCTGTAGCGAACCCGCGGTATATATAAAATATCCGACGGGAATCACGCATGAAACAAGAGTGACGGCCGCGAGGAATGCAAAGGATAGATAGCGAAGATTTCCCAACTTCCAGACGCCGGGCGCCACGAAGCCGCTTGTAACAATTCCAATGTGACTCTTGCGCTTGAGTCTAAAAATGAGCCACATACAAATAATATCAATTACGACCGGAACCAGCGCCGCGGCCACCGCCGATCCCGACGACCCCTCGCGCTGCCACCTCGCGAAAACTTCGTCGGCGAAAACGTTAAATTTCGGCCCAACGCTCGAATAGTAGTCTGTGACTGAAAAATCCGAAGACGCAAATATAAATGTACAGAGCGCGCCCGCGAGGCACGGCGGCAGCGCGAGCCGAATTGATATTTTTAATTTTGTGAGCGCGCCGCCCGCGAGCGCGGCCGCCTCTTCGAAACGGCGGTCGACGCGCTCGAACGCGCGCGCGGCGAGCAACGCTACAATTGGAAAGTATGCAATTCCGAATGTTAAACTCGCCGCGAATCCACCGCGAAGGCCTGTCATCCCCGTCCACGCGATCGCATGGACGAGCGGCGGCATGAACAACGGCACGATGATGATACTTCTAAAGAATCCGCGAAACGGAACGTCTGATCTGGATATTAAGAATCCCGCGGGCACGCCTAAAATAAACGAAAACGCGGCGCTCGCCGATGCTAAATAAAGCGTGTTGGCGAGCAGCGTCCACTCGCGCGCGTCGGCGAGGACCGTCGAGAGGTGAACGAGGGAGAAGCGCCCATCTGCTGTAAATGCTTCAATAATAATTGTAACGCACGGCGCGAGCACGGCGATCGCGAAGACGATCCACGCGATGCCATAGATAAGTTTTTTAGTCACCTCAGGAATCGTTTCTTAAGAATCTCTAGATTTGCATCATACGATTTCGCGACTGCGTCAAAATTAACATTGGCGCTTCGAAATTCGCCGAGCTTCTTAACATTTTTAGGAACCGGCACCCCGGCGCGAACCGGAATATTCGCCGACGCGGATTCGGCGAGCCGCCGTTCAATATCTGTATCAAGGAGAGCGTCGATGAGTTTCTTACCATTCTCGGGATTCGGCGATCCCGCGACGAGAGCGATCGTGTTCGGCAGCACAATAGTGCCTTCGGCATCCTGATCCGGATAAATAGCATCCACCGGCTTTCCGTTGCGCCGCTGAACTTCATAATCATCCGTATCTACAATTCCCCACGCGAGTTCGCCCGCGCCCACCAGCTTTGCGACGGGCCCGTTTCCCGAAGCAAGATTCACATTATTAGCTAAAACGCCGTCGAAGAATTGTAGCGCCGCGTCGTTGCCCCATAATGATATTAACGATGCGAAATGCGTGAGGCCGGTTCCTGCGAGCGGACGCGGAAAGCCACATTTCGCTTTCCAAATTGGATTTGCGAGATCACGCACCGAGTTCGGCCGCGCGTCTGATTTTACTAAATCCGTATTAATAATAATAACTCTGGCGCGCGCCGCAAAACCCGTCCAATAGCCCGCCGGATCCTTATATTCCGTCGGAATATTAGCAGCGCTCGGGCTCGCATAAGAGGCGAGAACGCCCGCTTCCTTCAACCGCAGCGTATGCACAATTTCGTTGTTCCAAAACACGTCGCACCGCGGTCGCGTTTTCTCTTCGAGCAGCGTACGGACGAGCCCGACGGTCTTGGCCGCTTCGGCGTCGAAAACCGTGCGGACATCCATGCCGAGTTTCGCTCCGAGTTCCTTAAGAATCGGCTGCGCAAAATCCTGATCGGCCGCGCAATAGATGACCACATCGGGGCGCGAACACGCGCCCATCAGCCAAATGAAAAGACTCAGAAAAAGGTAGTGTGTGCGCATCATGAGTTCACTATCCGCCCGCGCACCTGGGCTTCACGAAGAAGAAACCTGGGCAGAGTACATTATCTGCCAGGTCTGCTGGCTGGCCGGCTGGTACCGCCGTCGCGCCTTCGATTTCTTCCGCCTTCAGCGGCGGGAACAGTCTGCTCCGAGGGCGGCGTCTCGAGCAACTGTGGGTCGAGGGCGTCCAGAGCAAGTTGCAGTTCATTCTCTTTCTCCTTCTCGCCCGCTTTGATGAGTCTTGCTTTCAACATCAGTGCTGTAGCAACCGGCGTTATGTTGAGACCATCCGGCGTCGCGGCCGAGTCTGGACGCGCGTTGAACGACTGTAGAATCGCGTTGACCGCCTGCGCTAATTCATTTCGATCAAGACGCACACGTGCCTGTCCCGCGCGTGCGAGCGCGATGTAGTGCAGACTGTTCTCGCGGTCGTCCGAGAAAAACTCCATGCTACGTTCGAAGTAGTTGATCGAGCGTGCGTATGACATGAGCGCCAGCTCCAATTCTGCGCGGCGGCAATAGTACTCTGCTCCGATCAACGATGCGTATCC
Source organism: Planctomycetota bacterium (assembly GCA_046160785.1). Classification (GTDB taxonomy): domain Bacteria; phylum Planctomycetota; class UBA1135; order UBA1135; family JACQFD01; genus JACQFD01. Next base: position 6,804 of record JBJXHE010000153.1, read on the forward strand.
GGCGAACCACGAGAGTTGAGTCTCGTCGCCGCCAGACGCTTTGGCGCGCGCGATCAGACTCGTATAGGCCTGCTCAAGTGTACTCGCACCGCCTTCCCACAGTAGTTGAGTACGCAATCGTTCATGTAGTAAAATAGAATCTGGAAAGCGCTGGAGACCGTCTTCAAGTACGGACTTCGCTCGTGAGGACGCGCCGATCCACCGCAGAAAATCCAAGTACTCGATGAAGAGCTGCGGTTCCGCGAGTACACCCTTGAGAAGTACAGAGTAAGCCGCGTTGACGTCGGACAACCATTCCGGTGGCCACTCTTCCCCGGCGCGGAAGGCCACGCGAATCGCGCGCTGGCGCGCGTCCGCGAAGTGCCGCAGTACACGTTCCTCGACGACCGCAGGCAGTCGTGTACTCTGCTTGTCGCTCGACAGCAAACCACCCTCTACTGCTGCGACCGCACGCCTTCGCGCAGTATTAAGATCGTTAAACTCCTCTGCAGTGACCGCCAAGACTGCGTCCAGCCGAGGACCCTTCGCGCCGAGTTTTTCCGCTTCGTGTGCCGTCGTTCGAGCGTCCTTTAAGAGTAGTGTTGAAATCTTGCGCGTTTGCGAATCGTACGCGCGCACGAGCTGCGCTTCTGCAAATGCTAATTTTGCGTCAGCGTCTTTCGGATTCGCGGCACTCGCTTGTGCAGTAGTATCCACGTCTGCACTCGACACTGTGGGTATGCCCGCGCCACTCAAGGCTGTATCTCGCGTGATGAGTTTGGAACTGAGCGATAAGCCACGATGCATCGACGCGAGCGTGCGCGCGCGAGGCAGAGCTGGTGTGAGTTCGGATACTGCTTTCAAGAGTAGCTGGCGCTCGGATTCCTCCATCGGGATCTGGAGTGCCGCCGCCATTAAATCGAGCGAGCCGTCGGTCTTGCACTTTGCCAGTGCTTGGCGCGCAAGACTCGTTAATTCGAGATCAAGTCCGAAAATAGCGGTGCGGATCACTTCGATCTGATCGACTACTGGCTCATTGACAAGTGCTTCGAGAATCGCGCGTTTCATGTCTTTGTTGCCTTCGACATACTCGCGTTCAACACGTTTGCGATCCTCAACGTTTGCACTCTTCACAAGATCCGGAAGACTCATCTCCAACTGCTCAATCGGCGGCGGCCAATCCTCCACACCCTTGCGAAATGTAGTAAAGACAGTTGCTGTGTCCCACGAGAAGTAGACGTCGTAGGATTTCTTGCCGTCGAGGCCGAGCACAATGTGCCGCGGTGAGATCCGAATTCCTTCAAAGTACTTGTCATAGAGCTCGCGCTCTGCCTCGATGTGCTCTCCACACGTCACACCTTGAAAGCGCGGACACTCGACTCTTGCCCCCTGTGGATCGTAGTCGCGCGGTGTGTGCCGGTAGACCGACGCGACGATACATGAGTAACGCGACATGAGTGCGGCAGTCTCGGGTTCGCGATAACGCACTCCCGCGTAGTGCTCGCTCGCAATTTCGCCGTCCATGTTGACCGCGACCATGATCGGCTGGCGCTTCGCGCGCGCGACGCGAACCGCGTCATCAAACGTGCGCTGCCAGGAGATGAGACACGGCTTCTTCCACAGCTCAGCCGTCGCCGCCGGCCACATGTCCTGTTCGGTCAAGCCCTGTTGAAGCGACGCCGGCGAACCCATTTTAAAGGCATCGTCGGATGGTGCCGCATCGCCCGATGGACGCGAGGCGGGCCTCGTGGCTCGGTCTTGGTTCGATGGAATCGTCGCCGGCTGTGGGTCGGCCGAACCGGATTGCGCCGTGAGCGGCGGAACTGTGCCGAAGATTATTAGCGTTGCCGCGAGGACGGCCGTGAGAGCCGCAGTGAGCCTTTCGATCATAAATAACAGGGTAAGCGAGTTTACGTGTTTCGTAATGTTCCAAAAACGCTTGGAGCGCGCGTTTCGGTCAAAACCGTCACACGAAAAGAATGGATCGTTATATACGGGAACCATAGCCGGCCGCGTGGCGGCGTCACACGTTTTCCGCAAAACGCCATGAAACCCCTGCAATGAATATATTACTTTTTTGCCCGCGACGTAATTCTAACAATAATTATTAAATACAACAAATGGTGCGGGTGGAGGGAGTTCCGAAGCGCGCGAGCCCATTCGTCAATCTTAAAATCTAATAATAATGGTGCGGGTGGAGGGAGTTGAACCCACACGACTGTTAAGGTCGGGGGATTTTAAGTCCCCTGCGTCTGCCGATTCCGCCACACCCGCATGCTGTCGAGGCTCGACGTTTGTTGTTTTGGGGGGGAGAAGATAGCGCGCGTTCCTTGCGAGTCCAACGTGCAATTGCTAGCTTGCTCGCCGATTAGTTTCAAACGGCGGCATAGCCAAGTGGCCTAAGGCGACTGATTGCAAATCAGTTATCCCTCGGTTCAAATCCGAGTGCCGCCTCCATCTGGTCTATGTATTGGCGCGTTAGTCTTATTATTTATTTTCCGCCGGCTCGCCGTTCACGCGCACGTGCTGCTGAGTCCAGATGCCGAACAAGATGGTGAAAGTATTCAAATCCGCCGAATAGCCGCGCGCGATACCTTCGCGTTTCATGATGTCACCGATCGCATTGCTGTCCCACTGAATGCGAATACTTGTAAAAAACGGATCGTGAACCTCTTTCGAGTCGAGCCGGCTCGTGCGCGCTCCGACCGGCGTATTGTTTAAATTAGTATCGAGCGGATAGGTTACATCCGAATATAATATTCCAGCGACGCACGAGACTTCTGAGAGCGCGAGGGCCGCCATGAGCAAAAGCCCAATGTTAGAATTACGCATTGTTAGAAATAGGCACTGTTAGAAATAGACACTGTTAGCTTCTCCGCGATTAGTCGCCATACACGATCGTAGTCGACGACGCGTACAATCCAAATAATATAAACGTTATCTCGGTGTCCATATGATACAGTTTCGTGAGGTTGCCCTGCTGCGCGGCCGCCTGCGTTCCCGCGTCGCCCCACGCGAATAACCAAAGAATGCTGCGAGCGGTCGACTCGCCAACTTTCGTTCCGAGCCGCGTCTCGTGAAGGTCGAGATCGAGCGGATGCCGCACGTGCGAATATAAGCAACCGCTTAATACTAATGGAAGCATGATTGCACAAAGCGCCAGCGTAACGTTTTTTAGTTTCATTTTATTGTGGTGTTATGTATAGCCTGCCATCGATCTTAAGATTTCAAGATTCTCGATATCGTAATCGCGGCCCGTCGACGGATTGATGCCTTTTTCGGTTTCTAATACTTTTGGTATTTTAGCAAATCGTTTGTCGGCGCCTAGAACGCGAAAACCCGAAAGGCCGATGGTGCCGCGGCCGATGTGCTCGTGCCGGTCGGCGTGCGAGCCAGCGGGTTTTTTAGCATCATTCAAATGAAAGAGTCCGAGCGTGTTAATTCCTACAATTTTGTCGAATTGATCAAAAACGGCGCGAGCGCCGGCTTCGGTCGAGAGGTCGTAGCCCGCCGCATGCGCGTGGCATGTATCAAAACAGACGCCGAGCCGCGGCGATGGCCCGCCGCACAATGCTAATAAATCGCGAACTTCCTCGAAGCGCGCGCCGAGGCACGTCCCCTGACCGGCCGTGATTTCTATCAATAAACGAACTTTACCTTTCGCCGTCGCGTCGAGCGCTTTCATAACATTTTTAGCAACGCGCTTCAAACCCGCTTCGACGCCCGCGCCCACGTGCGCGCCCGGATGAAAAACGACATCGGAGATTCCATACAATTCGCAACGCTTGATCTCTTCCACGAAAGTTAAATATGACTTTTTCGCCAGCTCGCCCACTGCGGCAAGATTAATCAAATAACTGTCGTGAGAAACGCAATACTTCACGCCGTATTGTTTACATGCGTTTCTAAACAATTCCGCGGTCTCGTGCGCCACGGGCTTCGCCGCCCATTGATTGCTATTGGTCGTAAAAACCTGCAGCGCGTTTCCGCCCGCCTCGCGGAGCCTGCGAGCGCCTTCGTGCAGCCCGCCCGCGACCGACATGTGGGAACCGAGGAGCGCCGCGGCCATTGCTATATTTACGGTGAATATTTACTTAAAAACTACTTGCTACTTAAGACCAGCGCGGTCGAGCAAGAATCTTAATAACGTGCGCACGCCGACGCCCGAAGCATTGCTCGCATGTAAATAATCACGCTCGCGGCCGCCCCACGCCGTTCCGGCGATGTCCATGTGCGCCCACTTCGCATTCTTAACAAAATGGACCAAAAACGCCGCGCCCGCGATCGCACCGCCGCCGTCCTTCGGAGAGTTAATATTCTTTAAATCCGCGATTTCGCTTTTCACCTGATCTCTATGAACGTCCCAGAGGGGCATCGGCCAGCACTTCTCGCCCGCCGCGTTGCCGGCGTCGCACAGCGAATCTTGCAATTCTTCATTGTTAGCAAACACCCCCGTCATCTCATGCCCGAGCGCAACGACGATCGCGCCGGTTAATGTAGCAAGATCGATCATCACATCGGGTTGATAATGTTTTTCAGCGTACGCGATCGCATCGCACAATATTAATCTTCCTTCGGCGTCGGTATTTAATACTTCGATGGTTGTGCCGTCGCACGCTTTTATAACATCTCCGGGTTTGTACGCGCGCCCGCCCGGCATATTCTCGGTCGAAGGCACAAGACCAATAATCTCAAGAGGAAGATTCAAATGTTGTAATGCGTGAAAGACGCCAAGCACGGCCCCGCCGCCGCACATATCATATTTCATTTCATCCATTCCGGACGACGGCTTTATGGATATTCCGCCCGTGTCGAACGTGAGGCCTTTTCCGACGAGCGCAATCTTTTCTTTAACTTTCCCAGCCGGCTTATAATGAAGAATAATAAATTTCGCGGGCTCGCTCGAACCCTGCGCGACGCCGAGGATGGCGCCCATTTCCGCGCGTTCCATATCTTTCTTTTCGAGAATCTTAACTTTAATTCTGCCGCCCGCGAGCTTCTTCGCGGCGTTTGCTAAGATTGTCGGGGTCGCGTAATTCGCCGGCGAATCCTCGAGTTCGCGCGCGAAATTGGCTGCGTGCGCGTTGCGTTCGCCGCGCTCACATCCAAGCGCGAAATCTGACGCCGAATGATAAATAGTTACTTTCTCGACTGATTTTGTATCTTTACTTTTCGAACCCTCTTTCGGGCTCTTGAGTTTTGTATATTTGAACGAAGCTAATATTAAGCCCTCCGCGATCGCGCGGCCCGCGGGCTCCGCGCCGAGAATCTCAACTATTTTTTCGGAAAACGAAATGCTAACGTTCGCCGCGCCTCGATCCTTGGCGGTATTATAAATAAGTCCTCCGGCTCGCCGCAGTTCCTCGCACGTAAACTTTTCTTGCTTTCCGATTCCTAATAATGCAACGCGGTCGATTTTCGATTTCCCCCCCGGATACACCATGATGATCTGGCGAAATCTACCTTTAAAATCGCTGAGCGCGCCGTCGGGAATGGATATACCCGCGGGCACCGGCGGTTTTTGATCTTCAAAACCACAAATAAATAATAGCGACGCGTCTTCGTTCGCGGACCGGCCGGAGGTCAGAATCTTCATTTGATGCATGGGACTGGAAAAGAGTTGGACTCGCATTCAAACACGCGCCGCATTCACCATTCAAAGCACTAACTTTCTCTCGTGCGGCAGCATAGCCGTTCAACGGGAGCCAATCCTTCGCGTCTCGGGATCTAGGAACGCTTTATTACGATTCGCCGCCCACCACTTCGTGCACGCCTCGGGCGTTTCGAGATCGCGGCGTCCTGTGAATGCTTGGAGCGAAGTGCGAGCGGCGGCGCCGCGTTCAGGGTCGCCACATTGTTCGACGAGGCGCCCGATTTGAATATCACTAAAACCCTTTAAGTTAAATCCACCCCACCGCGATTTTTTTAATACATCAAATAACGCTTCGATGGCGCCGGCCGGATGATGAGCATCCGCTTCGGCGTACGCGAGCGCGAGAGACGCTCTCGCCGACGAAGGCCTGCGCGCAAGCGCCTCGCGAAGCCCGGCGATCGCAAACGTTGACGTGAGCACAGATCGCTTTTCCGAAATTAACAATTCGCGCGCGCTTTGAAACAATTCTTCAAACTCAGGATCCGATTTTTTATAATTATCCGTTCCATCATATTTGTAATCGGGATAATCAAAGCCGGCCATCAATTCGACGCTGCGCGGCGCATCACGTGTAAAGGAACGGAGGCGTGCCAGGATTCGTTGCATTTGAACCTCCGGGTCGGTGCGCGAAAGTAGGCGCGCTTCAAACGCGCGTTCGAACGCGTCGAACTTCACTTTTAACTTTTCTTCGTGCGCGGGGCCCCAATCCGCAACCCACGCGGACCGGTCGAGATTGCGCATTGTTAATATCAATTTTTCTTTCGCCGCCGACGAACCCGGCGCGACGCCCCAGACGGTCTTCGGTGCGAGCGTTTCGGCGATCGGACGGTCGTCGGAGTTCGCGGGCGCGTCGCCGCAGAATGCTTCAATTTCACGCGGGCCGCCGATTTGTAATGCTAAGAATTCGTATGCGTCGTCGATGCCAACGTCTGCAAGCGATCTAACAATATTCGGATCGTCGAACGCTCGTTCGAGCCGCGAAAACGGTACGGGCGCGCCGCCGGGCTTTCGTCCGACAATCACAGTTGTAAAATCGGCGTCATACAAAAAACAGTCGGGGAACACGCGCCGGAATGCTTGTATCAAACTTTTGTAAACATCAATTCCGTAGCCGGATGTTAACCACTGGCATGCGGTTCCCCCGGGATTCAGACGCGAATCGACCAAACGGTAAAATTCTTCGCAATATAAGCTTGTCACGCCCGCGTCGTCGGGATCAATCGGATCTGTAGTTATTAAATCGTACGTGCGCTGCGTTGAAAGTAAATGATTCCGGCCGTCGTCAATGGTAATTTTCAGGCGCGGATCCCGAAACACGCCCCCGTTGCCGCCGTCGAACATCCCCTCCTGATTTAATTTTGCAATTGTAGGATTTAGTTCGCACAATTCGAGAGTCTCGAGCGGGTGGCTTGCTAATGATCCGAGCGTGACTCCCGCGCCGCAGCAGATGACGAGCGCGCTTTTCGGATCGGCGTGCAGCAGCGCGGGCAAGTGCCCTAACATTCTTAAATGTATCATTCCCGAGGGGTCGGTGCTCGCCTGCGCGTCGCCGTTTACATATATAATTCGAAAACCCGTATTCTTATCTTCGACGACGCCGACGGATGATACGGATCCGTCTTCATAAAACAGCGCGCGTTCGTTCGCGCGGTCGGACACGAGCGCGCGAATCCCCGCGCCCTCTTTTGATAATAAGAATATCGCCGCGCCGGTGAATAATAGTATCGAACTCAAGAATGGAACAAGCCGCGTGATTGTAAATTTTATAGAGACACCTTCGCGCGGCGCCGCGAACGCGAGCAGCGCGGCCGCCAAATTCAACGATGCCGCCGCGAGCATCCCTTTCTCGAATCCTAGCAACGGTAATAATACAAATCCCGACGCGACTGCGCCGATGATCGCGCCGCCCGTGTTCCATGCTAACAATCGTCCCGAGCCGGCGCCCGCGGTTTCGCGCGACGCGATCACGATGCGCGCCACGAGCGGAAACGTCGCGCCGAAAAGTAGCGTCGGAATAAATACAACCTTTGCAGTCGCTAACATTCCGTGCAGCACAAATGTCGTAAACGAAACTGTATATTCCTCGGCAAATGGGGTCACAAGCCCCCCACCGCGGCCCGGCGTCTCGAGCACGCCCGCGCTCACGACGCACGCCGTGGCCGCGAGCGCCTGAATCCAGCCGATCGCGCGCATCGGATTTGATATTTTGTCGGCGAACGGCGCCATCGCCGCGCTGCCGATCGCAATTCCTAATAAAAAGATAGCTAACATTTCCGCGAACGCGTACGCCGAATTGTCGCCGATCGCGTAGATTAAATATCGAGTCCACAGCCCCTCGCACGCGAGTGCCGCGGCGCCGGACATTGCAACAATCCAGAGCGCTCGCAAGCGCAGGCCGGGCGTTCCCGAATTCTCCGGCGGCGTTGTTGTTATAGTAGCAGTTGTTATATTATCATCCGATTTCGTGAATATCGTTTTTCCGATCGCGAACGCGGCGATTCCAACAATAACATTCACCAACACCGCCGCGTTAATCGAGCCGCGCATCCCGAACGCTTCAATGCAATAAAACGCGGCTGCTAACGTTCCCGCGACGGCCCCGAGCGTGTTCGCGGAATAGAAGCATCCAACCGACACGCCCGCTCGAGATCCCAGCAGCGCGGCACCTTTCGCGAGCGCCGGCAGCGTCGCGCCCATCAGGATCGCCGGCGGCAATAATACGATACTTACAATCGCCGCGCGCGCGAGTATCAAACCCGCCCCGCCCTCGAATTGTTGTTTTGCCGCGATGGCAGCCGGTTGCACCGCTTCTAACAAATACGGGCTCGCGAATCCGAAGATCGCAATTCCGAATTCACAAATCGCGTAGAATAAAAAAGGGTTCCTGTTTTGTAAGAAACGGCTCGCGAGCGCGCTCCCGATTCCAAGCCCCGCCATGAACACCCCGAGCACGGTGCTCACCGCCGGCGCCGTGACGCCGATCATCAATGTTAAATATCTCAGCCAGACGACTTCATAAACGAGCCCCGCGGCACCTGACAGAAAAAAGATAAATAATAGTAAAGTTATCCATAACGGGGCGGAGGCGCGGGAGGATGACATTGTGGGTTCCCTTGGTTACATTTCAACGTACTTGGGCCCACCGCCGCTTTCGGGAACGGTCCAATTAATAATTTGATACGGATCGGCGATGTCGCACGTTTTGCAATGAACGCAGTTCGAAAAATTAATATTTACTTTCTTTTTCTCGCGGTCCCATTCATACACTTGCACCGGGCAAAAACGCTGGCACGGATTGCCGTATTCCGTTTCGCATTTTGTAACACAAATATTCGGATCGAGAATCTTCAGGTGCGACGGCTGGTCTTCGTCGTGAAGCGTTCCCGAATAGTAGGCTCCCTTTAATTTATCAAATGTGAGCTTGTCGTCAAATTGCATCGCGTTCGACGCGGTCTGCCCTTCTTCACCCGCCTGCAATTTTCTGTAATGTTCGTGATCGAAATGATTCTTCGCGCGGCCGCCCGGGAATTTGCCGTTTGTTAATGTAATAATACCGGCCTTCAAGAATCCCGCCCAGAAACTTCCTTCGAACGCCTGGTGGAAGTTGCGCATTCCATACAATTCTTCGCGCGCCCACGACTTCTCGAACAAATCGTTATATAACGATAATTGCGCGTCGCTAAAATTATCTTTTTCGATCGCCGTGAAAACGGATTCTGCCGCGAGCATACCGCTCTTCATCGCGAGGTGGATTCCCTTGAGCCTCGCGGAGTTTAAGAATCCCGCGGAATCGCCAAGTATCAAAAAACCATCGCCCCACATTTTCGGCATTGCAAAATAACCGCCGTACGGAACCGTCTTCGCCCCGTAACGAACGAGCGTGCCGCCGTCGAGCAATTGTTGCATAAACGGATGCTTCTTCCATTGGTTATAAGCCGCGTGCGGGTCAAAACGCGGATCTCGATAATTCAAACCGATAACAAATCCAATGGATAACTTCTTATCGGGCAAACCATAAATCCAGCCGCCGCCATACTGGCCGCCCTTCATGAGCGGCATGCCCATCGTATGTATTACTTTTCCCTTCATATCATTTTTAATTTCCCAAATTTCCTTAAATCCCGTCCCGTACGTCATCGGGTTTTTCCCCGCGTCGAGATTGTGATCCTTTATAAGCTGCTTTGCTAACGATCCGCGCGGGCCTTCCGCGAACAATGTTACTTTTGCGCGCACGTCCATGCCCGGCGTGAACGTCGACTTCTTTTCTCCGTTCTTATCAATTCCCATGTCGCGGATTCGAACGCCGACGACTTTACCATTCTCTTCGATCCGCGAGTCGGCGGCGAAACCGGGATACACATCGACGCCCTCTTTCTCAGCCAGTTCTTTGAGCCAGCGGACGACTTTATATAAAGATACAATTCGGTTGCCGTGATTATGAAACGGCTTCGGAAGTAATAATCCCCGGAATGCATACGATCCGTTATTTGTAAAATAACGCATCTCGTCGTCCGTCACTTCGCTTTCATACGGAAATCCCAAAGTATCAAATTGCGGTTCGAGTTCCTTGAGCGCACGCATATCCATTACCGCTCCCGACAATTGATGATTACCAATATCCTCGCCTTTCTCCAATACGAGAATTGTAGCTTCTCGGCCCGCCGTTTTTAATTTACGTTTGAGAGAAATCGCTCCCGCGAGCGACGCCGCGCCGGCGCCGACGAAGAGGACGTCGACTTCAAGAGATTCGCGTTCCATAGGATTCGGTGAGGCTAGCAGCGGCGAAGTGTTATTGCAAAAACGGATTGGACGCGCGCTCTTCGCCAATCGTTGTAAACGGACCGTGGCCCGGCAGAACTGTAAAATCGTCGGGCAATGTAAGCAATTTAGTGCGAATGGAACGGATGAGAGTATTGTAGTCTCCGCGCGGAAAATCCGTGCGCCCAATCGAGCCCGCGAAGAGAACGTCGTTTGATACTACAAATTTCGACGGCCGGTGAATCAATACAATATCGCCGGGCGTGTGTCCGGGGCAATGCGCGACTTCAAGTGTAATATTACCAAAACAGATCGTGTCGCCGTCCTCACACCAGCGGTCGGGTTCGAAAGTTTCAAATTCTCCCAAACCAAACATTCGGCCCTGCATCGGTAATTGTTGTATCCAGAAGGCGTCTTCCTTTTGCGGGCCCCAGATCGGAACGTTAAGCCTCGCGCGCAGCTCGCCCGCGCGTCCAACGTGGTCGACGTGTCCGTGCGTTGCTACAATTGCGACAATCTTAGCTTTCATTTTCGCGGCAAGCGCGATGACATCGTCGAGATCGTCGCCGGGATCGACGACGACGGCGTCGCCCGTCGACGAATCCTTGAGAATACTACAATTCTGCGAAAACGGCGAAACCGCGATCACTTCAATTTCGAGCGTCGGCTCGCCCGCGTTCTCCGAATCGTTTTGTTGCATTTGCGTCACGAGCGGTCTCCGATCCAGCCGGCGCCGTCTTCATAAAACTCGTGTTTCCAAATCGGCACCGTCTGTTTTAATGTATCAATACAATAACGGCATGCGGCGAACGCAGCGTCGCGATGCGGAGCCGAAACAACAATAACGATTGATGGCTCGCCGATATTACAAATGCCTGTTCTGTGAACAACGCGCGCCGCGGTAATCTTAAAATTTGTTTGCATCTGTTCGAATATTTGTTGCATTTCGCGCGCGGCCATCGAACCGTAAGCCTCGTATTCCAATCTAACAACTTTCTTTCCGCGCGCCGATTCGCGCACAACTCCGACAAATGTTGTCACCGCTCCATCGGCGGGCGTATACACATCGCGCATGATCGCGCCCGCGTCGAGAGGCTCGGCGGAGAGCGAAAATGAAAATAACGAAACAGCCATTTATGCCCATTCTCCGCGAGGCCGCTCTACTTTCGAGGTGTAAAGTAATCTTCGCGACCGCCGAACACCGAAAAGTTTCGCAGCACGTTCGGTTTTTGTGTTCTCCTCCAAAACGCCGGCTTCGGTAGCAATCGGCATCACGTATCTTCGGTTCCGACTCTATGCCCACAAGCTCGTCTACGCGCCTTCTCGTCATCGTTATCGCTCTCATTGCGGCCGCCGGTGCGGTGGCGGTCTGGCTGCTCAATAGTAGCAATGCGAATTACTCTGGGAATAGTAATAATTCTGCAGTTCATCAGGGTCCGAATATAATATTAATATCCATTGACACGCTGCGGGCCGACGCGGTTTCCGGATTCGGCGCGCCGCCGGAGCAGACTCCGTATTTACTAAAATTCGGCGATGAAGCCGTCCGATTTGATACAGCTATTTCAGGATCACATATAACAGCTCCTTCGCATGCAACGATGTTCACGGGCTATTCCGCATTTGTACACGGCACTATTTTTCAACGGCCGGCCGCGTGGAAGATTCCTAAACAAATAAAAACGATCGCCGAAATCATGCGCGACGCCGGTTACTACACCGCCGCGTTCGCGGATGGCGGGCAAGTGAACGCCGAGGTCGGCTTCGATCGCGGATTTGATGTATTTAATTCTGAACCGAACGGCATTCCTCCAAAATTGCCGGCAATCGAAAAGTATATTAAAGGATGCACCGACCGGCCCGTTTTTTTATTTGTACACACGTACCGGCCGCACCAGCCGTACCGCCCGGTTCCGCGGCATTATGAGTTATTAAAAAGAGATTATTCGGGAGTTTATAAAGATGGATTACAACAGATAGCGAAGCTGACTCACAGCGAGGCGATGACTCCGTCGAAACGACAGGCTTCCGCGCTCAAGGCGATGGACGCGAAGCGCGCCAAGACGGAAGACGACAAACAGTTTCTTCGCAAAATGTATGATTCAGGAGTCTCGGGCGCTGACGACGAAATGGGCGCGCTGTTCGCAATGCTTAAGAAAACGAATATTTATGATTCGTCGATTATTATTATTACATCCGATCACGGCGAATCGTTTTTTGAAAACGGATTGCACGGCCACCACGACGTTTTCGATCCTTGCGTTCGCGTCCCGCTGATGTTTCGGTTTCCAGGCGCGAAGCACGCGGGAATGCGCGTTCAGGAAACGTTTCCAGCTATCAATTTGGTTCCAACGATTCTCGATTTAATTAAACTTCAACATAAATATACTTTTGAAGGCGTTTCGATTGGGAGTGAGTTTCCGCCAAAAATTCCAGATGAAACGATTGCATACTCAAGCTGGTTCGTCGGCGAATCGGGCCGGTTTCCGCGCGGCGTTTCCGCGCGCCGGCGCGATGGAAAAAGAATTGAGATTCGCGTTGACCCGCTGCCGGATTGGGTAACTCGTTTTGGTAAATATCAATTCTTTTCGCTTGCGAACGATCCATACGAACAAGCGAATATAACGGCCGGCAACGATCCGCTCGATTTGCAACTAACAAAAGAGATCGAAGCCGCGTGGACGCGCTGGCGCAAAATGCGCGACGACTTCAGCGTTGATAAAGAAACGGCCGGCGAGATTTCGAACAAGACGCTCGACGGAATGCGCGGGCTGGGATATATTAAGTAATGGGGTTATATTAAATAACTGTAGTATATCTAATAACCGCGGCGTTTTATTAGTTTAACTAACCGCCGCTCACGGGTGGCAGAAACGCGATCTCGTCGCCATCGTTCATTTCGCGCGATTCGTCTCGCACGTACGCCCCGTTCACCGCGGCGGCCGCCTTCGCGTTTTTTAATAAATTTGGCATTCGCTCCTCGACGGCCGCGCGCGCGGCGGCGAGCGTCGATTTCGCGGGGAGTTCGAGCGTTATTTCGGCGGTTCCGGCCTTCTCGCGAAGCCCGGCGAAAAGCAGTATTCGAATGCGCATCGCCGAGCAGTGTAATAGCGGCCCGTCGTAAAAGTACTTCGCGATTCAAAAACAAAGGATGGCTGTTGCCACACCCTGCTAGCAATCGCCAATTGCAAACTTTGATATTTTTGTGGTGACAACTGTTCGAACGCCGCGTCGAAGTGTGAAATACGTCGAACCCATGAAATCTGCCGCTAGCTCCGCCGCGAAATAACAAATGCACCGAGCGCGGCTCATTCTTCTTTTTGTAGTTTTCACGACGGCGGCGCCATTGGCGAAAGGCTATCAAAACCGCGACCCGCAATCGGTGGCCGCGGACATACTTCAACATAGGAAATATCAAAAAGAACTTCCTCAGCGCGCCGGCGACGAGGCGGAACGGGCTGGCGGCGATTCAGAAACAATAAATAATCGGAAACGCGGAACGCAATCGGGTGCGCGCGAGAACGAGCGATCTAACAATTCCAACGCGACGCTCGATCCCCTCGACGTTTCGCAGTCGGCCGATCTCGGCGAGGTGGGCCGCGCGATTGTTGAAATCATGTTGTGGACATTCGCGGCGGCCGGAGGCGTGTATATTATATATTTACTAATCCGCAATTTTATATCGATGTTCGGCGCGCGCAAGACAACACAAACGGCGCCAGCTCGCGAATGGATAGATTCGCCGGCGGCCGTGGAAACCACGCTTCCCGATTTTGAGTTGCGCGCGCGCGAAGGTAACTATTCCGAAGCGGTTCATTTATTACTACTCCACGCGATTTCGGCGCTCGAATCCGCCCGAGCGCGCCGTTTTCCGCGCTCGCAAACCAGCCGCGAAATTTTATATTCATTTTCGGCGTCCGACCGATTCTTTATATTCTTTCGCGACATCGCTACACAAGTCGAACGCACGAGGTTCGGCGGCCGCGATTGCGAATATCACGATTACGCGGCGTGCCTCGCTCATTATCAATCATTAACGTTAGCGTTGCACGCGAACACAGCATGAGAGAAGAAGTCATTTCTCGCCGTGCGGCCGCTGCCATGATTTGTGTCGTTCTCGTTTCGCTCGGGCTCGGCGCCTACTTCTCCATATTCGGAAGCCCGTCGCGGCCGGAGGGCCTCGCCGCAAATGATAGTTTTAGCGTTTCCGCGATTGGACACAACGCGTTTCTGAAAACATTACAACAACTCGAATATCCAGTTTCAGTGAGCCGTTTTTCAACATTAAGAAAACTCGGGCCTGAAACGGCGCTCGTGCTCGCCGAAACCACGCACCCTTCCTCCGTCGAGAACCGCGTTGAATTACAACAAATGCTGGCGGAGCCCGGCGCCGTTTTAGTAATATTACCAAAATGGAGCGGCGCGAACGATTTCGAACGCCCTGAATGGATACAATCGGCGCGGCACGTCGGCGAGCGGCATGCACTCGAAGCATTCGGGCTTCTCGGAATTTCGGCGCGCCTGATTCGCAGCAAATCCGCGGCGTCCGAATTGGTTTGGAATCATAACAATTTCGGGTTCACGCCTTTTGTTGATAAGATACAACTTTTCGAAAGTAAAGATATTGTGCCGCTCGTCGCGTGCAGCGAGGGAATTCTCGCCGGCGAGTACGTTCGTCGCGACGGCGGAAAGATATTATTTCTTTCCGACCCCGATATTATTGCGAATCATGCGCTCGGACTCGGAGAGAACGCGGCACTCGCGTGCGCGATCGCCGACCGGTTGCGCGATCCCGGCCGTGCAATTGTTTGGGATGAAACGATGCACGGCCACACCGCTTCGCCCAGCGTATTTCGTGATTTATTTCAATTTCCGGCCGTGTTTATAATAATACAATTCGGAATCGTTATATTATTTCTTTTGTGGGCGAGCGTCGCGCGATTCGGAGAACCGCGCGCGGCGGAGCCGGAGTACGAGCCGGGGCTGCGGACGCTCATTGAAAACACCGCGGGGCTCTTTGTATATAATCGTTATTCTTTATATGCCCTGGATCGCTATTGGAATCAGACGCTGCACGAAGTCGCGGGCGCCGTTCGCGTGCGCGCGCCGCGCGAGAGCCTCGTCGAACGGCTCGCGGCGGCCGCGAACGTCCGGAAAGTAAATATTCAAATTCTTACGCTCGAACAAGATATTAATAATCTAATCCCCGACGGCGCGCGCATTCGTTATCGCGTCGGCTCCGACTCGGCGCGGCAGACCCGCGCCGCGCTCGCGATCGCGCGCCAAATTTACCAATGGAAAATGGAGATGCTGCATGGATCCGCAATCAATATCCGCCCAGGCCGAATTGTTACGTTTACAGATACGGCGAGTGGTGATCGGGCAGAGGAACGCGGTTGATTTATTATTAATAGCATTACTTTCCGAAGGACACGTGCTGATTGAAGGCGTGCCCGGTACGGCGAAAACGCTGCTCGCGCAGGCGTTCGCCGCAAGTTTAAAATTACAATTCAAACGAATACAATTCACGCCCGACCTCATGCCGGGCGACGTCATCGGCACGAACCTGTTTCATTTTCAAAAAAATGAATTCATATTAAATAAAGGACCGATCTTTACAGAAATTCTGCTCGCGGACGAAGTGAATAGAACGCCGCCAAAGACGCAGGCCGCGCTGCTGCAGGCGATGCAGGAACGATCTGTTACAATCGACGGCAAGACTCATGATCTCGGCGCGGGATTCATGGTCGTCGCGACGCAGAACCCGATCGAACAGGAAGGAACATATCCATTACCCGAAGCGCAACTCGACCGGTTTTTGTTTAAGATCAAGATGGAATATCCGTCGCGCGACGAATTGATAGAAATGGTAAAATTGCACGGCCACCGTACGGCGATGCCAAAACTACAGGATTTTTCGCTCGAACCGATCGCCGACCTCGAATTCTTAACACAAGCGCGCGCGGCAATATCTCAAATTCGCCTTTCTCCCGAAATTGTAAATTATATTGTTGATCTCATCCGCGCGACGCAAAACGATACAAGTTTACTATTCGGCGGTTCGCCGCGCGCCGCAAACATGTGCGCCGTCGCCGCGCGCGCGCACGCGGTTCTCCAGGGCCGCGATTTTGTGATTCCAGACGATGTTAAATTCTTAGCAAAAGCGCTGCTCGCGCACCGCGTCGTCGTTTCACCGGGTGTCGAACTCGAAGGCAGCAGCGCCGAACAAATTATTGATAGGATCATCGAGGAATCCGAGGCGCCGCGTTAATAGATAGACTTATCATTTATTATCTACAAATGTTCCTTCCCACGACACGAGCCGTTTTATTGCAATTGGCGCTTTTGCCGGTAGCGCTCGTGCCGCTCATTTGGAATAGTCATTATTGGCCTCTTTGGCTCGCCGCGTCGCTCTCGGCCACCATGATCATTCTCGCCGACGGATTGTTTATATTACAGGCGAATCCGGCCGAAATTGAATTCCGCGGTGCGGAAACACTATGGATCGGAGAACAGGATCAAACATTAACTTTCATCCTGCGCTCGCTCGCGAAGCGAAAGTTAATCATGGATGTGAATCTTTATTTTGATGAAAAGCTCCAGCCGGTTCCGCCGTTCCAGCTCGCGATGCCTCCGTTCTCCGCGCTTGCTATAGAAATCCCAGTGATTCCAAAGCGGCGCGGCGTCGCGCGGGTCGAATCCGTTTGGTTAAGATGGCACGGGCCGCTTCGCCTCACGAGCCGTTCCGCGCGTGTTCTATCAAAAAAGAAAATAAACATTATTCCTAATATTAACGCCGTTCGCCGCGCCGCGCTTCGTTATTATCGCGAACGTGAATATATGACGGGGCTCAAGTCGCAGCGCTACGTCGGCGACGGTTCCGAATTCGACTCGATCCGCGATTTCGTTCCTGGATTTGATATACGTTCTATTGATTGGAAAGCAACGGCACGACACCGGACGCTTTTGTGCCGCGAGTATCGCGCCGAACGCAATCATCAAATTGTGATCGGAATCGATACCGGGCATTTAATGATAGAACCGCTGGGCGGCGTTCCGAAACTCGATCGCGCGATCAACGCAGGGTTATTGTTAGCTTATGTTTCGTTAAAGAACGGCGACCGCGTCAGCCTGTGCGCGTTCGATGAGCGCGTTCATATCTTTTCGGAACCGCAGGCAGACATCCACGCGTTCGCGCGTATACAAAAAATCGCATCGGAAATAGAATACTCAAATTCCGAAACCAATTACACGCTCGCGCTCACGGAGCTTTCATTTAAGTTAAAACGCCGTTCGCTCATTATACTCTTTACAGATTTTACAGATACGGTCACTGCCAAGCTGATGCTCGATAATGTCGCAAGGCTCGCGAAACGACACTTGGTTCTTTGTGTTATATTGAAGGACGCCGCATTACAACAAATCGCGGGCGCGCCCCCGTTCGGCGAACGCGGCTTGCATCGTGCATTAATAACGATGGACCTGCTGCGCGAACGCGAACGCGTATTACAACAATTGCGGCGAATCGGCGTGCATTGCATCGAATCCACGCCGGAACTGGTTTCGAGCGATCTCATTAATCGTTATCTCGAAATTAAACAAAGAGAACTTGTTTAATTATTGTCATCATGGCCTTTCAATTGAAAAGTTACGAATTCCGGCGCGAGCGCGAAAAATCGTGGCGTGAACTCGACCGCCTCGTCGCGCGAATTGAAAAGAATGGAATTGCATCTTTGGAACCGGAGGATCTCGCGCGCCTTCCGCTTTTGTATCGTGCGGCACTGTCGTCGCTCAGCGTCGCGCGCTCCATTTCGCTCGATCGAAATGTATTAAATTATCTCGAAGGTCTTTCGTTTCGCGCGTTTTTCTGTGTTTACGCGACACGGCGCCGTTTTTTTGCGTCGATCCGCTTATTTGTAATTTATACATTTCCACGCACGGTGCGCGCGTTCGCCGGCCCGATCTTGATATCCGCTCTTTTTATAATACTTGGCGCCGCCGCGGGATTTGTATTAACGCTCGACGATTTTGATCGTTACTATTCTCTGGTTCCCGAGAACTATGCCCAGGGCCGGAATCCTTCGGCCGGTACGGAAGATCTGCGCGGCGAGCTTTATACTCATGTCGCCGATTATGATTATCTTACGAATTTTGCATTATTCCTTTTTACACATAACGCGAAAGTTGGCATTCTGTCATTTTCGCTCGGGATCGTTCTCGGCATTCCCGTTTTTGTTTTATTATTTATTTATACGGGAATGTTGATCGGCGCCATGTCTGCTCTTTTTCACAGCCGTGGCCTTTCACTCGACTGGTGGGGATGGATTCTTCCACATGGAGTTACGGAATTGTTAGCTGTGGTTCTCTGCGGCGCCGGAGGACTTGCACTTGCCCAAAGTATCATTTGGCCCGGGCCTCGCCGCCGACTTGATAATTTAATGATCCGAGGCAGGCAGGCGGGAATCTTGCTCCTTGGCGCGATTGTTATGTTTTTCATCGCAAGCGTCATCGAAGGCGTCATG
>JBJXHE010000154.1:0-68871 GCA_046160785.1 Planctomycetota bacterium
CAACAGCCGGTTGTGAAATCCGGAATTACTCCTCCTACTCGTCCCGCCTCACAGGAAACTCAGAATCCTAATATTCCCCGAGGACGACGGCTCGAGCAGGATACTTAATATCGCCACATAAAGCACAACAGCATTCTTCACAATCGGATTCAAAAGTGCAGAGGAATTGGGCTAACGTCGGTTTGTTGATATTGTTAATTGCAATTATTATAACGATCGCAGTTTGGATAATTGATAACGCTGAACCGGCACCTACTTCGCGCCCTGCGAGCACATCTCCCGAAGCAACAATTACTTTCGCGCCAAACCGTTCTTCTGAATCAGCCCCAAGCTCTCGCACAGTAACGGAAGATACAAAAAGGGCTGTGGAGCCGAATACCGCCAAGGGTCGCGTTGTTACAGAAACAGGCGGCCCGATTTCCGGCGCGTTAATTTTTAGCATTTCGTCGGATTACCAATGGCAGTCAAACTCTCTCGATGATCCGCCGCCTGTCCTAAAATATACAACAACTTCGAATTCTAACGGCGAGTTTGAAGTTAAATCGAATCATCCTATAGCCGCATTAATAGCTTTCGACCCAGCGATTGGCTGGGGCGTTAGCAAGCCATCGGACGAAGCTACACGTATCATTCTTTATAAAGAAGAGCCATGGCGGGTTTCACTAAAAACCGCACGAGGCGAACCCGTTCGCGGTGCAAAACTAACACTTCGCAGAATCCCGTTTCGCTTGTCCGACGACCTATCGTATGAAATCCAGGATTCTATGCCGGATCCGGGCGCGCGCGCCGCGGCTGAAGAATACAATTCATCAACCAATACGTCCGGGTATGTTGAATTTACCGGTGTCTCCTGGGGAAATTATCATTTAACGATAATTAGCAATGAGCATGCTACACTTTCCACGACTGCAATGATCCGTCCTGGAACGATGGACGATCTCGTCTTATACGATAATATAAAACTAACTGGAAATGTAATTTCTAGCGAAACCGAAACCCCCATTGAAAATGCTGTGGTTCGTCTACTCAGTTCGGAAAAAACTCGTCGCCCTAAGAGCGGAATTGTAAGAACAACTAGAGAAGGACACTTTCGTATCGAGGCACCTACCGGTGGATTTTATAATACAGTCGTTTGCGTTGACGCTCCAGGCTTCGCGCGCTCGATAACGGAGCTAAAAGCAACCGAAGAAAGATTAGAAGAAGTAATAACAATTAAGCTTCAGAAAAATACTAGTCTGTCGGGGATGGTAATAGATCATAATAAAAATCCAATTAGCGGGGCCACAGTGACTATCTATACTCTTAACCCCCGAACAACGTTTATGTCATGTTCGACCGATCAACTTGGGAGGTTTGCAATTGATTCTCTCGCACCAAATAGTAAATATGAATTGATCGCAAGGAAAGTAGAGTTTGGTGCGGTTGTACTTCCGATACAACAATTCGGAGAACTTGCCGAGCCTATTGTATTACAAAAAGGAGGACGCCTGGTTTTCGAATTTACAGGAGCGATTCCGGCTTCGAGTTCATTTGAAAAAATTCGTATAGGCCTACGACAAGCATCATCTCTTAACATAAGCACCAACCCCTGGAAAATGCATGAAAAAAGACTCGCCGACTCAACGATAATACTCGATACCGAAGGGCCAGGAACGTTTACAACTCTCGTAGATATACCAGGTCGCTCATTAGTTAATTCAGGGACGTATACATTGTCCTCGGGATCCATTGTAAAAATTCCGGTTGAACTCGGCGTCGGCGTTCGTGTCTCCGGTAAGATTATTACAAAAAAGACCGGCGCGACGCTCGAAGGTGTCGAAATTCATCTTTTAACCGCGCGCCATGCGAATGGTGATGTCGGCGAGCGTTCAGGGAGAACTGCAATATCCCGCGCTGACGGATCGTTCGATCTGGAATCTGTATCATCTGGCAAAGTTGATATTTGGTGCATGAAACAAGGATTCACTGGAAAACATGTAACATTAGATATCCAAGGCTCCTCGGACATTGACGCCGGTATTATTAGGCTCGCTGCTCCATCTTCCGTACGCGGAAAAGTCAATGTATCCGGATCATTGCCTTTGGGATCTCGTGTTTTTCTAGATACTCCATTTGGATCAAGAGTAAGCATTCAGATTCAACCAGATCAGACATTTGAATTTAATGAACTCACACGCGGTCAGTGGTTTATTGGTCTATTAGTTCCAGGGACGGGAGACTGTTCAACTGAAGCATTTTTTGTTGATGAAGACGAAGATAAGACTATTAATCTTACCTACGGCCCTGCTTCACTAACCGGAATCGTGCGCGGCGGGAACCGCCAGGCTTCGGAGAAGTTTAAAGTCTCGCTATATGAACCAAAGCAGAGAATGCGATTAGCAACTCAAACATTAAACGCAGATGGATCCTTTACGTTTGCGGGAATGCCCGACCAAACTGTGCAAATAGTTGTCGATCGCCGCGGCACTGCAAGCAACCCGCTACTCTTTACAAAATTGATAGGTTTGAAACCGGGAATGACGACGATCGAAATTGATTTGCCAAGCACTGAGATAAGAATTGATGTAGAAGATAAGAACCAAAATCCATTGCAAAATATTGAAGTCTTCGTCGCGAAAAGAGGTATTGCTAATTATCGAGGCGTTTACGCTGGAGCCACTAATGAAAAGGGATCGATGACAGTAACAGGACTGGACGAAGGCGAATACATTATATCATTTCGCGGAACCGGATATGAAACCGCTTCTCGCTGGAGTGTCAACGTAGGGAACGAAAAGACAGCTACAGTTCGCGCTCAATTGAGAAAAGAGTCGATAGTTTCGGTTTCAATAATTGATATCTTTGGAAATCCTGTGTCGGAAGCGCGCGCACGATTCACTCGGCACGACGATCCATCTACTACAACTGGACGATGGCTCTTGGCACCGTCGAATGGAACAATTCTCCGCGACGGCCTCGAATCTTTTACACATAATTGTCTAATCTTAGCCCCCGACTCCTTCCCCTTCCAAACCCAAATCACCCCTCCCCCCGAGAAAGCTACAAATCTTTCCGTCACACTTTTCCCGCGCGGGAATCTTAAGATTCATTTTTTAGACTCGACGGGCGCGCCCGTCCAAAGCAGGAATATTGATATTACATTTAACGAAAAGCGGCTTTCGGGAACGTATGATTCTTGGATTACGAACGGTTGGGTTACATTTCTAAATGAAGCGAGCCCCGGTCAAAGTACACAAATTGAACTCGGCGGTGTGCCTGCGAACGTCGATCTCATCATTTCCGGCGGCGGTGGTATTGCTACAGTTCGAGTAGAGCCGGGCAAAACCGCGGAGACGATTTTGGTTGTTGAGTAGTTAGTTTCTCAGCACTTAAAATTTTTTTGGAATTGGGCGGCGCGTCGCGCGCGCTATTGGGAAACCATATTTCCCTTTCGAAGAGTTAGCAATGATCCGAATTGCCATTGTTACGATGCTCGCGTTCGTTTTTATTAGTCCTCGATCCGGTTTAGCGGTTCAATCGACTGGACATGGGTCGGGAGTTATCATTCTTCCTGGTCTCTACGGCACTGGCGGCGGACACGGAGCGAGTACGATTATTGTCCCGGGCGCATTTGTAGAGAGACGCCGAATGTAAGATCATTAATAATTAAACATTAAGGAGATATTCACTACTTCAATTCCGGATGCAACCATGCGTAGAAATCTGACTACTGCGGGATCGCTCTTTTTGTTAATTATTATTCTAGCAATAATCGCCACTTTGACTTTTGATGGCTTTGATTCGACTTCCATTCCATCGTCGACAACCGAAAACCCAAATTTAGCAAGTATCAACACGCATTCCGCAGAATCTATACAAGCGACACCGAGGCCAGCATCACGAGCCGCATCAGAAGATACAATACCGACTCCGCGTGCGTTCGCTGCACAAGGAATTGTTATTACAGAAACGGGCTCGCCAATAGCTGGCGCGTTGATCTATAGGATTCCGGCCGACTATGCGTGGCAATCCAGTGCGGTCGACGAACCGCCGCCTGTGCTTGCGAATATAACAAAAACTAACAACAATGGTGAATTTAGCTTTGAATCGGTTGACCCGCCCATAGCGTTGTTAGCGTTCAAGAAAACGATCGGCTGGGGGGTTTGTAAATTTACTAACGAACCGCATCGCATCACCATATGGAAGGAGGAGCCGTGGAAGGTTTTGTTAAAGAATGCTCAAGGAGATCCGATTCGTGATGCACAAATAACAATTCGCCGGATTCCCTTTCGTGCGCTCGGAAATGCCTCCTTTGAAATCCAGGATTCGATGCCAGATCCCGGGGCTCGTGCCGCCGTCGAAGAATATCATTTATCAACAAATAGTCTCGGAACTGCCGACTTCATCGGTGTCTCCCGAGGACAATACTACATCACGATCAAGAGCGCGGGTTACGCTACTTATGCGACCACTGCCACTCTCTATCCTGGCCAAACTACAGATATTGTATTGTATGAAAATGTCTCTCTCAGCGGAACCGTTACTTCTGCGGAAACCGGAGCATTCATTGAAAATGCTCAAGTTCAGCTACTAACTAATGAAAAATGTCGGCGGCCCTGGTCACCCCCGACACATACAGATAAAAGCGGTCAATTTCGCATCGAGATGCCGGGAGGTGGTTTTTACAATACAGTGGCCTGCGTCGACGCGCCGGGTTTCGCGCGATCGATCATACAATTAAATGTTCCAGAAGAAAAAACTGAAGAAAATCTAATAATTAAACTTCAAAAGAACGAAAGCCTGTCAGGGTTAGTCATAGATCACAATAAGAACCCCATCGCCGGGGCCACTGTCTCCGTTCATACAATTGAGCCGAGTACACTCTTTCTGTCATGCTCGACGGATCGATCAGGAACGTTTACAATCGAATCGCTCTCGCCGAATACTAAATATGAATTGATCGCACGAAAAGAACAGTATGGAACGGTAGTGCATCAATTACAACAATTCGGAGCGCTGCCAGAACCGATTATATTACACAAAGGCGGCAGACTCGTTTTTGAGTTTTCGGGATCTCTGCCTGCGCGTGATGGATTGGAACCTATCAAGATCAGCCTTCGAAAAGAATTCTCGGGCCCGGACTCCGACTATTGGAGGTTTTATGATTTTCGATTCACCGGTTCAACATTAACGATCGAAACCGACGGGCCCGGAAAGTTTACAACGCAGGTAGACGTCCCTCACCGCGCATTAGTTAATTCCGGAACGTATACGTTATCATCAGGTTCGGTTATAAAGATTCCCGTCGACCTCGGCCACGGCGTTCGCGTTTCCGGTAGAATTATCTCAAGAAAAACCGGCATGCCAATCGAAGGTGCGGAGATCTATCTATTAACCGCGCGCCATGAAAATGGCGATATTGGCGAGCAAACCGGACGAACTGCTATATCTAATTCTGACGGGGTCTTTGAACTCGATAGCGTCGCGCCAGGAAAAGTAGATATTTGGTGTACCAAATCAGATTTCGTGGGAAAGCACGAAGCACTCCATATAAAAGAAGCTTCAGATTTTGACGCAGGAATTATTAAACTCGCCACTCATTCAGCAGTAAACGGTAAAGTTAGTTTTTCTGAATCATTGCCTTCCGGAACGGTTGTGTTTCTTGATACACCCGTCGGAACTCGGTTTACTACAAAAATCTTGCCGGACAAAACCTATGGATTCTACGGCCTCACTCGAGGCGAATGGTACATTGGATTATTAGTTCCACAAACAGGCGACTGCTCGACAGAAAAGTTTTTTGTAGATGATGCAGAAACAAGGATTGTTAATCTCGAATATGGTCCGTCCTCGTTAACGGGCGTTGTGCGTGGTGGCCCCGACATCGCTTTCGGACGCGTTAATGTTGCTATATATGATCCGGCAACGCGCATCCGCTTAGCTATTCAATCACTAAATTCTGACCGGACATTTACTTTCGCTGGAATGCCCGATCGCATGTTACAAATTGCCGTCGAACGCCGAGCTTCAGGGCGCAACGCGATACTACTCATTAAATCGATACGATTGAAGCGCGGAATAACAACGGTGGACATCGACCTGCCGAATACCGAATTAATAGTCAACGTCGAAGATAGAAATCGAAATCCGCTGCAGAATATTGAAGTATATTTAGCTAAGAGCGAAGAGGCTAATTATCGAGGACTCTACGCGGGAACTACAAATGAGAAAGGCTCGATGTTGGTTACCGGCATGGAGCCCGGCACGTACGTTATTACTTTACGAGGAACTGGATATGAGTACGCGTCGAGATGGAATGCAACCGTATCAGATGGAAAAACAATGTCCATTCGTGCGCAACTAAAATCCGAGTCAACTGTTACATTTTCGGTTATTGATACATTCGGCAATCCCGTGCCGGACGCCCGTGCTCGCGTAACGCGCCACGACGACCCCGCAGTTACAATTAGAGATTGGTTATTCGCATCATCGAAGGGAATCGTCGTCCGCGACGGCCTCGAATCTTTTACATATAATTGTCTAATCTTAGCTCCAGACTTTTTTCCATCCCAAACCCAAATCACCCCTCCCCCCGAGAAAGCAACAAATCTTTCTGTCACACTCTTCCCGCGTGGGAATCTTAAGATTCATTTTGTAGACTCTACCGGCGCGCCCGTCCAGAGCCGGAATATTGATATTACATTTAACGAAAAGCGGCTTTCGGGAACGTATGATTCTTGGATTACGAACGGTTGCGTTACATTTCTAAATGAAGCGAGTCCGGGTCAAAGTACACAAATCGAGCTTGGCGGCGTTCCCGCGAACGTCGATCTCATCATTTCCGGCGGCGGCGGTATTGCTACAGTTCGGGTGGAGCCGGGTAAAACTGCGGAGACGATTCTCGTGGTCGATTAGTGATCGCCAGCAGGCGAACTTCGCTTCGGCGGACGGCGCTCGTATAGTAGCCGCATGCCCGCTCCCATTTCTTTCTCCGCCATTCGCGCGCTCACGTTCGACTGTTACGGCACGCTCGTCGACTGGGAAACTGGATTGCTGCGCGATTTGCGGGCGGGCCTCGAATCGAGTCTTAATATTACAGATGAACAATTGTTAAGTTGGTACGCGATGGCGGAATCGGAGGCCGAAACAGGTCCGTTTCGTAAATATAAAGAAGTGCTTCGCCGCGCGCTTGAGGGCGTCGCGCGGCTAGCGAAAGTTAATGTTCGCGACCCGTTTGCAATTGTAAACGGCCTGCCGTCGTGGCCCGTTTTTCCAGATTCGCCCGCAGCGCTAGCTATACTTAAGAAACAATATAAATTGTGTATTACGTCCAACGTCGACCGCGATCTGTTTCTATTAACACAAAAAAACCTTGGCGTTGAGTTTGATGAAATTGTAACGGCCGACCAAATTGAATCCTATAAACCGCGGCCGAATCATTTGTGGGAGGCACTGCGGCTCCTTAAGATACAAAAAACCGAATTGTTACATGTCGCCCAGAGTTTATTTCACGACCACGCACCCGCGCGCGCACTCGGAATTCGCTCGGTGTGGATCGACCGCCGCGGCGCGCGCGCCGGAGGCGCGACACCTTCTGTAAATTTACCATTCGACCCGGATCTTCGCGTCGGCACTCTCGAAGAATTTGCACAAATAGCAACTCGACGATGACACTCGCCCTTTCAACATCAGCTTCAGCGTTTTTTATTATATTATCATATTTCCAAGGAACGCCGCAGGATCTTGATCCGGGTGTACCCGGCGACGAAGGCGCGCTGCGCAGCCAGGCGTTTCTTGCACAAATTGCGGACACACACCAGCCGAAACTCGTCGAGGCGCTACCGCAACTTCTAACAAATACGCCGGCGGCCGGATTTGCAACATTGCGCCGAATTCTGCGCGAGTCGCGCGACACGTCGTCGGGAACGTTATTAACCATTGACGCCGATAAGGGCGCACGCCTGCTTTCGGATTTAACTAATATTCTTCGACAGCGCGCCGCGTCGCTGACGCCCTCCGGAATTGAACAATACCTTTCCGACGCCGACCCCGCCGCGGCCGCCGAACTTTCAAGTTCTTTTACAGTAAATGATTTTGTTACAAAAGCGTCCGCGTATCCGCGAACGGCGGCGGCGACAAAAGCGTATTTATTGATATTTCAACAATTCATGGAGCGCGGCGATCTCGCGGCCGCGCGATCCGCGGTGAGGCGATTGTTAAGTTCCAACGCCGGCGCTCCGAGCGAACGCGCGGAGTGGTGGGCCGTCGAGCGCCATCTCGCAATGCAATTATCAGATTTCGACGATGTATCCATTACCGATGATGAATTGAAACAAACGGTCCGAGTCGCAGGTCTTGACCAGACATTACATTCGGCCGTCCAATCATTAGTATTACAAAAAGCGCCCCTCTCATTGCCAAAACTCGAAGACTTTCGGCTGCGATGGCGCGTGAAGGTTCCACCGCAAGCAAAATTAAATTTGTCAGAACCGATTGAACGAATTGCCATCGATCTCGGCGATCGGTTATTAATACAAACTGTCAGCGAACTCGCGCTTCTGGATCCCAAGACCGGCCAAATGATTCATCGCGTTTCATTAGATCCGGCAATCTTTAAGAAACCGGCGCAGGACGCCGAGCCGCTCGGTGCGTCGCCGGAACCGGATCGTAAATTAGTATTTCTCGGAAAGCGACGCGCGCGCCCCGCGAGCGACGGTCGATTTATTGTAGCGACGGCCGGTGGCGCGACTTGGCTATTCGAGCGCGCTGGCGACACACTACAATTCCGGTGGGCGCGCTCCGGCGACCGTATCATTCGAGAAGACAGCACGGGTACTAAAATAATGGAGGCCGCCGAGAAACGTAAAGATTCCGTGGATCGTTTTTTCTGCGACGGTGCATTGATGATCGGCGGGCGAATATTTATAACATCAATTCAGCTTTCGACGGACACGTTTACATTCCTGCACGCCTTCGACCCCGTCACCGGCGAAGAGATATTCCAAAAATCATTAACAAAAGGCGGCGCGGCAGGATCGTCGAGCGAGCGCAGGTTTGTCGGGCGCGTTGAAGCTGTGATTCCGCAGCCTCTCGTTTATTGTGGTAATCGCATTATTGTTGCAACCGAAATGGGAGTTGTTATTTCGGCGGATCCGCTCGACGGCGAAATTGAATACGCGCTTCGAATTCAACGATCGTCGCAGCCCGGGGCGTACGAACCGAGCGCGCCCGCGGCCGCCAATGGTAAAATTTATATAAGTCCCGGCGATTCTGATTATATCTATTCGCTGGAGCCCGCGCTTTCGCCCGCCGTGCCGGGTTCGGCTCCGCTGCCTTTTGCATTCGATCGCGCGCCGCAGCGACGCCGCGACGCGTTATTCTTACGATTGGTGGGAGCCGTTGGTACGCGCGCGTTTTTGTATGGTCGCGAACAGCAAATTCGCAGAACGTTAACATCCTTTGATTTCAATCCGAGCACTCGTATATTTGATAATTTACCGATGGGGCCCGGCGAAGAACCTGTCGGGCTGCCCGCAATTCTCGAAAAATATATATTCGTTCCGACGAACCACGGAATCACATTGTATGAATGCGAAGTGCCCGTTCGCGATGTGTGGCAGTTGCCGCTGCCCGTCGACGCCGACACCCGTCTTCCCCTGCGCGGCGACGAGGCGCTCGGCGATCTAACCATTCTCTACGACGGCCTGCTTTCGTGCGGAAAGGACTGGATTATTTGTTATGAGCGTTCCAAATGATCACTAAAAAACTCTACGGTTCCGTTTCCAATTGTAAATCCCAGGTTAATAACGATCGCAGATCCTCGGAAATCAGACACGATGCGTTTTTATTAAAATCGAACGCGACCAATACGGTCGTGGCTTCCGCAATCACGCGGCCGGAGGAAATCTCGCGCACGAGATATTCGAGATCGAACGACTTGTTACCAATCCGCCGCGGCCCGATGAGTATTTCTATTTTTTCATGCAAGAACGCGGTAGTTCTATAATCAATTTCCGTTCTGGCTAATATAAAATCAAAATCGGATACTTTACTTTTTCCGCGGCGTCCGAGCAGATACGCATTGCGGGCGTCTTCCAGATAAGTAATCATGGCGGCATTGTTAACATGCCCAAGCCCGTCAAGGTCGCGAAGGCGAACCGTGTGCTCGTGTCGAAAGGAGAATCCTGCCGTCATGATAATAAAAGTAATAACTATTTACTAAAACGGAACCGCGTCATAACGGCCGATTTCTTCCTCGGGAATAGGCTGAAGGTCGCGAAGAATGCGCTCTTCGATCACGCCGACGCTGCGCGGTTTATAATTCTGGAGCCAAAGATCGCTTTCATACAATTTCTTGGAAATTCTCGTTTTCTCCGGAGCGTTAACAAATTCGCGAAGCCACAAAAACCGCTCGGAATCTTTATGTTCCGCCACCCACCACGCAAGGACGCGGATTTGATAGAACGGCACAAGCCGCCGAACGTCTTCGAAGAATGCTAACATTCGAGGCGTGGCACCCTTCGCCAATCGGTAGTGTCGCAATTCATGAAAACCGCTGGTGCGCGGGCCGTTTAACAATTCAACGGCGTGCAGCGGCGTCAAATCAATCGTCTCGATTTCGTCGACTAATTTTCGCCCGTCGATGGATAATTTATTTTTCCAAAGATCGGAATTATAAAATATATTAAATTTGCTTGCCTTAGTTTCTGCATTTTCAAACGCGCGCAACCATACAAATTCTTCGCGCCCGTCCGCAGTGAGGTTCGCGGTTTTCCAAGCGCCGATGAACGGGATGCCCGCGTCGCGCAAATTGGCGCGAATGTCGGTCTCTCCGTCGGAATGCATAGTACGAATAAATTCGGCGTTCGAAACGCCGGGTTGCAATTTATAAATTCGAAGTTCGTGAATGGTCATGATAAATCTTGAAAGTTTTATAAAGTTAAATTTCTTTGACGTGATAGAAGTCTCGACGACGCAGCAACCGCAGCGCCGATGAATAATACAATTCCGAGCGCCTTGAACTGCGCGAGCGAAACGGGTTCGACGAGTCCTTTCATATTTTCGGAAACGGGCTGAAACGCGAAATAACATAATAAAACAATAACGCCGAGCGCCGCCAAAATCGCAAAGGAACCGCCCGGCGCGATGAAGCGGTTTTCCGTGGAGACAATTTTTCGTAGTTTCCACGTCGCTAGAATTGTGAATGAATGCTGCACAAAAGCAAATAATACATTCGCATCAAGAAGCGACAGCCAATCCGAAACCCAGACTAATAAAATCGACATCGCTGCGGCCGTAAAGATGGCATAGACCGGCGCTCCGTTTTTTGTAGTTTTCACAAGTATTGGAGGCACAAACCGGTCGCCCGCCATTGCATATAAGTACCGCGGCGCGACAATGGCAATGCCCGCGCAAAACCCGACCATCGAGACCGCCGCGCCGATCAGTAATATCAGATACGAAATATATCCAAAACCGGGCGAGACCAAAGACGTGCCGATGTCTTCAGCCGCGAGGGGCAGCGCGGGAGTCGTGGGTCCGCCTTTGCTAACGATCGCGGCCAGATTCACGCCCGATGCGACGATCGATAATTGTATCAACGCGTATAGCGCGCTCGATGCAACAATTGCGATAATCACGGCCTTCGGAATCAATCGCTTCGGATCCTTAACATCCCCCGCGATCACGCCGATGTTTTCAAATCCGCTCGCCGCGAAAAAGCAACGGTAAACGGAAATCGCGAATCCACCCACACCCGCCGTTGTTAATTTTTCGACACTTCCCGAGAATCGCGCTGCGTCAAAAGCCAGCATTCCAATTATAATAAAAAACGCGAGCGGTAATAATTTTAAAATTGTAATAACATTGGACACCGACGCTCCCGGTTTGGCGCCGAACGCGTTGATTACGCTAAATATAATAATTTGCGCCGTTGCGATCGCGCTGCCGGTGATTCCCGATCCGAGCCCTTCGCTCGCAAGATCCAATAATTTTACTAATGCCAGCGAAATTCCCGACCAAGCAATAATATTGTTAACCCAACCCAGCCATGCTACAAAAAAGCCGGCGGGCGCGCCGAATGCTAATCTTGAATATTGATAGGCGCCGCCTGTGGCGTCGGTCGTTCCCGCGGCTTCGGCGGTCACCAAACCAATAAAAACAGCAACGACAGCCGCGCCAACAAATGATAAAAATGACAGCGGCCCGAGTACTGTTGCTAACAATGGCGGCAATGCAAAGATTCCGCCGCCGACAATTGTCGTGAGCCCGATCAATACACATGTGGCCGCTCCAAGATCGCGACGCGCAGCCGGCACGGTACTTTGCGTATTCACTAGCGGACCGTTGTCGCCGAGACGGCCGCGCAAAATCAAGGTTTCTCCAGCTTCCTCCTTTCGAGAAGGCCGCGGGCGCGTATTGTGTGGCGGCCATCAAAAACCCCCGTGCTGATCCGGGCCCGACCGCGCGCCCGCTGATACTCCAATTCCACTCCGCCAACCCATTATTATGAAATCCGTATTTATTATATTTCCGGCATTTATTATATTAACTGCCACCGCCGCGCTGGGCGTGGGCTGCGCCGCGCCACGAGATAACAAATCCGGCGGGCAGCCCGTGAACGCGGCGTCGAAAATTAAAGCTCAGTATGATCTCGATCGCTACTTAAATATTCGAGGCCACGCGTTCACCGGTTTTAGTTATGACGGCGAATACGCATTTTATCTTTCAGGAGTTACGGGAACCGCGCAACTGTGGCGAATTCCAGTCAACGGCGGCTGGCCAGAACAAATTACTTTCTTTAGTGATCGTATTCAATTCGCCGCGCCGTCGCCGGCGGAGAATTGGCTCATTGTCGGGCGTGATTCGGGGGGAAATGAAAATACACAATTGTTTCTTGTTAAATCTGACGGAAGCGTTATTAAGAATTTGACCAACGCGCCTGACGTGAAGCACGACTTCGGCGGCTGGTCGTGGGACGGAAAGAAAATTGCATTTGCAAGCAACGCGCGAACACAAAAAGATGTACTCAAATGGAGAGCTGATAAAAAAGAAGGCACGGCAACCGGCGACGAGCCGCTCACGTCGAACGATGTTTACGTTATGGAAATCGGCGGCTCCACCAACTGTATATTTCAGGCGGGTCCCGGAGAATTGTATAATTCGTCGGGATTCTCGCCCGACGGCGAGAGGCTCATCCTTTCGCGCGCAAACGGCTCCGTCGACAACGATTTGTTTTTGTTAAATATATCAACCAAAAAATTACAACACTTAACTCCGCACAAAGATCAATCTAACTATTCGGCCGACTGGTCGGCCGACGCCAATTCGCTCTGGGTGATTCATAATGAAGGGCGGGAACACTATGGATTGTTTAAATGGGATTTAGTTAATAATCGCCGCGATCCCGTGCGCACGCCGAACGCCGAGGTTGAGGCCGTTACTCCGTCGCGAAACGGCCGCTGGCTCGCAGTTGCTACAGCTAAAAATGGCGGCCGCGAATTCGAGCTCATCGACGCGGAGACTCTCAAAGGCCGTGTTCTTCCTCTGGGTTTTGGACTCCCCGGTTCCGTCGATTTCCTCGAAGGCTCGAGCAGTATTGGATATGTATTAAACGGACCAATGGATCCTTCTGATATATATATTTTAGATCATTCGTCGAATCAAACCCGAAGGCTAACAAACGCGTTTCTCGCGGGGATTGCTAAAGATTCCTTCGTCGAGCCGCAGGCCGTAACATATACAAGTTTCGACGGGCTCAAAATTGAAGCTTTATTATGGCGCCCTGAGGGCAAAGGACCTCATCCGACAATTGTAGATTTCCACGGCGGGCCGGAGGGCCAGCACCGGCCGGTGTTTAGCCCGTTAACGCAATATTTCGTTTCAAAAGGATATGCAATATTTCAACCGAACGTTCGCGGTTCGACGGGCTACGGACGAAAATTCGGACATGCCGACGACGTCCGCAATCGTGAACATTCCGTGGCCGACGGAAAGGCAGGCGTGGAATGGTTAAAAGCAAACGGAATTGCAGATTCTAAACGTATTGCATGCATGGGCGGCAGCTACGGCGGATATATGGTATTAGCATCATTAACATTATATCCCGATTTGTGGTCTGCCGGCGTCGACATCGTCGGAATTGCTAATTTTGTAACATTCTTAGAAAACACGAGCGGCTATCGCCGCAGGTTGCGCGAAAGTGAATATGGCGTCGCGGGAACTGTGAACGCGCCCGGCGCCGACAGGGATTTCTTAACAAAAATTTCTCCGCTACACCGCGTAAAAGATATTAAGGTTCCATTATTAGTTATTCACGGCGAACAGGATCCGCGCGTTCCGGTCGGCGAGGCGCGGCAAATTGAAAAGGCACTAAAAGACCTCGGGCGGCCCGTTGAATCTCTTTACTATCCTGACGAGGGACACGGTATTGCTAAATTAAAGAATAGGCTCGATTGTTATCCAAAGGTTGTCAATTTCCTCGACCGAGTATTGCAAAAACCGATGCAGCCGTGACGCACGGTTATCACCCCGTTTGCGCGGACGGCCGCGAGCCGCGTGCGAACGCAGATTTGGCTCGCGACTGTCCCGCCGCTCGGCGATAGTATCGCCCCGCAAAATATCGAATGCATCGCCGACAACGCACTTCATCTTTACTAAAACTCGCCCAACGCGAAGGCGTCGCGCGGCCATTCGAAATATTAATATCAATGGACGCGGATTCGCGCGCGCGGATCGCATCGCATTTGGGAATGCGAATTGAACATTTGAACGGCGATCCGGCTCGCGAAGCGTGGTCGATTCTCCATCGCGATTTGATGGGAATGCAGGCGCGCGGACATATCATTTTCGAGCGCGTGCTGCCGCTTCGAAATATAACATGGCTCGAAATGTTAAGAAGAACGGCGCGGTGGTTTCATCTGCCAGTCGACGGAACTGTATTAGAACTCGAGCGCAGAATATATGAAGCATTCGCCGACAGAATTGTAGCAACGTGGAATCCCGAAGAGGTGTCGCTTTGCGACGCGATGGCTACAGTTCACCCGTGGGTGTTGCGGCTGCGCGAAAGAATTGCATTATCTAAAAACGGAGTTCGCCTCGCCGTTCATACATTTCCAACGCGTTCGTGGACGGAAGTGCTCGGAGTCGCGACGGCAATCGCACAAACGCAAAAGTTAAGAAGCTGGTGGGCTAAAGTATCATTTCGCGGCGGGCGCGCGATCGATCGCGCCGCGGTCATGGTTCCGCCGCTGCGATTTCCACTGCGGATTTCCGCTCAATTGTTATATCTATTTTCGTTGATCGCGCTTCCGCATCACGCGCAGAACGCGCCGGTTGTGGTAACGTTAGTATTACAAAACTTCCAGCGGACCGCGGGCGAGCCGACGGCGGCGTTCTGGCATTCGATATGACTATTATTAGTAAACACTGAAATAAACACCGATATAAACATTGACTATGGCGAACACGAATCCCATGAGCCGCCCGCTCCCAGACGCCGACGCCGAAGCCTATCAAATCGGAGTGGATGAATTCCGCCGAGAGTCGGACGGCCTTGAATTGATAGCTTCTGAAAATCACACTTCGCGCGCCGTGCGCGAAGCGATGGGCACGTATTTAACAAATAAATACGCGGAGGGTTACCCGGGCGCGCGCTACTACGGTGGCTGCGAAGTCGTCGATCGCGCGGAGAATCTGGCGCGTTCGCGAGTATTACAAATATTTGGCGGGGCACATGCTAACGTTCAGCCCCATTCGGGCGCGCAGGCGAATCAGGCGGTTTATCAGGCATTACTACAATACGGCGATTCGGTGCTCGCAATGGATTTGAATCATGGCGGGCATTTAACACATGGACATCCTAAGAATTTCTCGGGCGTTTTCTTTAAATTTACAGGTTACGGCGTCCATCCCGAGACAGGGCTGATTGATTATGATTTGGTGCGCGCGAAAGCAAAAGAATTGCGGCCGCGCATGATCGTCGCCGGCGCGAGCGCGTACGCGCGCGCGATCAATTTTGCTACATTTGGCGAAATTGCTAAAGAAGTGGGCGCGTTGTTTTTTGTAGACATGGCGCACCCGGCAGGTTTGGTTGCCGCGAAAATCCATCCCGATCCCGTCCCCCACGCGGATGCCGTAACGTTTACAACTCATAAAACGATGCGCGGCCCCCGAGGCGGAACCATCTTATGTAAAGAAGAACATAAGAAAAAAATCGACTCCGCGCTTTTCCCAGGCGTCCAGGGCGGACCGCTCATGCACGTTATATTAGCAAAGGCCGTTTCGTTCGGCGAAGCGTTGCAGCCGTCGTTTGTGGAATATCAAAAACAAGTTAAGAAAAACGCTGCGCGCCTCGCGGAGAAATTGTTAGAACTCGGATTTAAATTAGTTTCCGGAGGAACGGATAATCATTTAGTATTAGTTGATTGCCGATCCAAAGGGATTACGGGCAAAGACGCGGAAGCGGCGCTTCATAAAGCCGGCCTCACTGTTAATAAAAATTTGATACCCGGGGACACCGAAAAGCCAATGGTTACAAGCGGCGTTCGCATCGGCACGCCGGCCGTCACGACGCGCGGACTTAAAGAAAAGGAAATTGATCAAATTGCGAATTGGATCAATTCCGCCGTGGCCGCGCGCGCGGACGAAGCTAAACTTGCTAAAATTAACGCCGAGGTTGTTGATATGTGCCGGATGTATCCAATTCCGTAGAAGCCCGGCGCGTTGAATGTAGTGGATGCATCATTTGCTCAACACTACCCAATCGTGTTTTATATATCGATTCCTTCGAGTCTTAACATCTCGCGCTTCAAATCAATCTGTCGTGTCTTTCCTGCAAAGCCGCCGATGCCGTTTGATGCTACAATTCTGTGGCACGGCAAAATGATAGGAATCGGATTCTTTGAAAGCGCGAGGCCGACCGCGCGCGACGCACGCGGTGAACCGATCGCTTTCGCCAATTCGCCGTACGTTTTGTAGTCACCAAATCGGATATTTGTTAAATTTAACAGTACTTTTTTTGTAAACGGCGTCGCTCGCAGATCGATCGGAATCTTAAATTCGCGGCGCGTGCCTTCGAAGTATTGAACAATTTGTGAAAGAGCTGCATTTAGAATCGTCGAGGGTTGTTCACAAATCTCGAGTCCTCGAGCGAACTTCTTAGCCTGTTCTTTGAGACGCTTATGAAACGTAGTCGGCGCTTCGCGCGGGAGTGTGACGGCGACGATTCCGTCCGATGACGCCGCGGCGAAGACGCGCCCGAAGCGCGTATCCACAGATCCCCAACAAAGTTTTCCACAATTCGAACTCACGTTCGAGTTCCGTAGGATCGTTGTCTTCAATGTCATTCTGTCATTCTCGCGTTTTTCACAGTCGTGTCGAGCCCTCAAAATAATATTAACAAAACTCCGCTGGCGGTTTCGATCGCGACCGGGCTTGCCGTCGCGGCTGTCGCCGCCGGCGCGTTAATTATTATATTGAGAAGCGCCGCTCTTGAAACGATACCGATCGACGGTTGTTACTATTTGCCGAAAGCCGAATCACTCGCTGAAACCGGCAAACTGCGCGTGCCGTGGGGAACCGGTATTGATACAAAATTTTTTCCGGGCCTTTCGATACTATTCGCGCCTTTTATTAAGTTTTTCGGACTGCGCTTCGGCTGGATTCCCGTTGAAGTTTTTTGTTATATCGGAGCAGCGTGGCTCGTCGCGCTCACGGCGCGGCGCATCGGCGCCGGAGCCATCGGCGCCTCGGCGGCGGCGATCGCGTTTGCCACCGATCCGTTAATTATTAAATGGGCGTCGGTGCCGTACGCCGAGATCCCGGCGGCGTTTTTTACGTTAGCATCCATCGAATTTACATTTCGCGCGCGCAGCCTGCCGAACCGGTTTCCAGCGGAATTATTAGCGTCGCTCGCGCTCGGCGTGGCGGGTATGATGCGCGTCGAGGCTTTTATTGCATTACCCGTTTTGTTAGCAATTGCATTTTCCGGCCGCGCCGCCGGGCGCGGAGTCCTTTCGGCTATTAGTATTTTTGCAATCGCGATGTTACCGATCGCGGCGCACGTCTCCGTGATGGCCGGGCTCGACGTCGCGCCGTCGCGGCTTCATTACGTCGAAGAATTCATCAGGAATTTTAGCTGGGATAAGTATCAAACAAATTTGTTTACTTTTCTTCAGGAGCTCGCGCACGTCGTCCCGAGTTCAAAAATGAGCCTGATCGCCGATTTTCCGGGATGGCTCTCGATCGCGTACGCGGCCGCGCGTATCGCCGTCGCGATCCTCGGCGCAGCTGGAATTGTTATTTTACTGATGGGCCGCGCGCGCGTTGCGGCCGCGATTGCGTTTTCGTTATTATTACTTTTCACATTCGGCCACGCGCTTTGGCATTACGGCGACGCTCGATTCTTAGTTATTATGTGGATCGTGCCATGCGCAGCCGCGGGCGCAACGGTGGAAGTACTCTTCGAGAAGATGAAAATCGCCGGCGGCGCGTTGGCGGCCGCGGTTTTTATAATATTATTAATAGCCGGAAACGGCGTCGCGCGCGCGCACGCGGGCGAATGGGAGCGCACGACGCGCGGCTCGGCGCGCGAACTCGCGGCACGAATTGATACATTAGTTTCGCCGGCAGCAGAAGGGCTCTATCAATTCGACGAAATGTATAAACCGCGCGCCGCCGCCGGCCCGTTTGTGGCAATGTGGAGAAAAGCCCCCGCGCGTTTTTGTTATCGGCTCGACAACTTTTTCGAAGCCGACACGGAACCCTCCGCGGCGCCGTCGTTACTAAAATCCGGCAACCGCTTTGTGATTACGAATCTTCGATTCGGTGATTGGCTGAATCGTTATATTGAAAATCCCGCGGAACGCGCGGCGTATCGGGCGGTCATCGAGGAACCCGGCCGAACCGTCATAGTCTATAACGAGCGATAATTAATTTTTACTGTTCCGTCAGACTCGATACAAGTTTCGGCGTTGTGATTTTTAGCGATCCTGAAACGGTTCCGACTGCGGCGTTAGCGCTCGCGATTGTTAGCGAATACGCGCCGAGTTCTGCGAGCGGAACGCTATTAAACTGAATCGAAGTTCCGGTCGCGTCGACTACAATTTTCGACGCGACGTCGGGATTGCCGAGGATCGAACCGGACGGCCCCGTGAACGCCGCAAGACTCATTGTAAGCCCCTTTGATGCCTTAATTTTACCTTTAATTGTCGCGCCCGATTTTGACAGGAAATTGATAACTCCCGGCGCTCCGCCGACGGCAAGTTTTGTTGCATTCGCCGACTTCGCCGAGGCTGGAAGCGTTTCTCTTATTGTACATTTATATTTTCCGCTCGTCCCGCCCGCTCCGGAAATATCACATCGAAAGCGGCCTGACGACGGCAATATAAAATTCTTGATCGATGCCGTTTTCGTGGTCGAAGACGCAAATGTTGGATTAAAGCTCGCGTCGCCCGCGTCCGTCGACATCAATACAATTCCGAGCGAATCCTTTAATTGTAATTTTGGCTGCAACGCGGATGCCGACTGCGACAACGTAACTGTTATTTTCGAACCCGCGAGTGAATCTAAGAATATTTGATCGGTGTCAACGCCGGAAGAAACCGCGCCCTTGAGAGTGCCTTTCGCGTTAAAGATGGCGCTGTAATTTAACAATCCCGACGCAGGCGCAGCGAGGCCGTCTGGATTTGTTATCAAAATAGTAGCATCTCCAACGCTGCCCGCAGGCGCCGTAATTTGTATAACATTACTTAAAACGGAATCGGGCGGCACATCGACGCCGCCGAGCCCGGTCAATAAATTAACAAAAAGTTGAACATCGGCGCCCGATTGAAATCCGCTGCCGTTGAGCGATACAACGCCGCCGCCGGTGTACGGAACCGTGTCCGGGTCCGCCGACAGAATGATTGGATTTGTACCATTCACAGATGTAAATGATCCGGCCAGCGTTGACGCGAGCGGAAAAACGCCGGGATTTGTAATGATTACATCATAGACGCCGGCCGTGAGCGCGGGCGTCGCCGCTTCAACGAGGCCAGAATTTACAAATACAACGGACGCGGCGGCCGTCGTTCCAAATTTAACAGTTGCCCCGTCGACAAAATCGGAACCCGACAAGAAAACTGTAGCATTTCCCGTCGATCCGCCCGACGCGGGAAAAATAGATGTTAACAATGGCTGAATCGCATCGCCGAATCCGAATGCGTTATCGAGGCGATCCTCCTCGCCGCCGGCGGTTTGTACAATAACGTCGACCAAACCCGCGGCGTGCGCGGGCGTTTTTATAGTAATCTGCGTTGGCGAAAGAATGACGAGATCGGTGCCGGGAACGTCGCCAAAGATAACCGCCGTCGCCAAGTCGAGATTCGTTCCAGTGATTGTAACAGTTACGCCACCCGCGGTCGCGCTCGCGGTCGGAGCAACATTGGTAAGATTGGGAGCTGGCGGAAAGACTTCGATTGCGCCCGCGTGGACGGCCTTTTGATTATTTGAAGTATCGCGCAGAAATATATCATATACACCAGCCGGCGTCTGCGCGCCCGCGGTCACTGAAAGGTTGTTTCCGGCGGAGTATAATAATGTAAAGTTGCTTCCCGAGTCGGGAATTGTTACTTCGGAATTTGCTACGGACGGCAGCGTCCCCGTGAAATGTATTACTTTCATTTCGCCGGCATGCATCGTCGTGCCCTTGCTTGGAGTTGTAATATTAATGGCCGGCAGCGGATCGACGAGAAAATCGCCCGCGTCGGTTTTCGCGGTTCCAACAACTGCAAAAACGTTGGATTGCCCAGCCTGAAAATTTAAATCAATATTACCGAGTGTGTTGGCGCCGTAATTAATACTCGACACGGGGCCGTCGATCGCACTTGCGGTCAATCGGTAATTTCCCGCGGGAAGGCCGGTTATTGTAAAGGATCCGTCATCGTTAGTATATGCCGCTGACGCCACGCGGCCATCTGTAATATCGCGCGCCCAAATGTGCGCGCCGCGCACCGCGCTGTTGTCGTTCGACCGTTTTACAAATCCTGCAATACTACCATTCGCGCCGTTTGGATAGGTTGCATGGGCGCCGGCGGCGTCGTCGATCGATAATGTTCGCAGGTTTATTTGTTGTTGCGCGAGAAATGGATACATCGTCGCGGCCTGCAACGCCTCGTGGTCGAGGCCGATAAAGTGTCCTACTTCGTGTGCGGCGACGGATTGCAAGTCAATCGTGCTCGGCGACTGATCCGTTGAAAAATTGAAGTCTTTACCATTAAAAATAATATCGCCGTCGGCAATGTTGCCCGCGACGCTCGCCGGAGATGTAAAGAATGAAATGGGAGTGAGCCCGATGATCCCGGCGCCGTTTGTAAATTCTCCGGTCGAGTTGTTTTCATCAAAAATAATTAAATGAATATCAGTAGACTCATAATCCGTCCTCGCCCTTTGATCGGGATTTGTGTCTTCCTTAAAAGTAATATTCGACGTGCTCGCGTCTTGCCACGCCTGAAACGCGAGGCGGATCGCGGCGTCGTCGCTCGCATCGTTAATGTTGTCGGAGCCCGCCGATTGTATGACGAATTTCACCGGCATCGTTTTCCACTTGATCGGCACGCCCGCGGCCGTGCGAATTTGCGAATGGAAATATAGAGCCGAGGCGCCGGCGCCAGCCGCGAGGAAAAGTAATATTACAAAAATGGAAATGAGCGCGCGCTTCATGTTATTTCGCCTTGCGGCTCTCCGTTCCTTCGAGCTTCTTCTGGTTTTCTTTCGTTAGAGATTCCGCAGCTTTCTTTTGCGCGTCGTCGTCGGCGACCAATTTCTCGATCTGTTGCATCCACTCGTTATATACAAAAGTCTGGTTCGCTAATTTATCAATTCTATTTCCAGTCTTTAGATCCACAATATCAAGATCCGCGAGATCGCGGCGCAGGCGTTTTTCGCCGGTCTTCGCGTCGCGTTCGATTTGAAACTTTCCCTGGGCGAGGCCGACCGGATACCGAATTCCGCGAGGCGACTCTTCCGTCAGAAAAATAACAAATTCTTCACCCACCGCGAGCGCCGGAACGCCAGGAATGATGAGCCCGCGGCCGTCGAGTTCGCCGCCCGGAAATGTAATTTTAACAATTTCGCCGCGCTTCGCGGCGCGCAGCGCTTTTCCGACTTCAACGGAATACGTCGTTGCGATCCGACCGCGCTTGTCGTAGCCCACGGTTTTTTGTAAACACTTTCCTTCAATAATAATTTCCGCGGATTTTACCAAATCCTTGGAATCTTTACGTTCAACCACCGTGGCTCCCACAAGCCCGGCGATCATTAATGTTGCACAAAGTATCGAAATCCCAAAGAAAGCGCGTTGTCTTGTTAACATAAAAAGAACCGCCACGTGCGGCGGATGTTAAAGTATCGAAAATGAATGACGAAAAGTTAATGCAATAAAACCCATTCACTAAACAAAAGAAGCGCAGCTCGCTCCGCGTTTGCTGCGCCCCTTCAGAACGACTGCCGGCGATGATTACCTCGCCGATTGCTCAAGCGCGCGCAAAAATTCTTCGTTTTGACGGGCCGATCTAACAAAAACACGAAGGCCGTTTTGAATTTTTGGATACTTCTGAACGACCTCGGCTGGAATTCCGATCGCGATCAGTTTCTTAATAACCGTCGTGGGATCGGGCACTTCAAACACAACGTAGTCCGATGGCGACGGCCGCGACGTTACGTTTGGAATGGAAGTGAGGCGAGCGTAAATGCGGTCGCGCTCCATTTGTAATTCATCAGGCGACATCGAGCGCGCGAACGCGCTTACTAATGCTTCCGCGGATTCAACTTTTTTGCGGGGCGGGCGCTTCGGTTTTGTAGCAACGGCGGGCACGGCCGCGTGCGCGGAAGGATCGGCGCCAGACGAACTCGCCGCGGTAGGCGGCGTCATCTTTGGCTCGGGAGCTGCCGCAGTAGCACCGTCAAATTCGTCTTCGTGAATAAGTGGAACTTCAGACATTGAATTAATTCGCGTTTAGTGATTAACGAATTAAATGCTTTAATCGTTAAACGGAAAACTTATGAAATTTATAATTGTTAAGCTAAATGAACCTTTGAGTTTTATGCGATTTAACAAACCACGAATTCTGTCGATGCAAACATTAACAACAGTTAACTCGCGATGATTTGTAAATGATGATAGCGCCAAAGGCGTGTTTTTGCTAGGTGTCATGCCGTGTTCCGACCGTTCCGAGTGACCGTTCCGTGCAGTACGAGCAACGTTGGCCCCGGCTTTGATTGTCTCGGGCTGGCGCTCGAACGCTTTTTACAGATAGAAGTTAGGCCAATCATTGGCAAGTCTCCCGGAGCGATTCAGTGGCTCCCCCCCGAAGGAACACTGGCTGAGCTTCCGCTCGACGGCGAAGAGCGGATCACGCGTGCATTATTGCATTTCGCGAATCTTAAGAATCGCGCAATTCCGGCTGCGTCGATCTT
The DNA here is from genome assembly GCA_046160785.1 of Planctomycetota bacterium. GTDB lineage: Bacteria > Planctomycetota > UBA1135 > UBA1135 > JACQFD01 > JACQFD01. The sequence goes on from JBJXHE010000154.1 coordinate 23,434, forward strand.
CGCTTCATCAACGATTCCCGTCGCGCGCGGACTCGGTTCCAGCGGCTCGGCCACAGTTGCAGGCCTCGCCGCCGCATGCGAATTACTACAAATCGAACGCGACACGGATCTGTTATTTGACGCCGGCTGCAAACTCGAAGGTCACCCCGACAACATCGGGCCGGCACTGATGGGCGGCTGCGTAGTCGGGATGCCATCGCCCGACGGAGGAAAGGTTGTGTGGTTCCGCGCGCCGGTTCATACCGATCTTCGGATCGCCGTCGCGGTTCCGAAGACGCGCGTTGAAACGGCTCGCGCGCGCACCGTGTTGCCCGAAACTGTAAATTTTACAGTTGCGCGCGACCAGCCGCGCCGCCTTGCGCAATTGTTACAAGGGCTTGCGACCGCGGAGAAGAGATATTTACAAATCGGCGCGTTCGATGAATTGCATACTCCGTTTCGCGCGCCGCTCATTCCGAATTGTTATGAAGTCATGAACGCTGCGATTCGCGCGGGCGCGTACGCGGCGGCGATTTCGGGAAGCGGTTCGGCAATTTTAGCAATCGGAACTGTACATTTGCCGATGCAACAGATTGCCGGCGCAATGCAAAACGCGTTCGCGGCGGTCAACGAACCCGCGGAGACGTTTATATCTCAAATTCCGGCGGAAGGTTACAAAATCGAATATTTGTAAACTTCCAAGAATATCGCTACTTCGCAAGCCCCGAACTCACGACGTGCGTCGTGATCTGCGCCGCCACAACGTTTGCCGCGACGGCGTTCCAGCGCCCGGATTCGTAGTCTAATAAAATCATGCGCTTGCCGTCGGCGCCCTCGCGAAAGCCAAGTGTAAAATCAAACGCCGTCATATTCTTTTTGCGCACCTCGGCCGCGAACTGCGTCGATTCGTCAAATGTTATATGACGCGGCGGCGGCGCCTTCTTTTCCGTTTCTAACGATTCGAGCGCGAGCGCGCGCAGCTCCGAGTCGCTTTCGAGCGGGTTCGGCACGACGCCGATCGCAAGTTTAATATTCTTTTGTTTACATTCTTCCTGCAACGCTTCGAGGCGGCCAGGAGGTCCGCCGGCCTTTGTTAACGATAAATCGATCGCCGGTTCGCCCGCGAGAGCATTCGCTAACGATCGCGCAAGCGTCTCTCTCGCGCGCGCCCAGTCTTCCGTCGCGACGGTGTAGGATTTATTTTGTAACTTTGGCGGCTCGATGAGACGTCCCGTGTTTTCAACAAAAAGAACGAGCAGATCGGGCGCCGACGCGATCGCATTTGTAATGATCGCATTCGACGCCAGGTCGAGCGGCGAGCGAAAGCCCGTGTATCCGGCCGCAACTTCAATATTCTTAATGGTGCTATTCGCTTTTAACAGGTTTTTTGTTAATATTGAGTGCACGCGTTCGCGCACCGACTGTTCGGCCGGGAATCCAATGCTTCCGGCCAGCTCGCCGCCGATAATTATAATTCGCAGCGTCCCTTCCGGTTTAGGTAATATTAATTCCGGGCCTTGAAGTTTCGCGCCTTTCACCATGTCCCGAAACATTTCGCCGCCCTTTTGCGCCATCATGACTTTAATTCCGATCGCGAGCGTCACTAACATTAACACCGTGGCGGCGATTACGGCAACGCGGTTCTTCGGCCCGTCGGACATTATTGCTATACTACTATTTATCCGTGATACCCGACGATCAATTGTTCTAATTCCGCTGCGGCTGAGCAGCGCATCGCGTCGGCGGCGAGCTTCTTCGCCGCGCGCGAGTCGATCTCGGAAACAGAACGTTTAAAATTAGGATAATGAACGGGCGCTACCCCGAAACGCCGGACGCCCGCGCCGATCAGTAATTTAACATTGTGTGCGTTCACGGCCATTTCTCCGTAAACATACAATTCGCGGTCGGCGGCTTCGGCCGTCGCAACCACGTCGCGCACGAGCCGCAGCACGATTGGATGTATCAATTGAAAATTGGACCGCAAGTCTTCATTTTCGCGGTCGGCGGCGAGCGTGTATTGAACAAGCCCGTCGAGCGAGATCGCTAAGAAATCGACTTCTTCTAACAAATCCTTGACGCCGAGCGCCGCGGCGGGAACCTCAATAATCGCGCCCATCGGAAGATTCTGCGCGTGCGGAGTCTTAGCTTTCCGAAGCGCTTGCTTTTCATCAAATATCAATTCTTTGACGCGCCGGACGTCGCTCGTATCTGTTACAAACGGAACGAGCACGCGCGTGTTGCCGGCCGCGCCCGCGCGCAGCACCGACCGCAGCATCATTCGTAACAATTCCGGTTTATAAAATAACGCGCGCGTCGATTTGACGCCAAGCGCCGGGTTCGCCTCAACGTTAACGTCCTCATTCAAGCCTTCGAGGCGCCCCTTCGAAATCACGTCGAGCAGGCGGACGCTGAGCGGCGCGCCTTTTGTTAATTCGGCGGCGCGCGTGAAATGTTTTGTTAATAATTCTTCATCGGGCGGGCGCTTGTCGAATAAATATAACAGTTCGGATCTGTAAAGTCCGACGCCTTCCATTTGATACGCCACGGATCGCTCGGCGTCGTCGTGGTTGCCGCCCGCGGCCGAAACGGAAATGGACATTCCGTCTCGCGTGCGCGTCGGCTCCTTCACCCACGGCGCGACGTCGTCGGCGGTTTCCATCGTCATTTGATATTCGCCGAGGATGCGCTCGTCGGGATTGATATGAACCTGTCCGCTGCTCGCGTCGACTAATAATATATCTCCCGTTTTTACTAATTTTAATAATCCGCGCGCGCCCATTAACGTTGGAATGCGCATCGACCGCGCGAGCGTCGCGGCGTGCGATGTTAACGCCAGCTCTTCTGTTACAATGGCGTCGACGCGTGCGCTGCCGAGCGAAAACATATCAACAATCGACAAGTCGCGCGCGCATAAGATATATCGATCGGGCGCGGGCGACGGCGGCGCGGGCGCCAAACCTTCGCCGGGCTCAAGGCAGCGCAGCACGCGAATGCCGACGTCGCGGAGATCGAGCGCACGTTCGCGCAAATGTTCACTTTCTACTAATTTAAAAACGCGGTCGAAATCATTAATAACTTTTGCGATCGCCGATTCGAGCTTCATTTGCTCGTCGATCACGAGCCGTTCCACATCTGTTATAAATACCGGATCCTTCAAATACGCGAGATGTGTATCAAATATCCGCGCGTCGTACGTTGATATCTTTCCGGTTAATTTAGCTTTCAGATCATTAATTTGCATTCGCGCAATGTCGAGCGCGGCGCGGAAACGATTCAATTCCTCGTCGACGCGATTTGTAGCAACGCGTTCCGCACCGACGCGGTCGAGGTCGTTATCGCGAACGAGTGCCGGCCCAATGGCCACACCCGGGGAGACAGTTTTTCCTTGGATCATGCGCGGGGGCCGGGGATTCTGCGGTCGGCACCGATCGGAAGCAAAGGTTCGGAAGCAAAGGTAGTGTTCCAAATCCGGCGACTGCGATTCGCGGGGAGCCGAGCCAGAATGTTCGCATGTCCGATTCTTTGAAAAATGCGCCGCCGCGCGGCCGGCTGGCGCCGTCGCCGACGGGCGCGCTCCATCTCGGAAACGCGCGCACGTTTTTATTAGCGTGGCTTTCGATTCGGGCGCGCGGCGGAACTGTAATTTTACGAATAGAAGATTTGGACGGCCCGCGCACAAAAGCGGGCGCCGAAGCCGGCGCAATTGATGACTTACATTGGCTCGGCCTCGACTGGGATGAAGGGCCTGATCGCGGCGGCGCGCACGCGCCCTACCGCCAGACGGAGCGCGCGAATCTTTATCAAAAAGCGATTGATCATTTGTTACAAATCGGCGCGGCGTATCCGTGTGTCTGCACGCGCTCCGAAATCGAAACGGCCGCCTCGGCGCCGAACGCGGGCGATCACGAAACGCGATATCCGGGGACGTGCCGTGGCCGGTTCATCAATATTACAGAAGCGGAACGGGCGGCAGGGCGGCCGGCGTCGATTCGATTTGTCGTTCCCGACGAAAAAGTAATATTTACAGATTTGTTTTGCGGCGATTCCAACTTTTCTCCATTTGATGAATGCGGCGATTTTGTTATCGAAAAAGCGGAACGCTCGGGGCCGAAGGCGGGACAGCTGACGGCGGCATATCAATTAGCGTGCGTAATTGACGATTTCAAAATGGGTATTACAGAAGTACTGCGCGGCGGCGATCTCCTTTCGTCGACGGCGCGCCAGATCTTATTACAAAAAACGCTTGGATTCATGCAACCCGATTATATACATACTCCGATTCTCGTCGGCGGCGACGGACGGCGGCTCGCGAAGCGCCACGGCGATACTACAATTCGTCGGTTTCGTGAAGCGGGCGTTGCGCCCGAACAAGTCGTGGGATGGCTGGCTTCCGTTTCGGGTCTCGCGGATCGCGGCGCACACGCGCACGCGCGAGAACTTCTACAAAAATATCAGTTGCAAAGAATTCCGAGCGAGCGTGTTGTAGTAACCAACGCCGATATTGAACATTTGCTTCATTCTTGAGAGCGTAAACCCATGCCCACCTCTGAACCGGCCGAACTCCGACGTGCGCGCGAGCAAATGGTGCACGACCAAATTGAACAGCGCGGAATTAAAGATTCGCGATTATTAGGAATTCTGCGCGTGCTTCCGCGGCATTTATTTGTACCAAGCGCCGAGCGCGTGCATGCTTATGATGATTCCGCTCTGCCGATCGGGCGCGAAGCTACAATTTCGCAGCCGCTCATCACAGCTACAATTACGAATTCGCTAAAATTAACGGGTACGGAGCGCGTGCTCGAAGTCGGCACTGGCTCGGGTTATCAAACGGCCGTGCTGTGCGAACTGGCCGGCGAAGTTTACAGTATCGAAATTGATGAAATCCTCGCGAACCGCGCGAAAGAATTATTAACAAGTCTGCATTATACAGATCGCTTGACGCTCAAAGCCGGCAACGGCGAACTCGGCTGGCCCGAATTCGCGCCGTTCGATCGAATTGTATTAACCGCCGCGCCGCAGCGCATTCCGCAAACGCTCCTCGATCAACTCGCCGAAGGCGGCCGGCTCGTCGGGCCCGCCGGCCCGCCGATGAAACAGCGATTGTTAATGATTGAGAAAGTGAACGGCAAGCTGATTACTACCGATCACGGGCCCGTTCGATTTGTTACGATGAAGTCGCCCGTCGCGTAACGTTAGTATCATGCGCGCGCGCCAATTATTTATATTAGCAGCGCTCCTCGCCGCGGGCGCCGCCGTTGCGGCTGCGGTGCCGAAGGATTCACTTTTTAACAATCCCGCGGGCGTCTGGGTTTTGGGATCGATGGCGTTTTTTGTATTCATCGCGGCGGTCTTTTCCCTTCTGCCGACGAAACGCAAACAGTAACTAAAAGTAAATAATAATAGATAAAACCGTGGCGCGGGTTTTCAGTTTTCCGCCCATCGAATCGAACCATTCGCGCGTGCTCGTTCTCGGCACGATGCCCGGAATTGCATCTTTGCGCGCAATGCAATATTACGCGCACCCTCAAAACGCGTTCTGGAAGATTGTTAGCAATGTATTTGAGTTTGATTCTTCGGCGCCGTACGGCGAGCGCGTCGAATACTTACGATCGCACGGCGTCGCGGTCTGGGACGTTCTGAAGTCTTGCTCCCGGCCCGGCAGCCTCGATTCGAATATTGATAAGACTACGATTGTACCAAACGACTTTGCCGGATTTTTTTGTAGTCACGAGCAGATCGCGCGCGTTTGTTTCAACGGCGCGGCGGCGGAGAGTTTATTTACTAAATATGTGCGGCCGAATTTGCTGGCGCCGCCAACTGTAAAGTTCGTTCGCCTCCCGTCCACAAGCCCTGCGAATGCGTCGATTTCATACAAAAAGAAACTGGCGGAGTGGAGGATTATTGGGTGACCGCCCCGGGGCGATTCTAAGTATCCATCACTCCCCGCAACCTCGCCCTCATCGCCGCTGGATCCGGATTCTCGGTAATCCATAACAATCCGATGCTCGGCGGTTTTTCCAAAAAACAACGTCTCAGCGCGCCGCTGCGGCCGGTGATTTGTAATATATACAAATGTGGCGACCCCGCGATTTGGATACATCCTTTGGCGCGCAGCGTTCCGGGCGGCGGGTCGGCGAGAAACAGATCGACTTCGGCCTTGGGGAGCGGGGCGAATTGTGAGTAATAAATAAATGACACCGCCAAAAACGCCGCCGTTTCGTTTATTGTAGTCTGAGCCGCTTCGGCGGCTCGCGGCGCGATTGTTAACTTCGCGTGGGCATCGCGGATTTCACCGAGAGTGACGGTCGACTCCACGGTAGCAATCACGCGCGCATTCGGCGCCGCTTCGCGTGCTTTTCGTATCATAACAGAAACGGCGTCTTCGGGAATTGCGTCGAGCTTATTAACCAATACGACGCACGCATTCGGCGCAACGCGAACGGCATCAGTTGTAACTTTCGAATGCACGGCCTGCGCATCAATAATGGATATAACATAAATTGCGGCGGCGCCCTGAAAACTGGATCGCAATCGACGTTCGAGCGCCGCGACGTCCATGCCGCGCGGAACTTCAATCAAGAGAACGTTAGCGTTCGCATTTTGACACCACTCGGCGACTCGCTCGATTTCTCTATTTGTATCTAAACAAAACTCGGCCGCCGGAAGCGAGACGACCGATTCAGCGTCATTCTGCATGCATTGCAAATCGAAATGATCGTTAGCATATTCGAAAACGGTAATAAACGGTTTGCTGCCGCACGCGATCGCTTGCCGCGCGAGCCGCCGGACGCACGTGGTCTTTCCGGCGCCAAACTCCCCCGCGACGAGGAAGATTTCCTGAATCATTATATTTACTGCGCGGTGCCCTTCCGCAGCTCATTCACAATATGCCCCGACTCGGGAATGATAATTTTCTCCAATGCTAATTTTACGGCGCCGCGCGAACCGGGCGCGGAGAATATTGCCTTTCCCTGCGCGACGCCCCCGCTCGCGCGCGACAGAATAGTAGCAGTTCCAATTTCGAAAAAACTCAACTGCCGGAAAAGCTCGCCGAAACCCGGCAGCGTTTTATCTAATAATTCGCCAACGGCCTCCGACGTCGTGTCGCGCGGCGAAATGCCTGTGCCGCCTGTTAAAAATACAATTTCAACGTCCTGCATCGACAACGCCGCCTGAATGGCTTCGCGGATTTGATGTTTCTCATCCTTAACAACCCTGTGGTTCGCGACATGGTGCCCCGCAGATTTCAGAATTTCGATTGCTAATTTTCCGGAAAGGTCGGTCGCTTCCGTGCGCGTGTCGGAAACAGTAATAATCGCAAATGTTACTTTCCGGCCGCCTTCGAGGGGCGTGTCCGTCGACGCGTTCTGGTGCTCGTGCTTTTTGTTACCATCCTTTTTTATAGGAGTCTTTTTTGCAGCTTCTCGCCGCTTCGGCGTACCCGGAGTTTTCTTCATTTTCATAACAATAATAAAGCTGATTATATAATCCCCGGCATCGCGTCGTGCGGGAGTTCCGCGCCCACGCGCCTCAGCATCGGCGACGCGTGATGCATAATAATAAACCAATCATTACCTTTGCGTTCGAAGAGATTGCTCGCCGCGACGACCGTGCCGCGCTCATGTTCACTAAAACCGGATTCAACATATTCCGTCAGCGTAATCCAGCCAATATTACCCATCACGCGAACGTCAATATCGCGCGCCGAAAAACGGATGCGTTCCGTATGTTCAAAAATAGAGCGCCACGAAGCCATCACGGCATCATAACCAATAATCATTTCCGCTCCCGGATGAACGCATTTTACATAATCGGCGCGCAGCCAGACCGCGGCCATTTTATCATAATCTAACGATTCGAACGCGCGGTAGAATTTTAGATTTGCGCGGCTGACCGCCTTGGCGTCTTCGTACGGACCGTGCAGCATATTATTTATTTTCCTCCTCACCGCCCATCGGAATAGATATCAATCCCCAAATTAATAGTAAATATTCCTGTCCGCCCAATTTTGCCCAGCCCGCGAGCGGCGTTCGAAATAACCAATCGTCGCCGCGCCGTCCGCCGGATGCTAATAATCCGCCGAGCGCGCTCCAATTGGTAATACCCGCGATGCGGTCTCCTTCGCGCACGAGCCCGCTCGATTCATACGAAAAAATCATCTCTCCGAGTGATTGCGTTTTTGTAAAATATTCAATGTCGCCGTCGCGCAGCGCCAAACGATCTTGCGCGGGCGCGCTCGCGGGCTTCGATTCGGCGCCGGTTTTATCTGTAATAATCGGCCCGTGCGTTTCGCTACTTGTAGCAAATCCCATTTCGAACGGTCCATACCAATAATCGCGGCGGTACGGCGTGCCGGTGCTCTCGGGATTATCAATCCAGCCGTGTCCCGTGAGGCCCAACACAAACGATGTTTCTCCGGCAACTTTGTCTCCATTTGTAGGAACCCCGTTCTCATCAAAACCAATTTTATAAATCGACTGGAAATTGATAAGTCCGGTTCGGAGCGTATCGCTGCCGGGCGCGTTCGACGCCGCGGGAAATTGTACAATTGGAATCCCGCTCCACGAATTCGAGTCGCTGTCGCTCGCGACCGTCGTTACTCCAATTCGCCATTTAGATAGATCCTGCCGCGGCGCCGTACGCCACGAAATCAATCCAAACAAGAACGAAACGCGGTCGCCGTCGCCGTTCGCTTGCACGTCGAGCAACGCGCCGCCGAGCAGCGAAAAATTATGTGAATTCTTTCTGTGGCTTTCCGAAACTAAGATTCCGCCCAAGATATTAAATCCGCCGCCGTCTTTGTACTTATCAACTCCGAAAAACGGCCTTGCTAACGATGCGATATTAAAGTTATTTTCTTCGGCGGCCGTTTCGGGTTTTGTAATTTTAACATGATCGAGAATCATGTTCGCCCACTGCGAATTCAGCGGTGCCCCGTCGACGACAGCAACCGACGCGCCTCGCCGCCGAATTTGTATCAACTGCCCGTCGGGCCGCACAAGGTCGCCCTCGCAGAGTTCCGTCATCCATCCCGAAGCGATTTTGTAGCGTTTCGAAAAGTAACGATCGATCGCGCTCGCGAATTCCCGCGCCTCGCGCTCCGAATCCCATTCGGTATGCCACAATAAAGTGTCGCGGCCGGCGATCCGAATCACTTGATAACGATCGCCGCCCCAGCCTTCGGCGACTTCATACGATTCGCGTTTCGAAAATTGTGTATATAACAATTGACGCATGCCGAGCTCGCCGAGCGTATCTTCATAAATAATTTCACGGCCGGCGCCGGCCCATTCTGTAGCAAGTTCAACTGTAGTGGGATCGTCGCGGCGATCTATGAATTTGTGCGGATGTAGTATTTGTTCGGTTGACATCGGCGGATTTTCGAACGCCGCGTCGATCGCCGCGGTTCCCGCCCGCTGGCGCAGCGCGCGCGTGAACGCTAATCCTCGAACGTACGGAAATGTAATTCTCTCGCGCAGATACTTCGGCGTGATTTCTAACAATTCGATCGCGCGCGTGTTGCGCATTCGCGCGAGTCTTGCAAAGATTCCAAAATCGCTTTCCATATCATCAATCGTTCGATTCACAATAATTCCGCCGAGCGTGCCCGTGGAATCTTCATAATTTTCCATCATTGCAAAGTCGAGCTGAGTCGACATCGCGCTCCCTTCAATTAACGATTGCACGGCGAGCGCATGATCAGAATTGCCTTTGGCGGCGAGCGTCATTGCATATAAATCGTGGCGCGAGTCGTCAAGCTGATGTGTAAACTCGTGCGCAACTGTTAATTCACTAAAAGGCCCGCCTTCCAAATCGCGAACGTAGATTACTTTTTTAGTAACCGGATCGTACGACCCCGCAACGCCGAGATCGGCGCGCGTAAACGGCCTGCTCGCGGGCGCGTCGCCGGGTTGCGCGAATGGTAATAATCCGAGAACGCGGTCGGCGGCGAGGCGCCGATCGACGGCCCCTTCACTGAGTTGCGCTTCCGCTTCGCGCTGAAACTGCTCCGCGACTTCCTGCCGCGATTTGATATCAAATGGCATCGACGCGGGGAGCGGGATTCCTCGCAATTGTGACACTCGCTTCGCGATGTACGTGCGGTGTCCGTTTGTGAGTGGCTCGCCCGCGGTCTTGCGGCCTGCCGATACACAGGCGGTTGAAAACAATATTAATAATATGAATAACGAGCTGAGTTGCCTGGAGATTCGCCGCATTGAGGCGAGAAGCATAACAATTCGCGGCCGCGAAAAGCACCGAGCAGCACCGAATCTTTGGTTTAACATCCGCGGCTTCCGAGCGTCCACCCCATGAATCCAACTTTCGATAACGCCAACGATTTTCCCGAACTCGCTTCCAAAGTGCGTTTCAAAACGCTCGCGAACGGATTCCGAGTGATCGTCGTGCCGCGCGGCGAAGCGCCTGTCGTTTCGTTTCATACTTATGTTGACGTTGGCTCCGTCGACGAGCGCCCCGGAATCACGGGGATTGCACATATGTTCGAACACATGGCTTTTAAAGGAAGCCGGCGCATTGGTACAAAAAACTGGGAGCAGGAAAAACGCGCGCTCGACCAGGAGGAAATTGCATATTTAACATATCGCGAGGCATCGGATCGAAATGATATATCAGCTCCAGAATTAAAAAAGAATTTTGAATCGACCGTCGAACACGCGCTCGCTTTTGTAGCAAGCGAGGAATACTCGACCGCGATCGAACGCAGTGGCGGCGTCGGCCTCAACGCGTCGACGTCGACGGACTCCACGCAATATTACTATTCTCTTCCTGCTAATAAAATTGAACTTTGGGCGTGGCTCGAAAGCGAGCGTTTCGCGGATCCGGTGCTGCGCGAATTTTATAAAGAACGCGACGTGGTTCAGGAAGAGCGAAGACTAAGAACCGATTCGAACCCGCTCGGGAAAATGATTGAAGAGGCGTTAATTGCAGCATTCGAAAATCATCCGTACGGGCGCCCCGTGATCGGGTTTCAAAAGGATTTGGAACATTTCAGCCGTACAGAGGCGCTCGAGTTTTATAAACAAACGTATGGGCCGTCGAAGATGGTGATTGCTATTGTTGGGAAAGTAGACCCCGAGCAAACCTATCAATTAGTCGAACGCTACTTTTCGCGCATCGAAGCGAATACTCCAGTTCCTGCTCCGCCGCAGCCGGGGCCGCGCGAACCGGGCGAGAAACGGCTCGAGGTGCCGCTCGCGGCGCAGCCGGTTTATGTATCATTATACAGAAGGCCAAACGTTCGCCACGAAGACGATCCGGTTTATCAAGTGATCGCCGATCTGCTCGGCGGCGGCGATTATTCAAGACTACAAAAAGCAGTTGTTAAAACGGGGCTTGCGCTCGCGTGCCAGGCCGCTCCCGAATTTCCGGGCGGAAAATATACAACTGGATTCTTAATATTTGCAATTCCGTCGCACGATCATTCGGTCGAAGAAATTGAAACCGTGATTGATAAAGAACTCGAGAGTCTCGCGGCCGACGGACCGACGCCCAGCGAACTCGCGGGCGTTCGCGAACGCGCGAAATCGGATTTCCTTTCGAGTATTGAAACCAATTCTGGGCTTGCCCACGCGCTTGCTACAAATGAAGCCATCGGCGGCGGATGGCGCGAAACGTTTAAAACTGTTACTAAAATTAATTCCATCACGGCGGAGCGCGTTAAAGCCGTCGCGGCCGCAACGCTTACAAAAACAAATCGCACGGTCGTTGTTATTAAAACAAACGCCGCGTCGAAACCGTAACGTTTATATTAAGATTTCATGACGATCAAGCCGTATCAAGAAATTCAATTTCCGCCGCTCGAAGAATTCACGGTGACGCAGCCGCGAATCCACACGCTCGCGAACGGGTTAAAGATATATCTATTAGAAGATCACGAAATCCCGCTCGTTAAGATTCGTTCGATGATTCGCGTGGGCTCCGCTTGGGAACCGGCGGAAAAAGTGGGGCTCGCTTCGATTTGCGCACATTCGATGCGAACCGGCGGAACGGCTACAAATCCGGGCGACCACGTCGACGACGAACTCGGCGCGATGGCCGCCTCAATTGATGTATCTATTGGCGGACTTTCCGGGCGAGCGTCGGCAGGCTGCCTCGCGAGCGGTCTCAAGCGAGTGTTAGAATTGTTTTCTGATATATTAAGAAATCCCGCTTTCCCAGATGATAAAATTGAACTCTCGAAGTCGGCGTTGCGCACGGGAATTTCGCGGCGAAATGATCAAATCGGATCGATGGCGCAGCGTGCGTTTCAAATTGCTATGTTCGGAAAGACGTCGCCGTTCGCGCGCGAACCGGAGTACGCAACCGTCGACGCGATCACGCGCCGCGATTTACAACAATTCCATCATCAATATTTTCGGGCCGGCCGCGTGATGATCGGTTTTGTCGGCGATTTCGAGAGCGAGCGCGTTTTGGAACTTGTTACAAATCTATTTGGAGACTGGAAAACGGCCGATACACCAATGCCGCCGGTTACTACCAATCCGCTGCCTATCGACGGCCGCAAAGTATTCTTCGCAGAAAAAAATGATGTTAATCAAACGAATCTTTATGTTGGCGGATTCGGCATCCGGCGCGACGACCCCGATTGGCCCGCGCTGCGAATTGGATCGTTTGTATTAGGTTCGGGCGGGTTCGCGAGCCGTCTCATGAAAAAAGTAAGAACCGAACTCGGACTCGCTTATTCCGTCGGCGGCGGATTCGGCGCCGAATATGATCGAATTGGACTTTTCCGCGCGTCATGCCAAACAAAAACACAGAGCACGGCGCGCGCGCTCGAAGCGATTCTTAATGAAATCGAAAGTTTACTAAAAAACCCGCCGACGCATGTGGAAGTCGAGCTTGCTAAAGATCAGATCCTTAACGCGGAAGTGTTTGAATACGACCCTCGCCCCCAAATACTCGGGCGCCGCATGACGCTCGATTATTACAATTATCCCGCCAACTTCATGGAACAGGCGAATCATAAGATTCGAACCATCACCCCCGCGGACGTCGCCGCCGCGATCCAACGAAACTTAAATATAAACAATCTCACGCTCGTCGCCGTCGGCAACAAAGACGGCATGGACAAGCCGATTTCTAGCTTCGGGCCCGTGACGACTCTCGACCTATCCATTCCGCCGCCCTAGGGACAGGTTAGGGGACAGGTTTATACCTGTCCCCTAACCTGTCCCCTGACCTCTTCATAAACATAACAAATCGCGTCGCGGTCGCGCGCGCGCAGCGCGCCGTGGTGCGCGGAAGAAGGCGTTTGTAACAATTATCGCGGCAGTGGTCCAGGCGGGCCGGGTTTTTATTGGTATTCCGGCGCCACGGTTTAGGCGCGCGAGCACGCGCGACCGTGACGCGATCTGGGCGTGCCGCCAGATAATCAAGATATCTAAATCGCTGCCGGAAGGGGTCGCATCCCAAATTGTGGCTTCGCCACAATTTAGGAAACGACCCCATCTATTTTACCACTTCCCTCCATTTACTCCCCTTCACCAACTTTACAAATCTCTTCGCTCGCTCCGCATCAACAACATTTGTAGTAATCCCTCCGGCCTTCAAACTAGTCCCTACAATCGCCCCATCTGCGAATTGAAACAATTCTTTTGCGTTCTCCATTGTCATTCCGCTTCCTACAAAAACCGGAACATGAGCAATCGCCAGCTTCACCTTTTGTAGCAATGCAACATCCGGCGCCGCTCCCGTTCGGAGTCCGCTAACAATCACCGCGTCCGCCATTGCGCGTTCTATCAAATCCTTCGCCTCCTCTTCAATCGGCCTGTCCGCGATCTGGACCGAATGTTTCACTTGGACGTCCGCGAGAATAGATACATTCGGACACAAACGCGCGCGCGATCGGAGAACGTTGCACGCGTCTGAAGTAACAATTCCTTGATCCGCGATCGCCGCACCCGAGAGGACATTGATACGAATAAATTGTAGCTCCGCGGCGGCCGCGATCGCGAGCGCCGCCATTCCATCGTTTCGTAAACAATTGACGCCGCACGGAATCTTAACGTTTTCACGAACCGCGCGCGCGGCCACCGCGAGCGATGCTACAGTTTCCGGAGGCACGCTCGCCGGAAAGAATGGGAGGTCGCCGAAATTTTCAACAATAACGGCGTCGAATCCCGCGTTTTCGTAAATTGTAGCGTCCGTAACCGCGCGTTTTGTAATATCCGACATCGAGCCCGCAAATCGCGGCGAGCCCGGCAGCGGCACGAGGTGGACGACCCCTGCGAGAAACGGCTTGTTTCTATTCTTAAACAAGCGAGAATCTAAATATTACTATTTTCCGGACGGCGGCTTTGGCGGCATTCCGGGTTGTTTAATAAAACCCGCCGCTGGATAGTCTTCGCGGATTGTTTGCATCCAGTGGTCGCCGTCGGGATAAGCGTGCTTTTTCCACGTGCGGCCGGTGCAAGTATCAATCATCCAGAGATTCGTTTCACTCGTCTCTTGAATTGAAATGATTTGATAACGATTCACGGGCCCGACGTCTTCCGCGGGCATTGCCGGAGTCTTAGCATCGCCCTGGCCAACAACGTTGCTCATCGCGAACGCGCATACGACCGCGGCGGTTCCTAAAAATGTTAATGTTAATTTTCGCATCATGGTTAGTTTGTTCTGGTTAGTAAAAGAAACGGGGCGCGAGCGTTTATAAAACACACGCGCCCCGCGGCAAGAATTAGTTATTTGCTAAAGTTAGTGGAATGGAGCCACCCGTCGGATTTGAACCGACGACCTATGCTTTACGAAAGCATTGCTCTACCAACTGAGCTAGGGTGGCGAAATTCGACCGCGAAAGATCGCTATATATATAAAATATATTAGTTAGATCCGCCGCCGGCCGCGGGAGCAGCCGCGCCACCGCCCGTCGTGAGAGTCATTTGCTTTTCCATGAGCAACTTGGCGCGCATGGTCGCGTCGAGGCCTGCTGCACGGCCGAGCGCCGTGGCTGCCGCGGAGCGAACGCCCGCGTCCGTATGACTGAGCGCGGCGCCGAGTGCCTGCGTCGCAGCCTCATTATAAGCAATGCCGCGCGAACCAATTCCCGCGAGCGCGAGTCCCGCGGAAGCCTTGGCTGGATTACTAGCATTCGCATCTGTAAGAACGGTCGCAAGCGCCGCAAGCGAAGATTCGCCGCCGAAACGTCCGAGCGTATCGATCGCCGGAATGCGAACCGAATCCGCACGGCCCATCGCCGCATCGGCGCACGCCGCCATCGCGGCCGCACGTCCGCCACTTGCTAATTCTGGCGCACTCGCAAGCGCTCTCGCCGCGATCGATGCTAATTCTTCCGCGCGCATGCGCTCGGGATTCAATTCGGTTCCTTCGATCGTCGCGTCGATCGCAGCGCCATCAAACTTAGCAATTACGTTCTTAACTTTATCGCCGAATCGTGATTTCGAACCTTCAACTTCCTTTTCGTCGGCAATCGCAAGAATAGTTACATTCTTGGTTCGCTCATCGGCGCGCAGTTCGGTTATTAATTCTTCAGCTGTTATATCTTTTAACGAAGAAGATATTAATATTAAATCCGCGCCCGCGAAACGGCGAATGCGCGCGATGCCGCTGATGCCCGTGTCGGCACATGCGGCGTACCAGCGCGCTCCTTCGAAGGCCGACTTCATCGCCGCGTTGCGGCCTGCGTTTTCATCAATAATCACCGCGATGCGCTGGACGCGTTCGCCAACCGCTTCCGCGAGCAGTTTTGTTACATCTTCGCGGCTCACAATCTTGCCGTCGATGTATGCTGCCGCGGCCGCGCCCGAAAGGCGAACTTCGCGATTCTTAGCAAGCATCGACGTTTCCGCGAGCGCGTTCGCCGCGGCGGAATCTCCGCGAGTTGTATTATCCGCAATTTCCTTAATCAGTTCTGTAGCAAGGCGCGAGTCGCCCATCTCGATCGACATTGCTAATCCTGACATTAATGCTGAAGCTCCGCATAGGCGCAGCCCTTCATTTAATGTAGGAAGTTTTTCGTTAATAACCTTTGCGCTCGCCTCGTTGAGTCCGCGCGCCAGAATTCGAGCTTCCGCGTGGGCCATTGCGAGAGCGCCGAGCGCCATCGGATTATCATTCTTAGCTGCTACAGAACGAAGCGCAGCGCGGCGCGCCATTTCGACGCCGTAGAGCGACGACGGAATTTCCATATCTACTAATTTTCCGTCGTGGCATTCCCACGCGATATTGTTGCTATCGGTCGGCCGGACATAATTATGATCGAGCCGAAGATACATTAACGATTCCATACCTAATGCTTTCGCGGCGTCAGAAACGCCAGCAGAAGCCTGCTTCGCTTCGGCGCGAACAACCGAATCACCGTCTGCTTCTGCGAGGTGGGCGATGCGCGCCATTCCGCGCGCGTCCTTGAGCCGGGCCAATACTACAATTGCGCTTCGGCGAGCTGTAGCATCGGGCGAATCTAATAATGAAACAAGCGGAGGAACTCCGGCGCCCGCGATTCGGAAAGCGGCTTCCATCGCGCGAATGCGGCGGTTGTCGTCGCCAGCGTCGGAAAGACCGCCGACTAAATATTGAATTGTGTACGGGCCGTGATTTCCGGCGAGTTTAGCAATCGCGTGCTGGCGCTTCGCGAAATCATCGCTGAGCGCGTCGGCGATGAGCGGCTCGATCGCCGCGGGGTCTTTCTTATATTCACCCATCGACGGCGTCGCGCGGGCAATCAGCGCTCGGGCGATTTGTTCATATTCGCCGCCCTTCGCTAACATTCGCACCCAGCCGGATTGTTCAACTTCTTTCCAAAGCCGCCATGCATCCTCATTAGTAGGATTGGCGGAAATGACCGCGCGGAACTTTTCGAGTGCGCCGGCATCGTCGCCGCTCCGCAGCATGTCGAATCCCTGCTGCATCATATCCTTAGCATCTCCTTGCGCAAAAACCGGAGTCGCGAATACAGGAACACTAAGAATGAAGAATCCTAAAGTTACGCGTCGCATGGCAGTGTGAATCATCCGCTTCGGCTCCTCGCGGAAAGAATTCGCTGGAGGAACAATTTGAAGAAGAAGTTGTGAATAATTGTAAACAACGCCACGTTGCGTTGTTTACTACAAATAATGAAACCCGCGCGCCGCTGCCGGCCCGCAGGGTTCAAAGTGGCGCGACACTTTACCCGTGACCCTCAATCGGTCAAGGAACCGCGCGGAGCTTCCGCGCCGGCGCATGTTTTTACGGAGTCGGGAACGATAGCTTTCCGAGAGTCACCGGGTGTGTCGAACCGGTGACGCGAGGTAGCGAGGTCGGCAGGCCGAGCAACGCGTCATTTGCGAGAATCGCGAACGCCATCGCTTCGCGGGCCGCGCTCGGCACGCCGAGTTCGTCGGAAACGACGACGCGAGCGGGCGCGAGCGCCGCGCGCAGTTTTGTTATTAAAGTTTTATTGTGACTTCCGCCGCCCGCGACAACGACCTCGGCAACGTTAGCATCCGAATTTGATAACATTCGCGGCGCAAGTTCGCGCAGCGAGAATGCTACAGATTCGGCGGCAAACGCGGTGAGCGTTGCTATCAAATCCCTCATGGCTTTCAAATCGAGCTGTGCGCCGTGCGCGGCAACGAGAGTCTTAACAAAGGAATCTCCGAACATTTCCGTGCCCGTCGACTTCGGCGGCATTTTCTGTAAAAATGGATGTTTTAACAATTCAGCGAGCAATGCCTCGTTCACTTCCCCCGCCGCCGCGAGCCGGCCGTCGAAGTCGCAGTGGAATTCGCCTTTTGTTATAATTCGCGCGAGCCGGTCGAGCGGCGCGTTCGCGGGCCCCGTGTCAAACGCTACAATTTTTCGAGGATCGGCGTCGAGAATTGTAATATTACCGATTCCTCCCAAATTTAATACAACACGGCGGCCTTCCGACGGCGGAAGCGGCGGAAACAGAATCGCGTCGGCGTAAGGCGTGAGCGGCGCTCCTTCGCCGCCGGCGGCGACGTCGCGCGCGCGAAAGTCGCTAATAACAATAAAACCTGTCTTTTCGGCGATCCGGTCGCCGTCGCCGATTTGTAATGTTACTTTTGGCGCCGCGCCTCCGTGATCATCGCGAAAACCGCTGTGATGATAAATCGTCTGGCCGTGCGATCCGGCGAGGTCGATCGACTCCTCTGGAATTCCCGACAATACTAACGTTCGGTGAAGCGCTTCGGCGAACGCGTCGCCGACTTCCGCGTGAAGCTCCGCAAGTTCCCGAATTGTTATTTTCTCGGGATGTAACAATTTCTGGCGGAGCGCAGGATCGTACGGATGGCTGCGAAAACTTTCGAGTTTCACTTTCGCGGCCACGCGGTTCGCGCCCGTTTTGATATCTTTCGCCGGGCCGCTCCCTTCAATACTACAAATCGCGCAGTCGATCGCGTCGGCGCTTGTGCCGGAGAGAAGCCCGGCGACGAGGCGGCGCGGTTTTGATATAATAGCGTTGATCTTTTTCACGGCGGCCGTTTCAGATTTTGTATCTTGACAAAAAGCGGACATGCAATGACAGTTGAAAACGAAATGGTCGCGCGTCCCCGCGCAATTCGCGTGAAGGACGCGCCGCTACGGAAGCGTTCATTTGATTTAGTTCCCGTTACAAACATTAAATTAGGAGGTTGACAGTGAAATCGATATTCACGGGGTTCGGTTTGTTATTCTTAATGATTGGACCGCCGATCATGTATGCCCAGGAACCGGGACCGAAGCCAAAACCGGTTTGTCCGAAAGAGAAGGCAACGTCGACTGCGACCAGCCAGACAACGGGTGCCACAACGACGTGTACAGATGGGTCGGCGTGCGGCTACACCGTAACTGTTACAAATACGGCGTGGAGCTGTGCGAAGGTCGAGGAAGAAACGAAATGTGTTACAGATTCGAACGCCGCACAAGTTCAAGTCTTTAAGTATGACTGTGTGCCGATCGCGGGCACTTACCCCGTTCAGACGACGTGCGGCCAGGCGAGCGTGTCAACGTTAACAACGATGGTCGGCAAGAAGACCGTCGGTTGCTAATTAAAGGATCATTTAATTTACGGTTGTCTTGAGAAAGACACCGTTTACAAATCGACCGGACCGTTCAACGAACGGTCCGAGTCCTGAGGAATTGTCACAAACATTAGTTAGCAAACACTTGCTAACAAACACTCTTGTAAAGAGGAGAATATTACGATGATTTCGAAAACCAAGCATCAATCCGGCACGATCAGATATATTACAAACGCGGCATTGGCCGCCGCCGTCATTGTTATGATTGTGGGCGCCCGGATCTCATTCGGAGAACAGGGGCAGATAGCTCCAAAACCGAAACCTGCCTGCCCGGACCAAGCGGCCACCTCAACTGCAACAAGCCAGACGACCGGAGCAACGACGACATGCACAGATGGAACTGCGTGCGGATTTTCAGTAACTGTAACACACACGTCGTGGAGCTGCGCAGATTCGGAAGGAACGGAATGTTTAACAGATTCCGCCGCGCCCCAGGTTCAAGTTTTTAAGTGGGATTGTAAGGATGTTGAGTATACCAATCCGCCCGTGTCAACGTGTACACAATCAGGGCCAACAAATGTAACAACGATGGTTGGCAAGAAGACGAAGTCTTGTAATTAGTATCGATAATTGTAGCGAGGCGCGTTCCGCGTTCGGAGCGCGCCTCCGTTTATCATATTTCCTCGTCGAGGGTCACATTATGTCTATAAGTTACAAAAACATTCTGTTGTCGATCGTTCTGGCGATGGGCGCCGTGTTTGCATTCGCTCTTGGATTTGTAGTAAACGAGTTCGGCTTTACAGAAAAACCGTGGAATCGAAACGAAGTGAACGCCAAGGATGCGCCGGGCCTCATTCCCTCAGTCGAAACTACAAATAGAGAAGATAAACTATCAACGGAAAGGCGCGTGGCGGTTGCAAACTTGGATTCAAAAAAAGGACGATCGCAGGGAGAAATTGACGAGTCGAAGTTCATTGAAGATCTTATTGCAAATTTAACCGAAGCGAATATGGACGGACTGCTCGCGATATATCAAACACTTGCTAATGATCCGGCGGCGTTTCAAAAGCGTTCGGATATGTTAAAATCGGTGGCGAGAATTAAAGATATGAATCTCGCAAGTAGTTTTATCAAGCAGGCCGTCGGATTCGAAGGGAAGGGAACATACGGCACCAGCGTTGCGTGCTTCGGCGGCGCGTTGTTGTTACAACTCTGGGAGAAGGACTCAAGTTTATTACAGAGCGCTCGCGAAGAATTTATAACAACTAATAATCCGAGGCTTAAATTGTGTTTGTATACGGGGCTGCTCGTCATGAAACCCGAAGGGTTCATGGCCGACATTGCCAGCGCGTTTTTTTCAACCGACGACGTTGAACTCCGCCATAGTATTATTTCAAATCTCGGCGAATTGATATCTAAAGATGCGCAACCCGGCGATTTTGGCAAAGTGCTGCCGCTATGCCGCGACGCGCTGTACGGCCCACTCAAAAATGAAGATCATCACCGCGTTGCGGACGCCGCATTGAAAACCGCGGGCGACGCAGCTCGGTGCGACCCGGGGACGAAAATAGAAATTGTAAATTTGTTATTGGGATTCGCCGCGCGGCCGGAAGTTACAGAAGAAAATTTTATTGAAGCCGTAGAACAGTTATATCGAGTTGATAAATCGAGCCTCGACACGCTTGCCGTCACCGCGCAGATCGAATCCCCGGTCGCGCGCGAACGGCTTTTTTCATTAATATCAAAAAAGTAAACCTTGCAAAACCTGGAGCGGAAACGTGCGTTATCTAATTATTTTAGTATTGTGCGTGTTGGCCCATTCGTGTTCGGAACGCGCCGTTGAAGCGGCTGCGCTCGCATCCGTTCACACCCATCCCGGCGCGCCGAATTCGGAGGAACCCGAGAGCGATATAAGAATAAAAAGAGTTGAAAAGTCACAATTACAAATCAACCTGCCGTCGGGGTTGCCTCGGCCGGAGCGGCCGCGGGCCGGAACCGAGCCTCGCCTTGCAGTGGATGCTAACGAAAAGGAAGCGGCTGCCGTCTATCAGGGTGAGACAATTGATATATTATATTCACTGCGCAACGACGGTCCTGGAACTCTCGTAATTGCAGATAAACATATTCCGTGCGCGTGTACGACTGCACAATTGGAGATTCGAGATACGACGTACACTTTGGGCGACGCGATCCGGCCGGGCGAAACGGCATTGCTCCGGTTGAGTATTAACACTGCTGGAATATTAGGGATCCGAAATTTTACATTTCAATTGGCGACCAACGATCCATCGCTTCCGGGAAATTCCGACCTTGAGTTTGGAGTGTGCATTCTTAAGTTAACAATCAATGTTAAGAAATTTATTGTATTCGACGACGGCGCGGAGAGCCTTGCTCTTCCTTCGCTGCCCAATTACCAAGATTGGAATAAATCTGTAGTTCTGCGTTCAACCGATCAGACTCCCTATTCGATCGTCCGCATCGACGGCTGCGACTCGGTGTTCGACGCCGCATTTGCGCCGATCGATGAATTAAAAACGGCATGGAAAGTTGATATTAATATTAAACCAAATAAAAAGATCGGATCATTCGCCAAGCGGTTTGAAATTGTAAGCGACCGAAATTTACCTCCGACATTTCTCTATATTTGCGGTTCGTTTCGCGGAAAAATCCTCGTCGAGCCTGCGAACGGACTTTACTTTTCCGAGATGGTTAAAGGTAAAGTCACGACCAAATCCGTTTCATTATCAACCGACGACGGAAGCGATTTACAAATCGAGAAAATACAAATCGTTCGACAGTCGATACCCCGGGGGAAATTCGAACCGGTCGATGAAAATCATAATAATCTTCTTCAGCTGGTCGAGGATTCGGGAGCGGCATCTTCGACAGGGAAAATTACAATAAACGCGAGTATTAAATCTGGCGCGCCGCCCGGACCGTTTTTCTACGGGATACGAGTGACTTCAAAGCGCGAAGACGGCCCGCGCGAATTGGAGATTCCGATATCCGGAATTGTTCGTTAGCAAAGAGGCTTTCGCTCGCGACTGTCCAGATTTCGATACGGCTCGCGCCGCCAACCGGCTTCCTGCGGCGCGCGCGCCGCGTGTGGACCCGAATGTGCATTTTGTTACATTCCACTCGTGGCCGCAAAACCGCAAACGATCCTCATCGTCGACGACGATCCCGACATTCGGGAAAGCCTCGAACTTTGTTTACAATACCACGGCTTCTCCGTCGCGCAGGCTGCAAGCGGCAGCGCCGCGCTCGACGCTCTCGACCGCCAGCCCGTCGACCTCGTATTGTTAGATGTTAAAATGCCGGGGATGGACGGAATTGAAGTATTGGGGCGATTGTTAGAAATGCGCCCCGCGCTTCCGATTATTATGATTTCGGGGCACGCTGACATTCGCACCGCCGTCGACGCCGTGAAAAAAGGCGCCGAGGATTTTCTTGAAAAGCCGCTCAATGTCGACCGGACGATTGTTATCGTTCGCAACGCGCTGCGCCGCCAGAATCTTGAAATAGAGAATCGTAATCTTCGCGAGCAGGTCGACCGCAGCATTCGCTGGATTGGTGCAAGCGACGCCACACGACGATTATTAGATTTAACAGATCGCGCCGCTCGAAGCCCGGAACGAATCTTAATTATCGGCGAGAGCGGCACGGGCAAGGAATTATTAGCAAGACGCATCCACGCCGCGTCGCCGCGCCGCGACGGCCCGTTCGAAACGTTAGGTTGCGGATCGGTGCCGCACGATCTCATCGAGGATGAATTGTTCGGCCACGAAGCGGGCGCGTTTACAAATGCGCACGTGCGGCGCGCGGGCGCGTTCGAGCGCGCGGGCGGCGGAACATTACTATTAGATGAAATCGGCGAAATGCCGCTCGGCGCGCAGGCGAAATTGTTAAGAGTGCTCGAAACGGGAATGTTAACACCGCTCGGCTCCGAGCAGCCGATTCGCGTGGACGTCCGAATTGTAGCAAACACGCATCACGACCTGAAATCGATGGTTGCGAAAAGTCAATTCCGCGAAGACTTATATTTCCGCCTTTCGGTCGTGATTCTAACCATTCCGCCGCTGCGCGAGCGCGCCGCCGACATTCCGCTGCTCGCGCGCGAGTTTTTATTAGATTCGGCTCGGCGGCTGCGCAAGCCCGCAAAAAAATTAACATCCGACGCCGAGGCCGTTTTGCGAGCGCGCTCGTGGCGCGGCAACGTTCGAGAATTAAAAAATACAATTGACGCGCTTTCACTTGTTACAGAAGCGCCTCAGATCACCGGCGAAGATTTGAAGTCTTTCTTTGAAGTCCAAGACCGTTCCGGCCCGCTCGACCCGTTCGACGCCCCCACTCTCGACGAATTCCGCAACCTCGCCGATCGCATGTATCTTGAACGGCAGGTCGCCGCGATGGGCGGCAATCTTAAGAAAACCGCCGAGGTGCTCGGTATCTCACGGTCGAATCTTTACAAAACGCTCGAGCGGGTCGGGCTGAAGCCGCCGCCGAATAGTGATAAGGGTGAGAGGGAGGAGGGGTAGTGGTTAGATGTCAAGAAGCATGGCGACTTAATTCGTCTGTTTGGGCGAATTAATGATATATTTTCAGATTATTCGCCACTAACGACGAATTAATGGGTACTCAATTAATTCGCCTAAAAAGGCGATTTGGGTTGATAAATCGACTTTATTCGCCATAATTGGCGTGTTATGAAAATCAACAAACAGCTTACCGACGAGATGGTTATCAACGAGTTAGGAGAACGGCTGGCGAAGTTGCGGCTTGAGCGAAACCTGACTCAGGCTGGGTTTGCACATCTTGCGGGAATCTCGAAACGCACAGTAGAGAGGCTCGAAGCAGGCGGCTCAGTACAACTTTCAAATCTGGTCCGCATGTGCCGCGCACTTGATCTAACAGACCGGCTCGATGTGCTCGTCCCCGAACCGGCGCCAAGTCCGGTGGCACAGTTGAAACTTCGCGGTGACGCACGCAAGAGAGCGACCTCATCCAAGACTACTGGATCTGCGACGAAGAAGTGGTCGTGGGGAAATGAGTCGTGACCACACTTGCTGAAGTGAGACTTTGGGGGCGGACCATCGGCGCCGTTTCGCTTGAAGACGGCAGCACTACAGCCGCGTTCCAGTATGTGCCCGAGTTTGCAAAGAGTGGAATCGAAGTCTCGCCGGTAACCATGCCACTCAGCGACAGGGTCTACACGTTTCCCGATCTGCCGTACGCTACATTTCACGGCCTGCCCGGTCTACTCGCCGATTCACTACCGGATCGATTCGGCAATGCATTAATTGACACATGGCTTGCCACACAGGGACGCACACCGGAAAGATTCAACGCTGTCGAGAGACTGTGCTACACCGGAGTACGCGGGATGGGCGCGCTGGAATTCGCGCCAGCAGCAGGTCCAAAATTGCAGACCACACAGAAAGTTGAAATGGACGCGCTCGTACAACTCGCGTCGGAAATTCTGAGTCAGCGCGACAACTTAAAAACAACATTTGCAAATCCCGATCGCGCGAGCGCACTCGCCGACATCTTGCGCGTCGGAACATCTGCCGCCGGTGCGCGCGCCAAAGCGATTATTGCATGGAATCCCAAGACGAACGAAGTGCGCTCGGGACAAGTATCTGCCGGCCAAGGCTTCGAATACTGGCTGCTCAAATTCGACGGTGTGTCCGGCAACACAGATAAGGAACTTGAAGATCCCAAGGGCTACGGAGCCATCGAGTACGCGTACTCACTGATGGCAAAGGCGGCAGGAATCAACATGACAGAGTGCAGACTCTTCGAGGAAAACGGCCGGCGGCACTTCATGACGCGCCGCTTCGATCGCCTTGACGACGGAAGCAAGCTGCACATGCAGTCTCTATGTGCTCTTACACACTATGACTTCAACCAAGCCGGTGCATACTCCTACGAACAAGCATTCTTGATGATTCGCAAACTTGAGATGTCTGTGGATGCTGTTGAAGAACAGTTCAGGAGAATGGCTTTTAATATCATTGCGAGAAATCACGACGACCATGTGAAGAACATTGCTTTTCTCATGGACAAGACAGGCCGCTGGTCGCTGTCACCCGCATTTGATATCAGCTACAACTATAATCAAAGCGGCAGTTGGACTGCACAACATCAGATGACCATAAACGGCAAGCGAGATGGATTCACGATCGGCGACTTCAAGACTGCTGGAAAGAGTGCTCTGCTGAAACGCGGTAGAGCTGAAGCGATCGTTGAAGAAGTTCGCAGCGCCGTCGCAAAGTGGCCCGGCTTCGCGGCGAAGGCGCGGATCTCCGATTCGTGGCGCAAACAGATACAAAAAAACCTGCGGCTTGAGATTCCCATTCAATAACTCGATTCGCAAAAAACCTTGAATCGTAACAAAAAAAACGCCCCGCGATCCGCAGGGCGTTTTATTAATTGAAGAATCGCAGTTGTTACTTCGCGGGCAATTTGATTTTAATTCCCTCGCGGATCACGTCGCTCTTCAGCTGGTTCATATCCTTAATTTCTTTCCAGCGGGCTTCGGATTTTAACATAACGCGCGCGATCTTGCGGAGGCTGTCGCCGCGTTTGACGGTGTACGTCACCGGCTCGCTGCCGGGCACAGACGATTCGGCCGCCCCCGCGACACCATTCTTAATATTATTAGTAGCGTCATCCGAAGGGCCCGTCTTCAGTTCGCCGCCGGGCGCGGATGCTTTTGTAACATTCGGCCCGGTCTTCATCGGGGAATTGTCTACAATTTCGCCGTTCGCGTGATTCCTCGTCTGATCCTTAACATTCGTGGCGGGCGTTGCGTTCGCAAAGATTTCCGCCGGAATCAATATATCCCGGCCGGGAACGAGCGGGCTGCTTTCCACCGCGCGGTCAATCGCCATCGCGTGCTTGTCAGTATTTGTTAATTTTACTGAAACCGACCGCGGCGTGTCGTTCTTTTGAACTCTATAAATATAAAACTGCGGCGTCGGGCCGGGTGTTACAAATGCCGACGGAACCGTGCGCGCTAATAATACGGGCTTTTCCTCGGCAGGCTTCGACGCCGGGCCATTACCCGCGACGAGAACGCCCGCCGGCGGATTTGTAATATTCGAAACGGGAGTCTGCGAGCCGGAATCGAGCGACGGCGGCACCGGCAGTCTTGTTATTTCGGGTTGCGATCCCGCGTTATTGTTATTTTGCGTAATCTCGCCAGAATTGCCTTTTCCCGGATCTAACGATCCGGGCTGATTCCAAAATAATGAAATTGATAAAATGACGCCGACGAGAACGAGGACGCCGAGAACCAATAATTTTTCGAGGGTACTCATGTCCACTCCAGGGGTGGGACGGGTGTTCGGAGAACCGATTCGGGACACGGGTCACAACCGAAGCGGGCGCGTTTTATAGCAAGTGGAAAACGTCGTTGTCAACAATTCCGAATTCAACAAATATACAAGATTGTGTGGTCGCCCTTCGTCGGGCATAACCGATATTGTGGTTAGTGCGCTTTTCGAAGTTCGACCCCTATCTGTGGAAAAGTCGTGTGGAAAGCTGTGGATAACTTGCGTAGCAACTGGACGCGTTCCGTTCAAACTCGTTTCATGACATGAACAAAAATCAACAATGATGAATCCTCTGACGCACGCGCCCCGAACCCCGGCTGAAGAAGCCGCGCGCCAGCGTCGTTTGGATTCGGCTCTAGTCTTTATTTTTACAGTTGCGATTGCACTTGCTACAATTCCGCAGCGCAGCGGTTACCCGCTCGCCGACGCCGTCGAATACTTAAAAAACGCGTCGCGCGCCGAGTCGGGGCAATCGATGATGCAAAACACCGTCCGGCCGTTTTTCTTTAGCGCCGTTTTATCTGTTATATTTCGCGTGACGCGAATCTTTGGTTCGACGGACGGCCGCGAAGTCATCGCGATCGCGACGGTATTGATGTTAACGATTTCAGGGCTCGCGGCGGTTGCTACTTATCGGTTCGTTGAACATCTCGCGGGCGCGCGCGCGGCGCTCGGCGCGGCTCTCTTCCTTTCCGCGAATCGTATATTTCAATTCTGGGCGCCAACCATCGCAACGGATATTCCGTGCGCGCTCTGCATTGCCGGCGCCGCCGCGCTCGCGATGCGCAATCCTACAATTTACACATCATTAGCAATCGGCGCGGCGATGGGGTTCGGCATTTTATTTAAATATCAAGCGATGATGCCGGTCGGACTTATTTTAGTTTGTTTGCCGTTTTTGTGGCGGGCGTCGGGCTGGAAGCGAACCACTCTTTTCATGTTTGCTGTATTCGCGGGAATCGCCTCCGGATTATTAGTACAATCCACGCTCGACTGGATCGGAGGCCGCGGTTTCGGTTCGACGTTATGGGGATATATTCTTAACAATGTCGTCTATCCCTATAGCGCGAGGTTCGCGCCGCTACTTTTCGCGATCTTCGGAAAAGAAAATTATGAAGCGTGGCTGAAGGACCAGCTCGGTTATACATCGCAAATCGACCGATGGCAGCGGGCCGACACGACTGAAATGGCCGCTCGAATTCCGCAACCATACAATTGGTATTGGTCGGAGTTGCCGCAATTCTTAACATGGTTTGAATTCATATTATTTTGCATCGGTGTGATTTTTTTGATTTGGCGTCGGCCGCGCGGCTGGTGGGTGCCCTTTGTCGTGCTCGGAGGATGCGTGATCCTGATGACGATAAAGGCTACAAAAGAATGGCGCCTTTTTGTTTGTATTGTTCCGTTTGTTTTTTGTTTCATCGGCGTTGGGTTCGCCGCCATCATTAGCATTCTGAATCGTTATATTCCGCGCCTCGCTCCGTTCGCGGCGGTGCTTGGCCTCGCTCCGAATTTAGTAACAATGCTGGGGGGCGTGCCGCTGCAAACGGACCTTTCTCGCATTCCTTCGGTGCGTCCGTTCATGGCGTACGATGCTAAGACTCCGGTTAAAATTGTTGGCGACACAACTTATTATAAAGGATGGCGGCCGTGGCAGGTGATTCCGATTTGTATGAATCCGTCCGACTTCGGCGGCTACGAACGCGCGGCGCAATGGCTTAACAAAAACGCTCCCGCGGGCGCGCGGATCTCGGCAACGTGGTTTTGGCAATTTCACTTCCGGCTGCGCCCCGATTTATTCTTAGTCGAGCCGCTGTATCAAGCCGACGACATCTATCTAAAACTCAGTCCCGAACAAAAAGAGATTGTCCGTCAATACTTAAAATCTCTTGATTATTTCGTGACGCATTTGCAGGCGCTTGTAAATATTCCGGAAGTGTTCGATCTCGTCGAGCGCGAGTACGAAATTGTAACTTCGTTTGAAAGCACCATCTTCGACGACACGCTGAATCGCATCTTGTTATTTAAACGAAAGCCGAGGCCGACGGCGGATGCGCAGTACGTGCGTGCGTATTCTCCCGATGAAGCCGTCAGCAAGATTCGCGGGATTCCGCCGGGCGAGACATTAACATTCGCATACGCTAACAAAGCGGGGCGCAGCCGCCTCTTGGAATTATTACATTGCGAATTCGACGCCGCCGAGCTCGCGCAAGGGCGCATCACTTTAATAATCCATTGGCGTATTCCCGAAGGCTCGCCTTCGAAAGGCGACGACATTTTTATACACACCCGAATTCGTAATAGTAAATTTGACGTCGCCGACGAAAAAGGCTACAAATTTGCGTACGGGCGGATCACCGGCGAAAAATTCAAACCAGGAACTGTAGTGATGCAGCGCATTCCCGTCCGGCCCGCACGCGATCTTTATGATTTTGCGCGCGCGCGGAAACTGAATGAAACCGTGAGTCTCAGCGCGTGGCTACAGATCGCGCAGATAACGGATGGCACTGCGGCGTTTCCGCTCGCAGTCGTCAAGAGATTCGAGCGCCAGCGCGACCCGGATTCAAATATGGTGAAGGTCGCGGGAATTGATTACACGCCCGAAAAATAATATTAGCAAAGTAATATTAACGTTGCTGCGTCGCAGATTGAGTTACCAGCGCAGCCAGTCGGTGTTTCTCGCGCGCCAAACGCAAAAATATATCAAAAGCGAAAGATAAACAATCCAGAACCATTCGCGCGGGCTCGCCAAGCGCCGCCAGTTGTAGTTTACAGAAACAGGCCACGGATTCTTAAAAAGGAGCGGCAGGAATGCGGGCACTTTTGTGAAGTAGTTTCGTGCTCGATCGCCGGCGGCGTCCGCAGCGCGGCGCAATTCGGCGTCGGCGCGCGGCAATGCTTCAATAAAAAAGTAAAGAACCGCAAGCGGACACGCCGACCGCCCGACCCAGCGCCCGTACTTTCCCGAGGACGCGCATGTTAACAATACACCCGCAACTAACAAAAACGCGGCTGTAATGCGCGGATGCCGGACGTGCGAATAGATGCCCCCGCGATCCCACGCGTAAACGTCCGCAGCTGATCCGAGTGGATGTGCCATCGCTGCGAGAAACCAAAGCAACACACCCGCGGCGGCGACGGGAATGCCGGCGAGAATTGATATATCCGTGGGTTCAGCGAAAAGCGCCGTGAGGATCGACCCAATCAGGATCGCGCAGAGGTCTTGGTTTCGCGGCCGAATCATTCGCAAAGACTTTGCTTTCTCGCGGCTCACAATTCACCCCCCTAGACGAAATGCTTCAAATTCGTGATTCTACGCGCGTGTATAAAACAGCTCTCCAGATTCTTACAATTACGGTTTGCGGCGCGCTTGCCGCGTGCTCGTCAACCCCGACGCCTACAAATAATGCAACGGGAGTATTGCCGAAGGGGCTCGTCGACCGCTCGGAGGTAACGACAGGACGCGAATATAAACTTCCGGGCGACCGCGTTTATGTTGAATTAAACTTTGTTGAAAGGGATCAGCGCCTCGCGCTTGTCAACTCCGGGTCGACAAAACCAGCCGACGTTTATTCACAATTCGCGACACCGGGGCTCTCGCTCAAAGTCTCCGACGACCTCACGATGGCGAAATTGTATGAAGCGATGCGCATCCTGAAATTTGCGGAGCTCGCGGAAACTGCGGCGCCCGCGCAGGCGATATGGTCGCTAACAATCGACGTCGACGGCGCGAAAAGAACTGTATACAACGCGCGCGGACGAACCGCGGAAAGGCATGCTCAAGTGCAGGATTTGTTGGGGCTCTTCATGGAAGGCTTCAACCGAACGTTAGCATTACAAAAAATTGACCCCGGCAAGGGCGGAAAGTCGGTGTTTACGCTGGAAGAACAACGCATCCAGCAGGAAAACGCCAAGAAAAAACTCGAAAAGAAGTAATAGAAGAATAATTTATATTGGGATTATTAATATTTAATGGCTCATCCTAAAATTGTAGCCGTCATTCCGGCACGGCTCGCCTCGACGCGGCTCGCGCGAAAACCGCTTCTGAATGAAACTGGAAAATATCTATTCCAGCATGTTTACGAATCCGTCGCGCGCGCGCGCGGTCTCGCCGAAGTCGTCGTTGCTACAGATTCCGACGAAATTGTAGCGGCGGCAAAATCGTTCGGTGCGAACGTTGAATTAACGCGCGCCGATCACACGAGCGGCACCGACCGCGTATTTGAAGTCATTTCGAGGCGGCCCGACGCGGAAATTATATTAAATATCCAAGGCGACGAACCCGAAGTGCAGCCGGCCGATGTTGATATATTAATTGAAACATTACTCAATTCAGACTGCGACGCGGGAACTGTAGCAGCGCCGTGTCCGCCCGACCGCGTTCATGATAATGCTGCCGTAAAAGTAGTATTAGATTTGAAGGGCCGCGCTCTCTATTTCTCGCGTTCGCCGATTCCGTATCCGCGTTATCCGGCCGCGATGCCGGAGGGCCGGCTTCACCTCGTCCACGCGGGTTTGTATGCATTCCGGCGAAGGACGCTCGAAGATTTCGCGAAGATGACGCCAACTCCGCTCGAACGTACAGAGAGCCTCGAACAATTAAGACTTCTGGAGAATGGCAAAACGATGGCAGTGGGTATCATTGCCCGTCCGCCCGTGGGGGTGGACACGCCCGGCGATTATCAGCGGTTTGTGGCCGCGTATCGGGCCGGCGCGATTCGTTAGTTATTAATTAATAAACCCCCAAAATGGCTAAACATATTTTTATCACCGGCGGCGTTGTGTCCTCATTGGGCAAGGGGCTCACGTCGGCGGCGATAGGTATGATTCTCGAGAACCGCGGTCTTCGCGTCTCGATGCAAAAACTGGATCCGTATATTAACGTTGATCCCGGCACGATGAGCCCGTACCAGCACGGCGAAGTGTATGTAACAGATGACGGCTCCGAAACCGATCTCGATCTCGGACATTACGAAAGATTCACGCACGCACATTTAACAAAACACTCCAATTACACGAGCGGAAAGATTTATTTGGAAGTGATTCGTAAAGAGCGCCGCGGAGATTATCACGGCCGGACGGTGCAGGTGATTCCGCATATTACAGATGAAATTAAGAATGCAATTCTGGCCGCGGTGACGCCCGAGATTGACGTTGCGATTTGTGAAATCGGCGGAACAGTTGGCGATATTGAATCATTACCATTCTTGGAAGCGGCGCGGCAGCTCGCGCTCAACGCCGAACCGGGCGAATGTCTATTTGTACATTTAACACTTCTTCCGTATTTGAAGGCTTCCGGCGAAATGAAAACGAAGCCGACGCAGCAGAGCGTCAGCAAGCTTCGCGAAATTGGCGTTCAACCGCATATATTAATTTGCCGCACAGAGAAGCCGCTCACGGAAGAGATGCGCGAGAAGATTTCGCTTTTCTGTAATGTTCCGAAACGTTGCGTTATCGAGGAACGCGACGTTGATTTTTCGATTTATGAAGTTCCCGTCAATTTACAAATGCACGGACTCGACATTCTCCTCGCGGAAAAGTTAAATTTGCCGCACCCGACAAAGAATGAAGATTCGGGCTGGCGCACGATGCTCGAGAAACTAAAGAATCCGAGCCGCACGACGGAGATCGCGGTCGTTGGAAAATATATCCAATTGACCGATGCTTACAAATCGATTTATGAAGCGATCACGCACGCGGGCGTTGCGAACGATGTTAAAATAAAAGTGCGGCGCATTGCGGCGGAGGACGTCGAAAACGGCAGCGCGGCGCAATTGTTAAAAGGCGTCCACGGAATCTTAGTACCTGGCGGCTTCGGCGAACGCGGCGTTTTAGGTAAAGTTGAAGCGATTCGTTACGCGCGCGAAAACCGAATTCCGTTCCTCGGCCTTTGTTTAGGAATGCAGTGCGCTGTTATTGAATTTGCAAGAAACGTCGCGGGGCTTGCCCGCGCGCACTCGTCCGAATTTGATACAAAGTGTCCGGATCCTGTAATTGATATCATGCCCGAACAAAAAGGACTTCAGGATCTCGGCGGCAACATGCGTCTCGGAAAATATTTGTGTACTTTGAAAGACGGGACGCGCGCGCGCGAGGCGTACGGCGCGGCCGAAGTTTGGGAACGCCACCGCCATCGTTATGAATTTAATAATGATTATCGCGAGCGGTTTGCGCAGCTCGGAATGGTCTTCAGCGGTATTTGTGAAGAACGCAATCTTGTCGAAGCAATCGAACTCGCCGATCACCCGTTTTTTATTGGCGTTCAGTATCACCCCGAATACAAAAGCCGGCCTCTCGAACCGCACCCGCTTTTCCGCGAATTTATCAAATCCGCGCTCGAGCATGAGTTTTTTTTTAAACAAGTGCTTCAAGAACTCCCTTTGTAATTTAAATTCTAGCATTAGTGAATTGGCATGGCCGAAGAAAACAATCCCTTCGAAGACGATGACGAGACCTCGACCGAGAATCGCCGCACCGCTGCTGACATGGCGCTCCCCGGCGGCGATTTCCGAATGTTTACATCAAAGTTAGCATTCCAGGCGCTGATGGGTCTTGGTTTGATTGAAAACCCGATTAGTAAATCAACCGAACTTCATATCGACCACGCGCGCATGGTGATCGACGATCTTCGAATGTTGCGCGAGAAAACGAAAGGTAATCTTGCAAAAGAAGAGGACGCGCACCTCAATAAGATTATATCCGATCTCCAGCATCACTTCGTGCGCGTTGTTAACGAAAACGGCGGCGAAGAGTAATTAATATATCAGCGATTAGTTAATTTTACCGCTCGCGGCTTTCCGGGCGGGTTCGAGATCGACAGGTTTGAAACTCGCGTCGCGCGCTTTCGGCGGAACTGTAGTTACAGCCGCAGGGCGCGGCGCCGAGGCACTCCCCATTGCGCGCCGCGCGTCTTCTTCGATTTGTTGTATTGTCGCGCGCTCTTGACCGGGGAACACTTCGCGCTTCGGCGAAGATTGGTATTCCGGCCATCGCTTGCCGAGGATTTGTTGTAATAAAACGACCGCACGGCGGCGCACGTTAGCATCGTTCGACTTCAAATCCGCGACGAGATCCGGCGCCGCGGCTTTTGATACATCATTTCTCTTCAAATCAACGCCCACGAGTCCAGCGGCGAAGTCGAATAGATAGATTGGCCGAATTGTAAAACTCGCACCGATGAACGCGAGATTCGCGCTAAAATTAAGATCGAACGGTTCGCGATCGGTTATTTGCCCCGTGAACCATTGTAAAGGATAACGTTCGTGTCCGGCTTCAAGCGGTCTTGCAATAAAACGCCCCGGCATGGCGCCGCCCGCGTTTCGCTGGCTCACTTCATGTAAATAAAAAATCGGAACGCCAAATTCCGACCTCTCTTCATCAACATTTACAAAACCGCCCTCGCGCAAGCCGTAGCGATTTCCGGAATAGTAGCCAAGCCCCGCTTCGGCGACGTGGCTGAAACCGGCATGCAACTGAAACCCAGTCGTGAGGCCGGCGTCAAATTCAATAATCCGCGCGGCGTCGCGCCCACGATCCTTAAGATACGCGCACGAAGTCAAGCTACAAACAACGAGGATTGTTAATATATTTTTTGTCTTCAGATTCACTCTTAAGTTCTAGACGGCTCGGCGGAAATAATTGTTATATTTGGCGAGGATTACGATGGAATCCAAATGCTGCGCGCTTCGATGCTTTCGACGTTGTCGCGGAGATCGAGCGGCGTCTTTGAATCTGTATAAAACGCGAAGCCTTTGTGTGAAGTGAGATATCGATTGTGCTTTGTAAAGATTCCAAACATGGCATGCACAACGACGGGCTTGTCCAGCGTTTTTATTAAATCTAAGAAATCGCGCGGTTCAATCTGAATAATGACGCCCATCGCGCGCACGGCTCTGATACGCGCGGCGGCGGCGGCCGCTGCGGCTGCGGCTCCGGCATTTGCGGTTACAATTGTCATTTGATTTATTAAGAAACCGGGATGCTAACGATACGCGGGAATGCCCGTGAGCGACTCACCGATCGCGAGAGTGTGAATGTCGTGCGTACCTTCGTACGTGTATACAGTTTCCAAATTGCACAAATGGCGGCCCGATTGATATTCTAATAAAATTCCGTTCGCGCCGAGGAGATCGCGGCATTTCCGTGCGACGTCGAGCGCCATCGCGATATTGTTACGCTTCGCCATCGACACTTGAAAATGCACTAAACGGCCCTGCTCTTTCAATCTTCCAATTCGCGTTGCTAACATTTGCGCCATCGTTATTTGTGTAGCCATGTCGGCGAATTTCATCTGCGGGATTTGATAACCCGCGAGCGGTTTATTAAATACAATTCGCGTTTTTGCATAATTTAACGCTTCATCAAAACACGCCATCGCTGCGCCGACGCCGCCCCACGCGATTCCGTAACGCGCTTGCGATAAACAGCTGAGCGGCGCCTTGAGGCCTTCGGCCTTTGGCATTCTGTTAGAATCCGGAACGCGCACTTCGTCGAGCACGAGTTCGCTTGTAACAGATGACCGCAGGCTCCACTTTAATTTTGTTTCGGGCGCCGTGAATCCTTTCATTCCCTTTTCTACTAAAAATCCGCGGATCACATTATTATCATCCTTCGCCCACACAATTGCTACATCTGAAACTGTACCATTCGTAATCCACATTTTTTGCCCGTTCAGAACCCAATTGTTACCATCCTTTCGCGCGCGCGTTTTCATAGCGCCGGGATCGCTGCCCGCGTCGGGTTCCGTCAAGCCAAAACAACCAATCGCTTCGCCCTTTGCTAATTTTGGAAGCCAGCGCTTTTTTTGTTCTTCCGAGCCGTATTCATGAATCGGCCACATGACTAATGATCCCTGCACTGACGCCATGGAGCGAACGCCCGAATCGCCGCGTTCGAGTTCACGGCACATGAGTCCGTACGCTACGGGGCCGAGTCCCTGGCCGCCGTACGCTTCGGGCGTTGTTGGACCGAAGAGCCCGATCGCCGCCATCTCAGGTATCAATTCGCTTGGGAACCGCCCCTCGTCATAACATTTACCAATAATCGGGAGAATGCGCTCGTCGACGAAGTTGCGAACTGCGTCTCGAACCATCTTTTCTTCCTCCGAGAATTCATTTTCGAGTTCCATGAAATCGAGAGCGCGGAATCTTTGCATGTTGCGTGGTTTTGTAGTTAAGCGGCGGGTCGCGGCGCCGGCGGATAGTAGGGAAGAAGCGCGATCACTATATATGAAGAGACTCCTCTCCACGAGACGTACGTGAACCCGAACACAAATCCCTGCGATGTTTGCGGTTATCCAGCCGGCGAGGGCGGGCGCTGTTCCATTTGCGCGGCCGGGCCGCCGGCGTTGAAATCCGGACGCTCGCGATTCTTAGCAGGCTTCCGTTTCTACTTTTCCGGAATCCGTTTCTTATTAAATACGCCGCGTACGAAAAGATATGTTATCGCGCCGATCACGATTTCCCTGCTGATTTTTAGCATATCGGTTTATTTTCTTTGGAATATTACTGATCCGCTGCGTGAGTGGCTGAGCCAGGGAGAATGGATGCCCGACTGGCTCAAGGCAATTGTTGCATTTCTCGTGGGCACCGTGACCGCCGGAATTTTATTGATACTTGTCTGGTTCACCGCAGCGGGAGTGACGGCCGCGGTCGCGGCGCCATTTTTAGATATACTCGTCGGCCGCGTCGACGAAGTGAAGACAGGGAAACCACGAATCGCGGGAGGCACGTGGCTCGCGGATCTTGCGTTTACAGCTATCCAAAGCGGCGTGATTATTATATTTATTATAATTATCAATATCGTCGCGCTCGCGATCGCGTGGATTCCGCCGGTCGGAGCGCCGGTCAGTTTTGTATTATTAACTTTTGGCGCGGGGCTCGGCGCGCTCGACGTCGCGGCGAGCCGGCGGCGATGGACGTTTTCACAAAAAATGCGCGTTGCATCCGCTAACATTTCAACATTACTAGGATTCGGCACCGCGGCGGTTTTAATTGCATTTGTCCCTTGCGTTGGCTGGATGTTAACAATTCCAGTTTCCGCCGCGGGCGGAACCCTGATGCTTTACGGACTGGATCTCTCGCGTGCGCGTTCGCGAAATTAGATAGTTTCTCCTATGGCGAAAGTGCCCCCTTGACGGCGGCGCTCTCCTTCCGTAACGTGTTCCTTGTTGCGAATGATTCGCAATTGCATTTAGCCCACAGCTAAATTAGCCCACAGCTAAATTAGCAAACAGTTAAATTTGCAACCAATGCTTCGGCTTGCTTCGCCTGGCAGAATCTAAACGATTTATTACTATGATTTCCTTAAAACCAAGTCTCACTGTGCTTCGATATCTATTGCCCGCCAATTTATTATTAGCGTCCTTGGCAGGTGCTCAGGTTGCTACAATTCTCCCGTTTGCAGCATCCTCCGACTTGCTCGTCGGCGACTCGAACGGCGGCCGCATTCTGCGGATCACCGCGAATACGCTCGAATCCGGCTCGCCCCAGATTTCTGTATACTTCGACCCGGTTTCCGCAATTGATATTACAACTGGCCAGCCGTACGGCGCGATCCTCGGAACGCCAGCGGCGATCACGAGCGATCTCTCCGGCCGAATCTTTATTGCCGCGCAAACGACATTTCCGAGGGTCTTTCGATTGGTTGATTTAAACAATGACGGCGATGCACAGGACTCCGGGGAATCGACCGTTTTTGTAGACGGTTCACAAATCTCGAATTTTAGTAATTCAACCGCGAACGGAATCGCCGTCGATCCAAACGGCACGGCGTGGGTAACGTCCGACGCCGCAACGGGCGACTGGGTTTACAAATTTACGGATATAGATAATAACGGCAACGCAAACGACGCCGGCGAAATTGTAGAATTCTACAATGACGGCACTTATACGGCGAATGGCGGCAGCCCGCTATTTAATGTTGCATGGGCCGGCTTCACTCCGAGCGGCAAGTTTTATATGACGAATGCGGCGAGCTTTCATCAATTTGTAGTAACCTTGGATGATGTATCCAATAACGGAACTGCTAATGATTTCTCCGACGTAAGCACCATCTCGTTAATCGGAAAATGTCGATGCGCGCGATTCGGGCGCGACGGCCGCCTTTATATGTTTAATACGACAACAAAGGTGCTCGTCGCTTCGAACGATCAAAACAACAATAGTTATTATTCCGACCCGGGTGAAACTGTTACATTCGCGCAGAGCAGCGTATCGACGGCCCTTCTTCAGACGGGCCAGATATTTGATATACGAGCCGACGGCGCAGTCGTCTTTGGCGACACTGGCGCGAGCGCGAAGCTCGTGATCTGGAAAGATAATAATCAAAACGGAGTCGCCACAGATCCTGCCGACACTACCATTTCGGTGTCGTTTGCTGGAACGGCGTTTCCGAATGCGCAGCCGCGATCTGTATTCTTTCTTCCAGTAGAGCCCGCGCAATTCGGCACGGCATGTAACAATTCTACGGGATTCCCCGGAATATTAAGTTGGGACCGCGACGGTGGACTTCCCAAACCGGGAAATCTTAACTTTTCCCTCGACGTCGACCAGGCGCCGCCGGGTTCTCTCGTCGGTGTTATGTATTCCGGTTCCGACACAAGCATTTCCTTTGATTCGCTTCTTCCCGGCCTGTCCGATCCCGCGTGTTTATTATATTTAGATATTTTCGATGCAGAGTTTAACACGGTTGAGCCCTTGCAATCGGCCGACGCGAACGGACATGTAACAATTCCGATCGCTCTTCCGCAGAGCGTGGCTGCGCTCGCGGGCCTGACGTTTTATTTACAAGCGCTCGTTTACGATCCGTCGGCTGCGCTTCCGATTACATTAACAAACGGCGTGGCGCTGCCGTTATTGTAAATTTTAACATTCTCGCGTCTCATCCATTCTTTCGGCGTGGCAGGTCCCGCGACTCATCCTCAACGATTCCCCAGGCGAAGCAACCACCAGGGGCACGGGACCTCCGCACCGGTTTTCAATTCTTAACATCAATTAATATTATGAATCCGTTGATCCTTACATTTGCGTTGAGCGGCGTCCCGGTCGCACTATTCAATACAACAACTGATAGCCGGCCCGCGGCGGCGTCCAAACAATCAACGCGGCAAGAGTCGTCCGCGCAATGTGCCGTGCTTCCTCAAAACTTAACGAGTTTTGGCGCGTGTGAATTGGATCAATGGATCTATCTATTCGGCGGACACACGGAGAAACCGCATCGTTATCATTCGCAATCACAAAATACACAGATGTTTCGGTTCAGCGTTCTCGAGCCGAACCGAATTGAAATTGTCCCGGGCGGGAAACCGCTACAGAGCGTCGCGCTTGTTTCTTACGGATCTAACTTATATCGCGTCGGCGGAATGACCGCTCTGAACGCCGACGGCGAAAAGCAATTATTAAAATCTACAGAAGAATTCGCGAGCTTTGATCCCGTCGCAGCGACGTGGAAATCATTAGTTTCGCTCCCGCAACCGCGGTCGTCGCACGACGCCGTATTTGTAGGATCCACACTATTTGTCGCCGGTGGATGGACTCTCAACGGTGAAACGCCCGACGCGGATTGGCTCGGCGACGTCATCTCATTGAATATATCCAATACCAGTTCCGAAAATAACAAAGGAAAGTGGACGACGGTCACAACTCTTCCCGAGAAACGACGGGGTATTGCGGCCGCTGCGTTAACGAACAAATTATTTATAATCGGCGGAATGAACGAGGAGGGTGATTTATCAAAACGCGTCGATATTTATGATATTGAAAAGAATTCGTGGTCGCCCGGCCCCGAGCTTCCTTCGCACGGTTTCGGATGCGCGGCCGTCGTCATCGAAAATAACCTTTATGTTTCGCTCGCGGATGGAGTCGTGTATCAGTATGCGCCGGGCGCGTGGAATCCCGCGGCGAAGTTACAATTCCCGCGTTATTTTCATCGGTTCGTGCCTCTGCCCAATGCTACATTTCTTGCGATCGGCGGCACGGGAGAGGGCGGCCCGGTTCGAATTGTTGAATCCGTTTCTATCCATTCGAATCCGCCGGCCGGCGACGGCGCGCACGAACCCGCGTTCACTTCTTATACATTGCCGTTTCCCGGAAAAGCTAAGAATCGCCAGGCGATGTTTCTTAAGGATCAAACAATCTATCTATTCGG
This sequence comes from Planctomycetota bacterium, assembly GCA_046160785.1. Classification (GTDB taxonomy): domain Bacteria; phylum Planctomycetota; class UBA1135; order UBA1135; family JACQFD01; genus JACQFD01. The sequence continues at coordinate 62,873 of JBJXHE010000154.1, forward strand.
CGGAAATAACAGTTTGACTCAGCACGCGTTCGGCGCGGAACGGTTCGTTACCGAAGGATGGAAGTTAAGTCTGCGTACGTTACAATTAACGCGGCTTGCGGACCTGCCGAAAGCGCGCCAGTCGATGCTAACGTTAATGAATGAAGACGCGACCGCCGGCTACGCGGCCGGTGGATTCGGCTTTGCCGGCGAGCGCGCCCACACGATGCAAAGCATATTTAAATATTCTTTCAAAACACAACAATTCGAAGACGCCGGCGAGCTTCCCGAACCGCGCAGCCAGGCGGGCGCCGCGGCGTGGGGCGGCGATTTGTGGTTATTTGGAGGGTGGGATCACGATCCGAAGCGCGGAGAAAACTCGGATCGTTATTATACACAAATCCGCCGCCTGCATGATAATAATGGAAAAATTGAGGCCGTCGATTGCAGTCTTGAAATTCCGCGGATTCGACGCGCATTCGGCGGCGCGATGCTTGGCGATTCTTATTATATGATCGGAGGACTCGGCGAGACGTTCGAAGCGGTCGACGTTTGCGATGTATTCAATTTCACAACAAAAACGTTTTCTACCATTCCGAATCCGTCGGTTCCGAGAATCAATCCTCAGTGGTGCGCGCTTAATAATAAACTTTACTTATACGGCGGCACGCAGCTCGGATCGGGCGACGGCGGCTCTCCCGTATTTTCAGTCGAAGAGTATGATCCGCAAGCAAAGTCGTGGCGGATCGTCTGCGACACAGTTCCGAATACAACAAAAGACACCCGAATGTTCGCGTGCGGCGAGCGACTTTTGTTTATATCAACAAATGACGCCGCCGGGAACACCATCCGCATCACATGGATGTCGCTCGGAAATAACTAAGCTAAGCGAATCTAAGCTAATAATTCGCGGACAACGCGTCCGAAGACGTCGGTTAATCGAAAATCGCGGCCCTGAAACCGGTAGGTCATTTTTGTATGATCTACGCCAAGCAGGTGAAGAATCGTCGCGTGCAGATCGTGAACGTGTACTCCGTCGCGTTCGGGATTTGATAGGTTATAACTAAAATCGTCGGTCTCGCCGAATGAAAAGCCGGGTTTGACTCCACCGCCCGCCATCCAAATTGTAAAACAACGCGGATGGTGGTCGCGGCCAAAATTGTTAGATGTTAATTTTCCTTGCGAGTAGCTGGTTCGTCCGAATTCGCCGCCCCACACGACAAGTGTATCATCTAACAATCCGCGCCGCTTCAAATCGATAACTAACGCGGCCGACGCCTGGTCGGTTTCTTTGCATAGTGTTTTGATTCCGGGCGGAAGGTCGGAGTGGTGATCCCAGCCCGGATGAAATAATTGTATAAATCGAACGCCGCGCTCCGCGAGCCGCCGCGCCAACAGGCAATTATATGCAAACGTTCCCGGAGTCTTGCAATCGCTTCCGTATAATTTAAGTGTCTCTTCGGGTTCGTCGGAAATATTTGTTACTTCCGGAACCGATGCTTGCATTCGAAACGCCATCTCCGCCTGCGCGAGACGCGAGCGAATTTCGGGGTCTCTCTCTTTTTGATATTGTTCGATCTGTAGTTTTCCAAATGTATCTAACATCGCTCGTCGAACTTCGCGCGAAACGCCGCTCGGATTATTAAGATACAAAACCGGGTCGGTACCCGACATGAATTGAACGCCCTGGTGCTCGCTTGGCAAAAAACCGCTTCCCCACAAACGCGCGTAGAGCGGCTGGTCTGGCGATTTATTTGTTACAAGTACAACAAACGCCGGAAGATTATGATTCGAGTTTCCGAGGCCGTAGCTCATCCAGGCGCCCATCGACGGACGGCCCGCTATTTCTGCGCCGGTACAGAAAAATGTAATTGCGGGATCATGATTAATCGCTTCTGTAAACATCGATTTTACAATACACAATTCATCGACGACTTTGGCTGTATGCGGCAGCAACTCACTTACAAACTGCCCGCTCTGCCCGTGCCGTTTGAATTGATATAACGAACCCGCGAGAGGCAATAAAGATTGATTCCCGCTCATCCCGGTGAGCCGCTGCCCGCGCCGCACCGAGTCGGGGAGCGATTCACCGTTTCTTTTATTTAATTCCGGTTTGTAATCAAATGTTTCCATCTGCGAAGGGCCGCCGGACTGGAATAGATATATGACGCGCTTCGCCTTCGGCCGATGATGCGGCGCCGGCAGCATTCCTCCGGCACCTTCCAAATTATTCATTTTCGACGCGTTCGCGTTTCTTAATAAAAGTCCACCGGCCACGGCTCCAAGACCGAGAACGGATTGTTGTAAAAATGCGCGGCGGTGAATCATTTATTATCTCCGGACGACGGCGGCGTCGGACGCCATCACCGTCGACGCAACGAGCGTCATTGCAAACAATTCAGCCGCGGCCGGATCGCCGTTGAAAGACGACTTCTGCGATTCGAATAATTGTTCTAAATTCGAGAGTTCGCTCTCCGTCGAGCGGCGAGATGTTAATATTTCGAAGACGCGCCCGATCCGGCCGTTATTGCTTAAATTCGTTATTTGTAGTACTTTTTCGGCGAGCGTCTTGGCCGCTTCATAAAATTGCGGATCATTAAATAAGACCAGCGATTGCAACGGCGTATTTGTATCTTGCCGCCGAGCCACGCACACTTCCCGCCGCGCCGCATCGAATAATATCATATTCGGCGGCGGAGCCGTTCGGCGCCAATAGGTATAAAGACTGCGGCGCCACCGGCCGTCGCCGGTATCAGATACATATTCTCCGCCCCACCCGATGTTCCATAGACCCGGAGGCTGCCACGGCTTCACGCTTTCGCCTCCCGTTTTTTCGACGAGCAACCCGGAACTGTAAAGAACGTGATCTCTTAACATTTCCGCGGACAACCGCCTGGCCGGCATTCGAGAAATATATTTATTTTCAGGATCTAGCGAAGCGCCCGGCTCTTCCATGCGCGACGACTGCTGGTAGGCTCCAGAATTTACAATCATTCGAATGAGAGCCTTGGTATCCCATTTTAATTCTATAAATTTGAGCGCGAGCCAATCTAATAATTCGGGATGAGTTGGAATTCCCCCCTGGCTTCCAAAGTTTTCTGTTGTATTAACAATTCCGCGCCCGAAGAACTGGCTCCAGATTCGATTGACCGCGACGCGCGCTGTGAGCGGATTGTTTTCTGAAGTTAACCATTTCGCAAGCGCGAGACGGTCTCTCTTTTGTTTAGGATCCATTCGCGGAAGCGCCACGGGTGTGTGCGGCTGCACGCGCCTCGCCGGATCGGGAGAATCGTAGCGTCCGCGATTGAATACAAACACTTCGCGCGCTGGCTCGCGATCCTTCATTACCATTATTTCTTCAATCCCGGCTCGCAGGTTCGCTAATTCTTTCCGCGCATTTTTTAGTTGTGACCGCAGCGCCTCCGCTCCGGGATCGACGGCGCTCAAATAATATTGATAAAGAGCACTGAACTCCGCACCGCCGTGATTTTTCTTAGCTTTTTCGAGGAGGCCGGGCTTGCCCGGATGAACAATACTATCAATTTCGACCGCGGACAAGCAACGCGCGAACACTCTCAATTCATCCATCTTGCCATTCTTAAATCCCTGATCGCGAAATCGCTCCGCTAAGGTTAACGCGCCGGGATCGCCGCCGCCGATGCCTTTCCACAAATGATCGCGAACAACTGTAGACTTCGCGATTTCGCCATTGATATAGATCGCCAGGCCGCCCGCGCGAGACGACCCGTCGTACGTTACTGTTACATTTGTCCACGATTGAACGGGAACGTCATTTTCCGTTTTGATAGAAATGGCATTGCCGGGCCAGAAGTGAATCAGCGACCAAGTTAACTTTCCGTCTTCAATTAATAATTGATAGCCCTGGCTGCCGGCGTCGTGCCACGCTCGCGATCTTTTTAATATAACGGCCCGGTCTTTTCGATCGGGTGCCCATAACCAGAGCGAAAAACTGAACGGATCGTATTGTTCAAATTCGGCGGCTCCCGGAAAAGTTGCATTATTGTCGCCGCTGAATTGTAATGATCCCGCCGAGTAGCCCGCTCGAATTTCGGGCTCGTCCTGCGTGCCTCCGGGTTTCGCGGGATCAATGAGATTTTGTAGCTTTCCATTTTCAATATAATCTAACGGAAAGTAAGCGTCGGCTCGCGGCGTGGCAAGAGGGCCGGCACTTTCCAGCCATGCTACAAATTCATTTCGTTTCTCCGCGGCGAGCGAAGCAAGCTGCGTCTCTTTCTGTTGTATCTGATTTATTAATTCCGCGATCTTAGAAGTTTGTTCCGGCGTCGGGAGCGCGAGCGTGGGAGTTGGCGTCGCATCTGTAAAATGGGAATAGAGGCCGCTTTCGTCAATATCATCAAAAAATGCAAACAATCCGTAATAATCCTCCTGCGGGATCGGATCATATTTGTGGTCGTGGCAGCGCGCGCATTCGAGCGTCAATCCTAAGAATGCGGTTCCAAAGGTATGAACGCGATCTGCAACATATTCCACGCGGTATTCTTCTTCAGTGCTTCCGCCTTCATTAGTCTGCCGATGTAAACGATTAAACGCCGTCGCAAGAATTTGATCTTTTGTTGTATTTGGCAGGAGGTCTCCTGCAATTTGATGCTCAATAAATTGATCGTACGGAAGATTATTATTAAATGCGTTAATCACCCAGTCGCGATATCGCCACACTTTGCGGTGTACGTCGGATTGATAACCATACGTGTCGGCGTAACGTGCAAGGTCGAGCCAGTCGGCCGCCATGCGCTCGCCGAAACGCACGCTTTTTAATAATCGCTCGACCGCGCGTTCGTAAGCATCCGCCGACGGATCATTAACAAACGAGGCGAGTTCATCGATGGTGGGCGGGAGCCCCGTGATGTCGAACGTTAGTCTTCGTAATAATATTTCTTTTTCAGCCGCCGGCGCGGGCGAGAGGCCAGCCTCCTCAAGTTTCTTAAGAATGAAAAGATCGATTTCGTTGCGAACCGTCGATTTGTTATGAACGGCGGGCAACGCTCGCATTTTCGGAGCAACCAAAGACCAGTGCGCGCTGTATTCCGCCCCCGACTCAATCCATTTCTGTAATATTTCCTTTTCCTCTTTCGAAAGCGCTTTCCGTCCCGACGCGGGAGGCGGCATCACTTCGTCTGGATCTGTATGATTAATTCTGCTGATCAGTAAACTCTCATTCGGCATTCCCGGAACTACGGCGCGCCCGTGTTTTCGCGGAGCGGCCGCGCTATCTAATATATCTAATCGAAGATCCGCTTCGCGAGTTTTTTCATCGGGTCCGTGGCAAACAAAACACCGATCGGAGAGAATGGGCCGGACGTCGCGGTTAAAGTCAATATGGATAATGCGCGCCGCGCCCCCAATATAAATATTAAGAATCGCCGGAGCCAGCGCGATGCCAATTCCGGCAAACGCCGATCCTATTCGAACCGCGGCCGTGTTAGGAAACACAACGCAACATTAATCTGGAGCGCGTTTCGCAGTGAATTTAAATAATGTTACATCTGCCGGCACCGGATCGCCGTCCGACGTTCCAGTCGCCTCCGGAAATAACAATTCACTCCCGGTTCCTTTGAATGATTTCGTTTGACCGTCTTTCGGCGGCGTAATCGATCCGCCCATCGAAACGAAAGACATCTCCGACTGGAAGAGATTCAAGATTATAAATCCGTTTCCAGACCTTTGGCCGAATAACGTACTCTCGCCTTTTCCCTGGCCGATTATCTGTATAGTTAATTCCGAAGTCGATCCCGGCGACTCGTCGATAATTGATATAAACATTTCTTCGGTCGATTTTACGGCCTTCGATCCGTCGTTCGGATACGCCGTATTCTTAAATGTTATAATCCAGTTTCCGGTCATCGGGCCCGTATCGCCCGCGACAAGCGCCTTCGCGCTTGGGCCGAAAGCGGCGAATCCGCAAAAGATCATTAAGATTCCGATTACGGGGAAAAGGACGAGTCGATTTTGTAGTGATGACAACCAGGTTGTTAAGATTC
>JBJXHE010000155.1:0-45081 GCA_046160785.1 Planctomycetota bacterium
AGAAATTTTTTGTTAAATCGAGGAAAGGCGTTTGAGGCGTAGTAAGAACTTACGCCGAGAACGGCTTGACGAAGAGTTAACAAAAAAGAACATATTTGAATAGGATGACTTTTGCCACGGGCTGTTATCATAAAATAATGCTTGGCGTTTCCAGGTCCGTTGCGACCTTCATACTTTCAGCTATCTGTTATCAACCGGTTCTTTACCAATCCGACGGGCGCACCGACCCGGTTGCGGTCATTCGCGCGATGGTCGATCGCGGAGAATTCGCGGACGCGGCAGAGGCGCTGACGGGGCTGCCTGAAACGATTCGGCATCGCGAAGCGGCGTTTTTGTATTTTAAGACTTACGATCTTGCGCGCACGCGCGAGGCGGGAGCGAAGCATCTCGCGGTCGACCGCAACGACGTCGAATTGTTACGAATCCTCGGCGACGTTGCCGCGATGGACCGCCGATTTGATGATTCAGAAAAGTTGTATCGAGAAGCAAAAGAAAAGTTAGAAACCGATCCGCGCCTGTCGGATGCCGCGCGCGAGTCGGAGGCGGCGGCAATCGAATACCGTTTTAGATATATTGAAGACGAGCGTGCGAATCTTGCATCGGTGAAACGCGCCGAGGATCGCGTCGGAATTGCGGTGTACCTCGCGGTGGGGGCGCTCGCGTTCGTTTTTGTAGCTTCTCTTTTTGTAGCCTTGGCTTTCGGACGCCCCAAGAAGACTTAGCAAAGGAAGAACCGTCGGAAGCAGGCGTCAAAAAAAACAGCCCGGGAATCCCGGGCTGTTTCACGAACAGGTTGTTTGCGAATCTTACAGTAAATTTAACAATCCTGACTGATTCGCGTAGTCGTTCAGCGTGACGACGACCGCCATATAGTTAATATCCGTAGAAACCTTAAAGTTCCACGGGAACGGTTCTTTATCGCAAACGATTCCCATCGCGACGGCTGCGAATGCGCGGCTTTCCATCGAAAGTTCTTTCTTAGCATCCGCGAGCATTCGGATAAGATTCGTCGGCTCATTCTTAGGATCCACGGAACGGTAGTCACCGACGTAACCAAGAGCTGTAGCAACCGCAGCCTGAACCGCGACAGTGTTATTATCCTTGTCTCCAAGGATTGCTAATAATTCCCTAACGACAGTCTTGTCGCCGAGGAGTCCAAGCGCTATGGAGCACTCGCGAATGAGCTCCGGACGGCGCTTCGCAGTCTTAACAATTTCGCGAATCGGCTCGATCGCACTCTTATCATCCATGAGTCCGAGCGCCGTCGCGAAATATCCGCGAAAGCTGTCAACCTTAACACTATTTAATTTTGCCTTCAGTTGACCCGCCGCCGGGGAATAGCGAAGCAGTCCAAGACCAATCGCGTACGCCGCCAACTGCTCGGGATCCTTAATTTCCGTCGTCATCATATTTGTTAACGCTTCGCCGACGACATTATTAACTTCGAGTTGCTTATCATCTTCGCGATTCATTTGATGGAATCCCGCGACGCCAAGCGCCATTGCAGCCCACGCACGCGTCATCACCTTTCCGCCGGAAGCTTGAGCCTTTGTTAACAAATACTTTTCGATCTTGCTGCCCTGTTTATCGGTTCCTGCAATCTGGCCAAGTGCAATAATGCTAAAGTTAGCAAGATGCGGATTCTTCGACATTTCGTTATCAATCTTATCTTGCAATACTTCAAATGCCTTCGGAGCAAACGATGCGTCGCCGGCACGTGTTAACATTCCAATCGCCTGGGCCATGGAGCTGCGGATTTCCCTATCTTTAGATTTGCCCGGCAAGGAGAGTTCCGAAATGCACATTTGTACATACGCGCCGCGCTCGTTAATGGGCGCCGTTGCTAATAAACGCGCCATCGCGTTCGGCACGTGTGCACAAATAAGAGATTCCTTCTCGCGTTTCTCGTCGAAGTATTTCTGTAGCGTTTGGACGGCCTTTCTCTCGGGATCAGCGATGAGTCCGAGTGAAATAACTGTAGCAATGCGCAGATCCTTTTGCGTCGCGCGTCCGTAGCCCTGGCCGTTCGGCGAAAGGAATGTTAATAAAATTCTCTGAGCCTTTTCACGCGCGGCCACATCGGGGCAGCGAGCTCCGATGAGACCGATGCCGTAGGCCGCAAACGAGCGAGTGTCGTGAGGAACTTCGCGCTTGCCACACCAACTGCGGGCGTCTTCATGATCTGTATAAAACTTCTCAAGAATCGGGAGGCCTTCCTGAGCTGCTAATATTCCGAGGACGAGAACGGAGGTCTCGGCGATTTCCTTGTCCGAACTATCAAAAAACTTTTTGAAGACTTTGATGCAGTCATCCGGCTCCTGTCCAATCTTAGCAAGCGCCACGAGAGCGCCCGTGATGATGTCGCGATTCGTCTCTTTCTCGAGAGCTTCCTTCAGCGCGGGAATGACATCTTTAGTGATCTGATCTTGTGATGGGCGCAGTGACGTGCGGCCAACAGTACCACTAAGAATATCGTCGCCGCCGCCCGCGGGCGTGATGACATCATTATTCTTCGAAATCTTAGCTTTTAATTGTAGATACTTCTCGCGGTTGAAGCCCCACCAGAAGGTCCACGACGTGAGGTCGGGGCCTAACTCCAAGCCGCCAGTGTTGGGTACACCCGGCGGACCGGAAGGAGACGGACCGCCGCCTGGTGGCGGAGTTACTGGATTACCAGGCGCGGGCCCACTCGGACCCGTAGGAACGCCAGGCGTTGACGGCGTGGTCGGACCCGGGGCAGTCGGTGGCGTCGGGGTATTTCCACCCGGCGGAACGGTATCACCAGGGCCCTTATACGAGCCGCCGTGACCGAGCGAGATGCTACTAAAAAGAAGGAGCGAACCGCCAAGGGCGGCTCCGGCGATTGCATGGCGAATCATTTGTATACTCCGGATTGAGTATTTGTTATGAGCTGGCGCCGCGAGAATACTTTGGATTCAAAGAATCGGCCGTGACGCGAAAGTTAGTAAGGCAACAGGCGTACCGGGGCTGAATTTTGTCCTTCTCGAATGAAATAAAGAGCGCTCGGAAATATTAGTTTTGCGGAACGTTTCTCGTTAGGAACGCGAACATCATTTATAACATTACAATAATGCGCCGCGCGCGGCGCTGTTCCTCTCCGATTTGTATCTTCGGCTGCGCGTTAATAATAAGTCAAAAAAAAACAGCCCGGGAAGCCCGGGCTGTTTCATGAACAAGTTGCTTGCGAATCTTACAGTAAATTTAACAATCCTGTCTGATTCGTGTAGTCGTTCAGCGTGCCGACGACCGCCATATAGTTAATATCCGTTGAAACCTTAAAGTTCCACGGGAACTCTTCCTTGTCGCAAACGATACCCATCGCGACGGCTGCGAATGCGCGGCTTTCCATCGTAAGCTCTTTCTTAGCATCCGCGAGCATTCGGACGAGGTTCGTAGGCTCATTCTTAGGATCCACGGAACGGTAGTCACCGACGTAACCAAGAGCTGTCGCAACCGCAGCCTGAACTGCGAGAGTGTTATTCTCCTTGTCTCCAAGGATTGCTAACAATTCCTTAACGACGGTCTTGTCGCCAAGAAGTCCGAGAGCAATCGAACACTCGCGAATGAGTTCCGGACGGCGCTTCGCAGTCTTAACAATTTCACGAATCGGATCGATCGCAGTCTTATCATCCATGAGTCCGAGCGCCGTCGCGAAATATCCACGGAAGCTGTCATCCTTAACACTGCTCAGTTTTGCCTTCAGCTGGCCCGACGCGGGAGCATAACGAAGCAAACCGAGACCGATCGCATACGCCGCCAACTGCTCAGGATCCTTAATTTCCGTCGACATCATATTTGTTAATGCTTCGCCGACCGTTTTATTAGGTTCGAGCTGCTTATCGTCCTCGCGATTCATTTGATGGAATCCCGCGACGCCAAGCGCGATCGCAGCCCAAGCGCGCGTCATCACCTTTCCGCCCGAAGCTTGAGCCTTTGTTAACAAATACTTTTCGATCTTGCTTCCCTGTTTATCGGTGCCCGCAATCTGGCCGAGCGCGATAATTCCATAGTTAGCAAGATGCGGATTCTTCGACATTTCGTTATCAATCTTATCTTGCAATACATCAAATGCCTTCGGGGCAATCGAAGCGTCGTCGGCGCGTGTTAACATTCCAATCGCCTGCGCCATCGAGCTGCGAATTTCCTTATCTTTAGACTTGCCCTTTTCGGCCAGTTCCGCGATGCACATCTGTACATACGCACCGCGCTCGTTCATGGGCGCCGTTGCTAATAATCGCGCCATCGCGTTCGGAACGTGTGCACAAATAAGTTCTTCTTTCTCGCGATTCGCTTCGAAGTATTTCTGTAGCGTTTGGACGGCCTTTCTCTCCGGGTCAGCGATGAGTCCGAGAGAAATAACTGTAGCAACGCGAAGATCCTTTTGCGAAGCGCGTTGATAGCCCTGTCCGTTCGGCGAAAGGAATGTTAATAAAATTGCCTGCGCCTTTTCGCGAGCTGAAACGTCCGGGCAGCGGGCTCCAGTGAGTCCGATTCCGTATGCTGCAAATGTGCGAGTTCTCCACGGAACTTCGCGCTTGCCGCACCACTTTCGGGCGTCTTCGTGATCTGTATAAAACTTCTCAAGAATCGGGAGGCCTTCCTGGGCTGCTAATATTCCAAGAACGAGAACGGAAGTCTCGGCGATTTCCTGATCCGAATTATCAAAAAACTTTTTGAAGACTTTGATGCAGTCATCCGGCTCTTGTCCAATCTTAGCAAGCGCCACGAGAGCACCCGAGATGATGTCGCGATTGGTCTCCTTTTCGAGAGCTTCCTTCAGCGCGGGAATAACATCTTTAGTGATCTGATCCTGCGACGGACGCAGCGACGTGCGGCCAGCTGTAGCATTGCCGAGGATGTCGTCGCCGCCACCCGCGGGCGTAATGACGCCGTCATCTTTACTAATCTTAGCTTTTAATTGTAGATACTTCTCGCGGTTGAAGCCCCACCAGAAAGTCCACGAAGTGAGGTCGGGACCCATGTTCGCGCCGGTCATAGGACCAGGCGACGGACCAGCGGGCGGATTGCCTCCTCCAGGCGGAGGAGTTACGGGACCACTGGGTGCCGGTGTGTTCGGACCCGCAGGACCGCCAGGCGACGGCGTGGTTGGACCACCGGGAGACGGGCTTGGGGTCGTCGGGCTATTACCGCCCGGGGGAACGGTATCACCAGGGCCCTTATAGGAGCCGCCGTGACCGAGCGAGATGCTACTAAAAAGAAGGAGCGAACCACCAAGGGCGGCTCCGGCGACTACATGACGAATCATTTTGTATACTCCGGATTGAGTATTTGTTATGAGCTGGCGCCGCGAGAATACTTTGGATTCAAAGAATCGGCCGCGACGCGACAGTTAGTAAGGCAACAGGCGTACCGTGATGAATTTCGCATACTTCTCGAATGAAATAAAGGGCGTAGAGAAATACTAATTTTGCGAAACGTTTCTTAGCGGGAACGCGAACGCCAATTTTGTTTTGAACGGATCTCACGCCGCGCGGCGTGATTTTCCGTATCTTTGTAATTCTCGGCGTTGAATGTCACAGATAATTTTTTGCGATTTTGAAACTCTGGTGCGCGCGGTTGAGGGGCCGCCGCTACCAGTTCGGGGCCCAATGACTTTCGGGATGAACTGGATTGCACCCACACAGTTCAAGGCAACAACTTAATTAAAGGACCAGGCGATGGATTTGTATCATCAGTTCGACCCCCAGGGCCGCAGCGACGCGGCCAGACGGCTTCGAGTTTCCGCGCGGACGATTGCGCGTTCGCGGCATCCAGTATTAGTGACCGGCGAGATCGGCACCGGAAAACTAAGATTCGCGCGCTTACTACACGAGCTCTCAGAGCGCCCCGCCTTGCCGTTTCGACGTATCAATTGCGCGGACGAAGCGCAAGCGATGGCAACCATCAATGAAGGCCCGATCGGCGGCACTCTCGTCTTCGAGCACATCGATGAAGCTTCGTTAATATTACAAAAATGCGCTGCACGAGCTGTCGCGCATTTTACATTTCAGCGTTCGAGTTTGCGAATTGTAGCCACGTCGCGGCGCGACCTCGCCGTGGAAGTGCTCGAAGCGCGGTTTCTATCCGATCTGTATTTTCGGCTGCGCGTTCACAATATTGACATTCCGCCGATTCGCGACCGGCGCGAGGACGTGGCCGTTTTGATTCGTAGTATTCTCGAAGAGCTTGCTAAGACTCGCGGCGGAGAAGCTGCGGAACTCACTTCCGACGCTGTGATCCTCGCCGAACAGTATCATTGGCCCGGGAACATCCGCCAATTGCAGAACGAATTGTTACGTTGTGCGGCGAAGGGGAATCTTACCATTGGCAGCGCGCTTCTGGCGGAAGGCCTTGATGATCGAATTCCAGCGATGCCGATTCGCGCTGAAATTCCGTCGCGCGGGCTTCAAGACCGAGTCTTAGCATTCGAAAAACAAATCATACAAGAAACGCTTGCGACAACTCTCGGCAACCGCGACCGCGCCGCCGGCCTGCTCGGCATCACGCGCCGGACATTACAACGAAAAATGGCAATTCTAAGAACGATCGGCTCGCCCGTCGAAATCCCATTATTAAGAATGCGTAGAACGAAACCCGCTGCAGCTTCGACTGCGCCGCCGCCGCGCGCGAATGCACTACAATTAGATTCGGTACGGCGCGGACTCGGATTTCAAACGGCGCAACAATTCGTCGCCGAAGGGGAGTTGTAACTTAACAGCCCGTGGCAAAAGTCATCCTATTCAAACATGTTCTTTTTTGTTAACTCTTCGTCAAGCCGTTTTCGATGTAAGTTCTTACTACGTCTCAAACGCCTTTCCTTGATTTAACAAAAAATTACTATATTTAAATAACGAATCACATTTGCCACGGGCTGTTAACGAAAACAGTTATTGATATAACTGCTACTTGCCGAACCAGCGCGCGATCGCGTGAACTGTAGTATCGCGCGCGACGGTCGCAATCGATTCGAGCAGCGGAATATCCTTCGGACACACTGTTTCGCAAACCTGCGCGCTTCCGCAGTCGGTGATTCCGCCGGGGCCCATGACCGTTTCTAAACGTTCGGCTTTATTAAGTTTCCCGGTCGGATGACTATTAAAACGGCGAACCTGATTCAAGATCGCGGGCCCTACAAATGCGCTCCCGGGGCCGTACTGCGGGCACGCGTCGAGGCAACAGCCGCACGTCATGCAGCGCGACATCGCGTACGCGGGCGCCTGCTCGGATTGTGAATATTTAGGTCCCGCGCCGAGCGCGTGCGTTCCATCAATTGGAATCCAAGCTTTTGTTTTTACTAAATCTTCGAACATGCGCCGGCGGTCCACCATCAAATCGCGCACGACCGGAAATTTAGTCATGGGTTCGATGCGAATCGGCTGGTCGAGCTGCGCTACCAATGTTGAACACGCCTGGCGCACGCGATCATTAATAACCATTGTGCAGGAGCCGCAGACCTCTTCTAAACAATTCGCGTCCCACGCGACGGGCGTCGTGCGCGCGCCGCCGAGCGTCGCCGGGTTTTCTTGTATTTCAAGAAGCACCATGTGAATGTTCATATTCGGCCGGCTTGGCACTTCAAACACTTCCCACCGCGGCGATCCGTTCGGATTGTCCTGGCGGCGGATGCGGACTTGGATAGGCCCCGTGGTAGCTGGATCAGACATTGTAATGATTAAGGATATTGTCTGTAATATTGAATGAACTGTATTGATAAATACGTTTATATTTACTAATGCGCCGCGCCGCCGCCGGGTTTCGGCGCGTGCGAGGGGAGCACGTCGTAGCGGCGCTCGACGGGCTCTTTGAGACTTGTATCAATTTTTTCTGTAAAATCGAATTTCGGGCCATTCGGCGTATAGGTAGCTTTCGTCGAGCAAAGCCATTTCTCATCGTCGCGCTTCGGAAACGCGGGTTTGTAATGCGAGCCGCGCGACTCGTCGCGCAGCAGTGCGCCCTGCGTGATCGCCCGCGCGAGGTCGAGCATGTTATCAATTTCGAGCGCCTGGAGCAGCGGCTGGTTCGCCCACTGCGCCTGATCCGGGAGCGCGGCGCGCTGCATGCGGTTTTGTAAGTCTACTAATAATTCATCGGCTTTCTTTAATGCTGCATTTTCGCGCACGATCGTGACGTACTTATTCATACATTGCCCGAGTTCGCGTCTAATTGTAAAAACGTTTTCACTGCCGGCGCGCGACGCTGTTTGTTGCAAACGATTCTTTAGTTTCGTAACGGTAGCATCGACCGCCGCTGAACTTTTTTCTTTCTTAACATTTGCGCTAGCCCATTCAAAGGATGTAATTCCCGAGCGGTCGCCGCCGAACACGCACGCTACTAATGCATTTGCGCCAAGGCGGTTCGCGCCGTGATATTGATACTCACATTCTCCGGCTGCGAACAGCCCGGGAATATTAGTCATTTGTTTATAATCAATCCAAAGGCCTCCCATGGTGTAGTGAACCGCCGGCGCGACTTTCATCGGCACGCGGCGCGGATCCTGCCCTTTGAATTTTTCGTAAATTTCGAGAACGCCGCCGAGCTTCTTCGTTAAATAATCCGGATCGAGATGTGTTAAATCTAAATAAACGGCCTCTTCGCCTTGCACCTTGTGCCCCAAATTAAATAATACGTCGTGAATCTCGCGCGATGCGACGTCGCGCGGCACGAGGTTGCCGTACGCGGGGTACTTCTCTTCGAGGAAATACCACCGTTCCGCATCGGGAATTGTTAATGGATCGCGCGGATCATTAGGATTCTTTGGAACCCACACGCGGCCGCCTTCGCCGCGCACCGACTCCGACATTAATCTTAACTTATCGCCGCCCGAAATCGAAGTCGGGTGGATTTGTATAAATTCGGGATTGCCATAGATTGCGCCTAATTGATAACAACCCGCGATGGCCGCGCCGGTGTTGACTACAGAATTAGTCCCGAGGCCGAAAATGGACCCGAGACCGCCGGTCGCGTAGACGGCGGCGTCGGCTACAAATGGCCGAACCTCCATTGTGCGCACGTCGACGGCCGCGACGCCAATGCAACGTTTCGAGTCGTCGAGTATTGGATAGAACGCTTCCCAGCCTTCATATTTCTTAACTTTGCCTTCGGCTTCGTAGCGCCGCACCTGCTCGTCGAGCGCATATAACAATTGTTGCCCGGTCGTCGCGCCCGAGTGCGCGGTGCGGTGATGGAGCGTTCCGCCGAAACGGCGAAAGTCGATGAATCCTTCCGGCGTTCGCGTGAACGGCACGCCCATGCGGTCGAACATATAAATAATATTCGGCGCCGCGTCGCAGAGATCCTTCACGGGCGGCTGATGTGCAAGAAAATCGCCGCCTTTAATTGTATCTACGAAATGTAAGTATGGAGAATCGCCTTCGCCTTTTGTATTCACGGCTCCGTTGATTCCGCCCTGCGCGCACACGGAGTGGGATCGTTTCACGGGAACGATCGATAACAAATCGACTTCGGCTCCGGACTCGGCGAGTTTAATGGTCGCCATGAGTCCTGCGAGCCCGCCGCCCACAACTACGACCCGGGGATGTGCCGTCATAGAATGAATATTATATAAATTTAAAGATAAAGAGATCGTTAACTTCGGAATGCGAACGCGGAAATGATGCCAAGCGCGAATAGCGCAATTCCTACAAAAACTCCGACAAGATTCATGATTCTTTGCGAGCGCGGAGTAATGGTGATTCCCCACGAAATGCAAAATAAAGGAATGCCGTTGCCGAGGTGAAACGCGGTCGCGCCGGTGCCGATGATATATGCAATAAACCAGAAGCTCGAACTAAACAGTTTCTGCACTTCCTGGAAAGCAATGGTTTCAAACGCCTGCTCGTGCGCATGGAAACGGAAATGTAACAAATGAAAAACGATAAAGATAAAAGCGATCGCTCCGGACGCGCGCTGTAATATATACATCCAATTTCGCGCGTTCGGATAGTGCGTCACGTTCATGCGCCCTTCCACGGCGATCCACATTCCGACCACGCCGTGAAACAGCAGCGGAAGAAAAATGCCAAACACTTCCAAGACTAAAACAAACGGCAGCCCGCGCAGGAACGCGACGGTTTTATTATAATCAGCCGCCCCGTTCGCTCCCACCGCCGCAAAATTAGCAATCATGTGTTCAACAAAAAAAGCTCCGAGCGGCACGATTCCCGTGAGCGAGTGCAGCTTTCGAAGCAGGAAATGTTGCTTTTCCGCGATGCCGGAAACTGTAGTAACCGGCGCGGGGGAGGCGTGTGTAGTCATTGAATTCTAAAGTGGTCGCGTCAAGTCGCGTGCCCGCAGTCGCAAAGGCGCCACGAACGGCGCCCGCGCGCGAGTCGGGGAATCCTCGGCAGTTCGGCCGGAGGATTCAACAGTCTGCCGTTCGTTCATTATTTATAATATCATTTCCGCGTGCTCCCGAAACCCAGCGTGCCCATCACAATTCATCTAATTCGCCATGGCGAAGTTTTGCTCGACGGCCCCGAGCGCGTCTACGGAGATTTGGAAATGCCGCTCAGCCGGCGCGGGATTCAACAACTGGAAGCACTCGGCGAATACTTATCAAACGTCCGCCTCGACGCGGTGTATTCGAGCGACATCGAGCGCGCGAAAATCGGCGCGGCGTCGATTATTAAATTTCAACCGGCCCCATTAATAGAAGCCAGCCTGTCATTACAAATCGACCGCGGATTCCGCGAGATCTTTCGCGGCGATTGGCGCGGGCTCACGTGGGCCGAGATCGAAACGCGCTGGCCGGGTGGCGCGGCGCGTTTTGTTAATGAATCGGAAACGTACCGCGATCACAACGGCGAAACGCTGCGCGACGTCTCGGTGCGCGCCGTGGCCGCGCTCGAACGGATACTACACAATTCTTATTTATCCCAGGGGGGGGCAAACGAGAAAAATGTTGCCATCGTCGCACACTCGTGGGTCGTTCGCGTAATTGTAGCACACGCACTCGGAATGCCGGCGGCGGGCGCGCTACAAATCCACGCCGACCCCGGAAAAGTATCAACAATCGCGGGCGGCCCCGAAATTATCAATAATAACGGATGGCGAGTGCTACAAATGAATCAGGGGCTTCCGGCCGCGCGCACGTCAAGCGCGGCACAGACGCCGGCCGGTTGAAAAAGTAATATGAACTATCGCGATCGCCAATCGGACAAGACGGTTTCTGTATCTTTGCCGATTTCAAGCGGCGGGTGACCGGGAAAGTAAACGTTGTCGTTGTGCCTGACTGGAAAAGCGACCTGAGGAAATGCACTGCCACCGAGCTCTAATTGTTGCATCATGCCGCGCGCGCGAAAAGCGGGATCGTTAGCGGCTTCCAGAACGTTAGCAACCGGTTCGGCGGGAACGTCCGCCGCGCGAAGTTTTGTTAACCATTCTGCTCGTGCGCGTTTCTTAAAATGCGGCCGCAGGATCGCGTCGAGCTCTGAGCGGTGCGCGACGCGTTTGTCAGAATTTACAAATCGCGCGTCGTTTTGGATTGTTAACAAATCAACGGCGCGCAGAAAGGGGAGCCAGAATTTTTCTGTAAAAACGGCGACGGCAAAGGGGGAGTCGCTCGCTTCATACACATCGTACGGCGCCGCGCTCGTGTGCGCTCCGCCGACCGCCGCGGGCGCCCGGTTTTGTAACATCGCGAAGGGCACCCAGTTTCCAAGAAGCGCGACCTGCGCGTCGAGCAACGAAAGATCGAGCGCATGAAACTCCCCCGCGCCATCCGGCGTTTTTGTATTATTAACATTAGCGTTATTACCATTCCGGCGCCGCTCGCGCTGAAAAAGACACGCTAGGATTGCAATCGCGCCATAGAACGAACCCGCGAGGTCGCCCATCGGAATCGCGAGCCGTACCGGAAGCCTGCCGGGCTCGCCGTTTAAGGATAATGATCCGCCTCGCGCCTGAGTACACAGATCGAAGGACGGCTGATCGTGATCCGCGCCGGAACCCGTTCCTGAAATGGAGAGAACAATTAGATTTGGATTGGCTACATTTAAACGTTCGAGCGAAAGGCCGAGTTTATCCATAATTCCCGGCCGAAAATTTTCGACGATGACGTCGGCATTCTTAATAATTTCGACAGCTAACAATTGAGCGTCGGGATTCTTAAGGTCGAGCACAACCGAGCGCTTGCCGCCATTCGTTCCGCAGAAATAGTAAGAAACGCCAGAAACGTCCGGAGAACCCTGGTTCCGCGTGGGATCGCCGCCGGGCGGCTCAATCTTGACCACGTCGGCGCCGAGGGATGCGAGCATTTGTGTTAAATAGGGCCCGGCGAGAATCCGCGTCAGATCTACGACGCGCAGCCCTGCGAGAGGCGCGTTTTTGTTCATTAGATTATTAACGATTTTATCCACAGCGTTTTTTAACGTTCAATTGTTGAAATCTTTAGAACGTCCAAAGTGCTTGTGGGCGAGGAGATTCCCCGAGTCAAGCCCCCGCCCGCCACTTTCAATTCAATACAACAGAATATATATTATCGGACGTTGCGTTGGGGCGGCAAGGAGGGTCAAGCGGCACCGAACAAAGTGTTGCCTGTAGCGGGACTTCTTGGCGATAAACTATAAATCTCTCTTCCCTGTCGACGAATTTCGAAATGTACAATTCTACGCGGCGTGATTTTATTAAAAGTGTGGGAGCGGCTGTGGCCGGCAGCTCCGCGGCATCATTTGTAGATTTGGACCAGGTATTGTTGGATCAGGATCCTGCGCCGGCATCCGCACCGCAAGCGGGTCCGAATACAACAATTGGCGTTGCGTTAATTGGAGTAGGAAGCCGGGGCTCGCACCTTCGACGTTCGCATGGATATTGGAGTGTTCAAGAACTCGCACGCGAAACGTTTAAGGCAGCACCGCCCGCGCGAATTGCAGGAGTCGAAATTCGAACCGTTGCGGATTGTTATAAAGCGCGCGCGGAAGAGGCGCAGGCGGCTATTCAGAGTTTGGGTGGAAATGCGCGAATCGAGACGGATTGGCGCCGCGTTATGGATGATAAGAATATCGACGCGGTCGTGATCGCCACGGCAGATGTCTGGCACACGCCGATTGCCCTTGCGGCAGCGCAGGCTGGAAAGGATGTATATGTTGAGAAATGTATGTCTAATAATGTAAAGGAGGCCAAGGAACTTAAAAGTTATATCAAAGCAAACCCCGCTCGAATATTACAAGTAGGCCATCAGAACCGGCATAGTAATTATCATAAAATAGCGCGGGAATTGATAAAAACAGGAACTCTTGGGAAGATCTCGTCGGTCCAGGCGACTCTTGGCAGAAATACTTCAGATGGGGCATACGCTAATAAAGTGAGTTCAGAATTGCGGGAGCGCATTGTCGGTTGGGAATTGTTTCTTCCGCCCGGCTGCAAGGAGGAATTTTCGGTTGATAAATTCTTAAATTGGCGAAAGTACTGGGCCTTCAGCACAGGAATGGCGGGCGATTTGTTAAGTCATGAGATCGACGCGGTGAACATGCTGCTTGGGGTCGAAATCCCGGATAGCGTTGTCGCTTCCGGCGGGAATTATATTTATAAAGACGGCCGCGAAACGCCGGATGTGTATTCGGTTATCCACGAATATAAAGATAGGGAGTTAACATTAACTTATAACGGAACGTTTGGCAGTGCCTACGATCGTAAATTAACAATTTGCGGCACCGATGCGGCGATGGTGCTCGGCCTTGAACTCGCGGTGTATCCCGACTCTGGATCAACTCGTTACAGAAAGGAACTGGACGCTGGTAAGATGAATCCCGCATCGCCATTTATACATTTCGCGGGTCCAACGCGCGATCCCAAATTGAAGACTTCCCCCACACTTGCATGGGCGGAAGGCAAGGGTTTGACTTTTACAGATATTGGAGGCAAGCGACTCGACGTCACGAGACTCCACCTCGAAGAGTTTTATAAGAATGTTCGCGAGCGTACGGCCCCCACTTGCGGCATTGATGATGGTTATAAAGTTGCGATCGCGTGCTGTATGGGAACCCTGTCGTTTCGTGAGAATCGGCGCGTCCGCTACGACCGCGAAAAAGACGAAGTTTTGTAATATAACTCTTGTTAATTTATTAATTAAAACGCACGTGTTCAAATCCGGGCGGCTCCGTTTTGTAGAGCCAGACGGCCTCGCTCGCACCCAGTTTTTGTAAGATCGGTTTTGATCCATCCAGTTCCAGAATGATCGCCACCTTTGCGAGGACGTCACTCAGGAGAGCTGTGGGCGCTTTGACTGTAGTGCTCACAATATTGTTGTAAATGAACAGCCCGGTGCGCGGATCGATGATGTGGCCGATTTCTTTTCCGTCGATAATGTGCGCGCGCCGCCAGTTTCCAGAAGTGGAAAGCGAATCGTCGCGCAGGTTAATTATAGTAACAGCCTGTTCGCTTTGATCTGTAATTTCGATCAAACGCGGTGCAGCCGCGGCCGGGGGGCCAATACTTATAAAACTGCTTCCACCCGCGGAAAGTATTGCATTTGAAACTCCCCCGCGCCTCAGGATTTCAGCAGCTTTGTCGAGTGCGAATCCTTTGTTACAACCGTCGAGGTCGATGGCGGCGCCCTCTTTTTTATATTTAATAATGGAACCCGTGAGTTCCACTGCGTTGCTGCCGATACTCGCTCTCGCCTTTGCGAGTTCCTCCGCCCGCGGTATTCGCGGACTCTGCGACCTCAATTGATATATTTCAATGACGGAACCGATCGTAATATCAAATACGCCATCCGTTGCGGTGGAAAGATCGAGCGCCTGTTGCAGCATCTCGCGAAGCGGCTCGCTTGCCGTCATCGGAATCCGAGCGGCATTTTTATTAATATTTACAATTTCGCTGTCCGGTCTCCACACGCTCGACAACGCTTCTAATTTCTCGCATTCGACAAAGGCTTCTTCGATCAGTTCGCTTGCCCTGTCTTCACGAATGTCAAAAATAGTAAATTCAAAGAAACATCCAAACAGATGCCTTACGCCATGAACGACAGCTCCCGGAGACGCAATTTCGCGATCGCGCGGCGGCGTGGCACATCCGGCAAATAACAAATAGACCCAAAGCCAATAGTAATGTTTTCTACTCAAATCTTAAGGCTTCAATGGGATCCAGGTTCGCCGCTTTGCGAGCGGGCCACGAACCAAAGAATGCGCCAATCGCGATCGATACGCCGACGGCTAGATAAATAGCATCTTCGGAGACGGGAGCGCTCCATTGCATCGATGTCGCTAATAGCCACGTGCTCAAGTATGCAATTCCGATTCCTATCAATCCGCCCGCGATTGAAATCGCTAATGCTTCAAATAGGAACTGCGCGCGGATGTCGCCGCGGCGCGCGCCGACAGCGAGACGGATGCCGATCTCTCGCGTGCGCTCGGTGACGGACACGAGCATGATATTCATAATACCAATTCCGCCGACGACGAGCGAAACGCCCGCGACCGCTGCTAACAAATACGCGAGGATCTTTTGTTGGTCGGCCGCGGCGCGTGCCATATCACTAAAATTACGAACTGTAAAATCTTCAAATCCAGGCGCGTTTTTGTGTCGGCGTCCTAACAATTCGCGAACCTGTTCCATCGCGGGTTCGACCGATTCCGCGTTTCGCGCTGCGATCACAATGGAGCCAACGGCATTCGGAGCGCTATTATTTGCAATTGCGCCCATGCGACGCATCGCCGTGGTTATTGGAACAAAAACGGAATCGTCCTGATCAAAACCCATCGCACTCTGGCCTTTGCTTGTCGCAACTCCCACCACACGCATCGGAACGCCCCGAATCTTAATAATAACGCCGATTGGATTTTCACGCACACGGAGCGATCGGCGGCCCCCGTCGTCCATGGCGGTGTCTTCGACGGAAAATAACTCATCCGCAACGCGCTTTCCCAAAACACAAACATTGCGCGTTTGTTGATCGTCGAGATCTGTAAAGTATTTTCCCTCAGAGGCTGGCCAGGCACGCACTTCTGGAAACGTTGCTTCAACGCCTTGAACTGTAGTGTTCCAGTTTTTATTGCCATGGATGCACTGCGATCCGCCGAGGCGGACAGTCGCGGAAGTGTTAATGACTAATTCTGCTTCTTCGCGAATCGCGCGTGCGTCGTCCAATGTTAATGTTGCCTGGCTGCCCGCGGAGGTGCGCACGCCGCCGAACATGGTCGCAGTGGGCCACACCATAAATATATTCGTTCCCATCGACTCGGCCGCTTTTTCGACCGCCTGCCGCGCGCCATTACCGATCGCTACAACTGTCACAACGAGCGCCACACCGATCGCTACAGATAGTGCGGTCAGCATCGAACGCAGCTTGTTTCGAAGAAGCGCGCCCGCGACAATTTTTGTTAAGATAAACGGGCTCATGACATCGTCTCCGCGAGAGATTCGAGCGGGGGCAATTTTAACAATTCCGTCGCGGCGTCGAGGCGGCGCGCGACAGGTGAATCGGAAAGAATCTTACCATCGCGCAATATAATTATTCTTTCGCAGCACGACGCGACGTCGGCTTCGTGAGTCACCATAATTACAGTTCTCCCCTCCCGGTGGATCTCCTGAAACAAAGCTAATATTTCGAGTCCTGTGCGAGTGTCGAGATTTCCGGTCGGTTCGTCGGCGAGCAGAATCGGCGGATTTGTTACAAGCGCACGCGCGACGGCAACGCGTTGCTGCTGGCCTCCCGATAATTGAGATGGATGACTGCGTTCGCGTCCTTGAAGGCCGACGCGAGCGAGCGCTTCACGTGCGCGCTTGCGGCGCGCCAAGGGCCAGATTCCGTTTTGATATAAAAGCGGAAGCTCGACATTTTCGATCGCGGGCGTTCGCGCTAGAAGGTGGAATTGTTGAAAGATAAAACCAATCTTCATCGAGCGGACGGTGGAGAGTTTGTCTTTTGATAATTTTGACGTTTCGACGCCCTCAAGCCGATAATTACCTTTCGTCGGCCGGTCAAGAAGGCCAAGAATATTCATTAATGTTGATTTTCCGGAACCTGACGCGCCCATGATCGCCACCATTTCGCCGCAGCGGATTTGTAGCGATACGCCTCTTAATGCTATAAATTCGAGATCGCCCGTTTTGTAAATTCGAACGATGTTTTCCGCGTCGACGACCAGGCCGGAATCCGCAGCTGTATCTTGGCTGGCGCCGGCCATTGTTATATTTATTTTGTTAAATTTATTAACGGCCCATGCCGCGCGGCCGGTTGCCCATTCCGCCGAACGGTGAAAACGAACCGGTGTTACTATTCGATTCTGTTGTGGCCACCCCGATCGCGACTTGATCACCGGCTTTTATAAGATTGCCGAGTATTTCAATACCATTTCCGTCGCTGAGACCGGTCTTAACTATAACAGACTTCAACGTGTCTCCGTCGCGGATCCACACTGTCGCTGTGTTTGCAGGAATCGTTAGGTTCACCGGCTTTGTACCATTTCCGTTGCCATTGCCTGGCATCGAAGTTTTATTTGTATTATTCGCCCGGCTCTCTGCCGGAGCACCGGGCATTATGGGTATATTTAATCCTGGGATGCTCTTCGGTTGGAACCGCAGCGCCGCAGCGGGAACGATCACCGCGTCTTCGCGGTCGTCGATCAGAATTGTTAAATTCGCGGTGAGCCCCGGAAGAAGCGGGCCCTGGTGCTGCCCCGCTTCGTCGAGATTATTTACACTAAAAATACAAGTGTAAATAACAACATTACTCGTAACGGCGGGATTCAGGCGAACCTGTTCGAGCTTCGCCTCAAACACGCGGCCCTGAAACGCGTCGACGGTAAATGTAGCTTTCTTTGATTTCTGAACTCTGCCAATATCCGCTTCATCAATATTTGCGCGGATCTGCATTTTTGTTAAATCGTTGGCGATTTGAAACAACAGCGGAGAATTAAAACTCGACGCGACGGTCTGCCCGACTTCGACGGCCTTCTGAATCACGATTCCATCAATTGGAGAAAGAATGGTCGCATGCTGCAAATCGATTTCGGATTGTTGTAGCGTTGTCTTTGCTTGCTCAATCTCGGCGAGCGCCACTTTCACTTGAACCGCGAGCGAGTCGCGCAGGATTTCCGAATTCTCCAAATCCACTTTTGATATAATTCCCTTACTATTTAAATCGGCGAGACGCTTCGCCTGGCGGTCGGCGTTTGCGTGTTCAACGATCAGGCGTTCGTGAG
Organism: Planctomycetota bacterium; assembly: GCA_046160785.1. Taxonomy (GTDB): domain Bacteria; phylum Planctomycetota; class UBA1135; order UBA1135; family JACQFD01; genus JACQFD01. The sequence goes on from JBJXHE010000155.1 coordinate 18,165, forward strand.
AAGCCTCGGCGCGTTTCTTATTCGCGCGATTTGTAGCAACGCGCGCGTCGAGATTATCTGTATTCAGTTGAGCGAGTTTGTCGCCGGCCTTCACGGGCGAATTGAAGTCTACATTTATTTTTTCGATCAGCCCGGACACCTGCGTGCCGACGTCCACCTGCGTAACCGGTTGCAACTGTCCCGTCGCGTTGACAACAACTGAAATCGGACCGCGCGTCACATCGGCGAATCGAACGCTAGCAATCGGCGAAACCGGCTCGCCCGGCTTTTTGTAATAATACCAATAACCAGCGCCGCCGCCTGCGGCGAGTATTACAAAAATAGGGATCCAGATTCTCACGGGGTATTGAATAACTATATACTATCGATTTCGATGTAGATACGGACGCGCGCCTTTCGGAAGCACGCGAAGAAGCCGCGCCGAGAGGGAACTCCCCTCTTTCGACGCCGGTTCGCTTTCAAAAAGCAAGCAATCGCCGGCGCGAAGGTGAGTTCCAAATTTGGCGGCGAGTTCGAGGCGGCCGCGAACTTTGCTTTCATCAACCGGTTCGACCGTCACTTCATAATTAATATCCCCCGCATGAATTCCAACAATAACAAACGCGCGATTCCACAATTCCACGTTGGGTTCGGCGAGAAGCTCATTTGCAGCCGCGAGGCGGTCCGCGTCAGCGAGGCTCTCCTCATTGATTTGTTGTAATGACGAAATCCAATCAATTCCGTGCTCGTCGCGCAGCCAAATTGCAAATTGTCGAAGCGCGGCCGCATCGAGTGAGATGGCTCCGGCGCCGGGCGCGTTCAATTGACAATAACGATCCTTTGCAAAGAATCTTTGTAAATGTTCGGGACGCACGCCCGCAGCGTCGCCAGGCGCGCCCGGCCCTTCGTCGATGCTGCGCGCGAAAGCTTCTAATAACGCCGCGTCCGCGGGATCGTTAGTCTTTCCGGATTGCGAGGATTCCCACAAATACTCTTCAACCATCGGCGCGATCGGCGGTAATTGTGATATTTCGACGGACGGCGAATCGTCATCTTCGTCGTCGTCCTCGACCCCCATCGCCGCGGCTAAATGTTGAAAGAGATCGTTCAGTTGCTCGCCGTTTGCGCGGCCCGCGTCAAAACGCGCGATCGCGTCTTTTGGTAAACAACAATTACCGTAGACTTCGCCGCTTCCGCAATTGCACAATTCATCCGACTTTGCGCGAAGCTCATCTTTAACGATCCGCGGATTCATAGCATTCGCGCCCTCGCGTTTTTTCTTAGCGTTGCGCAGCGCGAGCGCGTACGCGGGGAGAATTCGGCGGCCTGTCTCCAAATCCACGTCGGTTTCAAATGCAATTTCGTTCAAAATTAATATTACTTCTTCGGCCGAACTCTCTGCGGCTTCGAGCCGGCCTTTAACTTCATCGAAGTCGAGCCCCTCGACAGCAGCCGTGCGCAACCACGATTCGACTTCCGCCTCAAGCCTCTCCAGAGGTTCAAATTCGTCCGGCGGGATTGGTAATGTTGGTATTTTCGCTTTTGTTAATTCAGCGTCAGCCGGACGCGGATCAGCTGGGCCGCCGAAAAGTAACCATTCCATTTCGCGCTGCGAGAGGCGGCCGTGCCGGCCCGAAGTATTTGCTACATCGCGACGCAGCGCCGTGGCGACTTCGCCCTTCACTACAAATCCGAACGGACCGAATAGATAACTACCTTTTCCCGTCGGGTACAGCCGGCCGATCACTAACGATGTGTCGTCGAGACTCTCCTTGAGTTCCAAGAATTGATAATCCTCGATTGGATACATTGCGTCGGATATCAAATCATGAATGGTTAATTCCTCTTCACCGCTCGAATATTCATAAATACTAAAACGGCTCGCGCCGAGTTCATCGAGCAGGTCGCGCGTTTCGAACGGCAGCGTCGATTCGACGCGATCGAGCAATACTACAAATGGCGGAGCCTCGCCCGTGAGCGGAGAGCGCCGTTCGAATAGATACCATTCATAAAATCGCCCGAGCGACGTGGCGTCGGGTTCCCGGATTCCAAAGAATTCGGAGAGCGCGGTGTCTCGGTCCGCTGCGAGGTCGGCATCGGAGTCGATCGCTGCACGCAGGCGCGCAAGGAGCGAAGAAAGGAGTTGTTGGAGGTCGAGCACGGACATTGCATTCTGTAGCGCCTTACTTGCATTTGTCTATTCGCCCGTGAAAGAACTCCCGAATTTTAGTGAATTTGAACAGCGCGCACGCGTGATCTTCGAAGCGATCCCCGGCGAGTTTCGCGATGGGATTTCCGTCCTCGTTGTTCATCAAAAGCGCGTCCCCCACCCGCATTTGGATGATTATGAAACGCTCGGCGAGTGCGAGACGGATTTTCTAAGCGATCCCGCCGACCTGCGATCGCGCATTCATATCTATTTCGGATCCTTTACAAAACTCGCGCGCGGCGACGACGGCTTCGATTGGGAATGGGAATTAAAAGAAACAATTGAACATGAAATTCGACATCACCTCGAAGACCGCGCGGGTCTCCCCGATTTAGAAAAGCAAGATTGGGCGGAAGAGCAGAACGTGATGCGTGCGGCGGGGAAAAGTTATGACCCGTTATTTTATAGAGCTGGCGAGGAGAGGGAGCGCGACGAGTTCTGGGTCGACCATGATTGTTTTTTAGAAGTGAGACTGTCGAGGCGGCAATTATTAAGAATCGCTGGGAAGCTGCATGCGGTTACTTTTGGCGAACAAGTATTTGATGTATTAGTTCCGGCGCAGGGGGGTGAGGTGCGTTATGTTAACATTGACGGCGGATGGGTTGACGACGACGGGAATGCGGGCGGGTTATTTGTTGTGTTTGTGACGCCGCGGGTTTGGATAAAGAAGTAACGTTAGTTGTAGCGGCGGCGGCCACGCGTGCTCGCTCGCCTGAACCGTGGCGCAAGTATATTAGTTAAACGGAACGCGCCTGGACCGCGGACGCGCTCGGCGATACGCAACGCCTTCTTCCGCGCACCACGGCGAGCTGCGCGCGCGTGGCCGCCACCGCTCTTGACAATAGAGGCGCAGCATTTTTACAACAATCCGGTTTTGGGGAGTGGCGGCGCGTAAGCTAATAAACGGCGCACGCGCCGTTTATTAGCTTACGCGTCAGGGAGTTCGAAGGAGGTCAGGTCGCGTTGCTCGGCTCGCTTTATTATGGTTTTCTTGTGCGGCCGTATTCGAAGAATGTTGCAAAATCATTAAGAAAGGAAGCAAAATGGTATTGTAGCGATTGGTCAACGGTTACCGATCCAGGCCAGCGCGCGGAAACATTTGTAGCCTGTCAATTGTTAAAGGCCGTGGAACTGTGGAGCGACATCGGTCTCGGCTCCTATGAATTATACTATTTGCGAAATAAACAAAAGCGCGAAGTCGATTTTCTTGTCGTCCGCGGCAAGAAGCCGTGGTTCATGGTCGAAGTTGAATTATCGGATACTAATCGTTCGCCGCGCCTTGAATATTACCAAAAACAAGTCAGCGCTCCACACGCGTTTCAAGCGGTCGTGAACATGGATTATATACATTCGGATTGTTTCAAAAGAGAAGATCCGTGTGTCGTGCCGGCGAAGACGCTGTCGTCGCAGCTTTGTTAGTGAAGCCGCGATGAATTATTTCGCGTTGCATGCAAAGTCATCCGGGTAGACTGCTGTGGTGGCTGTTCCGCGCCGACGCTGGTTGATTCCCGTTACCTTCTGGTTGTTTGTTCTCGCATGCTTCGAGGTGGGCCTGCGCGTTGCACGTTTTGAGTTCAACCCCTATGCCCATTATTCACAAAAGGACTGGGGTGTGTTCGTCGAGGGACGCAACCGCGTCGACTACTTGGCGGACCCTGATGTCTTTTGGCGATTTATTCCATCACGAGTCCTCATGTCGGAGTTCGGACCCGGCGCACACATCAACAGCGCTGGGCTGCGCGGCGCCGAACTCAACATTGCCGCGAGCAAAGCGGTTTATCGAATTGTTACATTAGGGGATTCCGGGACGTTTGGCTGGTCGGTCAAAGACGACGAATGCTATCCGCGCAGACTCGAAGCAATCTTGAATGAAAAGCTCGGACCGGGCCGTGTTGAAGTAATCAATGGTGGTGTGCCAGGCTTTACTAGTTTGCAGGGTGTGCGTTGGTTTGAAAAACACCTTCTGAACTACAGGCCTGACATTGTTACAGTAGCGTTCGGTGGGAATGATCCGGACAAACTTCCGATGTCTGATAAGGATCGCAAACTCGCACCTTCGATGCTAAAGATGCAAGAATGGATCTTGCACGCGAGAATTTACCAATTTGTATACAAGACGCTCGCCGTTGACCTCGTGAGTCATAAACGAGAGGACGTAAGCAAGTGGCCCGAGCGAGTGTCAGTTCTTGACTTCATCGCCAACAATGAAAAGATTGTTGAATTGACTAAGAAAATAGGCGGAAAGGTGGTTTTCATTGCCAGGCCTGGGCCGCGCCCTGTGGAGTACATGGGAGCGGTCGAGCAGATAGCGAAAAAACACAATTATCCCTTCATATCTGACGGAGTATTCGGTCATCCGCCGGCAGCTGATTATCATGCTGTTGCGGCGCGAATTGCGGACGCGATCATGAAAGAGAATTGGATTTCGGCGAAGTAGTGATTTCATCCATGAGGTTGTTCAAACTTTCAAGAACCTAGTGATAGCTTTCCTCCGCAGTTATCGAGAATTGCTTGTAGTAAGTGTGTGCGCTGCGGTGGTTGCGTTTTTGTTTACATGGCGCAACTTTTTGCAGATCGAAAACTGGGGAATTTGCGACTGGGATCAGCATCTTGCCTACCATGAGGTGACGCGCAGAACTATTTTACAATACGGCGAGATTCCACTCTGGAATCCTTACAATTCGGGAGGTTTTCCAGATCTTGCCAACGCACAGTCGAGAGTGTTATCGCCGACATTTGTTTTGATCTTGCTCTTTGGTACGGCGCCTGGGATCAAACTCGACATCTTGGTTCACTGTGCTTTGGGACTTGTGTTTACCTACTACCTGGCGCGCAGGATTCAGCTCGAACGCATCGCTGCGGCAGGATGCGCAGGCATTTTTATGTTGAGCGGACTGTATGTGTATCCGTTAACATTTGGAATGACATGGAATCTGGCTGTAGCCTATGTGCCATTGCTCTTCCTGGGATACCTCATGGCGCGGGAGACTCTCGGGCACGCATGGATTGGTGGTGTTGCACTTGCGCTTATGTTGTTCTCGGGTGGTGCGTACATTCTCGCGATTTCCGTAGTGACCATCACTTTTTGGACTCTCATCGCGACTGTGGTTTCGCGCAATTTTAGGAGTCTATTTGCCCTGGTCTGTTGCGGCCTCTGGGGTGTGGGGCTTTCGGCAGTAAAGTTGATTCCCGCAATACAACTGATGGCCGCACACCCGCGAAAAATAGAAGATATTTCGGGTTACAGTTTGTGCGGATTGTTGTACAGCCTCTTTGGACGTGGCCAGAGTGAAGATCCCTATCCGTTTAGTGGCGATTCGTGGTTCTGGAACGCGATAGTCTACGACCATGACGAGAATTACATGTATGTGGGATTAATTGCGGCAGTACTCTTTATCGCAGGCGTGGTAAAGGACGCGAAGAAAGTCACTGCATTTTTAGCTGTCATGATTGTGAGTCTCCTGTTTATGGCGGGCAACGCCGTCCCCTACAGTCTATGGACAGTGCTGCACGATCTTCCGATTCTCTCTTCAATGCGAGTGGCGCAGAGGTTCCGCATTCCGTTTTTATTAAATTTCGCAATTGTAGCCGGCTTTGGATTGAATTGGATATGTTTGAAATGGAAGTGGTTTTCGATGTTGCTTGTCGCAGTAATCTTCGCGGATCTCCTGTGGGTTAATGGATCTGTCTTTAGCCACGCGTTTCCGTTCGCGCCAGTACAGTGGAGAACTCCGGGAGAGTTTCGGCAGATTTCCGACAGTGTCTTCTACGATACAAAAGGGATTATTACAGAACCACGGTCGCCGGAATCCTATCGGCCCGTTTTCTCCGGTCTGATGCCTCCCCTGCTCTCCAATGTTGGAGTCTTGCATGCGTGGGAATCTGCACTTCTCGTCTCAAACAATACACCAGAGCCAACCGACGTCTTGGCCTATTCAGACAAACGATATCGTGGAGAGGTCTATATCGTTCACGGAAGCGGACGTGCAGATATCATGAACTGGTCACCCAATTTCGTTCGGGTACGTTACGTCACAGAACAGGATGCAATCTTAATATTAAATCAGAATTTTGACTCGGGATGGAAGTGTTCGAATACGAGCCAGGTTGTACGGTGGTCACCGCGTGTGGAATCGGGAGAAGTTAACGATCACCACATGGGCGGATTAATTGGATTTCCTATCGAGCGCGGAAGCGGCGAACTCCTTCTTTACTACAGCCCACAGTCATTCTGGAGCGGACTTGTGATCAGTACGATTTCAATCGGGGCACTCTTGATTTACCTCCTTCGGTTTCGAATGAAAGTGTGGCGTCAACGCAACGGTTTCCCTTTATCATAAGTATGTCTCAAATAACTCTGCCACCACGTCCACTGCAAACCGCCGCGTTCAAATGTAGCGTTCGATAGTTTAACTTCGCGATATAAACTATCGGCTAATATGATATATTCGGCTTTGGGTTTCAGGCGGTAGGCGGCGATGAGGGCGGAGGCGATCCAGGATTGCGTGCCGGCGCGCTCGGTTTCGTTAATAAACGCGCCGGAACCGTCGGTCGCGATCGCGCGTTTGAAGACGCCTTCGTCTTTGCTCCACGCGTCTTTAACCAAAAAGTCGGCGGCATCGAGCGCGATCGTTTTTGCTAATTCGTCTTTTGATAATTCATAATACGCGGCGAGGCCGTTGATGGCGATCGCGGTTTGCCACGGCATTTCGAACGGGTGATTGGTTAATTGTCGCGGATCGGGTTCGTTTTCGTGGAGCCATTTGATATTACCTTTTCCGCGCGCGGCATCCATTCCTAAGACTAAATTTTTCGCGGCGTCGAGATATATTTTATCTCCGAGCGATTTGTATAATTGGCAGAATGCGCGCAGCACCCAACCGTCGCCGCGCGAACTGTGCGTGGTCGCGGGCTTTTTGCCGAATTCGTATGTTAATATTGCCTGGCCGATGCCGCTCAGTTCGAATTGGATCCACGGGTCGCCTGTCAACAAATAACAAGCATACAAATCATCGACGGTGAAATGTTCATGATCGAAGCCGTTCCAGCCGTGTGTTTCTTTACGGTAGGTTCCCGACGTCCCCTCTCGGAATTTTGCAAAACGCGAACTGTAGTTTGTCTCGCGGCCGATCCGATCCTTAAACTTCGGATGCGGCACGCCCTCGAAAAGTAAACATTCAGGATGCTCGCTCGCTTTGATATCGCGCAGAATGGGACGCAGCGCCTGCTGGCTGACTTTTTGATAGGTTGCGTCGAACCATTCTCGATGGCCGGTTTGTAATGTTCGTAATACGCCGTCGCTCGAAAGGCCATTTCGCGGCGAACCCGTCTGGTGTGTATCCTTAACATCGCCCCACGCACCGTTCCAGCCGAATTCGCGCGTGCGCCGCGCTTGATCGGCATGCTCCAATGCTAATTTTGCGGCGGCCGTGGGGGGCGGGCCGAGCACCATGTCGCCATGGTCTCCCCAGGTGCGCGTTTTTATCATATCGCTGGGTTGAATCCCCGGAAGAATCGGCCGCTCGCGAATTTTTATTAGACTACGAAAACGCGCGGCATCGCCCGACGTATCGACGACAAGCCGCCACATCTTCGTTTGTCCGTCGCCGAGCCAGAGATTATTCATATTTTTAGGTAATAACCATAAAACCGTTCCGGCGTCCGGCTTCAACCCATCTTTCTGTAAAATACAACCATTTTCGTCCATCCATGCGGCGCCGATCTCTGCTTTCGGATCATTGCATTCCATTCGATACGAATCGAAACGCACGGCGCCGTGAGGGTTCGATTGGCTATCGTTGCGCAATAGTAATGTAACAAAAAAGAACGGCGCGTCCGAAAAACGTTCGAGAAACACCGTATAGGAATAAAGCGCCGACTCCGCGGGATCTGTTACTTTATCGGTTTTGTGTACTCCGTCGGCACGCAGCACCTGCCGCAATGCGCGCGACTCGACCATTTGATAATGATCAACCGTCGCGCTGCGTTCGACGCCGGCAGGATCCGTTAATATTAATGTTAATTTTGGCGGCTCATTCCAAACCGGCGCGGGCAGCGCGGGCCGTGCGCCGCCGCGAGTTATATTTACAGAAATTCCCTTGAGCGCACGCCAGTTCGGCTGGCACTGAAAACGCGCCCAGCGGATGGAACCGTCGCCGTGGCGTTCGAGCGCTTCGATTTCGCCGGGAACGTCAAACCCAATATCCTTAATATCAAATACGGCGCCGGGCGCGAACGGAACGGCTGTAGTAATTGTATATCCCGCCGGGCGCGCCTCGCCGCGATGATCGAGACGCAGCGTATGCAATATTTCCGGAGGAGCCGCGCTTTGCGCCGACACGCGCGCACCACAAAAAGCCGCGAGTGCAACGATCCAAATTTTGTTTATAATCACAACGTTAGCTTACGGGCGACATTCAATGTTTTTAAACGAAATCACTCTCGCGCAATCCCTCGACGCCGCCGCCGCGGCCACAGTTGGAATCTTTGCAATCCTCGGCGCCGTGCGCGGCGCGCTGCGCGGAGTGTTACGAATCGTCGCGGGGCTCGCCGCGCTCGTCGTCGCGCGATTTTCGGCTCCCATTGTCGCGCCGTTTCTCACGCGCATTTTTAAACTTTCAAACGAATCCGCGCACGCGTTTGCAATGGTAATCATGGCGGCGCTCATCATTGTAACATTTGGAATTTTCCTTCACCGCTATGACGATTCTATTAAAAAAATGCGGCTCCCCCACGCCGATTCCATTCTCGGTTTATTGTTAGGAATCGCGTTCGGCGCCGGGCTCATGATAACAGTTGTCGTTTTCACGCTTGACGCCGCGCCGGCCGAAAGCGCGATTCACCGCGGATTGCAACAATCTCGAACCGGCCGAATTTCAACCGATATCTCAAATAAAATTGTTACATCGCTGCCGTCATTTCGTGATCGGTGACGGCGCGTTTCCCGGCGACATCCTGCGACGCGGCGACGGCGTCGGGCCGATGTGTATGATTGTCAATATTGATAGAACATAACGATCCGCACATCGTGCAAACGGGCTTGCCCGCAGCCTCGCTGCCTTCCTTGTAGCGTCGCGCCTTTTCGGGGTCCATCGCTAATCGATACATTCCGGGCCAGTCGAGCGCCTTTCTGTAGCGAGACATCGCATCGTCCCAGTCGCGCGCGCGCGGCACTTTCTTACCAATATCTCCGGAGTGCGCGGCGATTCTTGTAGCAATCACGCCTTCGAGAACGTCCTGCTTATCCGGCAAACGTAAATGTTCGGCAGGTGTAACATAACATAGGAAATCCGCGCCCGCGGCCGACGCGATCGCGCCGCCGATCGCACCTGTAATATGATCATAACCGGGCGCGACATCTGTAGTGAGCGGACCTAACACATAAAACGGCGCGCCGTCGCAGACGCGTTTTTGTAAATGTACAACTGCGGCGATTTGATCGATCGGCACGTGGCCGGGCCCTTCGATCATCACCTGGCAGCCGCGTTCGCGCGCGCGTTTTGTTAATTCTCCTAATATTAGCATTTCCGCGAGCTGTCCACGATCGTTAGCATCCGCGAGCGCGCCCGGGCGCAGTCCGTCGCCGAGCGAAAATGTAACATCGTGCTCGCGCAGAATATCGCAGAGTTCGTCGAAATGTTCATAAAGCGGATTCTCCTGGCCCGTCCGCTCCATCCACGCGGCGTGGATCGATCCGCCTCTGGATACAATTCCTTCGACGCGCGAATGGTTTCTTAACATTCGAACGGTCTCTTTCGTGACGCCCGCGTGAAGTGTCATGAAATCAACGCCCTGCTTCGCCTGCTTTTCGATCGCTGCAAAAAGTTCTTTAGCGTTCCATTTGATAATGGTCTCTTCCGACGCGACTTGATAGATCGGAACGGTTCCTAATATAACGCCGCATTCCGCCAGCATCGCGACGCGGATTTCGTCGAGGTCGCGCCCGGTCGAGAGGTCCATCACCGAATGGGCGCCGTATTCAATCGCGATCTTTAGCTTTTCGATTTCTTCCGTTTGATAATTATGAAGGCTCGACGCGCCAATATTAGCATTGACTTTTGTAGAAATCCCCGTGCCGACGCCGATCGCTCGAAAGGTATGATGTATATTTTTCGGAATAACGATACTTCCGCGCGCGACGCCGTCGCGGATGAACTCCGCGGTCACGCCTTCATCTTGGGCAACCATGCGCATCTCGGGAGTAATTTCACCGCTGCGCGCCTTCTGGATTTGAGTAGTCATGTTCGTTTGTAAACTCTAACAAAAACGGCGGCGAAGCACACGCTCCGCCGCCGCACATATCTTTACTACTATTGCAGGACGACCGGAATTTCGTCGCTGAGCTTGATGATGTTGGTGCTGAGGTCGATCGAGATCGCCTGGCAGAGGAAGTTCTTGCCGTAGAACGCCGGGCCGCTCGGCGCGTTCACCTGATGCGTGAAATCGCCGCTCGCGTTCGTGGCGACAACCGTCGCGTTCGCCGTGAAATGTAAAATTCCAAACGAGCCGAGGTCGATCGCGTCGTCGAAGTCGTCGGCCATGATTGCTACAAATTCGCTCGGGCCGGCGCCGAGCGTTGACAATGTTACAAGTCCGCCCGGCGCGGGCGCTGTCGGCGTTACTACAAATCCGAGCGGCGGTGTAAACGCGCCCGGCGTTGGCGGAACACTAACAATCACAACGGCCTGCGAACCCTGAACTGTTACATATATTTTCGATCCGTCCGGCGAGAACACGGCGTCGTTCGGCTGCGAATATCCAAATCCGAGCAGGTTCGTGTCGACGACGGCCATCGGCAGGCCGCGCGCAATATCAATAAAACTGATCTGGTTGCTCGCGACGTCGCACACGACGAGAATCTTACCATTCGGCGAAAGCGCGAGGCCCGTGTGCGCGCCGACGAACGTGCCGCCTGGAAACGATCGAACGAGCGCGCCCGTCAATATATCAAATCCATAAATGCGCTTGCCCATATCATATCCACAAACGTATGCAATTCCGTTAAGAACGACGACGTCCTGCCCGCTCGGATATTTAGTAAACGTATTATCAAATCCGACGACCACTGATGCTGGACTGTCGGCACAGCCGGGCAGCGGAAGTTTTTCAATATTCGCCGTCGAACCCGCAAAGAACGGATCGTACGCGGTGGTCGGGAAAAGAAGAACATCGCCGGAACGGACCATGCGCGCCGCGTTGCCGGATGCTAATGGTAGATCGCTTCCCGAAATGTATTGATACACCGTCGCGCTGTTCGGATCGAGGTCGATCGCGCGCAACGTGTTGGTTCCATCGCCCGTTGAAATATAAGCAATCGTCTCCGTCGCATTTGTAACAATTCCAAACGGAAAGGTTGCAAAGAATCCGCCCGGCAAATGAACAGTTCCGAGTATCTGTTCCGTCGCGACGTCGAAAATGCTGACGGTGCCATCGGTGGAATTTGTAACAATTCCAACCGCGGCGCCGCCGTTCGGCGATGCAAAGACAACCTCTTCGGGGAACATGCCGACCGTGATGGTGCTTGTTACTAAATTTGTCGAAGTGTCGGCGCGCACGACAACATTATTATTAAAGAATTGCGGATTAACGAACGCGGAAGTTCCAGCGAGCGCAATATACAAATCACCGTTCGGGCCGAAGTTTAATCCATACGGAAAACCCGAGTTTTGCCCGTAGCCGGCAGTAGAAATTTCTCCGAGGAAATTTTGAGCGGGCGCGAGCGACGCGGATCCGATCAGTAAACTAAGAGTTGCGGCGACTTTACTAAAAGACGAGAATTGAATTGTTGACATATAACAATTCTTGAGGCGATGCGTGAACATAGACGGTCCTGTCTCCATGTTGGAGACAACAGATGACAACGGATGCGGGTACGAGTGAAGACGCGCACTACAAAAACCTCCGTTTTGTGCGCAGAACCACTCGGCGACCGATCACGTCGTCGCGAAAACGCGTAACGCATTTGGGGAAAACCGTCATTCCCAAACGCGCTTGCAATACAACAATTCCCTACGCCGGGAATGTTAGTATTGCGCCGTGCCCCGGCCTGTTCCTTATTACGAAAGTTCAGGCGGGATACCCCTCCGGGTAGGTCTTCCGACTTGCGTATCAATCTACTAACTGGCCCTTCCCACGACGTTCGGGACGCCCCATCTTCGGGGCCCGTTCATTGTAGTGGTTGCTAAATTCTAACAGTTACAAAGTTTCACTTTCTTATAATTAAATTATTATAACTAAAATCTTACTGTTAAAATGCGCCAGTGTTCGTCCACGCTTACGGCGGCGGATCCGTGATGGAATTTCACCATCTTCCGAGCGGACCCGGGAGGCACGCGGCGATCGCCGAAAAAGAATCAAAGAGCAATAAAATTGCGCGGTGACGGTCGCACGAAGCGCCGGGCGCGTCAAGGCTGCGGCTTTATTAGCAAGTCGTTACGTCGGCCGCGGCGCGGCGAATTGTAGGATTCCGTCTTTCGTAAGTTTGCGAATCGCAATGGAAAACCCTTTGGATAAATACGTTTCAATCTCCGGCCAGTCATCGCCGGGCCGCGCGCCCTCTACGGAAAGCGAAAGTAACTCCCCGTCCTTTTGATATTTCACGACGACGCCGCGGTCGCTCGTGACGGCGCGCACCGCGCACGCGAGCGCGAGCGAAATGTCCGGCGCGGGCGACTCGGCGCCCGGCTCATACTCCACTGAAAAATTCCACATGCGGCGCTGCACGATCGAGCCGGCGATTTGTAAAAATAACAATAACGAATCGTCGTTCGAGCGAAACGAGCGCGGACCGCCGAGCGCCGTATTGATAACATCGATTGCCCACGTGATGGATTCGATGCGATCCGCGCTGCGCTGGATGTACTGCGCGCGATCGATCGTTCCGGCCTCGTCGCGCGAATTTCCTTTTAGTAGTATCGCCGCGCCGCCAAGCACCGTGCATTCATTGTTAAGATCATGCAACAATTCCGGCACGAATTCATATAAATACAAATGCCGAAGCAACGCCGGCGGGAGCAAGGATCGGGAAGACATGTGAACTATAAAAATAATAAATTAGTATTTAACGTACAATAGCAAGACTCGCGTTTCGTTAATAAACGTGCCCGAGGAGTACGGCCCCCTGGGGGGGGGCGGCGCGCTTTGCGCGCCGCGGGGGGCGCAAGTATGCTCCCTCCTCGGGATACCAATAACAAAACGCGACAAGGTCGCGTTTTGTTATTGGTGCCCGAGGAGGGAGTTGAACCCACACGCCTTTAAGGGGCACCGGATTTTGAATCCGGCGCGTCTGCCAGTTCCGCCACTCGGGCAATATTGAGTTTGGCGGCGGGAGCATCTGTAAGAACGGGCGCGCGTGCAAGCCGAAAGTTCGGCCGCCGAGTATTTACTAATTATCCGCGAAGCAGTCCGCGCAGCTCTTCATGGATCAAACCATTCGACGCGAGAACGCTTTTGCCGCGCGGCCACGCGCTTCCGCCCGCGAGGTCGGTGATCGTTCCGCCCGCTTCCATGACCAAGACTCCGCCGGCCGACACGTCGTGGCGTTCGAGGTGCAGCTCCCAGTACGCATCAAATCTTCCGCATGCTACAAATGCGAGGTCGAGCGCCGCCGAGCCGAGGCGCCGCAAGTCGCGCGTCTTCAGGAAAAGATTATTAAAATTAACAAGATTATTGTTTTCGAGTTCCGCGCGGCGGTACGGAAAACCGGTTGCGACTAATGAATCGGCGAGTTCTGTAGCTTTGCTCACGCGGATCGCAGCGCCGTTTCGAAACGCTCCGCCGCCCTTTCGCGCTTCATACAATTCGCCGAGCCGCGGCGCGTACACAACTCCGATGCGCGGCTCATCGTTAACAAAACGCGCGATCGAAACTGTAAACTCCGGAAGGCCGTGTACAAAATTCGTCGTTCCGTCGAGCGGATCAATATACCAAACGCCGCCGCTGTTTGTTAAGGATGCACCGCCCGCGCGCGACGACTCCTCCGCGTGAATGGTATCATTCGCGAACTCCTGCGTAATCTCGGCGAGGATGATTTTCTCCGCGGCGACGTCGGCCGCCGATACTAAATCTCGGCGCGCGGATTTGGTATGAATCGTAGCAGGGTCGAGTTTTTCGTAATATTCAAGAATCCGCGCACCGGCGGCAAGCGCGGCGCGTTTCGCGGCGGCGAGGGCGCGCTCGTCTTCTACTTCGAGCGAATCTTTATGATTTCCGAAATGCAACGATCTTCATCGGGTTTGAACGTCCCGCCGAATTCCGTGTAATTAGTAATACAACTAAACGCGAACGTTTCGCCGCCCGCCGCGTCGGCGTAGCCCGAGAGCGCCGTGGCGCCGTCGATCGAACCCGTCTTCGCATGTATACGCCCGCGATACATCGGTTCGCGAAAACGTTTTCTTAGCGTTCCGTCGGGTTCGCCGCCTACCGCCAGCGAATCTTTATATATATCAAAAACCGGCGTTTCCGCCATGGCTTGTAATAACGCGACCGTCGCCGCGGGCGAAATCTTAGAATCGCGCGCGAGCCCCGAGCCGTCGACGGCCGCAAAGCCCGCCGAGGGCACGCCGAGGTTTTGTAGCGTTTCGCGGACGGCATCAATTCCCGCCGCGAACGTCCCCTCTCCTTTACATTTGGCACCGAGAACTTTAAGTAACATATCCGCGTAGAGATTGTCGCTTTCGCGATTGGTTACTTTCACGACTTCGGCGAGCGTCGCGGGCGATTGCAATCGTACAAAAACGCGCCTCGGCGCATTCTCCAGCAAACCCACTTTTCGGTAGCCGCCCGAAACTGTTATATTACAATTCTGAAACGCAGACAGCGCGACGGCTCCAAACAATTCGGGGCCGTCGAGAATGAAAAAGGAGGTCGTGTCGGCGGAGCCCGCCGCGATCGTGCCCGACACGCGGATCGAGTTGCCGTCGATTCTCGCTACAATTCCTTTCGCGGCGTTTTTGGATACAACAGAAATATTTTTATCAAGTTCCCAGCCCGCGAGCGGCGGGTCGGTTTCAACGGATACATCATTTCCGTTCGCGCGCGCTGTAACTTCAATTCGATGGCGTTCGACGCACAGCGCGGAAATATCAATTGCGTGCGAGCGGCCGCGGTCGCGCGACGGCCATCCCGGATGGTACGCCGCATCTGTAAAAAACCGGTCGTCGAGCACGATCGCGCCGTCAATCCTGCGGATGCCTTGATTGATCAATTGTGCCGCGGCGCGCATGAGAGCGCCGTGGGCCCCGCCCTGGCACCAGCCGTTTTGTGATGTTAACGTTGGATCGCCGCCGCCGATAATCCATAAATCCCCTTTCAGCACGCCATCACTAAGATTCGCATCGCTAACAAATCGCGTTTCAAACCGAAACTCGGGACCGAGTCTTAGTAACGCCGCGGCCGTTGTAAATAATTTAACATTCGAAGCGCCCGATAACAATTGATCCGAGCGGTGCGACGTCACGACCGCGCCGTCGGCGAGCGCCTCCGCGCGAAAGGCAGTTTGTGCATTCGGCCGCACGCCGCCCTTCTTTTTTGGAGCCGTCGATTCGATCTCGCGAAGAATGGTATCAATTGCTTTTCCGGCGGCGCCAATTTCGCGAGTCCGAACCGGCGATGAAATAGCAATTTTCGGAGAGCGCGTTTTTGGCGAATAGCCGGCGGCGCGAATATTAAAATTGTTCGAACCGGCGGCCGCGACGGATCCGTTGCCGTTCGATGTTAACGATGATTTTTCGTTAGCATTTGCGGCGCCCGTCTTGCCCGCCGCCGGCGCGCGACCGGAGTCCGATAATGCAATTGCGGCAAGCCCCGTGGCAACGCCGAGAATCGCAACGATAACAATCGCGACAACCGACTTGTTCGGTTTTATAAGTTTAATTTTCTTGCGGCGCTTTGCCACGGCGTATACTTATTGCAATTCTTATTTGTAAGCTAAATTCAGCGAATCGCGCGGTCCGCGTAACCTTCTGGATTCTTAGAATGCCAATTCCACGCGCTCGAAATGATCGTTTCTAAATCCGAGCGTTTCGGAGTCCAACCGAGATGCTGGCGCGCCTTTTTTCCGTCGGCGATGAGTACGGCCGGGTCGCCCGCACGGCGGCCGCCGACTTTTTCTGTAACATTGAGTTTTGTTATCTTTCGCGAAAGATCGATGACTTCGCGCACGGTGTAGCCTTCGCCGGTTCCTAAATTAAACGATCCGGGTTTGCCGCCGCGATCTAAATAATCGAGCGCGCGAATATGAGCATCGGCGAGATCGTCGACGTGGATGTAATCGCGCACGCACGTGCCGTCGGCGGTATTGTAGTCATTGCCGAATATGGTAATCGCCTCGCGCTTCTGCATCGCTGTATACAATACGAGAGGTATCAAATGCGACTCCGGCTCGTGATCCTCGCCGAGATCGCCGGAGGCTACCGCGCCCGCGGCGTTAAAATAACGCAGCGCGACCCAGCGCGTTCCGTGCGCGACTTCGTGATCCGCGAGCGCCTGCTCGAACATGAGCTTTGTCGTTCCGTACGGATTAATAGGATTCCGCGGATGCGTCTCGTCGATCGGCGTTTTCACGGGTTCGCCATACGTCGCGGCCGTCGATGAAAAAACGATTGTGTTACAATTCACCGATCTCATCGAACGTAACAATACGAGCGATGCTTCCATATTATTACGATAATACTTTCCGGGATGGATCACCGATTCGCCGACGAGGCAGTTCGCCGCGAAATGCAAAACTGCGTCGGGTCTTATTTGTTCAAAGACCGCGCGCACCGCAGGCTCGTCCGTTAATGATACATGCGCGAGCGCGACCGATTTCGGAAGCGCGCGACGGTGTCCTTCCGACAGATCGTCGACCGCCGTTACTAAATAACCCTGGCTTTGCAATAATCGAACGGTGTGCGATCCGATATATCCGGCGCCGCCCGTGACAATAACTTTTTTCATGAATTAGATTTAAATAATCTTTTGTTGATGATCAATATTATTTAATAATGGGAGCGGGGATTTGTTCATCCTCGCCGCCGGAGGCCTTCGGCTTTCGTTCTAACAAAACGGCTTTCCACTTTTCCTGCGCGTCCTTGCGTCCCGCCTTGTCGAGATTTTCGGCTCCGGTCGGCAACAAAATCCGGCCTGTTAACAATTCGAGCGCGCGATTCGCCGCGGCGCGAACGTGGCCCGCGTCGTCGTCGAGCGCTCCGGCGAGCGCCGCGTGCGATTCTTTAACATCAATTAAACCGAGCGCGCCGCACGCCGCCGCGCGAACGCGGTCGTCGCGATCGCCTCGCGATAATACAGATAGCGCTTTAACAGATAATTCTTTCGCGCGGCGGCCGACTTCGGAAACGGCGATCATACGAATATCCGCGGACGCGTCCTGCAATGCCTGAACGAACGCCTGGTCGATTTCGGGCATCGGAAAACTCTTAATCATTCCCGCGGCGAATTTCCGGCGCTCGGCGTCGGGGTGCGATTTTAACATCGTGACGAGTTCGCCAAGATTATATTCAATCTGGTGCCCGAGCTTCTTTTCCTCCTGAACTGTAGCCATTAATTGTTCTATTTCCTCGCGCGGGTTCGTTTTCCAAAACTCAGCGGGCGCTTCTTTCATAAGCCTTTCTAACAATTCGATCGCCCGGTCGAAGTGCTCCGCGCGACGATACAATTTCACGGCTTTTAACAATTGATCCGGCGGCAAATTACCTTTCTTTCGTGCCACTTCGAGCTGCGCCGCCGCATCGATCGCATTCCCGTTTTTTCCGTATGCCTCCGCGAGCGCAAAGCGAAGAATGGTTTCTTCGGGCGCGCGTTCGACGGCGGGTTTTAATGCTGCAATTGCTTTTTCAATTTCGTTTCTTTGCATTCGCAGCTCCGATAACAATAACGGCCCGCGCACGGGATCCTCGTCGCAGCGAATGCAAGATTCCGCGGCGGAAATCGCGCCGTCGGCACCGTCAAGGCGGTTCGCCGCCTGGAGCGCGCGCGAAAGACCAAAATAACCTTCCGCGATTTCGGGATCGATCTCGACCGCTTTTCTAAATTTAGCAATCGCGCGGTCATACTGTTTTTGTAAATAATAACAAACGCCGAGGCCTTCGTGCGGCCACGGATTCTTAGCATCGCCCGCCGCGGCCGCGTCGAATTGCAGCATCGCGTCGGAGAGTTTTTGTAGTTTTCCGAGTGCGCGGCCGTACAAATATAACTTAATCGAATCGTTACGATCGTCGGTTTTGTAAAGATTAACAAAAAGTTCGTCGTTCGCGCGCGCGTTGAAAGCGCGATCTTGATCTTTGCGAGCGGCGAGCACCGCGCGGCGATTTGCGGAGCGCCGAGCCGCGCTTTCCTCAGCCAGTGCAGCGCTCGACTGCGCGCCCGTCAGCGGCCCGGCACCCGAATTCGTACCGATCGAGATGCGAACGTGATCATTTGCAACTTTTGCACGATCGCGCGCGGACACGTTCGGTTCAGTTTGCGCGGACGAACAACCCGCGGCGAAAACGGCGGTCGCTACAAAAAAGACGTTAACTAGAATTGGAAATCGTTGCATTGGCGTGAATATTAAAAGTTAGCATCGCGTACGAACCGCGATCATTCAACAACCACAAAAACTCTCAACTGATGCTGCGATCCAAACGCTCAAAAAAATCCGCCATCGACTTCGCGACGCAGCCGGCGTCGTCGATCGCGACGCCCTCGATCGCGAGGCCCGCGAGCGCGAACGACATCGCGAGGCGATGATCATGAAACGTCGCGAGCGAAGCGGCGCGGGTTTTCTTTGAAGGCATCAATTCCGCCGGCGTTATTTGTAAATTCCATTCGCTCGGGTTTTCAGGAGACGGCCGCGTTTCAAATCCGCCGCCGAGTTGTTGAATCGCGAGTTCGAGCGCGGCAAGCCGGTCGCTCTCTTTCCATCGCAGCCGCCCGACATTCTTAAGATTCGAAGGCGCGGGCGCAAACAACGCGGCGATCGCGAGCGGCGGCACGAGGTCGGGATCGGCGGCACAGTCGGCGTCAAATCCTTTTGTTAATTTTCCTGATATATCCAATATCGCGCCTCCGCCGCCGCGCCATTCGCAGCGCATTCCCGCGTTTTGTAATATTACGATTCCGGGATCGCCGCTCAAATCCTCGCGAACCGGGTGTGCGAGCGACACGGTTCCACCGAGAATCGCGGGGACGCATGCAAACAATAAACGGTGCGATGCGTCAACGCGCGGCCGGAACGCGGAGCCGTCGGGCACGCACGGTTTTGTTATAATTACAGTTTTGCCGGCAGTTGTTACTTCGCGCGGCTCGCAGCCGAAGTCGCGCATCAACCGCAGCGTTTGATTTAAATAAAACCGGCTCGGGAAGTCTTCGGGAATCGTTAATTTTAACTCTTCCTCAAAAACGGGCGATGCTAACAAAATGCCGGAGACGAACTGGCTCGTCGCGCCGGATTCGATTTGTAGCGAGCCTCCGCGGATTCCGCGCGCCGTAATCGCTATCGGCAGCGAAAGCCCGGAGACGCCCGCGCCAAGTTTTGTTAATAATTCAATTCCTTCCGCGATCGGGCGCCGCGCGAGCGCCGGAGAACCGGAAATGGTGGCATTTCCAAAGCCGGCCGCGCAATGAAACATCCCCATTCGCAAAACGGAGGCGGCGTCTCCTGCATCGAATTCGCGCGAGCCGAATCGAGGCGCCTCGCCGATTCCACAAATCCCGATATTACCCATAGATGGGGAATTGTTATTTTCAATAATACGCGCGCCGCAGAGTTCTATCCATTCGAGCGCGCGCGCGACGTCTTCGGCGGGCGACCGCGGCAAATCTACAATAGAGCGGCCGAGCGCCGCGAGAAACGCCGCGCGAATGAGATCCGACTTGCCGGGCGGAAGTGTTACATTTCCGGCCGCGGGGCGCCCCGCGAATCGTAGCGTTCGCGGATAATTTAACATGGCGCGATCGGAAACTGATATATTTGCGAAACTGATATATTACTGTTTCGGATCGCCGCAGAAAATCTCAAGCGGCCAGTGCAGCTCGTCGTTCAGACTTCCGTCGAGAAACGCGACGCCCGAGTTCATCACTTCAATAACTTTCGCATCCTTTTCTTTAGCTTTGCGCGCGCGAAGGAATGCAATGGTATCTTTCGGCTCGGCGTTGCGAAGATTCACGAGAGCGAAAACGGCGGCGCCGCGGACTTTCGAATCGCCGTCGGTTTCGGCGCGCGACTTTAACAATTTAACAGCCGACGCGTCGGCGTAGAGCGCCTCGCCGATTGCTATCATTGCATTCGCACGCACGTACGTTTTTGTATCACTCGCCGCCTTTTTTAATAATTCCCTCGCGGGCTCGCTCTGGCGGCCGCAGCGTCCGAGCGCGCGCACGATTGCCTTTTTTTCTTCATCTTCGCGCGCCTTCGGCCAGCTCTTTAATAATGGCTCGACGCCCGAAACGTGGCCCGAACCGCCGAACGCGCGCATCGCCGCGGCGCGAACTGTAGCATTCTTCGAATCGGTGAACGGCGCGATCACTGACGGCTCGCACTTCGAGCCGCACTCGGCAATCGCTAATAACAATTCCGCGCGCCGCGCGTCATCTTTAGCTTCTTCTAACAATTTCTTGCGCGCGGCGTCGGCCGAGGGAAATTCGAGCGACGCGAGCACTCGCAGCGAACGGTTGCGAACGTTAGCATCCTCATCTGTAGCTTTTCCTAACAATTCGGCGGGAACGGACGGGTTCTCTCCGGATTCGATCGC
The DNA here is from genome assembly GCA_046160785.1 of Planctomycetota bacterium. GTDB lineage: Bacteria > Planctomycetota > UBA1135 > UBA1135 > JACQFD01 > JACQFD01. Next base: position 39,084 of record JBJXHE010000155.1, read on the forward strand.
CGACGACGCCGCCGAGATGGTTTCCGCGAGTTCGTTCGCGGCCGGATCGCCGAGGCGCCGCGCAACGACAACGCCGTCCGACGCGCGGATCACTAAGAATGCCGGGCGAGCCGCCGGTTCCAATCCATCAAAAAAACGCGCGATTGTTTGTTTTTCAATTTCGCGGTGCTGCTCACATAACATTTGTCCGAAGCGCGAACAGACGCGTTCCATCGCTTTGCCGTTTCGGTCGCTTCCCGACTCGTTTTCAGAATGTTTACAAGGCGATCCGATCACAGCGCGCCCCTTCGCGGCCGATTTCCGCAAAGACTTATGATACCAAAACGCTCCGCCGAGCGACCCGTGCCCTTCGCCCGGCCAATCCTCAGGCAATGCTACTAAAACGAAGGTATTCTTAGCTTTCGCCTCCGCAAGCGCCGTGTCGAGCGACTGGTCGTATCGAAGCGGAGGCGGCTCGACGTCGCCGTCTTGAATCATCGCGAAGCCCGGAAAGCTGAATGCGCTAAAAGTTAGAATGAGTTTTGCGAGCATCATGTGACTGCCTAAATCGGAAAGAACTCGGGGACACCGTGAATTCGTGTGCGGAGATTCTGTACGTCCGCAGAGTAGTAATGTTGACGAAGTACAGGGATCTCTTTCCAGAAACATCTTTTTTTTTCTATAAAAGAACCCGTGATTCCTCCTCCCTACACAACCGCTCCGGTCGCCGGACGCGCGCCGTGGCGCTCAGGGAAGGTTCGCGATCTGTACGATTTCGGGGCGGAGATTCTATTAGTAGCAAGCGACCGGCTCTCGGCGTTCGACGTCGTGTTTCGCGAGCCCGTTCCCGGAAAGGGAATTGTATTAACAGCGGTGTCGGACTTTTGGCTCACAAAAACGCGCGGGATTATTGCAAATCACCGGATTACCAGTGACGTCGCGCAAATGGATATATTAACTGGAGGCGACCGCGAGCGCCTGCGCGGCCGCGCCATGTATTGTAAAAAATCAAAACCGCTCGCGTTTGAATGGGTCGTGCGAGGCTACTTATCCGGCTCCGGCTGGAATGACTATAAAAAGACGGGCGAGATTTGTGGTATTTCGCTGCCGAAGGGGCTTCGCGAATCCGACCGCCTGCCCGAGCCGATTCTCACGCCGACGACGAAGGAAGAAGCGGGGCACGACCGATCTGTAACATTCGCGGAAGTCGAGTCCGCGCTCGGAACCGAGCGCGCGCGGCGGGCGCGCGACCGCGCGATTGCAATCTATCAATTCGCATCCGCGATCGCGGCGGAACGCGGCATCCTACTCGCCGATACCAAGTTTGAATTCGGCGAACTCAACGGTGAATTACTACTGATCGACGAAGTGCTCACTCCCGATTCGTCGCGTTTCTGGCCCGCGAACGTTTATAAACCCGGCGGGCCGCAGCCGTCGTTTGATAAACAATTCGTACGCGATTATTTATTAACGACCGGATGGTCGAAGACTCCGCCTCCTCCCCCGCTTCCGGCGGACATCATTACAAAAACCGCCGAGAAGTACGCCGAGATTTGTTATTTGCTGACAGGCTCGCGTCCCTTTTAAATTAAAATATGAATTTAGAATTCCAGAATTTATGAACAACGCCCCGAATCCCGCCGTGCCGCCGTCTCCGAATCCGTCGTTAACGATCATACCGACCGTCGCATGGCGCGGCGCGCTGCCGGGGAGTTTAATCATTCTCGATCAAACGAAACTTCCGGCCGAAACAAGAGAATTAACATTAACGCGGATCGAAGAATTATTTGATGCCATCGTGCGCCTTGCGGTGCGCGGCGCGCCCGCGATCGGCGTCGCGGCGGGCTACGGCGTCGCGCTCGGCCTCCAGCGATTGTTACAACAAACGGGAATCTCCGCCGGCGAATTTGATACAGAACTCGGCCGTATTTGTAAATATCTAAAAAGCGCGCGCCCGACGGCCGTGAATCTCGCGTGGGCCGCCGACCGCGTGGCCGCGCGCGTACGCGAGGAGATGAAGCAAACAAAAGATATATCCAATTGGATCGCGCGCGCGCTGGCGGAAGCTAAGGAAATCGAAGTCGAAGACCGCGAACGCTGCGCGCGTATTGGTAAATTTGGCGCTGAGTTTATTAAAGATGGCGACCGCGTCATGACGCACTGCAACGCGGGATCGTTAGCAACCTCCGGCATCGGCACGGCGCTCGGCGTTTTTTATACTGCTGTGGAGCAGGGAAAGAAAATTAGTGTTTTCGCCGACGAAACGCGCCCGCTCCTCCAGGGCGCGCGGCTCACCGCCTATGAACTCCAGCGCGCCGGCATCCCCGTCCAGGTTGTAACAGATGGAATGGCCGCGCACGTGATGCGAATGCATAGGATTGCGGCCGTTGTTGTTGGCGCCGATCGAATTGCTGCAAATGGCGACACTGCCAATAAAATTGGAACATGTACATTAGCAATCACGGCGAAGCATTACGGAGTTCCTTTCTATATTGCCGCTCCGCTCTCAACCTTTGACCTCACGATTCCCGATGGTAATGGCATTCCAATCGAGGAGAGATCGAAAGAGGAAATTGTTGAATTCGCGGGAACGCGCGTCGCGCCGTCGGAGGTCGATGCGTTTAATCCTGCATTTGACGTTACTCCCGCTTCGCTCATCACGGGAATCATTACTGATGTTGGAGTCGCGTCTCCTCCCACAAGGGAGTCGATTGCGGCGCTTTTCAGTCGTGTCAAGAAATCATAATAATAGATAGCATTATAATTTACGAATTGCGGTTGTTACAACTTTGGATCTACAACTTGGGGGAACGGGGTCGATGAAACGTGCAGTTGCTAAAAAAACTTCCGCTCAAAAATCGGGCGAAGCTATCAAATCACATCCGTGGACCCATGGCGGACTCGCCAATTGGGAATCGGGAGCGCCGCAACGGCCGGACGACATGAGTCCGGAAGTGTTAGAATTCATCAAAGCGCTGGATGATTATAAAACTCTTTATAACCGTAAGTTTCCGGGCTGGTCGGAAGTGCTCGGAGTTCTGCTTTCGCTCGGGTACAGAAAAGTTCAGAAGAACTAAGTCGAAGAGCGTCGCGCCGGGTCGGGCGTAGAATTCGCATAGCCGTTGTTTGAAACTCTCTTTTGATATGCGAACCACTACACCCGCCCCCCTATGCGCCGACCTTTCGCACCATTCCTAGCGATTCTGCTCGCAGCCGGCGTTTTTTGTAGTGTGCTTGCGTGCAAGCCCGCAAACGGCGCCGGCGCCGGAAACTCGGCGGGGCCGGCCTCAGGGACCGCGCCCGGTTCCGATGCAAACCAGAATGTAAAGAAAACGACGGCGCTGCAATTCGACTCGCTCGGCAAAGAGCTCGGCCTTGTTCCGTGGCCAACGGGCGTCGACACGCAGTTTACAATAAAGAATCCGTCGAAACTAAAGATAGACATTCTGCAAATGTTAACAAGTTGCGGATGCACCAATCCGCGCCTGCGAATTGTTAAGGATGGCAAAACGGTTCGCGACGGTTTCGCGCCCGGCGAAACGCTGGGTCCATTGCTAACGATTCATCCCGGCGAAGAGGGCGAACTGCGCGTGCGATTTGAAACGCAGACGCTGACGGGTTCGGCGAAAGATCACTATTCCATGATCACGATCGTGACCAGCGAGAAAGACATCGCCCCCACGCAATTGTTCATTCGCGCCGTCGTCGAGCGAAAATATGAATTAAGCGAAACGCATCTGAGCTTTGCGCCGATGGGATCCAAGCAGAGTGCAACAAAAGAAGTGAAAGTGTTTTTGTTAACACCGGGCGCCGCCGCGCCGTTCGAGTCAAAATTAGTTTCCGCGCCGAAGTGGGTAAAAATTGATATCAAGGAAGAAATGTTAGGATTCCGGCCGTACGTTTCCGTTCAGGCGACGGCCGGCCCCGGGCTCGCGCAACAAATCAACCAAAGCGAAATTGTGATTGAAGGAAAATTCGCGCGGCCTGCGAGCGAGGAATTGTTAAAAGTAAATATTCCGATCATCGTGCCGGTCGTCGGCGACATTCAAATGAAGCCGGGGTTGTTCGATTTTCAGGTGGTCGAGGCGGGAGTGCCCGTCGAGAGCAAACCCGTTTTGTTATCCTATCTCGACCCCGACGCAAAATTACAATTGGGCGAGGCAGCGATCGAAGGCGACGGTTCCTCATCGCTAAAACTAAAAATCCAAACGACCGCAGAGCGGGAAAAGTATGAATTAACGCTCGTCGCCGAAAACGGCTTCGCGCAGGCCTATCCCGCGGGCGCGGCAGGCCTCGTGCGGCTGCCGTCGGGATTTAAAGACTTTCCTGAAATCCGAATCCCCTACAGAGCGATCTTTAGAAATAAGAAATAACTATTAAAAATAATCTGTATGCCCGCAAAATCCGACGTCCTGTTTCGCATTAAATTTATCATCGTTCTGATCGCGTGCGCGGCGCCGATTCTCGTCGCCGAATTTGTAAATACGGAAAGTACATATATCGAATCGGACGCTCCGCCGCAGACCGCGCCCGCTGCTTCGGCTCCCGCGGCCGCCAGCGCGTCGGAAATTTTTGTTAATCTTCCCGCGCTGCCCGCTCCGGCGCCGGCAGTGGTCAAGCCGGATTTGTTAGAAGTACGATTCTTACTGATCGGCGAACACCAGGGCGAGCTCGAACCGTGTGGCTGCTCGGGCGGACAGATCGGCGGCCAGGCGCGCATGAAAACGCGGCTCGAATCGCTCGTGCAGGCCGATCCGAATTGTATTATTCTCGACTCGGGCGAATTGATAAAAACCTACTCGCCGGAGGGTTTCAAAAAAATCAAAGCCGAAGGCGAAAAGGCAATACTAAAGATGGAATCGCTGCGCGGAGAAACGGCCGCGTCGATCCTCGGCGACATGCCGATTTCCGCGGTGGGCCTCGGGTTGCGCGATCTCTCCGCGGGCCTCGAAGACGCAAAGCTGCGCGCCATGCTCATGCAAATGCCGGCGGATACTACAAAATATCCAACCGTCGCACGAACGAATATATTAACTAATTTATCTACAAATGGCGCGGCACCGGCCGATCCGATTGTGGCGTCGTCGATCATCACTACAAAAACCGCAGCGGGCGAATCCGTTGCCGTATTGATATTATCGCTCGCCGACCAGGAAAGCGGTCTTTTTACAAATCCGACGGCGGCCGCGAGAGCCGAGCTCGAAAAAAATAAAGGTAAATATCAATTCTGCGCCGCGATTTTCCACGGCGTCCGCGACCGCGCGCGCGCGTACGCGGCGGCGATTCCCGATGTCGATTTGTGGCTTGTCGGATCGGGCGCGGGTTCGCCCGACACGAGCCCCGAGACCGCGGGCGGATCGCTACTGATCCACGCAGGCGACCGCGGCCGAAATATTGTTAAAATCACGGCCGCGCGCAAAGGTAATAAATGTTCCGCGCTTCAGTATGAAGCGATAATCGTCGGCGCGAACGATCCTTCGGACGCGGCGACGCAGGCCGTCATCGACCGTTATCGTAGCGAACTCGCCGAAGCAAAATTAATAGAACAATTAAAGAATAAGCGAACCGTCGATCCCAAAATGCAACAATACGCGGGAAGCGACGCGTGCCAGGCTTGCCATCCGAGCGCCTACGAAGTTTGGAAAAGTAGTAAACATGCTCACGCGCTCGAAGATGAGCGATTTATTAAACGCAACGGCGCCGTCGATCCCGAATGTATCAAATGCCACGTGACGGGCTGGTACTTCGATCCGCCGGCCGGCGAGCGGTCGTCGTACGCGGGCGGCGGAATAACAGATCGCTTTGGACGCGTCTCGTGCGAGAGCTGCCACGGGCCGAGTTATAAACATACGTTGCAGCCGCAAGTTACAAAACCGCTCCGCGACGTGACGTGCGAGAAGTGTCACGATCATGACAACTCCCCGAATTTCGATCGTTTAAAATACTGGCCGAAGATTCAGCACTTCAAAGAAAAGTAACAACTGGGGACAGGTCAGGGGACAGGTATAAACCTGTCCCC
>JBJXHE010000156.1:0-17863 GCA_046160785.1 Planctomycetota bacterium
AATGAAATCTTAGCTTTCGCGGAACGCGGCGGTTCCGTTGTATTCATTTCCGCCGACCTCGACGAAATTGTTAATATGTGCCACCGAATGTTTGTGATTTCGCGCGGGCGGCTGATCGGGCCCTTCGCGATACCGCTGACGGAGGATGCTACTCAAGAGGTCGGCGTTGTGATGGCGGGAGGGAGTGCATGAATTACAACAATCTCTGGCGCCCCGCCATCCCAGCCGCGCTCGCCGCCGGCACGGCCGTTTTATTTATATTTATTTCGGGCGGAAATCCGGCGGAGGCGGCGGCGGCGCTGTGGGCCGGAGCGTTTGCCAATGAATTTGCGATTGCGGATATGCTCACGCGCGCGGCGCCATTATTAATAACGGGGCTCGCGATATCGTTAGCTTTTCGTGCGGGCGCGCTCAACATCGGCGCGGAGGGCCAAATGTTGATGGGTGCGTCGGCGGCCGTATTTGTTGGATTGCAACTTCACAATTGGCCGCGGCCGTTCGCAATTGTAGCTACTGTCACGGCCGCGGGCGCGGGCGGCCTACTTGCGGCGTCGCTTCCGGCGCTGCTCCGCCGGTATCGCAACGTTCCAGAAGTATTATCAACAATACTTTTTAATTTTATATTCGCGGAAATGGTATCATGGCTCGTGCGCGGCCCGCTGCAGGAAGCCTCGCGCGAAAATCCGCAGAGCGACGCGATCGCGGAGGGCGCGATGTTTCCAAAATTACTCCCGCCCACGTCATTACATTTAGGCTTTTTTGTAGCAATCGCTTTCGCCGCTGCGTTATGGATATATTTATTTCGGACGGCAGGCGGGCTGCGACTGCGTGCGTCGGGGCTTTCGCCGCGAGCCGCGCTCTTCGCCGGATTCGCGCCTGATCGAATGCTTATGATGTCAATGTTCGTGAGCGGCGCGATGGCCGGCGTGTCAGGCGGAATGATTGTGAACGCGCAGACGGGCCGCCTTTATAGCGATATTTCCGGCGGTATTGGATATATCGCAATCGCGGTGGCGCTTCTCGGAAGGTTGCATCCGATTGCTATCATTGGCTCGGCCCTGCTTTTCGGCGCGCTCGAAGCTGGCGCCGCCGAAATGCAACGAACCGCAAATGTATCAAGCGCGCTCGCGCAGGTCGTGGAAGCCGTCGCGCTCTTTGGCGTGCTTGCTACAGAAAGAAGTTTACAATATTCGGGCGCCTCGCGAACTTCAACCATGGTGCAGGCCGATGGCGTCCGCTGAGTTTCTGGCGCACCAGAGCGTTTCATTAGCAACGCCCATCGTGCTCGCGGCGCTCGGCGAAACTATTGTTGAATGCGCTGGAGTTATGAATTTGGGCATCGAGGGAGCGATGCTAACGGGCGCGTTTTTCGGAGTGCTCGGATCTTACTATTCTGGATCGGCCGAAGTTGGGCTGTGTGTCGGGATCGCGGCGGCGTTAGTGTTTCAATTGATATTTGCGTGGGCAACATTATATATCCGCGCCAATGAAATCATCGCGGGAACGGCGGCCAATTTATTAGCATTTGGATCCACGGCCGTGCTCTGGCGCGCGACGCTCGGACTCCACGGTGATCGAACGCAGGTCGCGAGATTTCCAGAAATTCATGTCCCAATTGTTTCTGAAATTCCATTTATTGGTAATTTACTTTTCCAGCACCACATCATTACATATTTAACTTTCATTAGCATCGCCGCCGTTTGGTTATTATTAGAAAAGACCTCCTTCGGAATGCGTCTTCGCGCCTGCGGAGAGTCGCCAGCGTCGGCGGCCGCGTTTGGAATTCACGTCGTGCGTACGCGTTTTATTGCCATTCTGCTTTGCGGCGTTTTCGCGGGAACGGCCGGCGCCGCGTTGTCGCTTGCGGAGGCTGGAACGTTTGTAGATGGAATGAGTTCGGGCCGCGGATTTGTAGCAATCGCATTAGTTTTATTTGGCGGACACCGGGTATTGCGCATTTCAGCCTTTTCGTTACTTTTTGGTGCTGCTCTCGCCTTTCAATTCGGACTTCAAGCGTCTGGAAACTCTGAGATCCCGCCGGAGTTTTTCCGTTCGCTTCCTTACGTTCTCTCATTAATAGTGTTAGCCGTAGTCATGGAAAGGCGGAGAGTCCCAGCTTCGCTTGGGCGCGGCCTCCCCCAGTAGAACAGTAACATTTCACATTATTCTCGTTACGTTTTTACAGCAGTGGTGTTTAGTTGCTCTTATGTTCTTAGGATCAAAGATATATATGCTGGCCGCACTTGTAATATTTATTATTACAATTCTTGGCGTGCCTAAAAGTGAGGCGCAGGCAACTGTGCCACTCACGGTTCAGCCGGTCGCGGGAGGATTCGTACAGCCCGTCGGCGTTTATTCTCCTCGCACAGATCCCACTCGATTGTTTGTCGTCGAACTCGGAGGGACGATACGAATTATTAAGAACGGAATTGTATTAAACACGCCGTTTCTTGATATAACCAATAAAGTACAGTCTGGAGGAGAGGAAGGGCTTCTCGGATTGGCGTTTGATCCAGACTACAAAAACAACGGACGGTTCTTTGTTTATTACAACCGCCAGCCGGACATCGCGATTGTTTTAGAGCGGTATCTCGTGTCCGCCACGAATCCAGATGTAGCGAATGCAGCGAGCGGCGAAACATACTTAGTGATACCCAAACCGTTCTCGGGCCACAACGGTGGTTCGATGGCATTCTCGCCTTTGGACGGTTTATTATATATTGGCGTTGGCGACGGCGGCAGCGGCGGCGATCCTCTCAACAATGCGCAAGATATCAATTCGCTGCTCGGAAAAATTCTTCGAATTAATGTTAATTTTTCAACGCCTGAGAAGCCGTATTTGCCCGCGCACGGAAATCCTTACTTCGGGCCGGCGGACGGCCTCGACGAGATTTATGCCATCGGCATTCGCAATCCCTGGAAAATGACATTCGATCGCCTGTCCGGCGATCTGTATATTGCGGACGTCGGCCAGGAATTATCTGAAGAAGTTAATTATATTCCAGAGGGCGCGGCCGGTTTTATTAATTTTGGCTGGAGGTGCATGGAGGGGCCGTACTGTACAAGCTACTCGGGACCGGTTGGTTGTATTTGTAATGATCCAACACTCGCAAAAGCGATCCACACGTACGATCATCCCACCGGATGCGCCATCATCGGCGGATACGTGTATCGAGGTCACGCGCTCCCTGAGTACACCGGTGAATATTTCTTTGGGGATCTATGCACAAAGAAAATGTGGAGTTTTGCATACGACGGAATTGTTAAAACGGCCGTGAAGGATCTCTCCACGGATCTCGCGCCGCCTAGCGGATCACATACATTCGCTTCGTTCGGCGAGGATGCAAATGGAGAATTGTATATTGTCTATCACAGCGGCGAGATCGGGCGCATCGCGCGCGCATCATTACAATTACCGGGCGTATCCAGTTACGGATCCGGCACGCCCGGTTGTGCGGGCAGCCAGCAACTCTCCGCGGAAACTCCCGCTAAAATTAATATTGAGAATTTTTATTTACGCGCAACCAACGCGCCCGCCAATTCAATGGGCATCGGTTTTATGGCAACGTCACCTTCGAATGGAATTGATCTATTCGGAATCGGAGCTAATATTCTTCTCGATCTAATAGGTTCACAGGATGTGATCTTGTACGACATGCCGACGGACGAAAACGGCATGGGATACTCCGTATTTGCGATTCCTAATAATCCCGCCATTGTCGGACAAACCTATTATATTCAATCGCTGTTCTACTGGGACACGCAATGTACATCCGTATTGCCGCTCGGTTTTAGCAGTACCGACGGCTTGGCGGCGACTGTCCAGAATTAGTAAACGTCAACGGCTTCCACTACACCTTCGTCATGGGCAACATGTTCAAGCGAAATTCAATTCTTATCATTTTTCAGATTTGTCTTTTGTCTATCTTCTCATGGAGCAGCGCCCGCGCCGCCCAAACGTCACCGGAACTCGCGGTTGAAATTGTAGCGACGGGCTTGACCCAGCCAGTCGGTGCGTTTACGTCTCCAATGGATCCAACGCGTTTATTTGTAGTCGAGCAAGGCGGCGCCGTACGTATCATCAAGAATGGAGTTTTGTTAAATTCGCCGTTCTTGGATTTAACAAATCAAGTGTTCGCGTCGGGCGAAGAGGGAATGTTAAGTATTGCGTTCCACCCGCAGTATGCAGAAAACCGCCAGTTCTTCGTTTTTTATAATCGCCTGCCCGATATGGCGATGGTGGTCGAACGCTATCTTGTTTCAACCGACAATCCCGACGCCGCAGATCCTTCGAGCGCTTTGACTTTCTTAGTAATACCCAAGCCTTGTAAAAGTCACAACGGCGGAATGTTAGCGTTTTCGCCGATCGACGGGTATCTCTATATTTCCGTCGGCGACAGCGACAGTGGCGGCGGCCCTCACCAACATTCACAAAATCTAAATTTACATCTCGGGAAAATGCTGCGAATCGGTGTTAACAATTCGAGCGGAACGCTCCCCTACATCATCCCCCACGCGAATCCCTATTATGGAGATACGCCGGGCCTCGACGAGATATTCTCAATCGGGCTTCGCAATCCGTGGAGATTTAGTTTCGATCGGTTGAATGGTGATTTGTACATTGCCGATGTGGGCCAGGAGCGCGCTGAAGAAGTTAATGTAATAAAAGCGGGATCGTTTGGAGGGCAAAATTTCGGCTGGAGCTGTGTCGAAGGAAACGAATGCACGGACTACTTCGGCGGCGAGCACGGCTGCCCGTGTCCAAGCCCGATTTATACAGATCCAATTCACGTTTATGAACATCCGGTCGGTTGTTGTATCATCGGCGGATACGTCTATCGCGGCTATAACATGCTCGATCTGTATGGAAGATACTTCTTTTCCGATTTGTGTACAAAAAAGACGTGGAGTTTTAAGTATGACGGTTCCGGCGCCGTCGATTTGATAAATCACAGCGGCAACTTGCAAGTGCCCGACGGATCACACTCCATCGTTTCGTACGGCGAAGACGCGTTCGGCGAATTATATTATATTTACCATAGCGGCGAAATTGCGCGCATGATGCCGGCTTCGTTGGAGTTTGCCGGGGTCTCACCGTTCGGCTCGGGAACGCCCGGCTGCGACGGCGAACAATTGTTAAGTGTCGGTGCTCCCGCGAAAATAGGAATGCCGAATTTTTATATTCGCGCGACGAACGCGCCGCCGAATTCGCTCGGCCTCGGATTTTTAACAACTACCGCGCAAACCGGAGTTGATACATTCGGGCTTGGCTTCGATCTGCTCGTCGATTTATACAACTCGTCGGACGTTATTTTATATAATATGCCAACCGATGAAAACGGGCGGGGCTTCTCCGTATTTGAGATCCCTAACAATCCGTCCGTTGTTGGCACCACGTATTATGCTCAATCTATTTTTCATTGGGGGCAGGGGTGTACGGAGCGGTTGCCCGCCGGATTCAGCAGCACGAACGGCCTCACGATCGTCGTGCAAAACTAATACTTTAAAATTAGCATAGCGAAACGAGCGTGGCGCGCCCGATTCATTGGATTTGCCGGTTTGTTTTCCTATTAACTTTTCTGACGGCGCCGCCCGCGCACGTCGACACCGTTTCTTATCTGATATTTACAATTCATGAACGGGAAATTCACGTCGGCGTTCGAGTCAAGGCGGAGTACTTTACAGAACCCGACGCAAAGGCAGCGAGTACTCCCTCCGAGATAGAGCAGATTATTACAAAAGCAGTCCGTATTGATGTGAACGGAAAGACGCTCGCGGCGTCGCGCGGACGGATCGAGTATGTTCAGTCACAACCATCCCGCGGCGCGGAAGCCTCCCGAGATATCCAATTCAATTGTTATTTCTCCGCGAGCGAGGTGATTGAACATATTCAGATTCGGTACGATCTCTTCCGCGACCACGACCCGAAACACAAAGGAATTGCTAAAATAAAATACGGAATACAAGAAAAAGTATTTATCTTTCGCGCCGGCAATCTCTTTGAATCGAGTATTCAAGATTTTGAACCCGCCGCTCTGGCGCCGGCCGCACTCGCGTTTTTTTTATTAGGGATGGACCACATCCTCTCCGGTCTCGATCATTTGTTATTTCTATTCGGACTACTGCTCGCCGCGCGAACGTTAAAGAACCTCGCCATTGTTATTACTGGATTCACGATCGGACATTCCGTGACGCTCGCGGGTGCGGCGCTTCATTGGTTTTCGCTGGCTCCTGCTATCGTCGAACCCGCGATCGCTGCGTCGGTCGTATTTGTTGGAATCGAAAATATAATTAGAAAAAGCGATCTAACCAATCGTTGGTTTATTACTTTGCTGTTCGGATTGATTCACGGCCTTGGCTTCGCCGGATTTCTCGACGAAGTGCAACTTCCCGCGGATGCTACCATTCTTTGCCTCGCGTCTTTTAATATTGGCGTCGAGGCAGGCCAAGCCTGCATTGTATGTTTACTATTTCCATTGCTTGCGTGGGCTCGCCAAAAAAACGAAACGACGTTTCGTAATTATCTATTTCGCCCGGGATCCGCCGCGATCGCGGCCGCCGGATTAGTATGGTTTGTCTCGCGGGTTGGATAGGGACAGGTTAGGGGACAGGTATAAACCTGTCCCCTGACCTGTCCCCTTTTGGCGAATTGTGTCACGTTCAAAAGAGTCATTATTGTCATGCCTTCATAGATAGCACCGCCCAGAGCGCAGTCGGCGCACGCATATTCATATTCCCTTTCAAGCTGACTAACTATGCCTCGACAAGCTCGAATTGCCCCCGGCGGACACGCATTTCATATCATTAACCGCTCTTGCCGGCGCTCAACGCTCTTCTTTGATGATTATGATTATTCACAATTCAAAACGACCCTTTTAGCTGCTCGCGATAAGTTCGGAACGAGCATCCTTGCTTATTGTATCATGCCGAATCATTGGCATCTGGTCGTCATTCCCCGGGAAGATGGAGAATTAGCAAAATTTATGCATTGGCTCACAATGCAACACGCTCACGCCTGGCATGAGAAGCACAAGACTCGTGGAACCGGCCACGTTTATCAAAATCGCTATAAATCGATTTTAATTAGCGACGAAGAACACTTGAATATTGTCTGTGACTACATAGAAAACAATCCCGTACGCGCAAATTTAACAACTTCTAAAACAGAATGGAGATGGAGCAGCGCAGGGGACAGGTTTAAACCTGTCCCCTAACCTGTCCCCCTACTGCCACGTCACTTTGAGAACGTTACTAATCTGCCAGTCGCCGCCGGGTTGGATGGCGCCCGCGACCCAGTGAAATGATAGGCCTGCTAATTCTGGGATGTAAGGCATCGGAAACGCAAAAGTAAATTGGCCGCTTGCGTCGAGCATGCCATTTGTAAACCACCCCAAGTAGGAATCGCTGATGGGTATCGTTCCAAAACCTTCAAGCGTGAGCTGGCCCGGGAACAATGCTACAAAAAGCTCCCACGACGCGTTCGGCGTTCCGTTCATGAATAAAGTAAACGTTTGGCCCAAGTACGGCGTCGCTGTATTTGTTGATAAATTCAACGTTGTCACGGGCGTCGGTTCAACTGTGTAAATCGTCACATCATCAATATTCCATCCGCCGTACGCAGAACCGCTGTCCGACTTGAGCCTCCAGCGCGCACGGAATCCATTTGTATTATCGGCCGCGGGCGCGGCGTGATCTTGGATCGTCCAAACGTTGTCGAATTGGGAAGTCGAATACGGATTGATATAAACATTCGCGTTATTAACTAAAACTTCGGCTTGATCAAACTGGCTTCCCTCCACGGTGAGCCACCTCCGGTAACGAACGCGAACGCCCGTGTGTCCGGTCGAATCGAGGAGCGGAGTCTGAAGATAACGATCCGCCGCATTGTTATATATACCATTCGAACCAAACGTTGTTTGCAAATCCGTTCCGGCGCAATTGAATCCCGACAGCGCCTTTTTCGGATCATATACATTCGTTCCGGCGGACTGAGGCACGCCAATCTCCCAGTCGTTCGAGCCGAGCGTCGCGGCGTGCTGCCAGCCCGGGGCGCCGGATTCGAAGTCTTCGGTTAATAGTATTGTTTTTCGTCCGATTGCGAATCGATACGCGCTGTCGCCGAACGGAGCCGTTTCATAATTAAATAAATTATCGAGCGCGCTAATCGAATAATGAATAAAGGCCGGGCCCACGACGGGCGGAATATATGCAATATACTGATTCGGCGGCCCGAACGGCACCATCGGCACAACGTTGGGCGATCCGCCTTCGACAGTATAACTTAAATCTATAAATACGGGAGTCGACGCATTAAATTTAATTTCACAAATAATCGGATACGGCTGAGTCTGATTCCAAGTATCGCGATGCGATTGATGTGAAATAAGAATCGGCTTCAATTGAGGCGGTGTGAATCCTTTCATAACGGCCGCTGCCGCGAGAACTGTATAATTCGGCGTGCCATTTGTTATATCGCCGTCGTCGTCGTCGAGCAGAAACACCTGGTTCACGGCATTCAGGATTCCCGTATTGTTAGCAACAAAAGATCCAAGAAACAATGCCTCCGCGCGTTCGCGGCCAGCATCGTCGCCGAGCGACGTTTTTAGTTTTTTGTAGCTTTGCCACGCGAATCCCATAAAGGTCTGTCCAACGCAATGTACTTCGCCGTTACAATTCGCCGCGGGCCAATTTGTAGCATTCTCGCCGGTGCGAATGATCGTCCCCGGCCCTTTGAAATCCTGTCCAACGACCGCCTGGCCCGTTTTGTACATTGCACAAATATCAGCTAGAGCCTCCGATAATGATCCGGATGGAATGCCTCCGAACTTGTCGTCAACGCCGTGGCCGTATTCATGATATACAACAGTTGAATAGGCCGTGTTCCCGCACGCGCCGCCGGACGCGTAAAAATTCATTGTATCATTTGTATAATATGCATTGCACGACGCGGAAATGTTTGTTTGCACGAACATCGACTGAAACGGCGTAAACGCCGGGATCTCCGCGTCAAGATATTTCGCGATTAGTAGCGTGTGATACGCGGCGGTGGTTTGCGAAGTATTAAATTCCGTTGCTGGCTGATTTAATACAAAATCCTGCGTGATGGTGCCCGTGAAAATTCCTCCCTGGGTTTCTGTTACAACCAAGTTGGAACCCTGCGCGCTGTGAACGTCGAAGAACGGCCCTGTAATGCTAGCGATAACGGACGTGCCAACCTGTCCGGCATTGCTAATGAAATAGTCGCCGTTTGCATCGGTAATCGCAGAGCCCACTCCGGGAACTGAAACCGTGATCCCTTCAAGCGGCACCTCGACCGGCGTCCCAAGGCTGCTTAATGTAGTATTAACAAATCCCGTAACGCGCCCCTTCACATCAATTTCATAACGCACGGGCTCGACTTCGAGAATCGCTCCGTCTCTCGCGTCGACGTACACCTTTTCATACACATCCGCCCACGGCTGTTCGACGTCAACGCGGTACGCCACGCGAGGTTCCGCGGCTCCGCGCAGCCCTTTTATAAATATTAAAATATCTTTTGTTATAATGGAGTCGTTCGATTTGATCGTTTTCAGATTCTTTACAATTTGCTCCGCGGCCTCTGGCGCGAGCGCCGGAGTCCGCGAAAACGACGCTGGAAACGCGACGCCTGTCGCCATGATCGCAGACACGCGCCCGGCTTTGTGCACTTGGATTTGTATTCTTCCGCCGCGGACGTCGAGCCCGTCGAATTGTTGTTTCCAATTGTAGATAAACAAAGGCCCGGTTTCCGCTTCGCCGTCCGGCACGAAATGCTTCAATTCGGATCCCCACAATTCCGTATACGTATCAAATACGGATCGCGCAGCGATGCGGCCCTCGGCGATCGACCGCACCGGCCCGCCGAGCGGAATTCCGCTTCCGAAGATGAGCGCGGGCGCCCCCGTATCTTCGTCGAATTGCGCGGTCCACGCACCCCCCGCCTTTGTTAAGAAACTTTGATAGCCCGCGTGCGTCGCGGCGAGGCGGCGTTGATTGGATATATCAACTACGGGCTCTTGCCTGCGCGGCCCGGGCGTCGCTTGCGCTGACGCTACAGATCCCAGACCAAGCGTCGAAAGAGCAATGATCGCGGCGGTGCAATACTTAATGAATGATTGGATCATGAAGCGTGGGCGCACGTTCGGCCTCCGGGCGCGGGTGGGGTGACAAGCGATTGTTACAGAATAGAAGAATATTATTGAATTTGAATTTTAATGGTATTTCCGATCTGCGGCAGGCCCGCGGACGGCGTCACTCCGCCGGTAAAATAAAGATCGAGACCCTGAAGAATCGGGTCGAACGGCAGAGGAAGCAAGATCTGGCCGGCGCCCGCGCTATCCAATTGCCCTTCTATAAAGAACGCAATTGTAGCAAGCCCGCAATCCAATACTCCAAATCCGGGAAGCGCGCCGGGGCCGGGCTCGAGCGAAACAAACAATTGATAGGTTTGGTTCGCAGATCCCGACATATTTAATACAATATCATTACCAATCAAAACTTGGTTCGAGCCCGCGGCAATCTGGAAGAAATACTGCGGCGTCGCTTCGAGCGCATACACTTCGACATCGTCAATATTCCAGCCTCCGTATTGGAGTCCGCCGTCGGAATCCATCTGCCAGCGCACTTTGAACGCGCTCACATTATTAGCAGACGGCGCCGCGTAATCTTGCAATGTCCATGACGAATCTAACAGATCGGGGCCCGAGGGATTCACGAACACTTGCGCGCCGTTGACGTGAACTGTAGCGAAGTCGTACGTGCTGTTCTCTACAGTTAGCCACCGGCGGAAACGCAAACGGACGCCGGTTTTCCCAGAAGCGCTCATACTCGGCGTTTCGAGATAATTATTAACATCCGCCTTGTACAGCCCGTCTTGGTTCGATTGTTGGTTTTGCAAATCGTTACCCCAACAATTCGTTCCGGAGTAGGCCGTCTTCGGATCATAAACATTCGTTCCGAGCACCTGGGGCTTTCCCCAGTTCCAGTCGTCCTGAACAGCTAATTGTACATGCATCCAGCCGGCGGATCCGCTTTCGAGATCGCTCGAAAATATTATTGTCTTCTTGCCGACTCCGAAGCGAAACGCGCTGTCGCCCGGCGGAAATGTTATTACATTATTAAGAGTATCCTGCGCGCGGAATTTGTATGAAATGAGTTTCGGTCCAACGACGGGAGGAATTGCGGCCAGATATTGATTCGGCGCGCCTGCCGGCTGCATCACTACAGATTGGGTCGCGCCGCCGTCAACGTTATAATCTAACGTTACCGAAGTTATCAATTGCGGAGACACCGCCGCGACGTCCGCGTAGATCGAATACGGCTGCGACTGATTGTAAGTATCGGGATGTGCGTCGTGCGCCAACGTGATCGGCAGAATGGTTACAACGGGCGGCGTGAAACCCTTCATGACCGCCGCCGCCGCGAGATCGGCGTAATGCGGAGTGCCATTCGCCGTGTTGCCGTCGTTGTCATCTAATATAAAAACCTGCGCGACGGCGTTTGTGATACTTGTATTATCAAATGGAAGCGTTCCTAAGAATATTTTTTCCGCGTGCTGCGCGCCCGGCTCCGCGCCCATCGATTGTTTTAGTAACTTATACGCCTGCCACGCAAAACCCATGAACGTCTCGCCAACGCAGTGTACTTGATTATTACAATTCGTCGCGGGCCATTTTGTAGTATTTTCGCCAGTGCGAATATTGGAATTCCCGCCGAAGAAACCCTGGCCCACAACCGGCTGGCCCGAAAGGTACATCGCTACAATATCGGCGAGCGCCTCCGACAGAGAAGAACTACTAATACCGCCGTAGTAATCGTCGACGCCGTGGCCGTATTCATGATAAATCACCGTCGAGAACGCGGTGTTCACGCAGCCGCCGCCTGACGCGAAAAAGTTAATGGCATTCGAGCTGGGATTGAACGTCGCGTTGCACGTATCGTTAATATTAACAAAAATCGACTGGTTCGGATATCCGTTGAACGATGGCAGCTCCGATTTGACATAGTCGCGCACGACGCTGTGGTGATAGGCCGCGGTCGTCTGCGAAGTTGTCAATTCCGTCGGCGATGTATTAAAAAAAAGATCCGCCACCTGAATTCCCGCGACGTCGGCCGACGTCGCGTTCGCTACTAATGCCGATCCCTGGCTTGGCACAACGTTAAAATTCGGGCCCGAGAGCTGCGCCGAAACGTTAAACGGCCCCGGCTGCGCGGTCGCAAGATAATAATTACCATCCGCGTCGGTATTTGTAGTTCCGACTCCGGCGACCGTTACGCGAACGTTAGCAAGCGGAACTCCCGCGACAGGCCCAGCGGTTCCGAGCAGCGATGTATTTAATGCTGCCTCAACCTTGCCTTTCACGTCGGCAACGTAGTGCTTTGCACTCGAAGAATTAAAATTGTATCGCCCCGGCTCAACACTAAGAATCTCGCCGGTGTTCGCGTCTACAAATACGCGTTCATAATTTTCCGCCGACGGCTGCTCGACGTCGACGCGGTACGCCAGCGCCGGCGCCGCGCGCGCGTTCTCACCTTTTACAAATACTAGAAAATCTTTAACATCGGCCGTGTCGGCCGATCGCATCATTTTATTTGATTTTACAATTACTTCCGCGTCTTCGGGCGCGAGGCGCGGCGTTCGCGAAAAACCCTCCGGAATTGTAACACCCTCGGCAACGAGCGCGGCGACGCGCCCCGCTTCGTGGATCTGTATCTGAACGCGCGCGCCGTAGACTTCTAATCCGTCGAATTGTTGTTTCCAGGTAAATACATATAATCCGGCGGCTTTCGCGGACGATTCGAATTGTAGATACTTCAATTCCGTTCCCCACAATTCCGGAAAACGCGCGAGGATTGCGTCGGCGGCGGCGCGCGCGGCCTCGATCGATCCGAAGCCGGAGGCCGAGACGGGAATGCCGGTTCCGTACATCAGTGAAATCGCGCCGGTGCGTTCGTTGAAATGCGCGCGCCAATCGCCGCCGTTTTTTTGTATGAACGTACGCAACCCCGCGTGCCGCTCGGCGAGCGATTGTTGCACTCCCGCGTTTTCGATCGGTTCGGTGCGCTTTGGCCCGGGCGTCGCCTGCGCAGAAGCGCGCCCCGCGAACGAAGCGCCCGCCGAAGCAAACGCTAATAATGGAATGGCAACAATAGAAACCGAAAAAGAATCGAGATTCTTTAACTTACGCATTGGCGGCCCGCGAATGGTTTGTGTGGGAGCGAGGCGCGAAAGTTTAACTTACTTTCACACTCTCTGCGAGTCAGTGTGCGGACGAATCGCGCTCGTGGCCGGAGATTCCACGGGGTGCAGCGCAAAAACGGTTCTCTTCGAGGCTAACCGAACTCCAAGCTAAAAATCAAAAAGACTTTGCGAAATTCTTCGAGAGCGTTTTGCGCATTGCTAACGATTCGGCGGCGCTCTCAAGATCGATATCAATTCGCCGCTGCAATTTTGAACGGCGCGAGTCCGCAAGTCTCGTATAGATTCACTCGCCGCGAAACCCTTCATGTCCCGGAGCCCACACATGTCCGACGACCCTATCATTAATAATAACAATTTCTCGCGAAGGCGCTTTTTACAAACGCTCGGCGCGGCCGCAGCGGCTTCTGCCGCCGGAGGCGTAACGAACGCCGCGACGATCGCGCCCGAGAGCACGGCGCTTCTCGATCCTACAAAAAAAATTGTAGCATCAAACGCGGTTACGCTCGGACCCGGCGAAGTTGATATTAAATTAAAAATCAACGGCAAGGAGCGGAATCTTAAGGTTGAGCCGCGCGTCACGATGCTCGACGCGCTCCGCGATCGATTAGATATGACGGGCGCGAAGAAGGTTTGCGATCGCGGCTCGTGCGGCGCGTGCACGATTATTGTTAATGGCGATTTGATGTATTCGTGCATGCTGCTCGCCGTCGAGTGCCAAGGGTCCGAAGTTGAAACCATCGAGGGACTCGCGCCCGAAGGGCAATATTCGAATGTTAGTACCGCGTTCGCGGAATGCGACGCGCTTCAGTGCGGTTTCTGTACTCCCGGATTTGTTATGACCATTTCGCATCATTTACGAAATGAAAAGAAGCCGACGATGGAGAGCGTGCGCCAAGCCTGCCGCGGCAATCTTTGCCGCTGCGGAACCTACAATCGCGTGTTCGACGCCGCATTATTAGCAGCGCAAAACGCGACGGGCATTCCCACTCCTCTCAAAAAAGATAATAAATAAGGGAGGACCAGAAATGACTAAGAAATCTAAGAAAAACAAATTTACTAACGTTGGCCTTCGCGAACGCAAGGAAAAGTTAAAATTAGGCTTTGCGGGAAATGTTATAGAAAAGGAAGTGAAGCTCGATGACAACCAGGCGAAGCCGTGGGATCTCGACACGAAATTTAGTTATGTCGGCACACGCGTCCCGCGTTTCGACGGGCTCGCGAAAGCGAGCGGCCGCGCGAAATATACGTATGATATGAATCTTCCGGGAATGTTACATGCTAAGATTCTGCGCGCGCCGATCGCCGCGGGAACTGTAAAAGATATTGATCTTTCCGCGGCCGACGAGGTCGAGGGCGTGAAGGGTACGATGTTATTAAAAAAGGCCGGCGACAAGATACAATTCTACGGCGAAGGCGTCGCGGCGGTCTGCGCCACCACGTCGGAAGCCGCTGAAGACGGTGTGCGCGCGATTATTGCTAATTACGAAAAAGCGCCGCACGTTGTAACCGTTGACGATGCTAAGAAAGAGGGCGCGCCGCAGGTTCGCGCCGACCGTCCGAATGTAACACAAACATCGCGCGACAATTCGACGCCCGACGAAATTAATGCTTTGATCGATTCGGCGGATGTTAAAGTTGATGCTACTTATCGAACTCAAGTTCAGACGCATTCCGCTCTCGAAACGCACGGCGCCGTCGCGAAATGGTCAAAGGACGCGAGCGGCGCGGATCAATTAACTGTATACGCGTCGACTCAGGGCACGTTTACAGTTCACGAAGGCCTCACACGCAGATTTAAACTCGAACGTTCGCAGGTCGAAGTTATTTGTGAATATATGGGCGGCGGCTTCGGAGCAAAATTCGGCGCCGACCAACCTACAATTGTCGCCGCGGAACTTGCTAAGAAAACGGGACAGCCCGTGAAATGTATGCTCGACCGCCGCGAAGAACATCTCTGCGTCGGCAACCGCCCCGATTCAATACAAATCGTGCGCGCGGGAGCGAAAAAGGACGGGTCGATTATTGGTTATAATGTAACCATGTACGGCACGGGCGGAGTCGGCGGCGGCGCGGGCGCCCGCAACAATATGATTTATAAATTTGGAAAATCGCGAAAAGTAGATTTTGACGTTAAGACGAACGGCGGCCCCGCGTGCGCGATGCGCGCCCCGGGACACCCGCAGGGTTCATTTGTATTAGAACAGGTGATTGATGAACTCGCGGAAAAGTTAGGTATGGATCCGATCGAGTTCCGTTTGAAAAACGATTCCTATCCCATGCGAAAGGCACAATTCGAGCAGGGTAAGGAATTGATAGGTTGGGCGCGGCGCAATCCGCGCGGCGGCGAAGGCCCGCTCGCGGGCAAAGGACCTATCAAAAGAGGAATCGGCGTCGGCGTTTCGACTTGGTCCAACAACGGCGGCAAAGATGGCACTGCCGTAACTGTAGCCATCTCAGCCGATGGAACCGTCGAAGTTCGCAACGGTTCGCAAGACATCGGAACGGGTACGCGAACAATATTAGGAATGTGCGCGGGCGAGGCGCTGGGCTGTCCAATTGATAAAATTAAAGTTCGCCTCGGAAACTCGCGCGACGCGTTCGGCCCGGCGAGCGGCGGATCGGCGACAGCGCCCACGCTCGCGCCGGCTGCTAAGGATGCGGGCCACGCCGCAAAATTAGCATTTTTAAGTAAGATTGCCGAAAAATTATCGATGGATGCAAACCAGCTCGACGTCGTTAACGGCCGCGTTGTAACAAAAGAAGATGCTTCAAACGGAAATACTACTAAAAGCTGGTCGTGGGACGAAGCATGCAAACTGCTCGGCGTCACGGCTGTCGAGGTTACTACAGAACGCAGTGATAACTTTCAGGCGGGCTATCACGCCGCCGTCGGCGGCGTGCAACTCGCCGAAGTGGAGGTTGATACAGAAACGGGCGTTGTGCGCGTGATTAAAGTTGTAGCGATTCACGACTCGGGCACAATTATTAATAGACTAACATTCGAAAGCCAGATTCTGGGCGGCGTCATTCAGGGATTGGCGTACGCGCTGCACGAGGATCGCGTGATGGACCGCAAGAGCGGTCTCATGTTAAATACTAATCTTGAAAGCTACAAAATCCCCGGATCGACCGACATGCCCGAAATTGTATGCGTCGCGTTCGACGTTGCGAATGGCTACAATTCGGCGGGAGTCGCGGGGCTCGGCGAACCGACCATCATTCCAACCGCAGGCGCAATTGCTAATGCGATTGCTAACGCTACGGGCGTCCGCGTCCGTTCATTACCCATGACACCCGACAAAGTATTAGCAGCGTTGGCCGAACAGAAAGGCAACGGAGGCGGAAAATGAAAAAGTTTGAATATATCGAAACCACTTCGCTCGCCGAAGCCGGGAAACTTGCTAAAGAAAAATCCGCGCTCGTGCGCGCGGGCGGCGTCGACGTTCAGGATTTGTTAAAAGAACATCTTCTTGAGCCCGACGCGGTCGTGTCGCTTCGCAAAGTTGCCAATCTCGATACCATAAAAGAAGAGAATGGTAATATTGTGATCGGCGCGCGCGTGACGCTCGCGGCGCTTGCTAAAAATGCGATTGTTAGCGAAAAGGCGCGGGCCGTCGCGAAAGCGGCGGGTGAAGCCGCGAGCCCTCAGATTCGCAACCAGGCCACGTGCGCCGGCAATTTGTTACAGCGGCCGCGATGCTGGTACTTCCGGAATGAATTGTTAATTTGCGCGCGCAAGGGCGGCCCCGAGTGTCTTGCGCAGGAAGGTGAGAATCGTTATCACGCGATTTTTGGTAATAAGAATTGCGCGATCGTGCATCCGAGCAATCTTGCGCCGGCGATGATGCTGTTCGACGCGTATTTGAAGACTATTAAAATCGACGGATCGCGCCGCGACCTTCCCCTCTCTCAGTTATTTGTTACGCCCGAGGTTAATATCAATATTGAGCACTGCCTCGAAACGGGCGAGATGGTCGAGTCGATCGTGATCCCCGCGGCAACATTAACAAAAGAATCGGGCGGCGCGAAAAGTGAATTTACAGTTGTGCGCGAGAAGCAAAGCTACGATTGGCCCATTGTTGCGGCATCGGTGCGCCTCGTGATGGACGGAAAGAAAGTTAAAGAAGCGCGCGTCGTCCTTGGAGCCGTGTGTCCGATTCCGCTGCGCCGCGAGAATTGTGAAAAGCGATCGCCGGAAAAGAATTAAATGAAGCGACCGCGCGCGCCGCCGCGGCGGCCGCGTTTTCGGATGCGACGCCCATGACACAGAATGCTTACAAAATCGCGATGGGCACCGCATTATTAACACGCACGCTGCTCGCCGCCGGAGGAGTCTCATGAACGCGGACCGCTCGCCGAATCTATCAAAACCGGGTGACGTCGATCCCGCGCGCGCGATGGAAATGCAGAAAGCTAAGAATCCGAGCCTCGAATTTATGTGTAGCAATCTGCGCACGAAAACGATGTTCTACGCTTTCAACCGCGAGCAAGCGCTACAATTAGGCCCGATGTGCGATACGCAGACTTTTTGGTGCGTGATGACCGGAACTGCGATCGGCCCCGACAACGACGTCGCGAATCGCGAAGAGTGCGGCGCTCACCGCAGTTGTTGTAACAAATAGCCAAAAGGGCTTCGCGCGGGGA
>JBJXHE010000157.1:0-24363 GCA_046160785.1 Planctomycetota bacterium
GATCCCCGCGCATCGCCGCGCGAACAATTGTTACTTCCGTCTCGCTCATCGAGCCGCGTTTCAGTTCGCGCTCGGGTCCATGGAGGGGGAAAGGCATTGGTAAACTTATGGTTGGGTTCGGCGGCCCAGGGAAAATGAGACACCCTCGCGAGGCGCAGCGCAAGGGTTCTTTGCGGGAATTGTAGGATCATTGCGATTTCAGTAGGAAGACGCGCAGGAGTGAAAACGCGCAAGACTAATATTGTGAACGCCGCACCTCGCGACTGGCAAACTCGCACTTGTGTCTTCGGCTCAATGAGGTTGGAATGGGACGCTCCCCGACCGTAGACACCTCCGAATCTTTACGTGCATTATGCTAATACTGATCTCAAAAGGCTTAGCGCTCTTTTTGGCCATTCTCGTTACAGGGATCACCGGCAAAGCCGGTGTCACGAAGTGTACAGATAAAGGAATTTTCGCCGCGGGACCGCCATCAAGCCCAGATTCATCGGGAGACAGAATTCCAAGCGGACTCTCCGAATCCGACTGGTCAAGCATCCGCGCCGCGTACGAGGCTGGCCGATACTCCGCGTTCGCCGCCGAAGACGGCCTGTGCGCTCGCAATCCCGGGCAACAGTGGACGACACACTTTGACGGCAGTGGATTCTTAACAAAACCAGAAGCTGGAAACTGGACATGGGGTCTTGAACTGCGCAGCTATGGAGCCGAAGGCGAGTTGACACTTATTACAAATAAGTCCGCAGTCTCAGCCGACGGTCAACACGTTTTTTACAAATGGAGCACGCACATCACGGAGTGGTACAAAAACGACAGCCGAGGTCTTGAACATGGGTATACAGTCTGGAGCAGACCCGCACAGTCCAGAGGATTGTTAACGTTCAAAATGAGTGTGCTCGGAGATCTGCAACCTCAAGTACAGTCTAGCAGCCGAGACGTCGCGTTTGTTAACAAAAAAGGCGTGCCTGTGCTCAACTACTCCAACCTCACAGTGTTCGATGCGCGCGGCACGATAATGCCCGCGCGCTTTGAATCGAGCGGAAATGAATTGTGTATTTTAGTGAATGACTCCGGAGCACAGTACCCAATCACAATCGACCCCGTTGCGCAGCAAGCCTATTTGAAACCTTCGAATACAGATGCTTCCGACGAGTTTGGTTTAGCGGTTGCAGTTTCGGGCAATACAGTGGTTGTTGGCGCAACTGCCGAGGACAGTGCTGCCACAGGTGTTAACGGCAACCAGACTAACAATACGGCAAATTCGGCGGGCGCCGCCTACGTCTTCGTGCGCACCGGCTCGACCTGGAGCCAGCAGGCCTACCTCAAAGCTTCAAATACGGATGCAGACGATTTGTTCGGCTGGTCCGTTGCGATTTCGGGCGACACTGCGGTCATCGGCGCGCCTCGAGAAAACAGCGCGGCAACAGGTATAAACGGTGATCAAACCAACAACACCGCCCCGGACGCCGGCGCCGCTTTTGTGTTCGTTCGCAGCGGAACAACGTGGAGTCAGCAGGCATACCTGAAAGCATCGAACACAGAGGCTCTCGACGAATTCGGTACGTCGGTCGCGGTTTCGGGCGACACGGTAGTCATTGGCGCGTGGGGTGAAGACAGTGCGGCCACAGGTGTCAATGGCACTGAGGCTAGTAATGCCGCCGTAGAGTCCGGCGCGGCGTACATCTTCGTGCGGAGTAGTACAACATGGAGTCAGCAGGCCTACCTCAAAGCCTCGAACACGGAATCGGATGACTTATTTGGCTTCGCGGTTTCCGTCTCTGGCAACACGATAGTAGTAACATCATGGGGCGAAGATAGCGCGGCCACAGGTGTAAACGGCAATCAGAGTGACAATAGTGCTTCGTTCTCTGGCGCAGCGTATGTGTTCGTGCGCAATGGAATTGCCTGGAGCCAACAGGCCTATCTCAAAGCATCCAACACCGATGCATTGGATCTGTTCGGCTACTACTCGGTGTCTGTCTCCGGCGACACCATTGTTGTAGGCGCCTCCGGCGAATCCAGCGGCTCAACGGGTGTAAACGGCAATCAGAGTGACAACAGCGCTGCATTTTCCGGAGCAGCGTATGTCTTTGTGCGTACTGGAACGGATTGGAGCCAACAGGCCTATCTCAAAGCCTCGAACACAGCAGCAGACGACGGTTTCGGTACTGTGGTTTCAGTGTCGGGTAACACGATCATTGTGGGAGCCGAAGCTGAGGACAGCAACGCCACAGGGGTAGACGGTAACCAGAGCAGCAATGCGGCCTCGAATTCCGGGGCGGCATACGTCTTCGTCCGCAATGGCAATTCGTGGAGCCAACATGCGTACCTCAAGGCGTCGAACACGGACTCAGGTGACGCCTTCGGTTTTTCGGTCGCGGTCTCAGGTGACGTCGTGATTGTCGGGGCTGTCCGGGAGGACAGCCGCGCCACGGGTGTGAACGGCGATGGAACTAACAATTCCGCCGTCGAAGCCGGCGCTGCCTACATGTTCGATCTTGACATGAATCCGGGCACATCCAGCTACGGCACGGGAACTCCCGGCTGCACCGGCACGCAGACTCTAGGAGTGAATCATGCGCCGATGATCAACTCGCCACATTTTGCCCTCACTTGCAGTAACGCGCCGCCGTCGTCGCTCGGTCTCGCCATTGTAACAGATTCGCAGGATCTTGCCGGTAGCGACTCACTGGGTGTGGGTGTGCTCGTACATACTGACTTTGCGTTCGCGACAGAGCTGATCGCGCTCGATTTCGCGAGCGATGGAACCGGTTATTCGGAAACCGTCGGCGCGACGATCCCTAACAATCCGACGATCGTCGGCAATACCTACTACGCGTGTGCACTCTGGGCTTGGTCGCCGAGTACATGTGTTTTGCCCGGTTTCAATCCTTACAATTTGAGCACTTCGAGAGGTCTCGCGATCACGATACTCGTGCCGTAGGAAATTTAGGTTCGAGCCTCGGTTAGCACTCAACTTCGCTTTTGTAAACCTGTCAAAAAGGGAAAGCGCAGACTCGCTCGGGCCGAGCCGAACGTTTTAATTCGCTGCGCCCGCATCGAATCTACTCCTCCGCCTCCTCACTCCTCCGCAGCTTCTTACTTAAATCGCACTGATCATATAATTCCGCCAAGTGCTTTTTAACATATTCACGATTAATTCTAATTTTCTTTTCCGGGAGCGCGTCGGGCGCTTTATACGATATTTCGGAGACTAATAATTCGACGACGGTATGCAACCTTCGAGCGCCGATGTCGCCTAATGCAATATTCGCGCGGTCTGCAATGGTAGCAAGTTCCTCGATGCCGTCGGATTCGAATTTTAACTCTACGCCGTCGACTGCTAATAATGAAGCATACTGGCGCGGCAGCGCGTTGACGGGTTCTGTTAATATACGAATAAAATCGCCGCGTTCGAGCGGAGCGAGATGTACGCGAATCGGAAAGCGGCCTTGCAATTCGGGAATGAGATCGTCGGGCCGCGATATATGAAATGCGCCGGCTGCTATAAATAAAACGTGGTCGGTGCGAATGGGGCCGTAGCGCGTTGTAACAGTACAGCCTTCGATGATCGGTAATAAATCGCGCTGCACGCCTTCGCGTGAAACGTCCGGGCCGCCGTCGTGCGAGCGTCCCGCAATCTTATCAATTTCGTCAATAAATATAATTCCAACTTCTTCGACGCGCCGCATGGCTTCAAATAACATGCGGTCTTTATCTAATAATGCGTCCTGCTCTTCTTTCTCGATCGCGCGCTTTGCATCTAATAATCGCATGCGCTTCGTTTTCTTAGGAACGCTTCCGCCGCGCAGCGCCGCCATCGTGCCCGCGTCGATTCCCATATATTCCGTTCCGCTTCCTGAGAAAACCTGAGCGAGCGGCGCCATCGTTTCCATCAGTGAAACTACAATAAATTCATTATCTAAAGAATCGCCGCGGATCTTGGCGCGCAGATCCTCGCGCACGGCTTGCTGCTGTTCGACGGGGTCGGGCATCCCGAGCGGGGGCGCGTCCCACGCGTTGCGGCGCGAACCGGGAAGCAACGAATCGAGGATGCGTTCTTCCATTTGTATCTTTGCGCTCGCTTCAACTTCGCCGACCATTTCACCGCGAACTTGATCAATGCCGACGTCGACAAGGTCGCGCACCATCGATTCGACGTCGCGGCCGACATAGCCGACTTCTGTATACTTCGACGCTTCTACTTTTAGTAACGGCGCGCCGACTAATGTTGCAATTCGGCGCGCGATTTCAGTCTTGCCGACGCCGGTTGGCCCGATCAGTAGCAAGTTTTTGGGCGTGACTTCGCGGCGCATCTCGGGTCCGAGCTGCATGCGGCGCCAGCGGTTTCGAATGGCAACGGACACGGCGCGCTTCGCTGCGGCCTGTCCAACAATATAACGATCCAGTTCAGTGACGAGCCGGCTCGGAGTGAGGTCTTGCATGGTGTTGGCACAAAGATCGGGCGCGGACGCGCGAAGTCAATTGTGCGCGCGCGTTTCATTCATAGAGTGGACGCGAGAAACGGGGACAGTCCCCATTTTGTTTCGGCCCACCCGCCGTTGTCCGATCTCCGCCGGTCTGCGACAAATGACCAACTAAATACCAAGGCCAGCCATGTCATTGTCATTTCTGCCTGCTCCCTGCGCTCGTCCGAACGCGTTGATCGCGCTTTCACTATCCCTTATCGCTGCAATGGGCAACTGCACTGTGTCGCAAGACAAGAGCACATCTTCACCAGTTGCCAAAGGCGAGGTTGTCACCGAACTTCCTACAGATATTTGGCATGTCTTCCAAGCGAAGAATCATGACTACTGGTTTGGAAGCCATGATCACGGCGCATACCGCTACAACGGGAAGACACTTGTCAAGTACACGACGAAAGATGGGTTGAGCAGCAATGGCATTGGTGGATTCCAAGAAGACAAAGCGGGAAACATCTACATTGCAAGTCACGGTATCAGCAAATTCGATGGTCAAACCTTCACGACGTTGAGTGTCCGAAAAGACTCTGCTTCGACAGACTGGAAACTGGGTCCGGATGATCTGTGGTTCGCGGGTCCAACGGACTCCGGCGTGGTTTACCGCTATGATGGCAAATCGCTGCATCCTGTAGAGTTCCCCAAAACCAAAGACGGGGATCGACACTATGAAGAAGTGCCACGTTCAAAATACCCCAATGCTAAATATAGCCCGTATGACGTTTACACTATCTTCAAAGACAGCAAGGGCAACATGTGGTTCGGCACAGCAACCCTTGGCGTTTGCCGTTATGACGGGAAGTCTTTTGCGTGGCTCCCGGAGAGTGAATTGGGAAACGGATCGTTTGGCACTCGGGCGATTATTGAAGACAAGGATGGCAAGTTCTGGTTCTGCGATACTCTGCATCGATACAGTGTAGACCTGAGCGGCCCGGCACGTCCGAAGTACACAAAAGAGGAAGGAATTCGTGATGCTAAAGATCGCAACCGGGCGTCGATCGCTGGCATTATGTCAAGCACTGTCGATAGTGCCGGCGCACAATGGATGGCGACGTACGGCATGGGTGTGTTTAGTTTAGACGGCAAGATTCTCACCCACTACCCTGTTTTAGAGGGTGGCCGCCAGATCCATCTCTTCTCCATTTATAAAGACAAGCAAGGTGTCCTGTGGCTTGGGACGCAAACGTCAGGGATCTACAAGTTCAATGGTAAAGTCTTTGAGAAGTTTAAGATTAAGCTCTAACGGCCGGCGCCTCGTTCGCCCTGGCCGGATGGCATTTAACCGGCCGCTCGCCAACGTTTTAATATCGGCGCTTGAATGCAAGGCACCGCCTCGCTAACTTCTCCGCGCATTTTCTGAACGCGATCGGAGGCCACCTCTTCCGCCGCCTTCGGTTGCTCTTTTGATAGTTCGTCAGCTGTAACCTATCGCATTCACACCCCGCAGTATGAACTGTTCGCGATTGTAACAATTCTTTTGTGACCGAGCCTCCGGAATCTAAACCTCCTTCTCTGAATCATTACTCCGCGGGCCTTGAGTTCGCGCTAACGATTCTTGTTTTTGTGGGAATTGGTTGGTGGCTCGACGGCTGGTTAAACACCAGTCCGTGGCTGCTCGTCGTGTTCCTATTTGTTGGATTTTCGAGTTCGCTGTATTTGTTAGTTAAGAAAGTAAACGCGAAATAGACAGGCCGGCCGCCCTTAACAATAAATACAAACATAAAGAATTGTGAAAACGAGAATTATTGCCGGAGCCTTCTTTGGCTTTCTTGCGACCGCCGCGGGATATGTAGTGTGTCAGAACGCAAGTGAACTTCGACCAGAAGTCGCGCTTGGGGTCGCGGTTGGGGGCGCGCTTGGAACCGTCGTCGCTACTATTTCGTGCGGCGCGCAAGTTGCGCTTGTCATCCGAAAACCGGCGTCGAACGCATCTTTTACTGCGTTCGCTGGGGGTTTTTTCACAAAGCTGCTCGTGTTGGTGGTGGGAATTCTCCTGCTGAACCGTCCGGGCTCGGCGATGGACGCGACAGGTTTCGGGATTTCGTTTCTGTGTACGGCCGGAATCGTCTCGATCATCATTCTTTCATTGCTAACAAAAAAATAAAGAACACAACGCTAGCCTTCAAAATCAAGCAAGTCTAAAAAGCCAAGTTATCAAAAACCTGAATTGTATCTAATTCATTCGATCCTCAGCTCGATCAGTAACATAACCGCGCAGCACAGCGAGGCTGCTAATGCTGTTGCGGAACAAGCCGCACACCCCACGCCGACAGGCGGCGCGATCTTCACGCATCTGTATCATCACGTGCTCGCGCATCCGCTCGAAATTGGCGGGAAGCCGGTCGAGCTCACGATTGGCGAATACAAATTGCCGGTTTTCAATTTACAGATCGCCCAGATCTTTTCGGTTATTTTGATACTTATATTTTTCCGCTACGCGTACGCGGGAATGAAATCGCATCATCCGAACGCGCTTCAGCGCACGCTTTCGGGATTTGTATTATGGATCCGCGATGAAATGGTCGTGCCGGTTCTCGGCGATCACCTCGCGCACAAATTATTACCATACTTTCTGAGCGTCTTTTTCTTTATTGCTACAAGCAATCTTCTCGGCCTTCTTCCGAATCCGTTTTATCCATTTGTAGCCGGCGCGGGATTATTACCGTTCGGCGTCACGTCGACCGCGTGCATCTTTGTAACGGCCGGCCTCGCGATCTGTACATTCCTAATGATGATTGTCGGCGGAATGGTTATGAACGGACCTATCAAATTCTGGACGGGTCTCGTTCCGCACGGAATCCCCGCGGCGCTCTGGCCGCTGATGTTTATTGTTGAAATCATCGGCCTGTGCGTGAAGCCGTTTGCGTTAACAATCCGTTTATTTGCAAACATGACCGGCGGCCACCTCGTCGTGCTGTCGTTCATGGGCCTGATTTTTTACTTCGGCGAAACGCTGCACAATATGGCGTATGGCGTCGCGATTCCCGCGGTCGGCTTCGCCGTATTTATTATGATCATTGAGGCTTTTGTAGCTTTGCTGCAGGCCTACATTTTTACTCTTCTTTCGTTGCTTTTCGTGGGCGCGTCGCTCCATCCGGAACATTAGTTTCGAAACTTCGCGGACACGAAAAATAACAAATCCTGTTTCTATCTTTTCTAAACTTTACTTTTTCTCCTGAACTACTAACCAAGGTTCTAAGAATGCTCCTCGCAGAAGCTGTTTTTAATGTTGCACACCTTTCGGCGGGTATCGGTGCGGGTATCGCCGTCATCGGCGCCGGAATCGGTATTGGTAAGATTGGCGGCGCCCAGGCCGAAGGCGTCGCCCGCCAGCCGGAAGCTGCTAAAGATATTCGCGGCGGCTCGCTCATCCTCGCAGCCATGATCGAGGGTGCGGCGCTGTTCGGCATCCTGGTCACGCTGCTTCTCAGCGGAAAGTAAATATACAAAAACGCGTTTATGACAATTCTTAACGCTCTCGCAGGTTCGCTTATTACAGTTGCGTCCGAGGAGGGTTTCAACCCGATCCGGATTTCCGACGCGTCGAACACGCTTTGGACAATTGTAATATTTGCACTTTCGCTGCCGTTCATGTGGAAGTTCGTGTGGGGCCCGATGGCACGCGCGCTCCACGAGCGCGATCACCACGCCGAGGAAGCCGTGAAAGCGGCCGAGGCGGCGAAGGCCGCGGCGGAAAATGCTAAGAATGAGGTCGAGAAGCGTCTCGCGGATGCTACAAAAGAGTCCGCGAGAATGATTGTCGAGGCGCGTTCGATGGGCGAAGCGCAGGCGCGCGACGTCATCGCGCAGGCGCAAACGCAATCACAACAAATCCTCGATCGCGCGAAATCGGAGATTGAACGCGAGAAGTCGAAGGCGCTCGCGGAAATCCGCGAAACGGTAGTTGATATATCCATTGACGCCGCGACGAAGGTGGTCGGCAGGGCCGTCGGCGACGACGACCAGCGCCGCTACGTTCGCGAATTTGTAGCATCGCAGCAGTAATCATTAAGAAGCCAAAGTAAATATAATGATCGCTCCCGTCGTTGTCCGCCGCTACGCCGAAGCGCTTCTCGACGCCGCGCAGGATGCGCGTCTCGTCGCGGAAGTCGAGGCGGATCTCGCTCTCGTCGCGGAAGCGATCGAGAGCGCCGAGGTGCGCGCGTTTATAACAAATCCGACGGCGGAGTCTTCGGTGCTGCGGCAGCGCTTTCTTAACGTTCTGGATCCACACTTTAAGACTCAGCTTGTTAAGAATGTGCTCGCGTTGCTCATCGACCGCCGGCGCACGGCCGTGATTCCTTCTCTTTACAATGTGTATCATCAATTAGCGCTCGATTCGCGCGGCGAAGCGGAAGGCACCATTGAATCCGCGGTGCCGCTCGGCGCCGAGGAGCTTCGAAACGCGGAGCAATCGCTAACAAAATCGATGGGTAAGAAAGTGAAGCTCGCTCCGGTTGTGAACCGCGATCTGCTCGGCGGTGTCCGAATCACCGTCGGCAGCAAGCGTTTCGACGCATCGTTAAAGTCGCGCATCGCGTCGCTGCGCGACCGCCTGCTTTCGGCGCCGGTCGGATAGCGCGCTGCAGTTGTATCAATAATATTTCAAATTTTTATTATTTTAACAAAACCGCTTTTGTAACGTTTTTGTAACACAACGTTTTCTGTAATATTATGGTTGATCTACGTCCCGCCGAAGTTCGCTCGATTCTTAAAAAACAAATCGAGAGTTACGAAGGCAAAGTTGGCGTCGAGGAAGTCGGCACCGTTTTGCAAGTGGGCGACGGCGTCGCGCGCGTCCACGGCCTCGATCGTTGCATGATGTCGGAATTGTTAGATTTCGGCAACGGTATCTATGGCATCGCGCTCAACCTTGAAGAGGACAGCGTCGGCGCGGTTTTGTTAGGAACCGATGAGAAGATTCGCGAAGGCGATACTGTTAAATCGACCGGACGCGTTATATCCGTTCCGGTCGGCGAAGAGATGGTCGGCCGCGTGGTCGACGCGCTCGGGCGCCCCATCGACGGCGGCGGTCCAACTAATATATCAACTTTTGCACCCGTCGAGGGCCGCGCGGCGAACGTCGTCGAACGCGAACCCGTGAAGCAGCCGATTCAAACCGGAATTAAAGCAATTGATGCGATGATTCCCGTCGGCCGCGGCCAGCGCGAGCTCATTATCGGCGACCGCCAGACCGGAAAGACCGCGCTTATTATAGATACGATTATTAGTCAAAAGAACACGGGCGGCGGAGATCCTAAGAATCCTGAACAGGTTATTTGTGTATACGTCGCGGTCGGACAAAAGCAGTCTACCATTAAAGACGTTGTTACTAAATTAACAGAAAACGGCGCGATGGCGTACACGATCGTCGTCGCGGCCGCCGCCGGCGCCGAAGCGTCGATGCAATATTTGGCGCCGTTCGCCGGCGTCACGATGGCCGAATTCTTTGCATTCCGCGGGCGCCATGTCGTGATTGCTTACGATGACTTATATAAGCAAGCGCTCGCGTACCGGCAGATGTCATTACTATTACGCCGCCCGCCCGGACGCGAGGCGTTCCCCGGCGACGTGTTTAATTTACATAGCCGATTATTAGAAAGAGCTTGTAAATTATCAAAACGCGCCCACGAATTTAATCCGAAACAGTATAAAGCGGGCGGCGGATCGATCACCGCTCTGCCAGTTGTAGAAACGCAGGAAGGCGACGTTTCCGCGTACATTCCTACTAATGTTATTAGTATCACCGACGGCCAGATCTTTCTCGAAGGCGACTTGTTTTACGCGGGCGTTCGTCCGGCCGTGAACGTGGGTATTTCGGTTTCGCGCGTCGGCGGATCGGCGCAGATTCCGGTCATGAAGAAAGTCGCAGGCGGTCTAAAGTTAAACTTGGCGCAGTACCGCGAACTCGCGGCCTTTGCACAATTCGGAAGCGACCTCGACAAAGCTACAGTTGCGCAGTTGACGCGCGGCGAGCGACTCGTCGAATTGTTAAAACAGGCGCAGTACCGCCCGGCGACCGTCGAAGAGCAAGTTGTTGCAATCTACGCCGGCACGAACGGCCATCTCGACGACATTCCTAAAGATAAGATTCGTGCGTTTGAAGAACATTTACTTTCGACCGCGAAAACGCGCTACGCCGAAATGTTAAAGAGGATTCCCACGGAAAAGAAGCTCACCGACGAACTCGAAGAAATGCTCAAGAAGTGCGTCGCCGAAGCTAAGAAAACTTTCGTAAAATAATTGTAATATAAACACTCATCGTGGCTTCCCTACGCGATATTCGACGACGTATCAAATCCGTCGTCAGTATTAAACAAATCACGCGCGCCATGGAAATGGTCGCGACGACGAAGCTGCGCCGCTTCCAAGGGCGCGCGCAGGCGTCGCGGCCGTTCGCCGCCGAAATTGAAAAGATCGTATCCCGCCTCGCCGGTGCGGTTCCCGAGGGCACGTCGCCGTTATTACAGAAATCCACTGATACTAAGAATTCGGACACGAAGAAAGACGGCGCGATCGGAATTGTAGTCGTTACGTCCGACCGCGGATTGTGCGGCGCCTACAATACCAATTTATTAGCATTCGTTCATCGTTACCTTCGCGAGCGCGGGCTTGAAACGCCGGGTTCCGATCCGAAACTCCTCGCGTCGAAAGTTAAATTGTATATTTTCGGCAAAAAGGGCTATACGTATTTCATGAAACGCGGCTACGACGTTAAGACTTATTTCGCCGAGCCTCCTCTTGAAAAGTATCGTTATCAGGACGTCCGAATTGTAGCGAAACAGCTTGTTAACGATTTCACGGCCGGGGTTGTTTCGGAAATACAAATTATATCAACTCGTTTTGAGTCGATGGTGACGTTCCGCCCCGCGCGCGCGCAGTGGCTGCCCGTCGCGCCTCCGGCCGCCGGAAAGGACGCTAACAGTAAAGATCTTAAAGCCAACGAAAACAGCGACGCGATTATCGAGCCGAACGCCGAGCACTTGTTACAAAAACTCGTTCCAAAGTATCTCGAAATGAAGCTTTGGAATATACTGCTCGAATCATTAACTTCGGAATACGCGAGCCGTCGCGTATCGATGAAGAATGCTACGGATGCGGCCGACGAAATGCGCGGCGGTCTCTTGCGTACGTATAACAAAGCGCGGCAGGAAACGATCACGAAGCAGATTCTCGAAATCGTCGGCGGCGCGGAAGCGCTGAAATAACAGTTTTCGATTTATTACAATTACGCTCGAATAAGAATTAACTTACTCTAACTTACAATTACAAACGTGGCGACAGCAACAGCTCAAAATATTGGTAAGATTGTCCAGGTCATCGGCGTCGTCGTCGACGTCGCGTTCCCGGAGAGTCTCCCCGCGATCAACAGCGCTCTGACAGTTAAGATTCCCGAAAAGAATATTGATATTGTTCTCGAAGTCGCCGCGCACCTCGGCAACGACCGCGTTCGCTGCGTTTCGATGGCGACCACCGACGGCCTTATCCGCGGAATGGTTGTAACAGATACCGGCGCGCCGATTTCTGTACCCGTCGGCGATGTAACAAAAGGCCGTTTATTTGATATGTTAGGATACCCGCTCGACAGCGACGCGGACGCGGTCGGCTCCGAAAATAAAAAGATGGGCCCTGTGAGCCGCGCGACTGTGTGGCCGATCCACCGGCCGGCGCCGTCGTACGAAGAACAGCAGCCGATTACACAAATCTTTGAAACCGGAATTAAGGTCGTCGATTTGTTATGTCCGTTTGCTAAGGGTGGAAAGATCGGACTTTTCGGCGGCGCGGGCGTCGGCAAAACTGTATTAATTCAGGAATTGATACGAATTACGGCCGTTGAAAAAGGCGGCTTCTCCGTGTTCTGCGGCGTCGGTGAGCGCACGCGCGAAGGCAACGATCTTTGGTTAGAAATGCGCGAAGCGGAATTTAAGCGTCCCGACGGATCGAAGGCGTCGGTTATTGATAACGCAGTGTTAGTATTCGGACAAATGAATGAACCGCCGGGCGCGCGTCTTCGCGTTGCGCTCACGGGATTAACAATGGCCGAGTATTTCCGCGACGAGCAGGGCAAAGACGTATTGTTATTTGTAGATAACATTTTCCGATTTGTTCAGGCGGGATCCGAAGTATCCGCGCTCCTCGGACGCATGCCGAGCGCCGTCGGTTATCAGCCGACGATGTCGTCGGAAATGGGCGACCTCCAGGAGCGAATTACATCAACTAGAAAAGGATCTGTTACATCGATGCAAGCGGTGTACGTGCCCGCAGACGACTTTACAGATCCGGCGCCCGTTGCTACATTTACACACCTCGACTCTACAATTCTTCTCGACCGCGGAATTTCAGAATTAGGAATTTACCCGGCCGTTCACCCGCTGAAGTCGACGTCGCGCATGTTGGACCCGAACGTGGTCGGCGACGAACATTATAAAGTTGCGCGCGAAGTGCAGCGCGTTCTCCAGCGTTATCAAGACCTGCGCGATATTATTGCCATTCTCGGAATGGAAGAATTGGCCGACGAAGACAAGCTCGTCGTCGCGCGCGCGCGCCGTATACAAAAATTCCTTTCGCAGCCGTTCTTCGTCGCGGAACAATTTACAAATCTTCCGGGACAATTTGTATCATCGAAAGATACCGTTCGCAGCTTCAAGGAAATCCTCGAAGGCAAGCACGACAGCCTGCCCGAAAACGCGTTCTACCTCGTCGGCTCGATCGAGCAGGCGATTGAGAAAGCGAAGAAGATGCAAGAATAGTTGCGTTGTATTCTTATAATTCACAAATAAACCAGTAAATAAACAAACAGCAAACGCTATAAATTTCCGTGGCAGGCGAACTCCGTCTTCTCGTGATTACTCCTGAAAGGGCAGTGATGGATGAAAAAGTAACATCCGTCGTTCTGCCCGGAAGCGAGGGTTCGTTCGGCGTTCTAAAGAATCACGCGCCGCTGCTCGCGGCCGTCGAAGCCGGCGAACTCGTTGTTACAGATGCGGCCGGAAACCGTAATTCATACTTTGTCGCCGACGGTTTTGTTGAAATCCGCGATAATACAGTTCGGCTCGTCGTCGATGCGGGCGAGCCCGTCAAGGACATTGACTTAGCGCGCGCGGAAGAATCCGAAAGGCGCGCGCGCGCGCGTTTGGCGCATACTACAAAAGTTGACAGCGATCTTCCGCGCGCCGAAGCCGCGCTGCGCCGCGCGATTCAGCGCGAGAAGCTCGCGAAGAAATATAAGATGTAAATACTTCTTAAGTTAACATTCGACATTACAAAAAAAACGAAGCGTCCCCGCTTCGTTTTTTTTCGCTCAACCACCGGGGTCAGGCACTCCAATTAGGGGTGCCTGACCCCACCGGTCCCGCCGGTCTTGTTTTGTCCGCCCGATCGCTCGCCGTCGCCGCGATTACGTTAGAGGTTTTTCCAATGGCTCGATCTCAACGAATCTCCGCGAGCGGCTTTGTTTATCATGTGGTAAATCGAGCGGCAAAGCGTGCGACCCTATTTAACATTCCCAATGATTATGAACGTTTTGAACGAGCGCTTTTTCAGGCGCGCGAAAAGTATAAAGTCCGCTTGCTTGCTTATTGTATAATGCCAAATCATTGGCATTTAATCATTTGGCCGGAATCGGACGGCGAATTGCCGCGATTTATGCATTGGCTCACGACGACGCACGTCCGGCGCCACCACAAAGCGTACGATTCGAACGGCCTCGGGCCGCTGTATCAGGGTCGCTACAAATCGTTTCTTATAGAAAACGAAAACTACTATTGGAACGCATGCGCCTACGTTGAAGCAAATCCGCTGCGCGCAAAATTGGTGGAGCGCGCCGAATGGTGGCAGTGGTCGAGCGCGCGTCAGCGCGCTGGCGTTGCGGCACATGCTAATAATGCGCTCGACGGGGGGCCCACGCCGTTCCCGGATCGCTGGCTCGAAATTGTAAATTCGGCGGCGAATGCGCCCATGCCGGGGTCAGGCACCCCAATTAGGAGTGCCTGACCCCATGAAACTAAAACGCATATTATTAATTCTCGCGGCGTTGGCAGCGGCGGTGGCTGCCGCGGAGGTTGGCTGGCGTTTTTTGTATACATCGTCGTTTGGGCCGACGACCAATCCGCATTACGTCGTGCACGACGCCACGCTCGGCTGGCGTTATGAACCGAATGTAACAATATGTCACGCGGCTGCGGACTTTAATATTGAGGTTCATATCAATTCGCGCGGCGAGCGCGGTGGAGAAATGAATAATACGGAACCGGTGCCGCGCGCGCGTATTGTGCTGCTGGGCGATTCGTTAGCATTCGGATGGGGAGTCGCCGTCGAAAACGCGATGGCAACACTTCTCGAAAAGCAGCTTTCAGCGGGCGTCCGAAATCTCGCGGTCAGCGGCTACGCAACCGACCAGCAGTATTTATTATTACAACAAAAAATAACTGATATAAGGCCGGCTGCGGTCGTTCTGATCGCGTGCCGCAACGATATTGAAGAAGTCGCGCGCGACCGAATGTACGGAAAACGGAAACCACAATTTATATTAGAAAACGGAAAGTTAACGCTCGCGTCTTCGCCCGGCGCGGAATCGTTTTTGGAGGGCGCGTCGGTTTTGTATCGTTCGATCCGCAAGCGCGTGTGGGAGTCGAACGCGCGCATTATTAACAAAGACGACGAGACGCGAGCCAAGGAATTGATAAAACAGCTGATCGCGGAAATGTCACAATTAACGCGCTTAAACAATGCTAACCTTCTCGTCGTCCACGAAGGGATGGAGTGGATCGAAACTCCGCCGCCCGTGCCGCACGTAAATCATCCCGAAAAATATCTTAATGTCGCGGATTTACTACAAAAAGCAGGAGCGACCGCGCGAGTCACGTTTCCTAATGATCCGCACTGGAACGAACGCGGCCACGCGGTGGTCGCCGACGCCATCGCCGCTCGACTGAATGACTACGGCTGGCTCGCGAAATGACGCCGGCGGACTGCTAGGATGCGCGGATGCTTCGATCACATCATTGCGGCGAACTGCGCGCCGCCCACGCCGGACAATCCGTCACCCTCTGCGGATGGGTGGAGGGCCGGCGCGACCACGGCGGCGTTCTTTTTATTGATATTCGCGATCGTTATGGAGTCACGCAAATTGTTATGAATCCCGGGACGGATGCTCATAAAACAGCGTCGTCGGCCGGCCCTGAATATTGTATTAAAATGACGGGGCAAGTGCGGATGCGGCCCGCGGGCACGATAAATAAAGAACGCGGCACGGGCGAAATCGAAGTCGAAGCAACAAATTTCGAAATATTAAATACATCAAAACTTCCGCCGTTTGAAATTGTTGATAAGAGCGACGTCGCCGCGGAAACGCGCATGAAGTATCGATTCTTAGATTTACGGCGCCGCCCGATGCAGCGCTCTCTCGTCGCGCGCGCCGATTTTTGTTTAGGAATTCGAAATTACCTTTCGTCGCAAAATTTTGTCGAAGTCGAAACGCCGATGCTAACAAAAGCGACGCCCGAGGGCGCGCGCGATTATTTAGTTCCGTCGCGCGTCCACGCGGGGATGTTTTATGCACTTCCGCAGTCGCCGCAAATTTTTAAACAAATATTAATGATCGCGGGGATGGATCGTTATTTTCAGGTCGCGCGCTGCCTGCGCGACGAGGATCTGCGCGCCGACCGCCAACCCGAATTTACACAAATCGACCTCGAGATGAGTTATGTCGAACCGCAGGACGTCTGGGCGCAAGTTGAAGGCTCCATTTCCGCCGGGTTCGCGGCCGGGTTCGGCGTCGACTTAAAACCGCCATTTGTTAGAATTCCGTACCGCGAGGCAATGTTAAAATACGGAATTGATAAACCCGACCTTCGCTACAAAATGGAAATCTTTGATTTAACAGATTTCTCGAAGAATGTTAGTTTTAAAGTCTTTCGCGAAACGGTCGATACGGGCGGCATCGTGCGCGGAATCAACGCGAGCGGCGCGGGCGCGTGGTCGCGCAAGGAAATTGATGCATTGACCGCGTTCGCCATCGACCACGGCGGCAAAGGTCTCGCGTGGCTTAAAGTTACGGATGCCGGCCTCGACGGTTCGATCGCGAAGTTCTTTAGCGATTCCGAAAAGTTACATATCCAGGAAGCCGCGCAGGCGCGCGCCGGCGATTTGTTATTATTTGCGGCCGGCGACGAAACGACGGTGAACGGCGTGATGGGCCCGCTGCGCCACCACCTCGGCGATAAGTTAAATTTACGAAAATTCGGAGAATTTAAGTGTGCGTGGATTCATGATTTTCCGATGTTCGAAAAGAATACTAAGACTGGCTCCATCGATCCTACAAATCATCCATTCACGCAGCCGTCGGAGCCGAATCTCGAAAAATTAGCATTCGCGCTCAAAAACAATCCTCTTTCGCTCGGGGGCAAAGGGTACGATTTAGTAATGAACGGCTGGGAACTCGGATCGGGCTCGATCCGTATTCATCGCCGCGACATGCAAGAATTAGTATTCGAGTTCCTCGGACTTTCGCGCGCGGAGTACGAGGCGAAGTTCGGCTTTTTGTTAGAAGCGCTCGAGTACGGCGCGCCGCCGCACGGCGGTTTTGCGTACGGTGTTGACCGCACGATCGCGCTCGGCCTTGGCCTCGATTCGCTGCGAGACGCGATTGCGTTTCCAAAGACTTCCACCGCCGTGGATTTGATGACCGGCGCGCCGTCGATCGTTTCCGCCGATCAACTTCGCGATATTCACGTTCGAACCGTCGCACCCGGCGCGCAATCATAAATCTAACAAAAACTTTTTTGTGAAAGAGGGTTGACGTTGCGCGCTGAAATCCTTGTACTATTTAGACACTGTCTATTTATCTGGCAAATTTACTAATCCCACCCTCCCTGCCTTCCCTTCCCTATATCGAGGAACCCTACCATCACATCACCTGAAACTGCTTATCGTGTTAATGAACAAATCAAGATCCGGGAAGTTCGCCTTATTGATCAGCACAGCGAACAGATAGGAGTTGTAACAATTGAAGACGCACGGCGCCGCGCCCTTGACGCGCAGCTCGACCTGGTGGAAGTCGCGCCGAATAGTAAACCGCCCGTGTGTCGAATTATGGATTACGGAAAGTTTAAATATGAGATTCGTAAAAAGCACGCCGGTGCGAAACATCATGAAACGCAGCTCCACGAAGTGCGCGTGCGACCGAAAATTAGCGATCACGATTTATCGTATAAAATTGATAAAGCGCGAGAATTTATAATTAAAGGCGACAAGGTTCAGGTGAATTGTCAATTTCGCGGACGCGAATTGGCGCACCCTGAACTTGGCGAGCGCGTCTGCGTGAAAGTTGTTAAGTCGGTTGAAGACGTCGCGAAAGTCGAGCGCCCGCTCAAGCTCGAAGGCAAGCGCATGACCGTTTTGTTAACGAAACGGTAGAGCTTCGACTCGGCCGCAGAGTTATGCAGGGGCGTGCTGCTCCCGAATGAGATTTCGCGCGGCGCGTTTATTTTTGCATCGGCCGAGAATCCGTCCTTGATCGTTTCGCGTTCCCCGCTACCTTACTCGCCCCAAAAAAACCGCGGATGCCCCGGGGCATCCAACTCAACGACTCACGCGACTTAGCGGGGCGTTTATCCATGCCGAAGTTAAAGACCAAAAAATCTATCAAAAAGCGAATGTGGCTGACCAAGAACGGCAAGGTGCGCTGCTTCCCTGCCGGCACTGGCCACATGCAGGTTGCTAAGACTAGCAAGCGCCGCCGCCGCCTCCGCCGGTCGAAAATCTTGACCGGCAAGATTGCCGTCAACATGCGCAACTTGATCCAGTCGTAATTGTTATTTTATTAATATTTATTTTAATACTTCCTTAACAAATAATACTAACGTTCCATGGTTCGCGTCCGATCGAATCCCGCAAAGTTAAAGCGCAAGCGCCGCAATCTAAAGCTCGCAAAGGGCTTTTGGGGCGGCCGTAAGAATTTACAAAGAACTACAATTGAGGCGCTCCACCACGCGTGGCAGTACGCGTTCCGCGATCGCCGAGTTAAGAAGCGAAATTTCCGCGCGCTGTGGATCACGCGTTTGTCGGGTGCGTGCGAGATGCGCGGACTTAAATATTCGCGCTTTATTAACGGTCTCAAGAAAGCGAATATTACACTCGATCGCAAAACTCTTTCGGAGCTCGCCATTCACGATCCGAAAGCGTTCGACGCGGTTTTTGAACAAGCAAAGGCGCACGCGCCGGCAGTTTAATAAACTCGTTTAGTATAAATACCAAAACTTATAACTAAACCGCCGGCCAGTGGCAGAATGCCCGGCCGGCGGTTTTTTGTATTAATAAATACTGTTAGATATAACTGCAATGGACCTCGCGACACTACAAAACGAACTCGAAACGCTCGAAGCCGGCTGCAACGCCGCGCTCGCGGGCGCGGCGGATCTCGTGCGTCTCGACGAGGTCGAAAGGACATACTTAGGAAAGAGTGGATCCTTAAAATCCGCGATCACTCGCCTCGGAACATTACCAAAAGAGCAACGCGCGGGCGCCGGAAAATTAGTCAACGAAATCACAAAACGCGCCGAGGCCGCGCTGGCGTCCGCCCGCGAGAAACTACAAAAAGCCGCGCTCGACGCCGCGCTCGAAGACAAAGGATTTGATATAACCATTCCGGGGCCCGCTCCGCGCACGGGGTCGCTGCATCCGCTCACGCGCGCGCGCCGCGATCTCGAAGATTTATTTGTATCGATGGGGTATACCGTTCTCGACGGCCCTGAAGTCGAACTCGAACAATACAATTTCGACGATCTCAATATTCCGCCAGACCATCCCGCGCGCGATTCGCAGGATACTTTTTGGACGACGATCCCCGGCGTTTGTTTACGAACGCACACGTCGCCGGTGCAGCTGCGCGGGATGCGCTGGTGGAGTCAAAATATAGATAAGTTTGGGCTACCGATGCGCGCGATCGCGCCCGGCCGTGTTTTTCGTAATGAAACCCTGGACGCGTCGCACGAGCACACATTCCATCAATTAGAAGGCATCGTCGTGGGCGAGGGGATCTCGATCGCGCATTTGTTACATTCGATGAAAACGCTGCTGCGCGGAATGTTTGGTAAAGATCTCGAAGTGCGCCTGCGCCCCGGATTCTTTCCATTCGTCGAACCGGGCTTCGAGCTCGACGCGCGATGTTTACAATGCGACGGCAGAGGCTGCCCGTTCTGTAAACATTCAGGCTGGGTCGAATTGTTGCCTTGCGGACTCGTCCACCCGAATGTGATCAAAGCCGGCGGTTTCGATCCTAATATTCATTCGGGTTTCGCATTCGGCCTCGGACTTTCACGATTAGTATGCTTGCGCCACGGCATCGACGACTTGCGCCATTTGTTATCGGGCGACGTCCGCGTGCTGCGGAGTTTTCATTAATTTATAAATATTTAATAAATATAATTAAAAAATGAAAATTCCCTATTCGTGGCTGAAAGAATATATCAATCTCGACGATGTGCCGCCCGAGCGCGTCGCGGAATTGTTAACGTTGCGTACGTGTGAAGTCGACGCCGTCCATCACGTCGGCGGCGGATTAGATAATATCCTAATCGGCGAAGTCGTCGAAGCGGAGAAGCATCCGAACGCGGATTCGCTCAAAGTTACAAAAGTGAACGTCGGCCGCGGCGAATTGTTACCGATCGTCTGCGGAGCGCCGAATGTTGCAAAGGGGCAGAAGGTTGCCGTCGCCGTTCCCGGAGCAAAATTACCCAACGGCCTCGAAATAACAGAACGCAAACTGCGCGGCGAAATCTCGCGCGGCATGATCTGTAGCGAAAGAGAGTTAGGGTTGGGTGATGAGCATGACGGAATTTTAGTGTTGGAGCCCGACGCGGTCGTCGGTGCAAAATTAACAAGTCTTCCGTCGATCGAAGACTGGATTATTGAAATTGACAATAAGTCGGTCAATCATCGGCCGGATTTGTGGGGGATTTACGGTTTTGTTAGGGAACTCGGCGCAATTCTCAAAAAAGACTATAAAAAATATTGCGACACTTCGACGCGGTTCGGATCGGGAGCAAATGGGCGCGACGCAAAAATTAGTATCGAAGCCCCCGACCTCTGCTCGCGGTATGCCGGACTTTTTATCATTAATGTTAGTGTTGGACCGTCGCCTGCATGGATGCAACGCCGCTTGCGAATGCTCGGCGCGCGTCGGATATCGAACGTCGTCGATGCTACTAATTACGTGATGTTCGAAATCGGCCAACCGACGCACGCGTTTGATCTTGATAAAATTCAGGGCGGGCGAGTATTAGTTAGAAACGCGTCGAACGGCGAAAAATTAGAAAC
The DNA here is from genome assembly GCA_046160785.1 of Planctomycetota bacterium. GTDB lineage: Bacteria > Planctomycetota > UBA1135 > UBA1135 > JACQFD01 > JACQFD01. The sequence goes on from JBJXHE010000157.1 coordinate 20,796, forward strand.
GCTCGACAAGCAGGAACGAGTATTACAAAACTCCGACCTCGTCATCGCCGACGGCGAACGCGCAATCGGTCTCGCCGGAGTTATGGGCGGCGCGAACACGGAAGTTGATAAAACTACAAAAATAATATTGTTAGAATCGGCGAATTTTCATGCGGCGACGGTCCGCCGAACCGCAGCGCGCCTCGGCCTTCGCAGCGAAGCGTCGACGCGCTTTGAAAAAACACTCGATCCGATGTCGACACAATTCGCCGTCGAGCGAATGATTCAATTACTCAAAGTTAGTTTTGGCGCGGACGCGTCCTTCACCGAAGCAATCGCCGAAGGACCGGAGCCGTCGCAATCGTTATCAATACCGTTATCTGTATCATTTGTTCGCAGCCGCATCGGATCATTAAAAAATGATCAGGCCGCGAGCGACGCGGAATTGTTAAATCCGCTCGAGCGTCTCGGCATTACCGTTCGTCGACAAAACCAAGATCAATACATTTGTGACGTGCCGTCGTACCGTTCGACAAAGGATATAACAGAACCGATCGACCTCGTCGAAGAAATAGCAAGATTGCGAGGTTATGAAAATGTAGTGCCCGAGCCGCTCGTCGCGCCCGTCGCGCCGCCGCGAACGCAGAATGCCAGGCGTGCTACCATTCGCCGCGCTGAGGACTCATTAGTAAATTTAGGTTTTCGGAGTCTTGAGAGTTACTCATTCCTTGCGGATTCGTTGATTCAACAATTAGGAATCGAAAATCAACAATTCGTAACGTTAAAGAACTCGCTCGTGGTTGATCAAAGCCGCATGCGGCGTGAAGTGCTGCCGTCGTTGTTGGGGATTATATCAAAAAATTTACAATACGAACCGGATCTGCGGCTTTTTGAAGCCGGCAAGGGCTATCGACCCGATCATGCGCGTGTTGATACAAATATTGGCGCGGGCAAACAGGAACCCCAGGAAATTCATAGCATTGCTGGAATTATAGCAATGGGCGAGGCGGGCGATTCGAAAAGTAAATTTAACGATGGAATTTTCTTCCGTGCGAAGGCAGTTGTTACATCGCTGCTCGGCGCGCTCGCGCTCCCGGCTGAATTTGTAACATTGGATCGTTTGAAAGACGGCAAAGGTGCGCCATCGGCGCTTCCTTATATTCATCCGCGGAGGCGAATTCTCGTCGGTGCGACCGTTTCGGGTCACCATCGTTTGTTAGGATTCGTGGGCGAACTCCATCCCGAGGTTGCGGGGCGGCTGGGATTACAGAACGTCGACGTCGCGGGCTTCGAACTCGATCTCGAGGCGATCGAAGCCGCCTGCGCCGCCGCTGGCCCGCCGCGCTTTATTCCTATTCCTAAGTTTCCTGGGATTACAGTCGACGTCGCTCTCGCTGCGCCGGAAAACGTTTCCGTCGAACAGCTCGAATTGCTGGTTCGGTCGGCGGACTCCAAACTTTGCCGATCCGTTTCTGTGTTCGATATTTACCGCGGCCCGGAGCTCGGCGCCGGAATGCGAAGTGTAGCTTTCCATGTCGAGCTTCGCGCCGATGACCGTACCCTCAACGTCGCCGACGAAACCCAATACTTAAAATCACTTGCTAAGAATGCTGCGGACCTCAAAGCCACGCTGCGCGGCTGGCAAGATAAGTAAACTAACAATACACCTTTGAAAATACATTTTACAAATCCGCCAAGCCCGGCTGAGTATCGCGTATCGCGCGGCCTCATGGGAGGCTTTGGCATGGCGGTGAATAGTAATTTATTATATCCGCCGATTGAGCTCGCGCACGTTGCGGCGGTCGTCGAGAAAGACGGATGTGTAGTATCAATTTTTGACGGCGACGCGGAAGGCGCGGACGTCGCGGGCGCGCTCGAAGCCGCCAAAGCTGCAAAAGCGGATTTATATATATTCGATTCGTCGTCGACGACGTTCGACCTCGATTTGAAATTATCGACCGGCGTGCGCGAAGCAACCGGCAAGCCCGTCGTATTGTTAGGATCACAAGTAACAAATACGCCCGACGAAGTCTTTACAAAATCAAAAGTAGATTATGTCGTGCGCGGCGAACCCGAATATAGCGTTCGCGATCTCGCGCGTGTGCTGCGCGGCGTACCCGTCGCGGGGCTGCCGTCGGTTTCAAACGATCCGCCCGTATCGCTCGATCCACTGGATGCTGTGCTTGGAATTAGTTATCGAAAAAACGGCGGAATTGTGCATACGCCCGACCGCGAAAAAATCGAAACGCTCGAAGAACTTCCGTATCCGTCGCGAAATTTACTAAAAAACGATCGCTACAGAATTCCGGGTATGGAAGGGCCCGTTACTACTGTTAAAAGTTCGCGCGGCTGCCCGCTCGACTGCGCGTTCTGTGGTTATACATTATCGCAAGGCTTGCGATTCCGCCTGCGCGGCGCGGCCGACGTCGCCGGCGAACTCGACGAAATTGTTAATAAATACGGCATTCATAACGTTGTCTTCCGCGATCCGATTTTTAGCATGCGAAAAGATCGCGTCGGTGAACTTTGCGACATTATTATTGCAAAGAAGCTCGACCTCAAATGGCAGTGCGAAACGGCGGTGATGTGGCTCGACCGTCCATTATTAGAAAAAATGGCGAAAGCGGGGTGCGTCCACATTTCGCTCGGCGTCGAGAGCGCGGACCCCGATATACAAAAACGTTATTGTGGTAATAAACTAAAAAACCACGACCACGCGCAAAAAGTATTTGATGCGTGCCGCGAATTTAAAATTGAAACGCGCGCGTTCTGTATGATCGGGTTCCCCGGCGAAACGCCGACGCAGGTCGAAAGCACAATACAATTAGCATTGCGGCTCGACCCCGATCAAGTGCAATTCTGCACCGTGACACCGTACCCCGGCACGCCGCTTTATAAAGAACTCTACGGCTCGGCTCCGATTGAATACAGTAAACTCACCGGCCACTTCGTGAATCATATCAATAAAGCGATGACGCCCGACGAGGTTGAAAAGAAAATTAAAGAAGCGTATCGCCGCTTTTATTTACGCCCGCACCGCATCGCGCGCGAATTGAAGCATCCGCTGCGATTTGCTAATAAAGCAGCGCGGTATTTAACGTTATTCAAAGCCAGAAGCTAACGCTCCCGCGAGGGCCCGGTGTGAAGTGCTCCCGCTGGGGCCCGGTCGTGTATCGCGTGCTCGCGCGCATAACCGTGGCGCCAGAATATTAGTTAAACGAAACGCGCCTGGACCACAGCCGCGCTCGGCGATACGAGACCCGTGAGTCCGCGCACCGATGCGCGCTGCGCTCGCGACACACACCGGGGATATTATTTAGAATAGTTGTTTTATTGTTAGTTTTCTTGGGGCCGGCTCGGGCCGGGGTCAGGCACCCCAATTAGGAGTGCCTGGCACTCCTAATTTCTTGAATAAGGAACTTGCGGCTGCAATACGACAGTTATGTCCCATTGGGGGTCAGGCACTCCTAATTGGGGTGCCTTCCATGAGAAGGCCATCTGTGTCAAGGCCACCTTGGTGAATCTTTAAATCTACAAAACCGATCCGCTCCGCCTCGCTTCCATCCGCACTCGGTTTGAGCTCGAATTG
>JBJXHE010000158.1:0-15064 GCA_046160785.1 Planctomycetota bacterium
GGAAATCCAAATACTCCGGAGCCTACGAGCGGGACGGCAATTCTAACAGTTGTAGCCGGCCCGACAACAAATGGGTCTGCCGACAACGGTACTATTTATATTAATGGCAATTCGAACCGAACGACGCTCAACGTTCGAATTATCAAAAAAGAATTCGGCAAACCGGATGTAAATATTGTTTCGCCTGCAGTTTTTTCGGCGCCGCCGAGCGGATTCTTTTTTGCAGCATTTACAGGGCTCGAACCCGGAGCCTACCAAGTCAAGCTCGAAGCCGACAGCATCCAGGGCGACGTGGGCGCGATCGTGTTCGTCGACAAGAAATAATTAATAATGAACTAATTCTTCGCGCGCACCCAGCCGAGGAGTTCCATCAGTTTCGGCGGCTGGCCCGTTCTTAACACTCCGATTCTAAAGATTTTTCCGGAGATCCAGATCGACGCGATAACGGATACAACCAATAAAATTAGCGTTCCGATCACATCAAATAACGGTGGAGACGCGGCCGCGCGATTCATCATGACGAACGGCGTGTAAAGCGGCACCCACGAAAGAACCTGCGCCAAAACGCCGTTCGGCTCTTTTGCTATAAATACCATTGTAAACAAAGGAACCGACATCACGAGCATGAGCGGCCCCATCATGTTCTGCGCTTCTTTAAGTGTATTGACGACTGCGCCGACGGCTAAGAATGCTCCGGCATAAAGTAAGTAACCGAGCAGGAAATAGAGCGCGAACGCAATTAACAATTCCGGCGTGTACATCACTTCCGTGAGCGCGTTGATCATTTTCGAATCGCCGCCGACGCCCGATTTGAGGATGCCGACAAAGGATATAATCCACGCGCCGACCATCGTGAGTCCGACGCCCGCGATTCCGACGAGCTTGCCAAACATCAATTCCGTGGGAGTGACCGACGATAGCAATACTTCAATAACGCGGTTCTGTTTTTCTTCCGTTGTATTATTTAATAACATCTGCGCAACGGTAAAGATTGCGACCCAAAGTAAATAAACGGCTCCGACCGGAGCCCACTGCCGAATCGTATCTTCGGAAGTGACTTCTTCTTTGCCCACCGCTTTGTTGGGATTCTTTCCGGAAAATTCAAATCCCGTTTTTTGTATTTGGGCAACTTTGGTCGAGTCGAGGCCGCTCTTGGAAAACAGGTCGCTACGCGCGTGTTTTTCCATAGCGGTGCGGATCGTTTTGTTTAAATCCGAGTCGGTGAGATTGATACACCAAAATTCGGCGTTTCTATACGTTGTTCCGGGGGTGAGTTTCGCGGCGTCTTCTGGAATATAAATTAACGCAAATAAACTTTCCGGCTTTCCGTTGATATCAATTTTCTTTGAACCTGTTAAATACGGCCGAAAACTCTCGACGCCTTCATTCGTTACAACTTTTCCATCGCCGGCCGCGCCGTCTGGCGGAATTGTAGGTTTGTCGCCTGCCGTTTTGATAAGTTCGGGTTTCGTGTCCGGCGGAGGTGCGACGGCCATGAATCGCCGGCGCGGCTCTTCAAATTTACCAATCTTATCTTTTCCCGCCTCGAACGCCTTCGTGCTCCACGCGGCGATGGCTTGATATGCCTTGCCCTGAACTTCGGAGTCGAGGCCTTTGATTTCTGTAGTAACCGCGATCTCGCCGCCCGAGGCACCCGCGACGAGCGATTTAACCATTAAATCTTTGAAATGTTCTGAAACCTTTTTTGTAGCTTCCGGCCCGACGGCCGCTGACACGGCGTCTTCTAATTTTCCAACTGTAGCTTCACCCGCCGAAATCGCTTGTTGCTGCCATTGCATGCGCGCAAAATTAACATCCTTTTGATATTCGGCGTCGATCGCCTCGGTGATGGCTTTTTCATAAGCTTTCGATTGATCGACGAGAACGAAATATCGCGTCGGCACCTGCTTGTCGAGGAGCATCGGCACCTTGATTCCCGCGAGTAACATAAAAGGAAATATTAAGATTCCGATCCAAAATCCTTTTGTCTTGGCGTTCTCGCCAAATTCGCGCGTCGCGACGAGAAAAACGTATTTTAACATTTTATTGATTTAAATAAATGCGGCTAATTATTACGGTTATTGTGTCAGCGCTCCGGCGCCTTGAGCTTTGACAAGTGATATAAAGACTTCGCGAAGCCCCGGATCGCTGCGGTCGAAACTTCGAAGCTGAATATGATTTTCGAAGCAAGCCTTCAAAACTTCGTCGGGATCGAATCGGTCTTCGACGTGGATTTGATAGGATCTGACGGGATCGCCCGCCTGTTTTGTTATTTCTACAATTTGGCGGACGCCCTGAATTCGCGAGAGCGCGCTCGGATCGCTTTCTGTAGCAATCGTCAGGCGGCGCGGAATTGATTTCTTAGCTTCGGCGACGGTGCCATCTAACACTTTCTTTCCGCCAGCGATGAGTACGATTCGATCGCAGAGGCGTTCCGCGTGCTCCATGATGTGCGTCGAGAAAATGACAGTTTTCCCGGCTTTTTGTAGATCCGAGATCGCGCCTTCCATCACTTCCTGATTGACGGGATCCAAGCCCGAAAACGGCTCGTCGAGAATGACTAATTCCGGATCATGAACAATCGAAGCTAACAATTGAACTTTTTGTTGCATTCCCTTCGAAAGCGCGTCGCATTTATATTTAACAAATTCGCCGAGCCCGTATTTTTCGAGGAGGGCCAGCGCGCGTTTTTTTCCTTCGCTTCGCGAGAGGCCTTTCAACGCGCCAAAGTAAGCAATAACGGCCCACGCCTGCATTTTTTTGTAAAGACCTTTCTCTTCCGGCAAATATCCAATTCGATTGCGGACCTCGAGTGCGGATTTGTGACCTAACACTTGGATGCGCCCTTCCGTCGGTTCGAAAATAGATAATATCATTCGAATCGTCGTGGTCTTTCCGGCGCCGTTTGGTCCGAGGAATCCGTAAACAAGCCCCGCGGGAACTGTTAAATTCATATCCCGAACCGCAGTGAACGAGCCGAATCGTTTTGTTACATTTTCAACAAGAATGGCTGCATTGCTCATAGAGATTCCCGGTCCTTGCGCTCTTTGGCGATTCGCGAAAAGATTTGATCGAGTTCGAGACTCTTATCAATTGTTTCATCAAATTTAAAGAGAACTTTCGGCGCCACGCGCGTTTTCAATCCGCTTGCCACTTCGCGCTGCACAAACGGCGTCGCGCGCTCTAACATTCGCGCTGCGTTGCGCCTTTCTTTATCATCGCCCAGGACGGAATAGTAAATTGTACAATTCTCGATGTCCTTCGAAACGACAACGCGCGTTACTGTTAAGAATCCGCTGCGCGGATCCTTAAGATCGCGAATCATCATCGTCGCGACCTTTTTCTGAATCCAGGACGCGATGCGATCAGCGCTTCTTTGAGATGCCATAAGCCGGGAATGTTACTCGCTTTTATAAAACTTCAATTTTGTAGTCGGCGATGACCGCGCCGTTGTGCTCCTCGGCAAACCGCACGACGTTGTCGAGCGTCTCGCGCGCGAGCCGCGGATCGATCGAAACACACGCGATCCCGAGCATCGCGCGATTCCAAATATCCTGAAAATCAACTTCGGACGCCGAAACGTTAAATCGCTGCCGAAGCCGCTCTTTTAGTGATTTTACAATACCGCGTTTTTCTTTTAATGACATTGAACCCGGTATTTCCAGTTCTAACTGTAGAATTCCAACGTTCATAATTTTGTAAAACGGCGCCGCGAGCCAACACAAACTGGATAAACTAGATAACTTAAACTAAACGGGTGTCAGCATCGCCTTTTCTTCTTTAATTTCAAACGCTTCGAGGACGTCGCCATCTTTAACATCATCATATCCGGCGACTTTGATGCCGCACTCGAAGCCAGCTTTAACTTCTCGAACGTCTTCTTTCACGCGGCGCAACGAATCTAACTTTCCGGTGTACACCACGACGCCGTTGCGCACGACGCGCAGGCTCGACGATCTGTTAATAAATCCATCGGAGACCATGCAGCCGGCAATCGTTCCAAATTTAGATGATCTAAATGTGGCGCGCACTTCGGCGTGACCAGTAACCGCCTCGCGCTGAATCGGCGCGACGAGCCCGTGCATCGCTTTCTTAACATCCTCGAGCAATTCATACAAAACGTGGTACACGCGAACTTCGACGTCGTCGCGCATCCCGAGCTTCTTAACAGAATCCGAAGCAATAACATTAAATCCGACGACCATTCCCGCTGATGTTGCTGCGAGGTTGACGTCGGCTTCTGTAATAGCGCCAACCTGTGCGTGAATGACTTTTACGTGAATTTCGTTGCCGTGCGGATCTTTCGCTCCGAGCGAATCAAGCTGCTTTTTTAATACTTCGAGCGAACCGCCTACGTCAGCCTTTAATACAATTCGAATTTCTTTTTGTTGACTTTCCTTAATTCTACTAAAAAGGCTCGCAAGGTTAACATTCTCGCGCGATTGTGAAGCGCGTTCGCGTTCGCGCAGCTTTCGCGCGCGATCTCCAGCGGCTTCCGAGGCTTTATTGAGTTCATCAACGATAACAAAACGGTCGCCAGCCGCGGGTAATTCCGAAAGACCCGTGACTTCAATGGGCATGGACGGGCCCGCTTCGTCGAGAGCGCGGCCGCGGTCATCATAAACATTGCGAACGCGGCCGTAGCCGGCTCCCGCAAGAATAATATCGCCAGGGCGCAGCGTTCCTTTTTGTACTAATAGCGTTGCTACAATTCCGCGCTGTCCGCTCTTCTGCGCTTCGATAACAATTCCTTCCGGGTTGCGGTTCGGATTTGCTTTCAAATCTAACACTTCGGCTTCGAGCGCGACGCGTTCTAACAATTCGCTGATGCCCGTCTTTTTTGTAGCCGACGTTTCGATAATGGCGGTGTGCCCGCCCCAGTTCACGTCTCGCCACATTTCGGGCGCGAGGCCCATCGTCGCGAGCTGGCTGATCGTTTTTTCTTTTTGTTGCTCCGTCGCCTTGTCGGATTTATTTAATGCAACAATTACGGGAACGCCCGCCGCTTTCGCGTGTGAGTAGGCTTCTTCGGTTTGCGGCATCACGCCGTCGTCGCCCGCGACCACTAATATAACAATATCCGTCGCCTGCGCTCCGCGTTTGCGCATTTCTGTAAACGCTTCATGACCCGGCGTATCCAGAATTGTAATCGGATGTCCGCTTTTTGTAGTAACGCGGTATGCTCCGATGTGCTGTGTGATTCCGCCGGCTTCGCCCCCTGCGACGTTCTTTTCGCGAATCGCATCAATCAGCGAAGTCTTGCCGTGGTCGACGTGTCCAAGGAACGCGATCACGGGCGCACGGAAGATCAACTGGCCGGAGTCTTCTGCATCGATCTTCTTGCGGTCTGCGCGGATCTCTTCTTCCGCAGTCACAGCCGCACGAACTTCGATCTCAAATCCGTGTTCGAGTGAGAGGAGCTTTGCGTCTTCCTCGCTCAGTGTGGTGTTGGGATTCACGCCCATGCGCTGGAACTGCATGAGCAGAGTCTTCATGAGATCATTAATCTTGAGACCCAGCGCTTCTGACAGTCCACGAATTGTAATAGGCGGAGTGACGATGATCTGAGAGCGGCGTTCGGGTGAATGCGTAGCGCCGCGGCCGCTTCCTTTCTCTGCGGCTGCACTACCGGGTGTGCCGGGCGCTCCGAAACGATTGGTCATCGTTCCAAGACCACCCTTTTGCGGACCTGTCAATCTGCGAACGCGACCCTGTTCCTTTTCACGAAGTTGAGCAGCAGTGAGGCGGTCGCGTGATTGCGACACATCGGAGCGCGTGAGTGCGCGTGACCGATTGTGCTTGAGTGTCGGACGCACATCGGCATCCGATCCTGATACTGATATTCCACCCTCTGCTGTTGCCTGCTTCGGTTTTTCGTGTGGAGCAGACGTTGACTTCGGCGGTGTGGCCGGCTTCTGTGGTTTCAACAGTGCTGGATCGATGCGCCCAACAATCTTGGCCGCGGGACGGCCCGCCTGCCGTGTTGGTCTTGGTTCACCATGATGTCGCCCGACAGGTTGCATTCGCGGACTTGGAGCTTTCGTCGAAGGTCCAGTCTCTGAAGCAGAGTCTGCTGTTGCTGCCGTTGCATCGGGCGCTGCATCTGCTGCTGTTTCGACGGCGCCTTCAACGTCTGCCGAAACTTCACTATCCACGAACTCAGTAGTCTCAACTGGTTCTTCGGTCGAAATCAATTCGGTCTCAAGATTGGGCACATCGGTGTCTAGCACACTGGCAGAGTCCGCACCTCCGTCCGAATCCATTGCCTGCGACACGACTTCACGCTGTGCTTCTTCGATCTCTGATTCAACGGTGTGTACGCCCCCATGTTTGGCATGAGCTCCGCTCTCGTGTGCTTCCGAAATCGGATGATCTACCGCCGGCGCAGTATGTGCTGAGTCGTGTCGTAGTGCAGACGTCGGGTGGGTGTGGTCTTCAACTGCATGTTTTGTATCTACATGCCGGTGTGCCGGCGCCTCTACTGTTTCTGTAGTGTGCGCATGTGCTTCGGCAGCGTGTTCCAGAGCCGGATGTGTTGATGCTGGCTCGGCCGGTGCTCTGTGTATTTGCGTACTGTGTAATTGTGTACTTTGTGCTGGAGGCTCGGTCCGCTTCGTTTTCACCGGCGTTTCGACCACCGGTTTGCGCGGCGTTCGACGCATTCCAAGCGGCTTCGAACTCATGGTTTCGCTTGGAGCCTTTGACTCTGGAATCATGCCGGCCAATTCGAGGCGAGCCTGTACTTGCAGAAGCTCGAAATCATCCAGCGCCGACATCTGGTTGCGGACCTGTTCGAAGCCAAGTTCCTTAAGCTTTTTCGCGAGATCCGTGCCTTTAAGGCCGTACTCCTTCGCTAGCTCAAACACGCGTTTCTTAGTCATGGGCGCACTCCGTTCCAAACTACAAAAACTTCGCGACAGTTCCGCGGCGAAGATGACGCAACGGAGCGCGAAGGGACGGGGGCCGGATTGTTTGTTAGCAAGCGATTCGTATTCAGTACGCTACTGTTAATGCGGAATTATAGGAAGTTGGAATATGTTAGTTTTCGGCCACGTGGTGTTTTTCTGCGCCGCCGCTTTGACCTTCGCCGCCGCCTTCACCCTCGTCTTCACCCGTCGCGGTGCGGCGGTTTTGTTTGATTCGCTCGAGTTCTTCCTCGAGCCATGCTTCGACTTCCTCGGGATTGTCACCGCGGCCGAGCCGGTCGTCGCGCTCGCGCATTGCCATGTCTTCGGCTTCGTATTCCGCGCGAGTCTTAATATCAATATTCCAGCCGCACAGACGAGACGCGAGGCGCACGTTTTGTCCGCGTTTGCCGATTGCTAATGATAATTGTTTTTCGTCGACGAGGACGAGAACGCTGCGCGTGTCTTCGTCGGGATAGATATTATCAATATCAATTTCCGCGGGCTTCAGCGCGTTCACTACCAATTCTTCGAGCGAGTCGCTCCATTTAACAATATCAACTTTTTCACCATTCAATTCATCCGTGATCGCGCGAATGCGCGAGCCGCGAACGCCGACGCACGCGCCTTGGCAATCTATCTTATGTTCATGCGACAGAACCGCGACTTTTGTGCGGTATCCCGGATCGCGAACAATGCGTTTAATTTCAATAATATTGTCGGAGATTTCGGGAACTTCGAGGCGGAAAAGTTCTTTAACTAAATCCGCGCTAGCTCTCGAAACCATAATTTTGACGCGCGTGCCGATTTTCTTAACATCGCTGACGAGCACGCGAACGCTCTGGCCGATATGTAAATTCTCGCCGCGCACGCGCTCTTCACGCGGCAGCACGGCTTCGGTTTTTCCAAGATTAACAATAATATTATCGCCTTCGAATCGTTGAATTTTGCCGCTCACGATTTTTCCGAGGCGCTTTTCAAAATCTTCGTAATAAACGTCGCGTTCGGCTTCGCGAAGTTTTTGTATAATTCCCTGTTTTGTCGCTTGCGCGGCGATTCGGCCGAGCTCCGCGGGAGGAATATCGTAATCATCCTCCGAGTCGTGAATACTAAACTCGCCGGTCTTTCGATCGATGTTTACAACCAGGTCGTCGCCGGCACCGATCTTCTTTCGGATTGCGGAGGCCATTGCGCCCTCCACAGCCTCAAAGACTAGCTCCCGCTCGACGCCCTTTTCCTGGGCGATGACCTCAATGTAGGCGAGGAGCTCGGTATTCAATGGAACCTCTAGGTTTTATATAGTTGTTATGGTGAGACGGAATTGTTGCGAACCGCAGACGAAAACACCACGCATTCCGGCCCGAAATGAAATATATCATTTCGGCCGTAACGAGTGGTGTTACGCCTACCGCGACGACTACAATTCTCGCGGCCAAGATCTGTTGTTAACAATTACATTTTCAATGTTCTATTGTTAATAACTCGTGGCTGCGGAAACTGTCGCAAACCTTTGTAAAAACTAAGTTTGCGAATACAGTGTTTTCGTTTACGGTGGCGCAAAGAATACTCCCAAAACCCCTTTCCTGTCAATCCAACCCATCCATCGCGTTTGAGTTCACGATACCGACTATTAGGTAAGTCGCCGGTTTTCTTAGAGGCGGCAAGCAAGCTCGAACGCGCTGCTAATTCAGACGTTCCGGTTTTATTGTATGGAGAATCCGGAACAGGAAAGGAGCTCGCCGCGCGCGCGATTCATACAAAATCGGCGCGATCAAATGGGCCGTTCGTCGCTGTGAATTTGGCGGCGCTGCCGCCAACTTTGATTGAAGACGAGCTGTTCGGCCACGAATCCGGAGCGTTTACGGGTGCGACCGCGTCGCGGTCAGGCCGTTTTCGCCGCGCCCACGGCGGAACGTTATTTTTAGATGAAATTGGCGACGTTCCGTCGGGCGTTCAGGTGAAATTGTTAAGAGCGATCGACGAGGGAGCCATCGAACCGCTCGGCGCCGAAAATGAACAATCCGTTGATGTACGAATTATAGCAGCGACTCACCGCGACCTTCGCGCTCTTGCGACGCGCGGAAACTTTAGAAGCGATTTGTTATATCGAATCTCCGTGCTGCCCGTTGAACTGCCGCCGCTTCGCGAGCGCGCCGGCGATATAGAATTATTAGCTAAACATTTCGCGTGCAAAGAGCGTGAGAATCTTGCGATTTGTGAATTTAACGATACGGGCATCCAACGCTTATTAACTTATTCGTGGCCCGGCAACGTTCGCGAATTGGAGAATGCCGTGCTCCGGGCGCGCGCGCTTTCGACGACCCACTTGCTCAGCGAAGACGATTTTAATTTTCTTGGAGAACCGCGAGCGACCCGCGCGCAGGAAATTGCAACATTAGCATTGCGGTACGGCGTGACGCTCGCGGAAATGGAACAGGCGATTGTTGAAGAGGCCGTTCGAAGCTGCCACGGCAACGAAGCCGAAGCAGCGCGCCGGCTCGGATTGTCGCGCCGCGCGGTAGAGTATCGGATTGCAAAGACTACAAAAAAATCCAGCGACCATTAAGTAATTAAGAAAACTCGAAATGGCATCCGCGCGCACGCCCGGCCTCGGCGTACTCTTCTTAACCGTTTTTCTCGACCTGCTCGGGTTTGGACTCGTCATTCCCCTCGTCCAAAAATATGTAGAATTCTATTGGGGCAAGGATTCGGAATATGTATATCCAATCGCGACGGGGCTGTCGGCTTGTTACTCATTTGCACAATTTATATTCGCGCCGGTTTGGGGCGCGCTTTCGGATCGCTACGGGCGGCGCCCGATTTTCTTAATAACAATTCCGCTCACGGCGCTTTCGTATTTATTGTTTGGATTGGTGTGCGACGAAAACGTCGGCCTGCGAATATTAGGAAGCGGCGAAGCGGTCGTGTACGCCATGTTCGCGACTCGAATTCTCGGCGGTATTGTTAGTGCTAATATTTCGACGGCGTTCGCGTACGTCGCCGATGTAACAACTCCTGAAAATCGCTCGAAGGGAATGGGAATGATCGGCGCCGCGTTCGGGCTCGGCTTCGTCTTTGGGCCGGCGTTCGGCGGAATTTTATCATCCGTGGGGCGCGGCTGGCCCGGCTACGCGGCGGCGGCGCTCGGTTTTATAAATATCTTTTGGGCGTATGCAAGATTGCCGGAATCACTGCCGCATCATTTGCGTGGTGCGCGCCGAGCAAAGCGAATGCAAATATTAAAGGAATTCTTTGGCGACCGGCGGCTTTCGATTTTGTTAATATTAGTATTTCTCGGAACGTTTTCGTTCGCGCACATGGAGACGAGCCTCGCGTTATATTTAGGATTGGATCTCGCGAATGGCGGACGCGGCTGGACCGAGCTCGAAATCGGCTACGCATTCGGCGGGGTCGGCTTGCTCGGCGCGCTCGTCCAAGGTGGGTTGATTCGTAAACTTTCGAAGAAATATAGCGATCGCGCAATATTATTAACAGGCTGGGCGATGTTATCAATCGGGCTCGCGGGCGTCGGGATTTTTGGCTGGAATAATCATTCATTATTTATGTTAGTTGTGGCCGCGATATTTGTATCTTTCGGACACGGCCTCGCGAACCCGTCGGTTTCCGCGCTCGTTTCGCGCTGCGCTCCGAGGGATGCGCAGGGCAAAGCCGCCGGCGCGAATCAATCGATGAGCTCGCTCGCGCGTGTGGCTGGTCCGCTCTCGACCGGCATGGTCGGCCAGTTCTTTGGTCCCGCCGCGCCGCTCTACGTGGCCGCGGGCGGCGTCGCGATCGCGTTTATTATTCTTTGGATTTCCGGTGTGCGCGAACCGGAAGACGCTTAAGTTAAATTCCCCGTCATTCGTATGATTTCTTAGTTAATAATATTTTTCTATGACAACTTCAAAACCTGCGGCCGTTGCTCCGGCGCGATTACAAATAGCTCTCGATTTTCTTGAACTTTCACGCGCGTTGAAGTGCGCACGCGAAGCCGTCGCGGGCGGCGCGGAAATATTAGAAATCGGAACGCCATTATTAAAATCGGAAGGGCTCGACGCCGTCCGAAAATTGCGCGCGGAGTTTCCCGCGTCGAAGTATCCGAAGCTACAAATCGTTTGTGATACAAAAACGATGGACGCGGGGCGCGTGGAGTTTGAAGCGGCTGCGAAGGCCGGCGCGCACATCGCTACAGTTCTGGCGTCGGCCAGCGATTCTACTATTCTCGACTGCGTCGAAACCGCGCGAAATTATGGTATTAAGGTTCAGGTCGATTTAATTAATGTTAACGATATCGCCGCTCGCGCGCGGCAGTGCGCCGGCATGGGCGTGGATATTATTGGCGTTCACTGCGGCATCGACCAGCAAATGACCGGACGCGATCCGTTTGAACAATTGCGAGCCGTTCGCGCGGTTGCGAATTGCGACGTCGCCGTTGCCGGAGGTATCAATTCCGAAACGGCTGCAAAGGCCGCCGCCGCCGGAGCGGATATTATTATTGTCGGCGGCGCGATTACAAAAGCTGAAAACGCTGCGGATGCTACAAAAGTAATTGTAAACGCGCTCAAGAGCGGCGCGGCCGTCGAATCGAAACTTTTCCGGCGCGTCGACGAAGCGCGAGTCGAAGAAGTGTTATCGTTAGTGTCGACGCCGAATCTTAGCGATGCGATGCACCGCTCCGGCGAAATGTCGGGTTTGGAACCATTACAAATCGGCGTGAAGGTTTTCGGCCGCGCCGTAACTGTTAGAACCTATCCGGGCGACTGGGCGAAGCCCGTCGAAGCGATCGACCAGGCGAAACCCGGCGAAATTATTGTTATTGATGCTGGCGGGCGCGGCCCGGCGATCTGGGGAGAATTAGCAAGTGAGAGCGCTAAAGTTCGAGGAATCCGAGCTGTAGTCATCGACGGCGCCATTCGCGACGTCGACGCGATTCGTAGTATTGGATTTCCCGCGTGGGCGCGCCTGCGCACGCCAACCGCGTGGGAACCGAAGGGTTTTGGCGAAATCGGCGCGCCGATTATTTGTGGTAATCAACGCGTGATGCCGGGCGACTGGATCGTTGCCGACGATTCGGGAATTGTAAGAATTCCTAAAGAAAAACTCGCCGAGGTCGTCAACCGCGCGAGCGATGTGTATGAACACGAGGCGCGCCTGCGCGCCGAAATCCGCAGCGGCGGAACGTTATCATCGCTCAAAGAATTGGGCAGATGGGAAAAGAAATAGTTCGGTTCACGCCAAGTAATTGATATTTACACTTCCAATGTTGCCGATCGCGCGTTTCGTTTTTGTATGGATTCAAGCGGCTTCCGGCGGTGACGCAACGGCTATAACCATTCAGGATCTCGCGTCGCCCGATCCGCAGCTCCGCGCGAAATATTATGAAAGAGTTAAATTAAAGGGACGCGCCAGCATTCGCGAAGTTTTTGATACTTTCGCGGAGGCGCCCGCGATCGCGCGCGAAATCGCGGCGAAATTGTTACGAGAGGCGGGTACGGTCGAGGAGATCGACCTCGTCGAAAAGAATATGACGGATTCGCATCCGCTCGTCCGCCTGGAATTTGCTAATTTTGCGGGACGGCCCGATTTCGCAATTACACAAATAGAACGCCGGACGGCCGTTTTATTAAAATTTGCGCGCGACCCGGAATTTCATGTACGCGAGGCCGCGCTCAAATGGATCGGCCGCGCTCCGCACCGCTGCGCAACTGAAGAATTATTAGCTTTGGTGCGCGACGGCGACTCCTATCAAAAAAGCCGCGCGCTCACGGCGCTCGCGGCGGCGCCCGATTCCGCGGCCGCGCTGTTATCTTTATCAAATTGGATTTCGGATATATCTCCCGCCGACCGCGCGCTCTGGCTTCAATGTTTAGGATTCACGACGGAGATTTCGGTTTTTCCAACATTGCTGCGCTACGGAAAACATCCGGCCGACGGCGCAGCGGCCGCCTCGGGTTTTGATATATTAGCTCAGAGATTGTTATTTCGCAGAAAGGACGCGGAATATTTACAAGTCCTCGACGGCTGGAGCGCGATCGATCCCGTCGACTGCGCATGGCGCCGCGCAAAATTCGAATTGTTAACTCGGGCCGATCTCGGCGCCGCGCGCGAGGCGGCGCGCGCCCTCGACGCGGCGGCGGCGCGCGAAGATGCTAAGAAACGCGAGTGGCGCGCAATCGCCCACGCCATCGCCGGTATTTGTGATATTACGGATAACCGTCCGGAGTCGGCGGAAGAGAATTTAAATATAGCCTTCGATTTCGTTGAGGGCCGCCGAGCCGCTGGCGCCGACGACGCGGAAGACGAAATGTTACTGATGCTCGGAGCGCGCGTCCGGGTGCTTTCAGCTTTTAATATAATTATCAATCGTTATAAAGACGGGCCAAATGCTAGAGATAGAATTTCGGATGCTTACGATCTTTTCGAGCAGCGCGTGTTTCAATCGACCGTTCGATCTCTGCAAGGACTGTGGGTAAAAACCAATCAAGACGATCGCCAGAGAATGGCCGTCTTGAATCGTATCTTTAGCGGCCAGCCGTGGGACTTGTCGGCGAATTGGAATTTTGATCCCGCGCTCGAAACGGAGATCGGAGCGCTCAGTGTAATATCTACAATTCTTCCGAAACGCGGTCGCGGCGCGGAAGGGCTCGCGGCCGGCGTCGAAATATTAAATATCCTTTCGGATATCAACGCCCATGAATTTGTAACCGCGCTGCACGCGAGCGATTGGATGAACACGCCCGACCCGTTTGGCAATATTAACGTTGGGCGTGTGCCCGCGCTGCCCGTATCGCCCGTCCGAGTTCGCATTAGTATTCCGATATCAACATTTACGCGCGACCTCGGGCAAGTCGCGCGCATGTCGCTCGGCGATTTAACAACTGCCGCGGAATTGTTAGAACCCGTGATTGAGCGCGCTTCGACCGGCACGTCGACGGCCGATTTGATAAGTTTTGTCGACGCATGCCTCGAACGCGCGGGCGTTTCGATGGATGCGCACGAACCCGACACCGCTGAAAAATATATACAACGCGCGCTCAGCCGCCTCGACCAAGTTAAGAAAAGCCACGAGGAAGAATTTGATAAAGAAACCGTCAAATTGTTAGGAACGCCGAGCGCCGAGGCGCGCACCGCGCAAGCTAAGATTTGGCTCGAACTCGAGCGGCGGATGCGCGCGCAAACGTTAATAAGCCGCGCCGTCAACGAAAATGTAGTAAAGGGAAAACCCGACGTCGCGGCGCGTTTCGCGAAAGAAGGCGTTGCACTCGATCCAACGGAGTTTAATAAAGTCGTTCTCGCGTGTTATCTGGCACGCGAGGGGACGGCCGCCGAAGCGCGCGCAATTTTGCGCGATGCCACCGATTCTCCCGGGACGTATTACAACTTATCCTGCACCTACGCCCTCCTGGGTGACCCGGACACCGCGCTCTATTATTTGGAACGAGACTTTCAGGAGCATTCCGACCGCGGCGGCCTCGAACGCCAGCGCGCTTGGGCTCGCAAAGATCCGGATTTGAAGTCTTTGCGAGACGACCCCCGGTTTATTGCAATCGTGGCTCCCGAAGCAGCGGCCTCGCGTCCGGCGAAGCCGGTTCGATGAATTAAACAGCTAGAAACTCACAAAACCTGAATCGTTTACAAAACAAAATGCGGGCGAGCCCGCGTCAGAAATTCGCGCACTTCGCGCGGGAACCTCAGCATCAGCAAGCGTCCAATGGAAACTTTCAACCAAGACACCGACCCCGATACTAATTTTGACTACGCTCCGCACGTTCATCGAACGGCGACGGCATTTCCGCGAATTGTATTAACCGCATCCGGATGGCGGCGCTGGCTCACGGGCCATCCGTGGGTTTTTCGCGATGATCTCCAATTGATAGAAGCGTCGAGCGGCGATTGCGCTGTTATATTTGATCCGCGCGGGCGGGAGGTGGGGCGCGCGTTCGTTTCGGGGCGGTCGAAAATTGCATTACGCGTCGTCACGCGCCAGCCCGGGCCGTGGGACGACCGGCTTTTTTTGTTAGATCGTCGGCAGCGCGCCGCGGCGCGCCGCGTTCGCCGCGCGGCGGATGAAGCCGAGCGATTAGTATGTTCGGAAGCCGACGACCTTCCGGGATTAATTGTAGACAGGTACGCGGATATTATTTGTGTACAGCACGCCG